>NZ_JAIZZK010000005.1 GCF_020443705.1 Clostridium algoriphilum
ACCTTGTGGAAGAGTAGGTCGTCGCCAGGTTACATGGCTAAATAGCTCAGTCGGTAGAGCAGAGGACTGAAAATCCTCGTGTCCCTGGTTCGATTCCGGGTTTAGCCACCAGTTATGGCGCTATAGCCAAGCGGTAAGGTCAAGGTCTGCAAAACCTTTATTCCCCGGTTCAAATCCGGGTGGCGCCTCCAAAGTACTTTGTATAATATATACAAAGTACTTTTTTTGTTGTGCGTCCAGTATGGGTGCAATTCACTATCACGCATTGATAGTTCCAAGTGTTGTAAGAGCGTGGAAGTTAAAGTATTTAGGATTTACATTTTATCAAAAAAGGTTAAATAGGAATAAGAGTACATCAAAACTCTGTTAAGAAACTAAAATTAAGCTTAAAGAAATAATGCTATGAGTATGAAGCTTTGTACAATGAAAATAAGACAAGTAATAGTTGGATGGATAAATTATAAAATTCAATTATTCGAACTATACTTAGTTCATGTTCTTACAAATACAAATAACGAATAAATATACACAACATTTAATTAAAATCAGTATTGTAGAGATAAACTTAGAAATACATATGTTGATGCATATAGATTGATATAAACATGGTATATGGACCTATATTACGACATACAGAGGATAGTGACCTTAGTACAAGTAGATTAATATATGAAATGCTAGTATAATCACATATGTTGGGTACAAAACTATTTATGTTTAGCGCTTTAAATTATTTTAGGGGGGGTCTGGCTTTCATGTATAAAGAGATGGTTCAAAGAAAAAAGTTTCCAGCTATAGTATTGTTGTTTATTACATTAATTACATTCATATGCCTATCAGACTTATTGCCTAAGTTAAGTATAGGTAGCATAAACATTAAAACGTTTGTAACTATGTTCTTTAATACACTAATGATCGCTCTTTGTTATGTAGAGTTTTCAAAATGTAAGGTTAAGTATAAGTATTCAATTGTTGTTGATCAATTTATTATTCATAAAATAAAAGGTGAAGAAGTTACAATACTGGAAGACATTAAATTAAAAGATATACAATATATTGGGAAATATTGCAACTATAATTCAGACAGTCATATTACTAGTAGTAAAAAATATATATGTTCTACATTTGTTGCAAGTAAATTCTGTTGTGTATATAAAGTAGGAGATAAATTGAAAAAGTTTTATTTTGAACCTAGTGATGGCCTTATGAAGAAAATTAAGTTATTAAAAGAAAAATCAATATTTTTATAATAAATAAATAAATAAATAAATATAAAAGAAGTATAATTGAATTTTAATTATACTTCTTTTTTTTATGGTGAGATAATATTTAATGTTATTTTAATTCAAGTGTTATTTCTTTTAATAGATCTTTTCTCTCAATAATATCAAGGCCTGTTATGGCGAGAGCTTCCGTCGCTTTCATCATATTTATTCTGCAGAACTCTGTTTGAGTCTCTAAAGCAAATGCAAGGGAGGGGCAACTTATTAAAGGATTTTCTGTAATAGCAATAGAAGGATATATACATGGTGTAGTATGACTTATAGAACCTATTCCCAAACCGTATATAGTATTTTTACAAGAATCTATATCAATAATGCCGCATTCTTTTAAGTTGTGTGTAAATATTCTTGATAAACATTTGTTAGATAAAAGTTCTTGTGAAGGTAATTCAAATAATGTTATTTCTTGAGTTATATTCATTGTTTGGGACATTGACTTAATAAAATCTACAATTGTTTTTTGGAGCATTCTAGCATAAGTTAGGCTGGTAGCTCTTAAATAAAATTTAACATCTGAATTAGAAAATGAATTAATTTTAGTGGATGCATTATTTATAGAAATATTGTCAATAGAGCAGTTGTTGTTTAGTCCTTTCAGTAACTGACTTATTGTATTAAGAATAAATAAATAGGCGTCCAAAGATGTAAAATTATTTAAATATAAGTTATTATTACTATCATTTTCGTGAAATTTAATTTTGATTGGGATTGAAGCCATTGAGGTACCACTTTCTGAATTTTTAACATCACAATGAGGTGCAATGATAACATCCATATCTTCAAAACACTTTTCTTTTGTCAGAGTTAACTCCGATCCATTAGAGTACTCTCCTGGGCATCCTAGCACTATCACGCTTCCACCGCTTTTGGATATTATTTTTGATAAGCCGAGTGCTGCACCAATAGAAATACTAGCATTTATATTATTGCCGAATATATGACCTATATTTTCTGTAGATGTGTATTTGCATACATAACATACCTTAGGATGTCCATTTCCATATTGTGCATAAAAAGAAGTAGGAATATCACAATAGTTTTCTTCTACTTCGAAGTCATGAGCTTTTAACATATTTACTATGTAAGAACAAGCCTTATATTCATTATAATTAGTTTCTGGATTAATATAAAGATAGTTTGATAAATTATATATATCTTCTTTTATACTACTTATATAACTTATAATTTCTTGTTTCATAGACTGTTCTCCTCTCAGCATTAACATAATTATTAATATAATTAGTATAACCAAAGTTACATAAATATATTGATAAAAAAATAAAATTGTATAAGGTCAAATAATAATTTTATATAGCTAGTTTTGGCATAAAATGTAGATAAATATATTTCAAATAATTATGTGGACAAAATAAGAAACCATAGTAAGTTGAATAAGATATATTATAAGAGGCTATACTTTAGTTAGTTTTAAATTATCAAGTTTGAGGGGGAAATTATGAAAAAAGAAAAGTGTATTATATGTAGAAAGCCTCTAAATGATGGTATAATAATAAATGGAATGGGAATTTGCAATAATTGTGAAGGAAGAATAATAGCATCAAAAGCTAATACGGATTTCTATGAATATTACAAGAACTGTATAAGAAAGACATTAGTACGGTTTATACCAAGAGGAGTGACTAAAGATTGTCAAGATTACCACTTGTAGATGGAGTGTTAACATATATAAAAGAAAAAAATGTTTCCTTTTGTACACCAGGGCATAAAGGTGGGCTTGGTTTTTTAAAAACAAGACAAGGTAGAGAGCTTTATGAAAATTTTATTAAAGGAGATATTACAGAGGTCGATGGATTAGATAATCTTCATAATGCAGAAGGAATAATAAAAGAATCTCAAAAATTATTGAGTAATTACTATGGAAGTATAAAATCTTATTTTTTAGTGAATGGTAGCACTAGTGGGAATTTAGCTATGATTTTTTCATCTTTTAATGAAGGTGATAAAATTATTGTAGAGAGAAATTGTCATCGTTCAATATTTAATGCCATTATTATGAGAAAGCTAAGGCCAGTGTATATTAAAAATAAAATTCATTCAAAGTATGATGCTCCATTTCCTTTAGATAAGGAGCATTTTCTTTATTTAATGAATGAAAATAAAGATGTTAAAGGAATTGTTGTTACTTATCCTAGTTATTATGGTATATGTTTTGATTTACCATATGTTATTAAAGTAGCTAAAAAATATAATATCAAGGTACTAGTAGATGCTGCTCATGGTGCTCATTTTGGTGCTTGTAAGTTATTACCTAAAAATCCTTTGACGATGGGTGCGAATATGGTGGTTATGAGTTCTCATAAAACGCTACCTAGCCTAACACAAACAGCTTTTTTACATGTAGGACAAGGGATAGATATTAGTAAGGTAGATTTCTATGTAAGTGCTTTTTTAAGTACTAGTCCATCTTATATGCTTTTGTGCTCTATGGATTATGCAAGGTATTATATTCAAGAGTATGGTGAAGTTGACTATGGGGAGTTAATTAAATTATGTTTATTATATAGAGACAAAATTAATGGATTAGGGAAGTTTTATATTTTAGGTCAGCAAGATTTATGTGATGCAACATCAAATTATCCTGAAGAGGATATTAGCTATACTATGGATCTAACAAGATATATATTAAATGTACCTAAAGGTTATAGTGGACATAAGTTATTAGAGTACCTAAGAGAAAACAAAATTCAAGCTGAAATGAGTGACAGCAGAAATGTAATTTTAATATTTTCACCTTTTAATGAACGGGAAGATTTTCATAAATTATATATAGCTCTAAAAAACTGTGATATGAGCGTTTTAAAGGATGTATACGTGAATTTGATAGATTATGGTATGCCAATATCAGTTATGTTTCCATATGAAGTAATGGGTAGAGAAAAGACTATCTTAGAACTGAAAAATGCAAAGAATAAAATAAGTGCAGTAGCAATAGTCCCATATCCGCCAGGTATACCTATTGTAATGCCTGGAGAAAGACTAAGCAAGGAAACCATAGATGTAATAGAATATTACTTAGAGTGCGATGTAACAGTGCTTGGAATTAATGGTGGAAAAGTAGCAACGGTAGAAAAATAGATAGTATTAATGCTTTATACTAATATATACATATTGTGGAGGGGATTACATGGAAAGAGGTCGGCTAATAGCATTAGAAGGCCCAGATGGTTCAGGAAAAACTACTCAAATACAATTATTAGAAAATCATCTAAAAGAATTAGGCTATGAGGTAGTAAGAACGAGAGAACCTGGGGGTACAGAAATCAGTGAAAAAATCAGAGAAATAATTTTAGACAATGAGAACTGTAGTATGAGTTATATGTGTGAGGCATTACTTTATGCTGCTTCTCGGGCACAACTAGTTAATGAAGTTATAAAGCCAGCATTAAACCTTGGTAAAATAGTTATATGTGATCGTTTCGTTTATTCGTCAATGGTGTACCAAGGAATTGGTCGCGGTCTGGGGATGGAAAGAGTAAAGAAAATTAATGAAGCAGCACTCGATGGACTTGAAGCTGATTTAGTATTTATGATTACCATTCCATATGAGGAAGGATTAAAAAGAAAGAAAATGCAAAAGACTTTAGATCGGTTAGAAAACAGTGGTAATGAGTTTCATAAAAAAGTTTTTGAAGGTTACTTAGATATTTGTAGAAAATATGATAAAATAGAAGTAATAGATGGTAATAGAAACATTGATGAAGTTCATAAAGATATAATTAACACCATAAAAAAAATAAAGTTATAGAAAGGATGGGATTATATGAAATTAGTTATTGCAATAGTTCAAGATGATGATGCAAATGATTTAATTGAGGTAATAACAGATAGAGGTTTTAGAGTTACGAAACTAGCTACTACAGGAGGATTTCTAAAATCAGGAAACACAACATTATTAATAGGTGTAGATAAAGAAAAGGTAGATGAAGTACTAGCCATAATTGAAGAAGTATGTAAAGAGAGAAAGCAGATAATATCATCACCATCACCTGTAGCTGGATCTACTGGCGTATATATGCCATTTCCTATTGAAGTAGATGTAGGTGGGGCAAATGTATTTGTAGTTGATGTAGATAAGTATATAAAGGTATAACTAAGTAGAAGCAAGTATATATAAACCTATACTTGCTTCTATTCATGGAGGACTAAAATGAGTTTTGAGAGCATTATAGGTCACAATAGTATAAAGAATCAAATAAGTAAATCTATAAATTTAGATAAGTTATCACATGCCCATCTATTAGTTGGAGAAGATGGTATAGGAAAAAGCATATTAGCTAGGGAAATAGGATTAAAGATTTTGGGGGAAACTCAAGACAGGCAATATGTTGATTTAGTGGAATGGCGAATAGAGAAGAATAAAAGCACAATAGGTGTAAATTCTATAAGAGCTTTAATTGAAGAAATTAATAAAAAACCCTTTGAGGGGGATAAAAAGGTTGTCATTATTTACAATGCCCATAAAATGACGGTTCAGGCTCAAAATGCTTTTTTAAAAACAATAGAGGAGCCACCTAAAAATGTTACGATACTTTTATTATGTGAAAATATTGAAGTTATATTAGATACAATAAAATCAAGATGTCAAATACATAAACTGAAGAGTTTAAATGTAGATGAAATGGAAGAATACTTAAAAATAAATTATCATGATTTACCTAAAGATGAAATAAAAGTTATTATAGCTTTTAGTAATGGGATCCCGGGAAAAGCTGAAAAATTTATTCTCGATAGTAATTTCAAGGAAATTCGCGATATTACATTGGAAATATTATTAAAGCTTAATAAAGAAAAAACTGAAGAAATAATTAAATATGAAAAAAAATTATCTAATCAAAAAGAAAAATTTGAAGAAATATTAACTGCATTTCTTTCATACATTAGGGATACTATAATATATAAAGAAATTGAAGAAGAAAATTTAATTATTAATATAGATAAATTGATATATATAAAAGAACTAGCTAATATATTTTCATTTAACAAATTAAATGGTATTATAAATATAATAAACGATACAAGAGAAAATTTAGATAGGAACGTTAACCCAGGGTTAGTGTTTGAAGTTATGCTATTTAAAATGCAGGAGGTTTAATATGGTTACAGTAATAGGAGTACGCTTTAAAAAAGCTGGTAAAATATATTATTTCAGTCCTAATGATATAGACATCCAAAAGGAAGATAAAGTTATCGTTGAGACAGTAAGAGGTATAGAATTTGGAGAATGTGTTATTGGTAGAAAAGAAATAAAAGAAGAGGATATAGTATCTCCACTTAAATGTGTTATTAGGAAAGCTACAGATGGAGATGCAGAAAAAGACTCAGAAAATAAAAGAAAAGAAAAAGAAGCATACGAGGTATGCTTAGACAAGATACATAAACATGAACTTGATATGAAACTCATAGATGTAGAATATACTTTTGATAATAATAAAGTTATATTTTACTTTACAGCAGATGGACGTGTGGATTTTCGTGAACTTGTAAAAGATTTAGCAGCAGTATTTAGAACTAGAATAGAGCTTAGACAAATAGGTGTTAGGGATGAAGCGAAGATGGTAGGCGGGCTTGGACCATGTGGCAGACCTATGTGTTGCTCAACTTTTTTGGGGGAATTTGCACCAGTCTCTATAAAAATGGCAAAAGAGCAAAATTTATCACTGAATCCTACAAAAATATCAGGTATTTGTGGAAGACTTATGTGTTGTTTAAATTATGAACAAGATACTTATGAAAAAATAAGAAAAACTTTACCGACTGTAGGGTCAATAGTTGAAACACCTTATGGAAGAGCAGAAGTTATTGGCAATAGTGTTGTAAAAGAAGCTGTTAAAATTAAGATGAAACTTAATGGCAGTGATGAAGAAATAGTAGAGATTAAAATAGAAGACTTAACATTAATTACTGGAAGATATGAAGATGCTGTTAGTGTAGAAGATGTTAAGTTAGAATTAGCTGAGAATGCCGAAGAATCATATATAATTAAAGAGCTATTAAAGGATAACTAGGGGGATAAAGATGAAATCAGTAATAAAAGTATGCAATATGAATACTTCGGAGGACATCGGTAATATTAATTTAGCAATATCAAATAACCAAGGAGTTATTGCTTGCAAGATAAATATTGAAAGCAAAGAAATAGAAATTATATATGATGATTATTTCATTCTATTGGATAATTTAATTGAATCTTTAGAAGAGGCCGGCTACGCAGTCATATAAAAAAGGCAGAGAAAATTTCTCTGCCTTTTTTATTTTATATTAACAAATAAGGTATAAATAGTTTCAGTTGAATACGCATTTTAAAATAGGAGATAATAATTACGAAGGGAGGAGTTAAATATGAAGAAAATTGCAGTGCAAATGGGATTAAAACCAATTAAAGATTACTTATCCGAAGAGGGATATACAGTAAAAGAGTTTGACAATAGAAAAAAGAATGCTGGTAATTTTTTAAATAAGTACGATGCAGTTGTAGTTACAGGTGAAAATCAAAACATTATGGGAGCAACTGAAACTATATCATGTGTTCCAATTATTGATGCAACTGGTATGACAGGTGAAGAAGTTAAAATACAAATAGAAAAAAAGTAAAAGATTACAAAGATTAAATATTTATATGAAGAGGTTGTTAGCTTATATGCAAAAGCTAACAACCTCATTTTTATTAGAAAAATTCATAGAAGTTTTAAATAAGCTAAAAAGTTCTAGAAAAATATCCTAAAATAATAGAACTTCGCATTGTGTGTATGAGATTTCTTTTTTATGTCGATAATTCAAATATAAATCATTCATAAAAAAATACGAAAGGGGTTTTAAATATGAATATGAAAAAAGGAATAATTAGCATATCTACGATTGTTGTAGTGATTTTAGGTGTGTTTTTTGCAGTAAGGTATATTGGAGGACGAGAAAATGTTTCAAATAATAAATTTCCGAGTGATAGTATAGCACAAAGTAATAATACGATACTTGAGAATAATAATGAAACATCAACAAATACTCAAGCTAAAAGTGCTAATGAAATGGATGCCACTTATACAAATGACAAAACCAACGTTGGGATATATACTGTTAAAGTAGATGATACTGTGTTTAGTATAGTAAAAAAACATATGCCTAGTCACGATGAAGGCCAAGTTGTAGAATATATTAAAAACAGAAATAATATGAATAATTCTTATAAGATTGCAGTAGGTCAGAAAATAGTAATTCCTTATGAGACATCAATTAAAACATCAACGACAGTATCTACCAGAGTTAGTACTAATAGTTATAGTGTTAAAAAACAAGATACATTGTATTCTATTGCTAAAAACAAGATGCCTTCATACAATGTAAAACAAGCAATAAAGATGCTAAAAGAATCAAATAAAATTACAAATGAAAATTCAATAAAAGATGGAACAGTTCTAAATATTCCCAAATAATAGGCATAGAAAAAAGTGTACTTTTGAGAAAATCAAAATTACACTTTTTTTATAATAAAGGTAAAAAGAATCGTTAAGGTTGACTAATTAATAATATAATAAACGTTATTAAATTTTAAGTATTTTCATTGCGCTACTTTCAGCATATATAAAATCACCATCCAAAGTAAGTAGAAAATCTATATTATTGTGTTGAGCTGTAGCTATGTGGAAAGCATCATTCACGGATAATAAGCTATCGCACATAAAATTTTTAACTAATAGTATACATTCTTCAGAAATATTAAGATATTTTATATTTATAATTTTTTCTAGCTCTGAGATAATTTCTACGGATTTAATGTAATAGATACTTAATAAATTTCTTTTCATAGAATTCTTAGAAATATTATCAAAATATCTTTTATAAGGAATGTGAATAAGTCTGTCTTTTTTCTTTTCCTTTAATATCTTTGTATCATGGCGGCTAAAACTATTTGTTATAGACCTAATGTTATCTAATGAGTTATAGGGACTCTCATTGCTTATTTTACATTGAATGTCACTAATGAATAGTTTGTAAAGTATTTTATTTAAAACTTCTGCTGATATAATACTTGTCGTGTAAAACTCACAACTTCCTTCAGATAGTTGCTTTAAACAGGATAAACAATCGCTATGCTTAATGTCGTCATCGTATATTAAGCTGAGCAAGAAAGATGCATCTAATAACACAGAGTTTTTATTGAAAACTATATTTTTAAACGGATATAATATTAATTGCATTTTTAACCTCATTAAAATCGATTATTATATAATATAATGTATATTCAACAATGGTTACTAATAGTAGTTTTATAATAAATTACATTTACTCTTGATTTAGCAATAATAATTGAGGTATACTTCTTTTATTGTACATATACAGTAAATAAAATTTTATAGAAAGGAGATGCATAATGGATTTTTTAAGAAAAGATGAAACTTTAGATGACCTTCAACTAAAGGGAATTCATGTTATTCAAAAAAAACATGCTTTCCGATTTGGTGTAGATGCAGTACTGCTTGCTAATTTTGCTAAAGTAAGAAAAAATGCTAAAGTCGTTGATTTATGCACTGGTACAGGCATAATTCCTTTTGTCTTAGCAGGTAAAACATATGCGAGTAATTTAATTGGTATAGAAATTCAAGAAGAATTTGTTGAGATGGCAAATCGCTCCGCACAGTATAATGAGTTAGAACATAAAATTAAATTTATAAGTGGAGACTTAAAGGATATAGAACTTATTAAAAGTATTCCCAAAGTAGATGTTGTTACGGTTAATCCACCATATAAACTTTATAATTCAGGATTAGTAAATTTAAATAATATGAATGCTATAGCAAGGCATGAAATATGTTGTACATTAGAAGATGTAATAATTGCATCTAGAATTCTGCTTCGTGATAGTGGAAGGATGTACATGGTACATAGACCTGATAGGTTAGTTGATATTTTATACACCATGAGAAAGCATAGAATTGAGCCTAAACGCATAAGGATGGTGCATCCTAGCGTAAATAAGGCACCTAACATTGTACTTATTGAAGGACAAAGAGATGGAGGGACCGATTTAAAATGGGAGCCTCCTCTTTATATTCATACAGATGATGGGGGTTATACTAAAGAAATTATTAATATGTATAATTCAGATACAATAGTAGAATAAGATAATTAACTAAACTTTACAGTAAAGGATGATAACAATGGCAGGTAAATTATATTTAGTTCCAACTCCTATAGGTAATTTAAAGGATATTACACTCAGGGCATTAGAAGTGCTTCATAATGTAGATATTATAGCAGCTGAAGATACAAGGCAAAGCTTAAAACTCTTAAATCATTTTAATATAAAAAAACCACTTATAAGTTACCATCAACATAATGAACAAGGAAGAAGCGAAAACATTATTGAACAGGTAAAGGAAGGTAAAAACATTGCTATAATTAGTGATGCAGGTTCACCAGGAATATCAGACCCGGGAAGTGTAATAGTCTTAAAGTGCATTGAACAGATGATAGAATTTGAGGTGTTACCTGGAGCTACTGCAGTTATTACAGCTCTTGTATATTCAGGCCTTGACACTACCAAATTTATTTTTAGAGGTTTTCTACCTAGGGAGAATAAAGATAGAAAGCCTATTATTGATGATTTAATGAATAGGAGTGAAACTCTAATTTTCTATGAGGCTCCTCATAGACTTTTAAGTACTTTAGAATTTTTATATGAAAACTTAGGGAATAGAAAAATTTCAATGTGTAGAGAACTTACAAAACTTTATGAGGAAATAATTAGGCTAAATTTAGAAGAAGCTATAGAGTATTATAAAAGTAATTCACCAAGAGGGGAATACGTGTTAGTAGTTGAAGGAAAGAGCAAGGAAGCTATAGAGAATGAAGAAAGAGCTAAATGGGATTCGCTAACTATAGAAGAGCATATACAAAAGTTTATGAATGAAGGATTAAGTAAAAAAGATGCAATGAAAAAAGTCGCAAAGGATAGAGATATGCCTAAATCAGAAGTATATAAGCACTCATTAAAACTTTAACCTATGTTTTTATCTAGCTTTTATATAAAATAGTGGTATAATACAATGGTTGATTTAAAAATGTTCATTAAAAACGATTAAATTGTATAAATACATATATTTTTATTATAGGGGGAATTAGTTTGCGAAAAAGCATAATATCATTAATAGTAACAATTGGACTGGCGGCTACTATAAGTATGCCAGTATTAGCAGAGCCATTATCGGACAAGCTTAGTAGTCAAAAGAGTCAGCTTGAACAGCAAAAGAGTTCATACAATAAGGCACAAAGCAATATTGAGACCATAGAAAGTTCTATTGAACAATTAGATTCGGATATAGAAAAAATGTATGCAGAAGTGGATAAAACGAAAACTGATATAGCTTCAAAAGAGAAACAGATATTGAAAACAACCAAAAGTGTACAAGTTGCAGAAGAAAATGTTAAAAAAGAAGAAGACTTATTTAATAAGAGAATGCGAAGCATGTATATGAATGGTGTAGACAGCTATGTCGAGGTTTTATTGGATTCTAAGGGTATAGAAGACCTTATTTCAAGAGTTGAGAACGTTAAAGAAATTGTTGAATATGATAACAAAATGATTAAGGAATTAAATAATAAAAAAAGTGTAATTCAAAAACAGAAGGTTGCGCTTGAAGCTGAAAGAGCTAAGTTGGTTTTATTGAAAACAAATAATGAAAGAAAATTAAACAAACTTAAAGAAAAGAAGCAAGAACAAAACATATTAATATCGAAAGCCAAAAAAGAAGAAGAATCATATTCTGGTAAGATAAATGATGGGCAAGCTACAGTTGATGCTACTATGAAGCAAATACAGAAAATAAGAGATAGTGTACCTAAGTATACTCCATCTAGAGGAGAGACATCAGCAGCATCATCACTTAGCTCTAATGCAATTGTTGCTTATGCTAGTAATTTTTTAGGAACACCATATGTTTGGGGTGCCGCTGGTCCTCAATTTTTTGACTGTTCTGGATTTATGCAATATATATATGCTCATTTCGGAGTTTCATTGAGTAGAACGACATTTACACAGATAAATGAAGGATCATATGTATCTAGAGATAAGTTACAAGCAGGGGACTTAATATTCTTTGGTACACAATCAAACCCTCATCATGTGGGAATGTATATAGGTAATAACTCATATATTCACGCTCCTCGTACTGGAGATGTAATTAAGATATCAGCATTGACAAGACCAGATTACCTTACTGCAAGAAGAATTAAGTAATATAGAATTTAAACAGGCTATCTTAATAGTCTGTTTTTTTTTATAATTTATGGTGCAGTTATTTTGATAAAGGGTTATAGTTAGGTAGTAGTTATTTTAAAAATCGAACAAAAAATTCTTTAATACGCGAAATGTAAACGAATCCACAAGCCGGGTTTAATATAACACTAGCATGTCAATAAAAGATACAAACTAAAAATTACTTATTGACTATAATAATTAGTCTAAATACTAAATAGCAGAAAAAAATAAAAATTGAAAGTAGTTTATTAATTTAATACTGTTTATTCCACACAAAATTAACATGTTATACACAGGTCATAGGAGTGTGTGTGGATAAAAAGAATGTCAAAATTACTTTTAATATGTAAATCCCATTAAACAAGGCTTTCAATATAAACTATGTTGTCCACAGCTTCTGTTGATTAAATGTCAAAAACTGTGGATAACTTAATTATTTTGTTTATAATTTACCTAATTGCAATATTAACTGTGAATTAAATCAAATTGTAAAAGAGAAATTTGTAATAAAGTAAGGTATATTGCTTTCTTAAATATTTATATATACGTTAATAATTTTAAAAATCTAAAAAAATTAAAATGTTTAAGAAATATGTAAAATAACTTGTAATAGGTTATACATACCTTATAATAGAAGTACATACCTTATAATAGAAGTACATACCTTATAATAGAAGTACACACCTTATAATAGAAGTACACATAATTTTTATATAAAAGACTAGAAAAACGCTTTAAGGAAGACATTAAATTTTTGGAAGGTGATAAATGATGCATAAGTCTAAATTTACTCTAGAAGATATAAATTCATTATCAAAAGCAGTATCAGAAAACAGCATAGTTACATATGAAGAATTACCTCAGTATGATTTATTTTTATCTCAAGTTATAGATTATTTAAATGATAAATTTGATGCTGATAATTACACTAATAATATAGTACAGAATTACATAAAAAGTGGAGTTATATCAAAACCAGAAGATAGGAAAAAAAGGGGATATACAAAACTACATCTTGTCCAATTAGTATTACTTAGTTATATGAGACCGATACTTACAGCTGAAGAAATAAGAAAAGTATTTACACTAGCATTTAATGATATGAATGATAGAAGTGATGACATTATTTCCTGGGAAAGCGCATATGAAATATTTTCTGATATGCAAAAGGAAAGCCTTAATCAAGTTGGAAAAAATCAGTTTTGCGATAAAGCAAGATTGCAAAAGATAATTGATACTTTAGATTTAAAGGCGAGTGATGAGGAAAGAATATCAGTATTTCTGGTTGTAATGACATTAGTATCACAAGCTAGCGCTATAAAAAAATTAGTGCAAAAAATTGTAGCGGATTATAATCATTAAAGATTATAGTGAAAAAAGATCCCTTAAAATGAGGTCTTTTATTTTTTTATAAAATTTATTTATTCGTTAAATACATATATTTTATACAATCAAAACTCAGTTTTTTTTAATAGTTTATTAAGTTTACAAAGAATTTTAATAAATTAGTACAAAATGGGAAGAATATATATGCAAATATTATGAAATTGCAATGGTTGACAAGAATTGTATAAGAGGATAATATAAAAATATTGATGATTTTATATTATCGTGAAAATTGGAAGATAATGCGCTGGAGGGTTTATTGATGAAAATAGTATTAGCATTAGGTGGGAATGCACTTCAATCAGATCCTAAAGACAAAAGTTGTGAGTCACAACTTAAGACTTGTAAGGAAACAGCTAAATCTATAGTTGATCTTATAGAAGAGGGGCATACAATATCTGTAGTTCATGGGAATGGACCTCAAGTGGGTCAGATTGTTGCAGCAGTGGAAGCGGCTCAAAAATTCGATAAGGTGAATGTATTGTTCCCTTTTGATGTATGTGGAGCTTTTTCACAAGGATACATTGGATATCATCTTCAGAATGCCATAGGAGAGGAATTAAGAAATAGAAATATAGATAAGACTGTAGTAACCATAGTGACTCAAGTAGTAGTTGATAAAGATGATGAAGGTTTTAAAAATCCGACCAAACCAATAGGATCTTTCTATTTAAAAGAGGAAGCTGAAAAGTTAGAAAAAGAACATGGTTATATAATGAAAGAAGATTCTGGTAGAGGATATAGAAGAGTTGTTGCATCTCCGAAGCCTATTGATGTTATTGAAAGGGATATAATAAAACAACTAGTGAATACAGGTAACCTCGTTATATCATGTGGAGGTGGAGGCATACCTGTTATTCGAGAAGGCACAATGGTTAAGGGTGTTTCCGCAGTTATAGATAAAGATTTTGCTGCAGAGATTCTCGCAGAAATATTAGATGCTGACGTTCTTCTAATACTAACGGGAGTGGATAGAGTATGTGTAAACTTTAATAAGCAAAATCAAAAAGAACTTGTGCAAATTACTATTGATGAAGCCAATAAATATATTGATGAAGGTCAATTTGCTCCAGGCAGTATGCTGCCAAAGATTGAGGCTTGTAAAAAATTTATAATAAACAATAAAGATAAAACAGCTATCATAGTATCGTTGTCAAAAGTTAGAGAAGCATTAATGGGTACATCGGGCACAAAAATTGTATACTAAGTTGGAGGGTAAGAGGAAATGGATAAGAAAAAAATTAATATTTATTCGGAAATCGGCAATTTAAAGACTGTTCTTATACATAGGCCTGGAGAAGAGATTGAAAACCTTATACCTGAATATCTTGAAAGACTTTTATTTGATGACATTCCGTTTCTAAAGGTTGCAAGACAAGAACATGATAATTTCGCTAAAATATTGCAGGAAAATGGTGTTGAAACGTTGTACCTTGAAGATTTAGCTGTAGAGGCAGTAAAGGAGCCTAATGTTAAGGAGTTATTTCTAAATGAAGTTATAGAGGAATGCGGAATAAACGAGACTAAGATAATAAACTCATTAAAAGAGTATTTATGCTCTATGTCAGAAAAAAAAATGATTGATAAGGTTATGGCAGGGATAAGGAAAAAAGAAGTAAAAATTAAAGAATATTATGATGAGTATCCATTTATAATGGATCCGATGCCTAATTTATATTTCACACGTGATCCTTTTTCTTGTATTGGTAGTGGCATAAGTTTAAATTCTATGAAGACCAAAACTAGGAGAAGAGAAACAATATTTGGGAAGTATATATTTAATTATCATCCAGAGTTAAAAGATCCTGATATTCAATTATGGTACGATCGAAATGATGTCTATAATATTGAAGGTGGAGATGAATTAATTTTATCAAAACAAGTTATTGCAATTGGTCATAGTGAGAGAACTGATAAAGAAGCGGTTATAAATATGGCTAAAAACATATTTGGAAACGGAGAAAATTTTAGAACAGTTTTAATATTTGATATTCCAAAAACTAGAGCATTTATGCATCTAGATACCGTATTTACAATGATAGATCATGATAAATTTACTGTTCATCCAGGGATAGAAGGTACATTAAGGGTTACTGCATTAAGTTATGATTATAAGAACAAGGAATTGATAACAAAAGAAGAAGTAGGTAGTTTAGAAAAAATACTTTCTAAATATCTAAAAAAAGATATCACGTTAATACGGTGTGGTGGAGGAGACAAGGTTATAGCAGGAAGAGAACAGTGGAATGATGGATCAAATACTTTAGCTATATCCCCTGGCAAAGTAATAACTTATGAGAGAAATTACGTTACTAATGAGATTTTAGATAAAAATAACATAACGGTGCTTCAGATTCCATCTGGTGAACTATCAAGAGGTAGAGGCGGACCAAGATGTATGTCTATGCCTTTTTATAGGGAAGATTTATTAGAATAGTAGAAATACATTGAAATTTTGGTTATTATGGTACATTATTATAGTTAATATGACAAATAAACAATAGAGAGGGGAATTTATTATGTTTAACTTAAGAAACAGAAATTTTCTAACATTGATGGATTTTTCACCAAAGGAAATTAATTATTTTCTCGATTTAGCTAGAGATTTAAAAAGAGCTAAATATACGGGTACAGAAAAGCAATCATTAAAAGGCAAAAACATAGTACTATTATTTGAAAAAGATTCGACTAGAACAAGATGCGCATTTGAAGTTGGAGCACTCGATCAAGGAGCACATGTTACATATCTTGGACCAACAGGAAGTCAAATGGGTAAAAAAGAATCAATTGCAGATACTGCGAGAGTCCTAGGAAGAATGTATGATGGCATTGAATATAGAGGGTATGGTCAAGAAGTAGTAGAAGAACTAGCAAAATTTGCCGGAGTGCCGGTATGGAATGGGTTAACGACGGAGGACCACCCTACTCAGATACTTGCTGATTTTTTAACAATAAAAGAACATTTTTCAAAACCATTAAATGAAATTAAATTTGTATATGCAGGTGACGGAAGAAATAATATGGCGAATGCTCTTATGATAGGAGCTGCTAAGATGGGAATGGACTTTAGAATAATTGCCCCGAATTCTTTATTTCCTGAAGAGTCATTAATTAATAAATGCAGAGAAGTAGCTAAGGACACAGGAGCAAGTATTACGATTACTGACAAAGTAGCTGAGGGAGTAAAAGACGCAGATGTTATATACACTGATGTTTGGGTGTCAATGGGAGAACCTGATGAAGTTTGGGCTCAAAGGATTAATTTGTTAAAACCATACCAAGTTAATAAAGAAATGATGAATTTAACCGGCAACACAAACACCAAATTTATGCATTGCTTGCCAGCATTCCATAATTTAAAAACTAAAGTTGGTAGGGATATAAATGAAAAATTTGGAATGAACGGTGTTGAGGTTACAGATGAAGTATTTGAAAGTGCTGCATCAATAGTGTTTGATGAAGCCGAAAATAGAATGCATACTATTAAAGCAGTTATGGTGGCAACATTAGGAAATTAATATTAACTTAAATAAACTTATAATAGAAATATTATAAGTTTATTTAAGTATTAAGACTAAATATCATAAATAAATTTAAATTAATAATATTTTAAGCATAAATATTGCTGCACAATAATATTTATTATTTTATAGTTAATAAATATTAAAGGGGTAGATATATATGCTAAATATAATTCCAAAGTTTATTTATGATCTCTGTGGGGAAAAGGTAGAAGTTATGAATTATACAAAAGTTTTTTTTCAAAATAAGAATGAAGAGGGTTATGTACTTCATGTAGAGCAACATGATAAAATTACATCTATAAATGAGTTCGATTTAGAGAAAAGAGAAGATAAATATTATTGTACAAGGAAATTATTTAGTTAACTAAAATTTTAAACATAGTTTTATCTGTTAAAATAATCATGCAGGCTTTTAATTAATAAAGCTTGTATGATTTTTTACATTTACCACGTATAAAATCTTCTTATATTAGTAGATACAAATTAAATAGGTTTAATAGAGGCTTACATGAAGATAGTTATAATGTGGCATAATTACTCTCTAGAGTATATTATAACGATTACTAGCGGCGTTAGATACGTTAACACTTATGTCAAAGATAACTTATACATAAATAAGTTATCTTTGACATAAGTTATAATTATTTATGTATAAGTACAACATTTTATTTCAAAAGACATATGGCATTAGAAGAGATTCCTTCTTGGCGACCAGTAAAACCAAGGTCTTCCTCTGTAGTAGCTTTAACATTAACGCTGCTGATAGGTAATTGTAATGCAGTTGCAATATTTATTACCATATTGGGTATATGAGGAGCCATTTTAGGTCTTTGTGCAATTATTGTAGCATCTATATTTTCAATTGTGTAGTTATTAGATTTTATTAAACTACCTACATGTTCAAGCAGAATAATGCTTGAGATACCTTTAAATCTGATATCACTATCAGGAAAATGTTCTCCAATATCCCCGAGAGCAGCAGCACCTAGAAGAGCATCTATAATAGCGTGAAGCAGAACATCTGCATCTGAATGACCTAGTAACCCAGTCTCGTGAGGTATGGTTACTCCACCAAGTATTAAACTTCTACCCTTAACTAATTTATGCACATCGTATCCCATTCCAATTCTCAAGTAAATTACCTCTTTTCATTTCATTTATAATTATTTTTAATATATTTCACATATTTAACTCAGTATTTATTTTCATGTGCCTAATATACCATTTTCAAATAAGGTAATCAAGATATTCTGTGATAGTAATTAAAAATAATACATTAGAGCAACTAGATATTAGTATAAAATTACATAATAAGTTATTAACATGTTATCAACAAAACTGTGGATAATGTGCATAACTTAATAATTTTATTTTGAAATATTTTAATAAAAATACATATATTTGAATAAAATTCTTCGATAAAAATAAAATTATAACTAATAATTAGTAATTAGCATCAACTCCACAAGTTATACACAGATTAATTGTGGATAATGTGTATAAGTATCAAATAAAATATAATTATTTACAAAAAAATACAAAAAAAGAATGCCGTTGTGGACTACAAAATAATAATGTGTACAATCTGTGAGTCTAAATGAAAAATAGTAAAATATTTCAAATAATAAGTGAATTTATAAAAATAATAACTTTGTAATATAATTTTATGTAAAATACTAGGAATGTCTATACCACTATAATTAAAAAAAAATCAGATAATTCATGAGTAGCTTAAGGGAATAAAATGTGGCTATAACTGGAAAAGACATCTAAAGAATAAAAAGGAAATGGTTATATGCACCATGATAGTATATACAGGATGAAATTAAAAATAGTTCTAAATTAGGCAATAATGATAACAAGGCGTCTGAAACAGTATATGAAGCAATAATTGGACTTTAAGATAAAAACGAGTAAAATTTAAAAAGATTGAGAAAAATAAAGAAAAAATTACAGGCAGAATATAAGCTTGTCATTAAAATAATTCATGGTTAAATATAATAATTATTATTAACTAAGATTAACAAGTTATCCACAATTTCTGTGTGTACAATGTTGATAACTTTCAAAAAAGCAAAAAAACACACATATGTGTGCTTTTTTAACGGCAAATTATCATGTAAAATATAGATAGAATCTTATGAAAATATAAATTTTGTTATTTTGAAGCGTTTTCAGTTTTAATGGAATTACTAATTAGATTATTAATACCTAATAATTCACTTTGTTCTAGGTATCTCCATTTACCAACAGGCAGATTATCTAGAGAGATATTCATAATTCTAAGCCTCTCAAGTCTTACAACAGAATATTCTAGGGTTTCACACATTCTTCTTATTTGCCTGTTAAGTCCCTGTGTTAATGTTATTCTGAAAACATATTTACTTTCTTTTTTAACAAAACACTTATTAGTTATAGTTTCTAGTATTGCTATACCATTCGCCATACTATTTATAAAATTTGTGGATATAGGTCTATCTACTGTAACAATATACTCTTTTTCATGTTGATTTCCTGAACGTAAAATCTTATTTACAATATCACCATCGTTTGTTAAAAATATAAGACCTTGAGAAGGTTTATCAAGACGGCCTATTGGAAAAATTCTTTTTGGATAGTTTATGAAATCTATAATATTGCCATTGACCTTATGTTCTGTGGTGCAGGTTATACCAATTGGTTTATTAAAAGCTATATAAACCAATTCTTCCTTGTTTTTTAATGGTTTACCACTTATTTCAATATGATCATTTGTAGAAACCTGAGTGCCAAGTTCTGGTATTTTACCATTTACAGTGACATTACCTTGACTAATTATTTTATCAGCCTCTCGTCTAGAACAAAAACCTGTCTCGCTTATAAATTTATTTAATCTAATCTTCGTTTCATTATTTTCGGAGTGCTTAATAATATTTTTCTCTTTCTTATTAGATATTACTTTCATTTCACACCATCCTTCGGGTTTATAAAGTAAAATTAAGCTAGGTAATTCACGTTATCTTATAAATTTAAGTAGGGCTAAAAATACCCTTAATTAATTACAGCTTGTCCATTGTTATTTAGAAGAACTTTAAAATTATGCGTCCCAGCATATCTATTAAACTCAGTTAAGTTAATAGGGGTTTTATGTTTATTTCCAGAAACAAATATAGAAAGCTCAAAACCATCATCAGCATGTGCTTTAGTTAAGTATTTTTGCTTAATAGATTCATCTAGAATTAGATGCAATGCTTCATCCAAAGACTTATGCTCTAAGGATACAAGTTGTTTCATTTTATAGCCTCCAGAGCTAATGCCTTCAACCTTGGTAATTTTATTTGAACCATTTACATCCATTTTTAGAGAACAATTCATGTCCACTATAACGGAATAATTGTATCGATTATCCAAATATAATTGTATCACCAAAAATAACATTAATATAATACAAGCAACTGCTAATAAATATTTCCATACGACAGTTTTTTTATATTCCTCACCTGCATAGAGTTCGCCGATTACAGGTTCAGCTGTGTGTTTTTCTAGAGTAACAAATTCATTGTTTGCGGTTATGATATATACTTTATCTTCTTCAATGTTAATTACTTTGCCAGCTTTTCGCATAAGCGCACCCCTTTCATATGACACTAGGTAGTTACAATAAATGAATAACAATATATGACACAAAGTAAAATATTTGTATTAAAATAAAATAATTAAGAATATACAAAGTATAGCACTAAATTTCAATTATTATTATATCATATGGGAAGTATCTTTATAATTTAAGTAATTAATAATAAAGATGAATACTGCTTAATCAACATAAAAAATCTGCATATTGAGGATATAATAAAGCATTTATAAGTGCAGCATATAAATGCTATTATGAAAATACTCCTTCATTATAAGATAGGTGAAAGTAATCTTGAAATAGATTCTTTAAATTTTACACTTAAATTTCTATGAATATATTTTTCAAGAGTTAATTCTGTACAAAACTTCAAATCATCAGCAAAATAATGGTCTAGGTCAGTAGTTATTTTTTTATCATATATAAAGGCATTAATTTCAAAGTTTAAAGTAAAACTTCGAATATCTAAATTAGCTGTACCTACAGAGCTTATCGACTTATCTATAGAAAGAAACTTACTGTGAAGAAAGCCTTTAGTGTAGGTGTAACATTTGACACCAGATTCGAGTAGTTCTCCCATATAGGATGTTGATGCCCAATATACAAATGGGTGATCTGGTTTACTTGGTATAATTATACGTACATCTACTCCAGACAAAGATGCTATTTTTAAAGCTTCTAATATACTATCATCTGGGATAAAATAGGGAGTTTCTATATATATGTTTTTTTCAGCTTTACTGATCATTTTTAAGTACCCATTTTTAATAGAGTTCCAAGTTGAGTCAGGACCACTTGAAACTATTTGAAGACCTGTTCTACCAACAGGAGTTCTGTGAGGAAAATACTTATTATCAAAAGTAGAATCTTCCTTTGCAGCAAATCTCCAATCCATTAAAAAATGTAATTGCAACGCATCGATTGCGTCTCCTTGTATGAATAAATGTGTATCTCGCCAAAATCCAAATTTTTTAGAGTGTCCTAAATATTCATCTCCAATATTAAAACCACCTATAAAGGCAAAGTGTCCATCGATAGTGCATATTTTACGATGATTTCTGAAATTTACACGAAGATTTATATAAGGAAGAAAGGGAGGGAAGAAGCAAGCAACTTTTCCGCCAGATTCAATTAAAGGCTTGAAAAAAGAATTGTGCACCTTAAGGCAACCCATACCATCATAGAGTAATTTTACCTCAACTCCTTCTTTAGCTTTATCACATAGAATTTTAAGAATAGCCCCTCCTAAAGTATCATTTTGGAATATATAGTATTCCATGTGTATATACACTTTTGCATTTTTAAGAGATTCTTTAAGTTGATCAAATTTTGCTTTACCATCAGTAAATATTGTTACGTGGTTATTATTAGTGTAAAAGGAATTATCACTGCAAAGGTTAAGTTTCATCATGTCAGAATACTTACTTAAAAAAGGATTAGTTTTAATTAAGTCATCATCATTTAGAAATTCTTTCTGCTTATTAATAATTGAGGTAAGATTTTCTCTTTCTTCTTTTTTTAAAGAAAACATTCTTTTTCTTTTTAAATTTTGACCAAGAAACAAATATAGAATAAATCCTATGCTAGGCAAAAATAGTAATACCATAAGCCAAGTCCAGGTACTGGCAGGATTTTTTCGTTCAATAAAAACAACTGCTAAGGCAAAGAGGATATTAATAAAAAATAACAAATTAAATAAACGTAATAATAATTCACTTGCAAACATATGAGCCTCCATAAAATTCATTTTGTCTTATTGATTTAACTTATATTTATAGTATACATATAAATGCATATAAAAAAACAATGAAAATCATTAAAATACAAATATTTAATTTATTAGGAAATGGTTTAGTATAAAATAAATATATTTCACTATTATAATTTATAATTTATAATATTAAAGGAATAGTAACTTCTATGGTATAATAGTATTGCATTATTGAAATCAATTTATGGGGAGAAGTATGTTTGCATTAAATTTATTATTATATTGGTAATATGTATGGCTTTTTTTATTTGCGCTTGGAGATTATATTATAATGTTTTTTAAAATGAAAATGGAATCGGGGATAAGGTTATTGGTTTAGTCCATAGAACAGTTAATGAGGCAATAAACAGATCCTTGGTGCTTATAAAAAAGATAGAGCATGTGATGAATGAAATTCAGAGAAGCGAAAGCCTGTTTAATTCGAATGTTCAAAATATGTCCTTATATGATAAACAAAGCATAAGATAAATGGTATAGTTACGTAGGATGTTATAATGAATTAAATCGAATTAGAGAAAAATATAAAAATAAGCTTATATTAAAACATACGTTAGATCCACATTCTAAATATAAGAATGTTTTATTAGTTTACGCTTCAAC
Organism: Clostridium algoriphilum; assembly: GCF_020443705.1. Classification (GTDB taxonomy): domain Bacteria; phylum Bacillota; class Clostridia; order Clostridiales; family Clostridiaceae; genus Clostridium_AD; species Clostridium_AD algoriphilum. The sequence continues at coordinate 23,450 of NZ_JAIZZK010000005.1, forward strand.
CATAGCAATACGTAAAAATGCTGTACTGATTGCAAAAGAGGATAAATTAAAGGCCTTATTTACAGCTTTTGAATATTTAGGAAAGGCATATGATTACAATTTTGATGTTATGACAGATAATGCATTGTTTTGTAGTGAACTAATTTACAAATCATATTTATGTTCAAAAAATAAAAAGGGGCTTACGTTTAAATTAGAACCAAAAGCAGGCAGGTTACTACTTTCACCTAATAGTATTGTTAAAAAATTTGATGCAGAATATGGTAGTGAAAATGCAGAATTTGATTTTGTATTATTTTATGATAGTAGTGAAAAAGAAAAAAAGGACATAAGGAAAAGTGCAATTGATTTAAAAACAACTTGGAAGTTATCTAAGTGGATGATCATAAAGCGAAGGATTATCTTTAAAAGAGAAGCAAAACATTCTATAGTGAAACTCAATTTAGTAATATCAAAGTTGAAAATCATTTTGAATATTGTGTTTTAAGAATATAGATATATGTATATGTATATAATAGAAGTTGGAATTAAAAAATATAGTTAAAATATTAAAGTATTAAAATATTAAAATAGAAAGTAGGATAAATAATAAATATGAGAAATATAAAAATTGTAATAGAATATGATGGTACTAGGTATAAAGGATGGCAAAGACTTGGAGATAGTGATAATACAATTCAGCATAAAATAGAGTCTGTTTTAAGTAAGATGGCGGGAGAAAATATCGAAATCACTGGTTCTGGAAGAACAGATGCAGGAGTACATGCGTCAAACCAAGTAGCAAATTTTAGAACTGAATGTACAATGCCAACACATAAAATGCGTAGTTATTGTTATGAATATTTACCTGAAGATATTGTAGTGAAGACTGTCGAAGAAGTAGACCTTAATTTTCATGCGAGATATAATGCTAAGGTTAAAAAATATGTATATAATATTTGCAATAATAAAGCACACGATGTATTTACTAGGAAATATGACTATCATGTAGCTTTACCTCTTAATATTGAAAAAATGAGAAAAGCGTCAGAAATTTTAATAGGAGAACATGATTTCCAAAGTTTCACAACACTTAAAACAAAGAAAAAATCTACTATAAGAAATATTTACACAATAAACATTGTAAATAATGATGGAAATATAGAAATTAGTATTCAAGGAAACGGATTTATGAAGAATATGGTAAGATTAATAGTTGGAACACTTGTTGAAGTGGGACTTGGAGAAAGAGATGCAAATGAATTAAGTGATATTTTAGATAAGAAAGAAAGAAAATATGCTGGACATATTGCGCCAGCCAAAGGTTTGTTTTTAGAAGAGGTTAATTACTAAAAGATACAAATAGTTTATGATTTAATTATATATAAGTAAAAGAGACATATAGTATTAACTTATATGTCTCTTTTACTTTTTGCATTTTTTATATGTAGATTTACAATATACCTTCATTTTTTAATATATCTTCAATCTCGTCAACTTTTTTAGAGAGAATATAAAAACGATCTTTTAATATATCTTTAATAAGGGGAGTTTCCTTTATAGTTTTCTCTAAGGAGTCTATAGTGTCTAGTGCATCATCAATTCCCTTTTGTGCTAATTTAAGATTATCTTGTTTCATTATTAAATCTCCTTTAAATTATGTTATTTTTTTAATATAGTTAAGAAATCTTTAAAAGGTTAATCCTATTTATTCTTATGAATTTTATTTTTAACATCTTTTAAAATAGAATCTAAACCTTTAAATCGTAAATCAGGAAAGGCTTTTAAAAGTCTTGAATATTCAGGACTTTTTTTAATAAATAAAGAATCATATTTAATTTTTAATTCTTTAATCATATTTTCAATGTCGGATTTTTTCTTACTCATTTTAATTTCAGCACCTTCTATCAACTGATCTAATTTAATTTTAATTTCGGGTATATTTTTAGTATTCCCTAAATTAATTTTAAAATCTGATAGTTTATCAATTAATTCCATATATGCTAAATTTATTTGGTTTAAAAGCGACTTTAATCTACAAATTGTAATTACAGTAATTGTAAAATCAAGGATGAAATATAGGAGCGTAATATAAAAGAATAATAGACCAGGCCTAGAGGGAATCGATTTAACTACATAAAAAATATAGGGATGAATTACTTTCAAAATCAATATTGAGATAACTCCCCATAGTATAGAAAATAGCAAACATATTCTACCATGAACATTGTATAGCTCATCACTGTAGTCCCACCAAGTACTATTAAATACTTTTTCTAAAACATACCCTGTTAGGTACTCAATAGTGGAAGTTAAAAATATAGAACCAAAAAAAAGAAATATGTAATTAGTTTCAATAGGTTTTAGCAAAATAATAATAGATAAGGTGCAAAAACCATAAATAGGGCAAAAGGGACCGTATAGGAAACCGCGATTAATGAATTCTTTTTTTATAATTGTTGCATATACCGTTTCAAGACACCAACCCATAAAGGAATAAATAATAAAGTAATAAAAAAGTGTATATGCATTAGAATTTAGTAAAGCTATATTAATCATATATTATCTCCCTTTTTTATGGTTTAGTATAATGAACAACAAAATGATAACACATAAATTGTTTTTTTTATAGTGAATGGAATCAATAAGTTATTAATATATGCAATTATATAGAATTTGTCACATATATATTAAAAATGGGATGATAATTTAATTTTAAGTTTTAGGGGGAAAAAATATGATAAATATCATTTGGTTTTTAATTTTATCATTAGGTATAGTTATTGGAATTGTTACAGGAAAAGGAGAAGTTGTGTCAAAAGCAGTTGTTTCATCAACAACGGGTGCTGTTGAATTAATAATGGGGCTTGTTGGAATGATGTGTCTTTGGTGTGGAATAATGAAAATTGCTGAAGAAAGTGGATTAACTGATAAATTAGCAAAAATGCTAAAGCCAATTTTAAAAATTATATTTAGACAAGCTGGAAGAAATCAGAAGGCAATGTCCAGTATTACCATGAATTTAACAGCTAATATGATGGGGCTGTCTAATGCGGCCACGCCTTTTGGCATAAAAGCTATGGAAGACATGCAGAAGATGAATAATGAAAAAGATACAGCTAGTAATGACATGGCTTTATTCTTAGTGTTAAATGCTGCATGCATTCAATTTTTGCCCACAACAGTAATATCTATTAGGGCTGCGTATAGTTCCCAAAATCCTGCGATTATTATAGTACCTGCTATAATCGCGACAGGTACGGCATCAGTCTTAGGCATAGTTTTTTGTAGGATTTTACAAAAATATTTCTAATGAGAAAGTGTATCAATATAAATATCTGAATTTTAATGGGGGTAGGTGGGGTAGGGTGATTGTAGGTAATTTAATATCATATATTTTAAAGGGGATAATTCCGATTATTATTGTGCTCGTAGTCTTATATGGAGTTATAAGGAAGGTAAAAGTATATGAGTGTTTTGTTGAAGGATCAAAAGACGGAATTTCTATTTGTTTGAGGATTTTTCCATATCTATTGGCTATGATTATAGCTGTTAATGTATTTAGAGCTTCTGGAGCTTTAGATTTCTTTATACGGCTTGTAAAACCCGTGGTTAAATTTATTGGATTACCTCCAGAAGTTGTTCCTTTAGTTTTAATAAAACCGCTTTCTGGAAGTGGAGCTTTAGGAGTATTTACTGATATAATAAAGCAATATGGACCAGACAGTTATATAGGAAGAGTTGCATCTATAATAATGGGTTCAACAGAAACCATCTTCTATACCTTGACAATATATTTTGGAGCAGTGAAGATAAAAAATATTAGGCATACATTGGTTGCAGCAATACTTGCAGATATTACAGCAGTTATAATGGCTGTTAATTTGGCAAAGTTTTTTTTCTAGTTGAATTAAATAATACAAATAATATCTTATACTATTTATTGGATACAAAATGCATGGAGAGGTTAGAGAGAATGGAGTAATAATTTATAGAAAATACTTAGTTTAAGTATATTTACATGATTTTAGGATAAAATTATTGACATAGTGATTTGTTTGCAATACAATTATTATTGAATAAATGCAATGATGAGAAGAGTAATAACACTAAATGCTAAAAGAGAGCTGAAGAGGGTGAAAATCAGTAGCATGCTAGTTTATGAATATGGCCTTTAAGCAGATTATCTTAATAAAGATGTTAAAAGCTTATTTGAAAATAGACTTTTTAATTTATTAATTGGGATAATACGGGTGCAACCGTTATATTGACAGGTGATGATAGTCACCCAGTGAGATCTTTATAGTGATGTAGAGATGAATTAGAGTGGTAAAACGTTAAATACGTCTCTAAACAGAATCTTTTTTCTGTTTAGAGACTTTTTTATTTTCCAGGAAATAATAGTTATTAAATTACTATAAGTTAAGGTGAAATATAATTTGGATAAATATTGTAAACCATAAATAATTTAAACATGAGAGGCAGGAAAAAACTATGACTAAAAAAACTTTTTACATTACTACACCAATCTATTACCCATCAGCAAATTTACACATTGGTAATACATATACTACAGTAGCGGCTGATGCAATTGCTAGATTCAAGAGACTTACAGGTTATGATGTAATGTTTTTAACAGGGTCGGATGAGCATGGTCAAAAGATCCAAAGAATAGCACAGGAAAAAGGAGTTACTCCAAAAGAATATGTAGATGAAATAGTAGCAGGTATACAAAAATTGTGGGAAATAATGGATATAAGTTATGATAAGTTTATAAGAACTACTGATGAATATCATAAAAAGGCTGTTCAAAAATTATTTAAGCAATTATATGATCAAGGAGACATATACAAGAGCGCATATGAAGGCTGGTACTGCACTCCATGTGAATCTTTTTGGACAGAAACTCAGGCAGTAGATGGAAAATGTCCTGATTGTGGAAGACCTGTAGAAAAAGCAAAGGAAGAAGCATACTTTTTCAAGATGTCAAAATATGCTGACAGACTTATAGAATACATAGAGACTCATCCGGATTTTATTCAACCAGAATCAAGAAAAAATGAAATGTTAAATAACTTCTTAAGACCAGGCCTTCAGGATTTATGTGTTTCAAGAACAACCTTTAACTGGGGAATACCAGTGGAATTCGATCCAGGACACGTTATATATGTATGGATAGATGCTTTATCTAACTATATAACGGCCCTTGGATATAATGGAGAAGATAAATCTTTATATGAAAAATACTGGCCCGCGGATGTACATTTAATAGGGAAAGATATATTAAGATTTCATACGATTTATTGGCCAATTATGTTAATGGCATTAAATCTACCTCTTCCTAAACAAGTATTTGGTCACGGATGGCTTCTTGTAGATGGTGGGGTAAGGATGGCTAAATCTAGAGGTAATGTGGTAGACCCAGTAATACTCGTTAATCATTTCGGAGTGGATGCAGTAAGATATTATTTACTTCATGAAATTCCATTTGGTTCTGATGGAATATTTACTAGTGAAATATTCATAAGGAAAACAAATTCAGATTTAGCTAATGATCTAGGAAACTTATTATCAAGAACAGTAACAATGATAGAAAAATATTTTGATGGAGTTATACCGAAGCCTGCAGAAAAAGCTGATGTTGATAATGAACTTATACAACTGGCACTTTCAGTTCCAGCTGCGGTTGAGAAAGCTATAGATGAACTTAAAATTTCAGAAGCGCTAGATCATGTTTGGACATTAATTAGAAGAACTAACAAATATATAGATGAAACAACACCATGGATACTTGGAAAAGATGAATCGCAAAAAGGAAGATTAGGTACAGTATTGTACAATTTAGTAGAATCGTTAAGAATAATATCAGTATTAATATCAGCCTTTTTACCAACTACAAGCAAGAAAATAAATGCACAAATAAATGCAGAAGTTACAACCTGGGATAGTTTAGCATCTTTTGATGGAACAAGTGCCGGAACAAAAGTTAATAAAAGCGATATAATGTTTCCAAGAATAGATGTAGAAGCTAAAATAAAAGAGCTTGATAAACTTGTAGAAGACCAAAGAAAATTAACACGAAAACCCACTATAGAACCAGTGAAACAAGAAATTACCATAGAAGATTTTGACAAGATAGATATGAGAGTGGTCAAAGTATTAGAATGCGAGACGATGAAAAAATCTAAAAAGCTCCTTAAATTAAAAGTTGATTTAGGTGGAGAAGTAAGACAAGTAATTTCAGGAATAGCTCAGAACTACAAACCAGAAGATCTAATTGGAAAGTATGTGGTATTAGTAGCTAATTTAAAGCCTGTTACATTAAGAGGGGAATTATCACAAGGAATGATAATTGCAGCGGCTACAGAAGACGATAGCAAGCTATTTGCAATATCAGTGCCAGGCGAATTGCCTACCGGAAGTATAGTAAGATAATTTAACATTAATAACTGTAGATTCTAATATATTATTACAACTACTACAGATAATTACAAGGGGGAATCAATATGAAATTTGTTATAGGTTCCTTAATTGGGGCCATTATCGGATATATAACCAATTGGTTAGCTATAAAAATGTTGTTTAGACCACGCAAGGAGATAAGAATTTTTAATCACAAAGTACCATTTACACCAGGCCTTATCCCTAAGGAAAAGTCAAGAATTGCTAAAAATGTAGGCGAATCTGTAGGTCAACATATTTTGACAAAGGAAACAATTATGAAGTCTCTATGTAGCGAGAATATGAATCAACAATTAGATTCTTGGGTAAAAGGTAAAGTAGGCGCTATGAAAAATAGCGAAAGTACAGTAGGAAAAGAGATAAAAGTATTACTAGGTGATGAATATAATAATTTTATAGGAAATACTACTAATAATAATATTTCTAAATTACTCCTAGGATACATGAATGAAGAGGATGTTAAGCAAGATATTTCTAAATATGTATATTCACAGATAATGTTAGAATTGAATGTTAAACCACAAACAATTTGTGAAAGCGAGTTATATAATTCAATAAAAGACAAAGTGTTAAATGCGGCTATAAAGTATAAGGATTCTGAAGATTTTTATAATGAAATTCAAAAAGTATTAAAAGAAAATATAGCTAAGTTAGTAATTTTAGACAAAAAATTTGATGAAGTTATACCTAAAGGGATAACTAATAATGTAAAAGTATATGTTTATGGTAAAAGATACAATATATCTATGGGAATAAAGAAATTATTGAAAGAAGAAAAAAATAGTCAGAAGTTAAGACAAATTGTAGATGAAACAATAAGTAATAAATTAAGTCCTATGATTGCTATGTTTATGAATGCGGATAGTATTTTTGAAAAAGTTGTAGTAGGTATAGATGAGTACTTAGATGATGAAAAAAATCATAATGATATCGCTTTGGCTGTGAATGAGATAATAGATAAGTTGCTCGAAAATTCAATTAATAATGTAATATCTGATTTACCTAAAGAAGGAATTGATGACAGTATACAGCCATTAATTAACTTATTTACAGCTGAAATTGTAGATGAAAAGCTTATTAGGGATACATTTAATTCTATTGAATCTAATTTATGTAATTACATATCCGTTGAAGAATTACTAGGGAAAACAGGTGTGGATTACAAAAATATTATAGAAAAACTTATAAAAAACAGAATAAATACTATGTTAGGAAGCAATTCTGTAGAGGTGAAAATCACAGAATTGGTACCTGTAGTCATTAATAAGTTGCTTGATATAGAGATGAAATCAATATTTAATGGAGATATGGATAAAATATCTAAGTCGACATCTAAGGTTGTTCGTGATATTTACAATAAATTTATAGAAAATAAAGCAGCTGATGTAATTGAAGTGTTAGATGTGTCTAAAATTGTTGAAGATAAAATCAATGAGTTTGATGTAGCATTTGGAGAAGAAATTATTTTACAGATTGCAAGCAAAGAGTTAACTGCTATAACTTGGCTAGGGGCACTTCTTGGTGCAATTATGGGGTTATTATCTCCTATATTGGGTTCACTCTAGACAGTATACATTAAGGAGCAAAAGTCACTTTCTTAGGAAAGTGACTTTTGCTTTTTAGTTCAATATATGCCGTAAAATTTTGCAAATAGGTTAATATTAGTGTTATAATATCAAACAGATATTTGGAGCGAATTTTAGGATTTATTAATTAATAAAAAAGGTGGTGAAAACTGTTATTAAACTTTTGATTTTATGAGTTTGATACAGTATATATTATGATATTTGATTCACATGCACATTATGATGATGAGGCTTTTAATGAAGATAGAGAAAAGGTAATAAATGGGCTAAAAGATAAACAGGTAATAGGTGTTTTAAACTGTGGTTCAACGCTAGAAGGTGCGAGAATGTCAGTAGAATTATCAAGCAAATATGATTTTATATATTCAGCAGTTGGTGTGCATCCTGAATATGCAGATATTGTTAATCAGGAAACTATTGATGAATTAAAGAGTTTAGCTAATAATCTAAAAGTTAGAGCTATAGGAGAAATAGGACTTGATTATTATCACGAAGAAAACCCACATAGAGATACTCAGATGGCTGCATTCAGACTTCAGATGGAGCTCGCACAAGAACTCAAATTACCAGTGGTTATCCATGATAGGGACGCTCATAAAGATACTTTGGATATATTAAAGGAATTCCCCCAGGTAATAGGGACTGTTCATTGTTTCTCAGGAAGTGTTGAATTTGCAAGGGAATGCTTAAAGTTAGGATACTATATAGGATTTACTGGAGTTATAACTTTTAAGAATGCAAAGAAAACATCAGAGGTTGCAAAGGTTGTACCGATGGACAGGATATTAGTAGAAACAGATTGTCCATATATGGCCCCAGAGCCTAATAGAGGGAAAAGGAATCAATCAGATTACATTAAGTACATAATAGAAAAAATAGCAGAAGTTAAGTGTAAAACTATAGAAGAAATTGAAGATGCAACAACATTTAATATAAAACATTTGCTAAAAATTAACAAATAGTGTAAGATAATTAAAGATTCAGTTTATGTAATAATATTACATAACAAAGCTTGTACTTAAAACTAAATAGTCAACATATAATTTTAATGGTAAATATTAATTTTACCAGTTTACCCTCAAAACTGGGTTAGTTAATCTATTTCTAAATTATAATATAATATTATGATTTTATGCACAATGATGCATTAACAGTCAAAATTAAGAGTAGTGGGTGTAGATTTGACATATTTATTGCTTCACGTTATAATACCCAAGTGCTCTTGACCAAGGGAGGGAATAAGTATAATGAAAAATGTAAAGAAGAATTTGAAGAACTATTTTTCAAATGGTCCCAAGACAATTTTTGTGGTAATGCTTTTATTAACGTGCATTACAGTGACTATTTTTAACATGCAAAAAGCTATATCTGTTATTGTTGATGGCAAATCTATTGAAGTCACAACTTTAAAAAGTAATGTTACTCAAATATTAAAGAGTAATAATATAGCACTCGGGGCTAAAGATCAAATAACAGTGAGTTTAGACAGTAAAGTAAAAGACGGAGATAAAATATATATAAAAAAAGCTGTAAATGTTAAAGTAACAGTTGATGGGAAGACACGCAATATTCAAACTGCTGAAAAAACAGTGGAAGCTATGCTTAAAGCAGAAAAAATTGTATTAAGTGATAAAGACAAGATCACCCCATCAAAAAGTGATTCACTAAAATCAGGTCTCGCAGTAAATATTACAAGAGTAAATACTGAGAATCGCAAAGAAACTAAAACGGTTGATTTTGCAACTGAAACTAAGAGCAGTGGTGAACTTAAAAAAGGTGTCAAAAAAGTTATTCAAAAAGGCAAGGTAGGGCAGAAGGTTATAACTTCAGCAGTTGTCTTTGAAAATGGCAAAGAGGTATCAAAAAAATTACTTAGTGAGAACCTTAATTCAAAGCCTGTTAAAGAAATCATAGCCTTAGGAACTGCTAATGTATATACACCATCTCGTGGTGGCGATATTAAGTATACTAAGAAAATGAAGGTTAGGGCAACAGCATATACTGCTGATTTAAATTGTACTGGTAAAGGTCCAAATGACCCTGGGTTAGGTATAACTTCCACTGGAAACAAGGCAAAAAGAAATCCAGGTGGTTATAGTACGATAGCTGTAGATCCAAGCGTCATTCCTTTGGGAACTAAGCTTTGGGTCGAGGGGTATGGATATGCCATTGCAGATGACATAGGTGGAGCTATAAAGGGTAATGTAATAGATCTCTATTATGATTCTAGTGAAGAAAGCTATGATTGGGGATCACGAAACGTAAATATTTATTTAATGAACTAGGAGCTTAAGCTCCTTTTTTTTGTTTTGTAGTTCACTATTAATAAGTAAAATGGTATTATAGATGCAGGAATGCAATGAAATACTAAGGAATATAATCCTTTTTTATGATTATGTAATAAAGGCGAATGCATTAGTTAAGTAAAACACTGAGATAATACTTAGAGAGTGTTATTTTTTGTAATGAAAAATTAGGAGGATAAGATGATTAAAGAAGTTATAGTAGTTGAGGGAAGAGATGACATAACAGCAGTTAAAAGAGCCGTAGAAGCTGAACTAATTTCTGTTGGTGGCTTTGGAATCAACGAAAAGGTAATTAATAAGATAAGAGAAGCACAAAAGAGAAAAGGTGTAATAATCTTTACCGATCCAGATTTTGCTGGAGAAAAAATAAGAAAAATTATAACTAAACGCGTAGCTAATGTAAAACATGCATATATATCTCAAAAGGAAGGTACTAAGGATGGAAATATAGGCGTTGAAAATGCATCACCAGAAACAATATTAAGGGCGCTTGAAGCTGCAAAATATGAAGTTCAAGAGATAAGAAAAGAGTTTGATGTGCAAGATATGATATTTTTTAAGTTAACAGCTGATAGTAGAGCAAAGGAAAGGCGAGATGCACTAGGAAATGAATTAGGTATAGGATATGGTAATTCGGCACAATTTATAACTAGGCTAAATAATTATGGAATTATAAAAGAAGAATTTATTAAAGCTATAGAAAAAATAAACAAGGAGATGAATTATGGCAGATTTGACGATTAGTGAAGTTAGCAAGAAATATGAATTTAGGTTTAAAAAGGGTTTAGGCCAAAATTTCTTAATAGATGACTCTGTGCTGGATGATGTTGTAGATGGTGCCGAAGTTAATGAAGAAGATTTTATAATTGAAATAGGACCAGGCTTTGGAACATTAACTAGAGCACTTTTAAGGAGAGCAAAAAGAGTTTGTGCTATAGAACTAGATGATAAACTTTTGCCAATCTTGGAAGATGAGCTTAAAGAGTTTGATAATTTTGAACTTATACATAATGATGCTTTAAAAGTAGATTTCAATGAATTAATTGGGGATGAAAAGTCCGTAAAATTGGTTGCTAATTTACCATATTATTTAACGACTCCAATAATTGTTAACTTACTTACTGGGGGTTATAATTTTAAATCTTTAACTATAATGATACAAAAAGAAGTTGCCCAGAGGATAGATTCAGAGCCGAATTGCAAGGCTTATGGAGCGTTTTCAATACTAGTTCAGTACTATTGTGACACGAAAATACTACGGCTCGTGCCACCAACAGCGTTTTTGCCGGAGCCTAAGGTAGAATCTATGGTTATAAGATTGGATAGATTAAAGGAGCCTAAAGTTAAGGTAAAAGATGAAGACTTATTCTTTTCTATAGTAAGAAAATCGTTTAATATGAGAAGAAAGATTTTATGGAATTCGATAAAAGACATAGGAATTGACAAAGAAAATTTACTGAAATGTTTTGAAAGAGCAAACATTGATCCTAAAAGAAGAGGAGAGACTTTATCACTCCAGGAATTCGCTAATCTATCGGATGAAATAGGAAATGTAAAATAAATTTTCAGATGTTGTTCATTTTTTATTAGATACTTCATATATTATAATGAATAAGTTTTATATGGAGGCTAAAGAAGGTGACACCTAAAAAAAATTATAGTAGGTACTTTATTATATTACAAGAAGATGAAAAAGGCTATTCACTAAACTCAGATAAAATTCCTTCTGGTTATGCAAAGCTAGAAATGAAAAACAACAAATGTAAAATTTCTTATTACGTGCAAAACCTAAGGAAAGAGAAACAACCCTATTACATGGTTTTGATATGTGGTAAAAAAGATGTAAACAAAATCATAAAAGTTGGAAAGATGAACATAGACGATCACGGTAGGGTAGACACTTTTTATGAGTATGATATGGACAATATAGCAGATACTGATATTTCTGCTGAAAAAATTATTGGTGCTGGAATTGTAAAATTTCTTGATACCAATGTAATTTCAATAATGAGTGGATTTTCAACAACAGACAAACCCAATGATTGGAAAAACTATAAATTAGCCGATTGTAATAAGGAAAAGAAAGAAACAAGAACAGAGGACGTAGTCAATGAATTCGATGAATATGAACAAAGCATTGAAATAATTAAAGAAAAAGGTAATAAAGTAGCTAAGCAACTAGAAGTGAGAGAGAATCCAGAAGAAGAAACAGAAAAGAAGCAAAACGTTAAAGATGAAAGTGTTAAAACTTTAGAAAAACAAAAGAATGTAGATGATAAAGGTTACAAAGAATTAGATACAAAACAAAGAGGTAATGCTGAAAATGTTGAGAACTTAGATAACCAAAAAAATGCAGATAAAGAATTGGGCAATAAAGCGGACATAAAGGTGGACACCGAGCAAAGAGTTGAAGATGAAAGTGTTAAAACTTTAGAAAAACAAAAGAATGTAGATGATAAAGGTTACAAAGAATTAGATACAAAACAAAGAGTTGAAGCTGATAGTACTAAATTTTCAGATCAATTAGAGGAAGAGATAGAAGTTAAAGGGCAAGAAGATAGTGATGAAAGTAGAGATAAGAAGAAAGCGCATCACAAAGAACAAAAAGAATGTAAGTCTAAAGAGGAAAAAGAGTATGATTATAATAAAAAGCAAAAGAAAAACTGCAAAGGGGAATATCCTAAAGGCGATATGGGAAATTTCTTTAAAGGAGTAGCTAAAGATTTTGAAGAAGTACCTGATTTCTCAAGTGAAATTAAGTGGTGTACTTGGTATAAAGTACCTGTCCATGATTTAGACAATATGTATGATTTAAGTGACTATAACAAATATACAATAGCCTATTACCCTATGATTTGTTATTATCCATACATTAGAAATTATAGGTCCTTTATGCTAGGATATAAATGTGACTCAAGTGGAAAAATGAAATATATCGTTTATGGAATACCTGGAACAAAATCTAAGGCTCATCAACCTTATGGAGGCAAAACTGGTTTTGTAACTTGGATTTCGGATAAAGATAATGACGAAATGGGACATTGGTTGATGTTCTACGATTTTAAAAATTCTACAATTGTTGTACCTGTAAAAAAATAGTTTTAGTGAAATAAAATGTGTGGCTATATAATTTAGCCACACATTTTTTAATATTTTCAAACTATATATCATATAGTATATTAATATTAATATATGGAGGGGTACATTGAAGGTTATAGTTATAAATAAAAAAAAAGTTGGAATTATAGTAATAATCCTTGGACTTATGATTACGCTTTTGGGAATATCGAAACAATTTGATGATAAATTAAAAACTACCATCCTTGTAGAAAATAATATTAATTTGTTAGACAGTTATGTGGCTTCAAATGGAAAAATAACTTATAAATTACCAGCCGGATGGACAACCAAAGAAAAAACATTCTCTGGTGATGAAATTATGTATCACAATGATTTTCAATCAGCAGATGCAATAATTCATGGATTTGTAGAAGTGTTAAATGCTAAAGAAGACTTAAAAGTATTTTTAGACAATAGCAAAAACATATCACAACAACAAAATGAAATCAAAAATTATAAAATTGACCATTTTGTTATAAATGGGAAAAAAACATATTTAGTTCAATATTTAATTAATACAAGTAGTGATAATTGGTACAGGGCGTATGAATATTTTATTGATGATGGAAAACAGTTTTATAGATTTTCATTTTTTACAAGGGAAGTTAATTTTAAAGAGACTTACGGAGCTATTTTTGAAAGTATAGTTGAAACTTTAAAAGTTCATTAAATTAGTTTAGTTAAATTAATTGTGTTTGCTTAAAACATTTTAAAGTATTATAATTTGTTTAATGTAATAGCAACAAAAAAGTCTATTGCTATCTTGTGAGTGGGAGAATCGTTTTCTAGGGAGTTTTTAACTAAGAGAAGCATTATGCTTCTCTTAGTGTTTTGTTGTGCTAGGCAGCTCAAATAGAACGTATAAGAGGCAAGTAATATTATTGATAGGAGGATGAAAATGAAACCGATATTATTTGAGTTTTATTTTGTGAAAGTTTATGGTTATGGATTAATGATAACTTTAGGAATCATTGCAGCAATTTTTCTATTATCCTATAGAAGTAAGAAAATGAAATATAATGAGGACGATATATGGGACATGTCTATATTAGTAATTATTTTTGGGTTAATAGGCGGGAAAGTACTGTACATAGTAACAGACATTAAGTACATAATAGAGCAACCCTCAGTATTAAAAAATATTGGTAATGGATTTGTAATTTATGGAGCTATTTTAGGGGGGATAATAGCAGTGTATTTATATTGTAAGAAAAAGAGGTGGAATACACTTAGTGTGTGTGATTTATTAGTTCCAAGCTTACCTTTGGCGCAAGGCTTTGGTAGGATAGGGTGTTTTTTAGCAGGATGCTGTTATGGTAGGGTTACAACACTACCAATAGGAGTTGAATTTAGTAGGTCACCTTTTGCACCTGCAAATGTGCATGTATTTCCAACACAAATTTTCTCTTCAGTATTTGATTTTATGTTAGCATTTTTTTTACTTTGGTATAGTAGAAAAGAAAGAAAGAAAGGAAGAGTATTTTCTCTTTATCTTATTATATATAGTATAGGAAGATTTTTAATTGAATTTTTAAGAGGTGACCCTAGAGGTAGTGTATCTATATTTTCTACATCTCAATTTATTAGTTTATTTATAGTTGTTATTGGAATTGCATTATTTAACATTGAAAGAATAAAAGCGAATTTGCGTAAATAACATTTGATAATTAATGTAGCAGTTGATAATTGTTACATTGGAAAGTATCGAGGAGGATAACAAATGCTGAAAAATAAAAACAAGCTTATTTTAGCTTCTTTTATGATAATAGCCACATTTATGTTTACAGGATGTAAAAGCATTGATGAGATAAAAGTAAAGCTCGGAGTTAAAAATAACAATTTTGAGTATATTAAACAGGGCAGAATAAAGAAGATAATAATACAAAGCACTAGAGATAAAAGCTTTAGATTTGTTGTTACCGATGAAATAGCTATAAAAGAGTTGTATGATATTTTATCAACTTCAAAGGAAGTTAAAAAAAAATCAACACTAGATCCAGACTATATATTTGAAATGTATGAGGGTGTAAATAAAATTTATAAGTTTAACTATGTAGCTGGCCTTGATAAAAGAGATGGCGCTAATTTATACAGTGCTGATAAAAGTTATATTGTGTCTAAACGGATTGACAATGATATTATAAAGAACTTTTGGAACATTAGAAAACCTATAGATTTCAAAACTGTTTATTATGATTCAATTTCAAAGGTATTAGATAAATATATAAAGGGGGATATTAAAAATAAGAAGATACTACTCAATATTAGTGAAGATACTGAAGTATCTAAATTTATACTATCAACTGATTTGGATTCATTTAAAAATCGGTTGATAAAGGATTATAATACAACATTAACAAAAGATAAAAACGCAGCCTATGATGTGTTGGTAAGTGTTAAAACACAGGGATATAAGGCGACTATATACAAGTCAGTTATTTCTATTAAGACTTCATTAAATGCGAAGGAAAAGATATATTACGTGGTAGGGAAATATGATAAAGGGTTATGGAATATTGATTTATTTGAAGATGTGAAACCCACTGGATTTTAAATAGTTTAATCAAATAATAAAAGGCTGTATTTGCAAAATAAATACAGCCCTTTATTATTTGATTATGCTTAAAAAAGATCTAACATTTTGTTGTTAAGCATATTAGTAAGATTTCCAACATTTAAATCAACAGTATCTCCTGTTTTTGAATTTCTAGGTAAACGGCCTATACTTACGTCTATTGTAGTTCCATCTGAAAAATTTATAAAAGCATCTGTATTGTTCATATCTATTATTTTTCCAAACATTATAATAACATCCTTTCATAATAATAAAAACTACCTTTAATTTAGTTTTAACAAAGAGTACTATTATATTCATGAAAGTAATAATATTTATATGGATTATATTAAACAAAACTAAGAAAATAGTGTTAATAAGATACAATATAAAAAAAACCTATCACAAAGTGATAGGTTTTTTATCTATAATTAATTTATATTATAGATGAATTTTAATTTGAATTATAATCTAGTAACGTTTGAAGCTTGAGGGCCTCTAGCGCCAGTAGTTATTTCAAATTGAACTTGTTGTCCTTCTTCTAAAGATTTATATCCGTCTCCTTGAATAGCTGAGAAATGTACGAATACATCCTCTTCTCCTTCAACTGATAAGAAACCAAACCCTTTTTCTGAATTAAACCATTTAACTGTACCTGTTTTCATATAACTTTCCTCCTGAATAAAAAAATTTGCAACATTTGTAACATAACTATTATGATACTACACTTTAGTAGATTTTTAAATAGTTTTTTTAAAAAAAATAATATTTTTAACTATATTTATATTATTTCATCATTAAAACACACCTAAACTTAATTTATCTCATTATATTATAGCTTATTTATAATATTTGTAGTTTAGCTACTTTTAGGAACTATTTTTACCTACGATAATATATTATATCTAATATTTTTAATAGTGTTTGATTTAAGCTGCAAATATAGTTTGGCTTTAAATATTTATTTTATACTACTTTAGTTCATAAACTCAGATTACTTTCTAATAGTGTAGAATAACAAAAGCATAAAATATTACACATTTGAGGAGCACCGTTTAAAAAGTAGTATTATGATCTCTAAATATAATTCAACATTTTAACAGATAGAGATTCTTTTATTTCATCATCAATAATTAAAGTATTACTATCTATTTTTGAGGCGTTTTTCATATACATAAGAAATGTTTCTACTCCGTCTAAGGGAAGAGAGACCTTAGAGGTTTTGTAGTGCATTGGGAAAACTATTTTAGGATTTATTTTTTTAGTGACTTCTGATGCTTCTTTTCCATCAATTGTATAATTGCCACCTACTGGGACAAACAATATATCTACAGTTCCAATAGCTTCAATATCATCATTTGTAAGTGAGTGACCTAAGTCTCCTAAATGACACAAGGCATACCCGTCCATTCTATAAGTGAATATTATGTTATCACCACGCTTTGCACCCTTATCTTTGTCATGATAAGAAGGTAAGCCTTTTATGTATATATCGTCTAAATTAAAGATACCAATCTTATCTATGATCTTACAGCTATCTTTTAGCTCCTTAGTATAATTATGATCAAAATGCTTATGACTTATAGTGGCAATGTCTGGATTGCCTTTGTAAACTTCATATCCTACAGTGGTATCAAATGGATCTGTTAAGAGCTTTCTGCCCTTAGAATCTTCCAAAAGAAAGCTTGAATGCCCTAGCCAAGTTATTTGCATGTAAATTCTCCTTTAATTAAAAATTTATAAAAAATCACCTCAATAGTATTTTTACAATTGAGGTGATTTATTCATAATTTACAATATATAATTTTGTTTTTTATTAAATATCCAACAAATTCTTTTTATAGTTAGAATAATAAAGCCTAAGCTCTTCAATTTGTTGGTCTAACTGTATTTGTAATGTTGAAAGTTCTTCGTAGTTTTCAATGCTAGACGCTTCTTTTATCTTAGTAAATAGGCTAGTCTTAGAATAAGTATCTTTCATAAGAGAATGTCTAAGATCATTAATTTTCTGCCAATTTGCTAAATCTAAATCTAAAGCCTTTTCAGCAGTATGAATCATTTTAAATTTTCGAATTTCTTCTGCATAATTGTTTAATAATCTATTGTTTATTTCAGTAACCCATCTAGATGTTATTGCCATTCTAAAGCTGTTTATTATGCTAGTAGTAAATACACCGCCAGCCTTAAGAATCTCAAGTTTTTCAGGATTTTCGTCTAATGAACGAACATTTTCATAAACAGTTTTAGGTGCTTTTCCAAAATATTCTGCGCGCTGCTCTTCTGTATAGAATTCAAATACATCTTCTTCACTTCTGTAAGCTCTATCTTTTTCTAAATAATCGCTATCATCTCCTGGTGCTTTAGACAATTCTTTCAAAAGTTCATCTTCTGATTTATTGTTTTTAATAGCATATACAATTCCGTCTAGCATCCCCATGTATAAAGTAGATATAGCTAGGTACGTATTAGTATGTGGACATGGAGCTCTAAGCTCAAATCTTGTAGCAAGTGGGCTTCCAATATCTCTTATTAATGCAAGTAGTATAGATCTATTTCTAGATGGAACATCCACACTGTGTCCAAGTGAAGTTACTACACAAATAGGAGCTTCAAAACCAACTTTTAATCTTCTTAAAGAATCGTTTGTTGAAGAAACAAATGGATTCATTACTTCATAATTTTTAAGTATGCCCATTGCTGAAGCATAACCTAATGTGCTTAAGAAATGTTTTTTATTTGAATTAAATAAGTTAACTCGCTTGCCATCTTTTAATTTTACAGCGAGGCCTACATGAGTATGTTCACCACTACCAGCTACATCATGAACAGGTTTAGCTAAAAAGTTAACATCTAAACCGTTAAGTCTGAATGTTTCTTTTACTAAATTTCTGATGAATAGCTCATTATCCGCACATTGAAGAGCACTTGAGAATTTCCAATCTATTTCAAGTTGTTCCATAATATGTGTTAGAGAACCAGCTTCACCTATTTGAGCTTTTACACCACCGACTTCTTTATGACCCATTTCAGGTTCAAAACCATACTCTTCCATTAAAAGAAGTGTTTGCTCGAGAGCTGTTCGAACATTTCCTTTAGTTTTACTCCAATATTGTTCTTTTAGTACTTGAGAAGTAGATAGTTCTTCTATATCAGCCTTATCATTAGGTGTTTTTACCCAAAATTCTAATTCGGTAGCTGAAGTAAGGTTCAATTCCTCAATATCATTATATTCAAAATCGAAAGAATTTAAAGATGATGGATTTTCTTTAAATAAATTAAGAACAGTTGTTTTAAAAGTTTCAACGGATCTTTTTAATACAGATCTTGAATCCACTGGAATATTATCATGTAATAATACACATGGAATTTTTAAAGTACCTATAGGTAATTCTGTTTCAGGGTCTATGTTTTCATAATTGTAATCAATGTACCAATTACAGTCAACATCTGCTAACATATCTAATTTAGCATTGTTTAGAGTTGCAATACCTGGTAATACTACAGATGAACCATCAGTTTGAATAGCACCTTTCGAGAAACCACTAATATCATCTAAAAATATTTGCATTGGAATTCGCTCGTCAGTGTCATTTCCAGATAAGTCAATACCTACAAGGGAAACGAATTTCACCTCAGAGTGTGCAAGTAGAACTTCTTTAATGTCTTTTTCGGAATGTTTTTCTTTAGGAATTACATAAATTAATTTTTTCAAAATAATATTCCTCCTTTAAGATATATATTTAAATTGCTAAAAAGCCACTGAGTGACTTAATTGACCTCTTTAGATGTAGAATAATTTTTTGGTTAAGTATTGGATTTGATTACTTGATACTCTCTTTAATAATTGAAGAAAGTTTTCAGCTATTAGCATAACTAAATTATAGTTATAAATAAAATGATTTTATTACAAAAATGAAACTGTGTCAATACAAAACATCATGATTTTTAATTAATTGCAAAATAATGATAGGAATTTGCAAGTTAAAATAAACACTGATTCATTTATTAATACTTATTTCGATTAATTTTGTATTTTTGAATGCTAACAAAGTTTGATTTTAACTAATATTATATCACATATATCTATTAAAAGGTGCTAAATAAATAATCAAGGTGGTTATTGCAGGTTTAATTTGATAGTATTCACCAAAGATTAAGAAATTAATCCTACATTATATAATTTAAAATTAATTATAAATTATATAATGTAGGATAAATTAAAAAGAAATTGACAATAAAAAACCATTATAATATAATGGTAAGAAGTCATATCGATTTATAATATATTTATATTAATTATTGATTATGACTAATAAAATGCATTGAATAGGAAAAGTATTTAAGCAAGTAACTTACAGAGAGTGGGGAAAGATGAGAACCCATAGTGAAGGTTTAGAGAAAATCACCTAGGAGCTGAGAGCTGAAAGATTAGTAAGCGTATCCGTATTTCTGCGTTAAAGAATAAAGTATAACTGTACTTGAATCTACATTTATTATATAGGTGGTATAACGAATTTAACTTCGCCCTATTTAGGGTGGAGTTTTTTTATATTTAAAAAGATAATTAAATTAATATCCAATAAATTTTAATTATCTTTCAAGAAAGTTCCTTGCATCTAATAGTTACTACTAATTGAAATAGGGAAAGGAGTTTTATTATGTACAAGAAAAATGATACTTCGAAAAGCTTTATGGATATAGAGAAAGATATACTAAAGCTTTGGAAAGAAAAAGATATTATCCAAAAGAATTTTGATTTAAACAAGGGAGGAGAATCCTTTACATTTTACGATGGTCCACCTACAGCCAATGGGAAGCCACATATAGGTCACGTTTTAACAAGGGTTATGAAGGATTTAATTCCGAGATATAAGGTAATGAAGGGATATAATGTCCCTAGAAAAGCAGGTTGGGATACTCATGGGTTGCCAGTAGAGCTTGAAATAGAAAAGAAACTTGGAATTACTGGAAAACCTGGTATAGAAGCTTATGGAGTAGAAAAGTTTGTTAAAGAATGTAAGAGTAGTGTTTTTAGTTACGTTAATATGTGGAGAGAAATGTCTGAGAGAGTAGGATACTGGATAGATATGGATAACCCATATGTAACTTATCATAATGATTATATTGAATCCGTTTGGTGGGCACTAAAACAAATGTGGGATAAGGACCTATTATATAAGGGTCATAAAGTAATGCCTTATTGTCCGAGATGCGGGACTTCATTATCTTCTCATGAAGTAGCTCAAGGATATAAGGATGTAAAAGAAATGTCAGCATACGTAAAATTCAAAGTAAAAGGTGAAGATAAATTCTTACTAGTTTGGACTACAACTCCTTGGACACTTCCAAGCAACGTAGCACTAGCAGTGAATAAAAAATATGATTATGTTGAAGTAATTCAGGAAAATGAGAACTTAATACTATCGAGAGACTTATTAAGTAAATTAGAAGGTGAATATGAGCTGGTACGTGAATTTAAAGGTGAAGCTCTTTTAGGACTTGAATATGAACAAATGTTTGACTTCTACACTCCAGAAGATAAAGCCTTCTATATAGTTCATGGAGATTTTGTAACTCTTTCCGATGGTACAGGGATAGTTCATATTGCACCAGCTTATGGTGAAGACGATAACTTGCTTGGGAAAAAATACAATTTACCGCTTATTAACTTAGTTGACGTAGAAGGAAAGTTCGTAGAATGTGTTACTCCTTGGAAGGGTATTTTTGTAAAAGACGCTGATGCTAAGATATTAGAATATTTAAAAGAAAACAATGTCTTATATAAAGCAGAGAAATTTACGCATTCATACCCACACTGTTGGAGATGTGATACACCACTTTTATATTATCCAAGAGAAAGCTGGTTTGTAAGAATGTCTTCAATGAGAGACAAACTTATAGAAAATAACAATAAGGTTAATTGGATGCCAGATAACGTAAGATCAGGAAGAATGGGAAAATTCCTTGAAGGAGTTATAGATTGGAGTATAAGCAGAACAAGGTATTGGGGTACTCCACTACCAATATGGGAATGCGAATGCGGACATCGCGAAATGATAGGAAGTATAGCAGAGCTTAATGAAAAGGGAATAGATGTGCCAGAAGGTATTGAGCTTCATAAACCATATATCGATAAGGTACATTTAAAATGTCCGAAATGTGGCAAATCAATGACTAGGGTAGAGGAAGTTATAGATTGTTGGTTTGATTCAGGATCAATGCCATTTGCTCAACACCATTATCCTTTTGAAAATAAAGAATTATTTGAAGCAAACTTTCCAGCGCAGTTTATCTCAGAAGCGGTAGATCAAACAAGAGGATGGTTCTATACATTACTTGCAATATCTACTACTGTGTTTGATACAAATCCATTTGAAAACTGTATAGTACTCGGTCACGTTTTAGATAAAAATGGACTTAAGATGTCTAAGCATAAAGGGAATGTGTTAAGTCCGTTTACAGTGCTTGAAAATCAAGGAGCAGATGCTTTAAGATGGTATTTTTATACTGCAAGCGCACCATGGTTACCATCAAGATTTTATGAGGGTGCAGTTATTGAAGCACAAAGAAAATTCATAGGAACGCTTTGGAATGTATATTCATTTTACGTTCTATATGCTGAAATTGATAACTTTGACCCAACTAAATATGAAGACTTTGAGCCTGAAAATATTATGGACAAATGGATGATGTCAAAACTTAACTCATTAGTTAAAGATATAGATGAGCATTTAACAAACTATAGAATAACTCAAGGAGCTCTTGAACTTGAAGATTTTGTTGATGAGCTTTCTAACTGGTATGTAAGACGTAATAGATCAAGATACTGGGTAGAATCCCTTACAGATGATAAGATAGGCGCTTATATGACGCTATACAAAGTTATCACAACTTTTGCTAAAATATCTGCACCATTTATACCATTTATAACAGAAGAATTATATCAAAACCTAGTAGTTGCTTTTGACAAAAGTGCACCAGAAAGCATTCACTTATGTGCTTGGCCTGAGTATAGAGAAGATCAAGTAGATAAAGCATTAGAAGAAGAAATGGATATGGCATATAGAACAGTTAAACTAGGAAGAAGTGCAAGAAATGCTGCTAATATAAAGAACAGACAGCCACTTTCTAAGATGCTAGTTAGTTCTAAATCTCTTCCAGAATATTATGGGCATATAGTAAAACAGGAACTTAATATTAAGGAAGTAGAGCTAGGAGCTGATCTTTCTAAGTATGTTAAATTTGAAATAAAACCAAATTTGCCAGTGCTTGGTAAACCATATGGTAGATTAATACCAGGAATAAAAAAAGCTATAGGAGCTATGAACCAAATGGAACTTGCTCAAACTATAAATAATGGCGGAGTAGTTACTATAGATGTAAATGGAACAGAAATAGAACTTAACAGTGAAAAACTACTTGTTACAATGCAAGGGCTTGAAGGTTATGCATTTGCTGGAGAAGGTGAAATGGGAGTAGTATTAATTACTCACATAACGCAGGAGCTTAAAGAAGAAGGTAACGTACGTGAAATCTTAAGCAAAATTCAAAACTTGAGAAAAGAAAGTGGATTTGAAGTTGCTGATAAGATTAGAACATATGTATCTGGAAACGAAATGCTTCAAAGTGTAATAGCGAAATTTGAGGATCAGATTAAAAGAGATACTTTATCCGTAGAAATTGTATATAACGAAGAAAGAGAATATACGAGCGTTAGAATAAACGGTGAAGACTTACAATTAGATTTAGTAAAATTATAAAAAATAATAATTTTGGAAGTATGTGATATTAGTCACATACTTTTTTTTATTACTTTGTGGGCTCGATAGTTCTTGCATTAATGTTTGTAGGAGCAGGCCTTGCAAAAGGTAGCACAGCAACATTTATTTTAAAAGCTTCACAAGTGAAATTGGCAGCACCAAGTATGGAATTATTTTTTAAAGGATTACTTTGTAACATGCTAGTATGTTTAGCCGTATGGAAGTATATGATACATATTACAATAAAGCTATTAAAGATAAGCAGAGCAACATTATATAGACACATAAAAGATATGAAATATAAGAAAGTAGTTAAACTAACGAACTTTAGCTATATTAATGGGTACAACAATCTATATAAATTATATACGAACTTTTGCTTAACTTAATACGAACTATCATATATAATAGAGGTATGTATAAAAAGAAACGTAACAAATTATGTAAAATAAAATAGCAATAATTTTAGTTGTTGAAGCCAACTTTAGATTATAAAATGAGGTCATAAGGAGAGTTTAAGATGTCACAAATAACGCTTAAACAGTTAAAAGATATTCCTTTGTTTGAATGCATTGAGGATAAAACTTTAAATTTAATAAGAGTGAGTGTTATCATAAAAAAACTTAAAAAATCACAAATATTATTTGCTGAAAGGCAGAGCATGAGTGTTATATACATAGTCCTTGAAGGAAAGGTAACCATGTACAGGTTATCGGAAAGGGGCCAAAAAAGAGTTGTTTATATCTTAAACAAAGGTGAAATCATAAATGAGGTAAATTTAGATGAATGCACGTCATCTATAAATTGTGAAGGATTCGAAGAAAGTGAAATTATAAGCATAGCAACTGAAGACTTACTTAAAATTATGAAGCAGGATTTTAAACTCACAGAAGTAATGCTTTGCTCTATGAGTAAAAAAATAAGAAGGTTATACAGACAAATTAAGAATACAGTGCCTACTAGAATGGACAAAAGGGTGGCGGCGAAGCTCTGGAAACTCTCAAAGGACTATGGAGTAGAGATACAAGAAGGTATTCTAATTGATGTTAAGATAAGCATAACTTATTTGGCGGATATGCTAGGCAGCTCTCGCGAAACAGTTTCAAGGGCAGTAAAAGAACTTGAAATAATGGGCATGGTTAAAATTGAAAATAGAAAATTCATAGTGAATAGGGAAAAATTAAATGAGTATTTTAAAAGTGTGTGATGAATGTCACATACTTTTTTTTTTATTCCAATTACAATGAATGCAAGTAGTTGTAGATTTACTATTTATAGTGAATTAATTCACAAAGTTAATCTGTTAACAAAGTTGATTTATTAACAATGATCCATAATTAAATAAAAATTATTACAATGGAGGTGGTTACATTTATGGGCTTTAAGTTAAAAATAGAAAAGTTTGATGAGTATCTTTACGAACTGAGAGATAAATATAAGATATATGCACCAGTAATTATTAAGGGAAAAGGAACTTTTGCGAACACGGATACGATTAGATATGAAGAAATAAACAGTATAAAACAAGTAGAGTTTGATATGAAATCAACTTTTTCACCTAAGGAAATAATACTTCCGATTACTCAAACGTTATTTTACTTTACTGAAAACGAATGCATGGAGCCGAAACAAGAGGAAAAGAAGATAATGATTTTTTTAAGAAGTTGTGATATTCATGCAATGAAAAGGCTAGATGAGGTTTATTTAAAAAACGGGAACGAAGATTGTTATTACAAGGATTTAAGGGACAAAGTTAAATTTGTGCTTATGGGTTGTAATGAAAGTTTTGAAAATTGTTTTTGTGTTAGCATGGGATCAAATAAAACAGAGGATTATGACATGTACACTAAAATTGAAGATGATGAGGTTTTTGTGGATTGTAAATCCGAGGAACTGATGAATTATTTTAATAAGGATAAAGAGTGCACACTAGTGGTTGAACCAGAATATGTATCCAGTAATGTAATAAAGGTTACCATCCCTGAAAACTTAGATCAAAGAGTATTTAAATCTAAAATGTGGGATGAATATTCTCAGAGGTGCATTGCCTGTGGAAGGTGTAATTTTGTCTGCGGTACATGTAGTTGTTTTACTATGCAAGATATTTTTTATAAAGAAAATAAGAATGCAGGAGAAAGAAGACGTGTTTGGTCAGCTTGTCATGTAGACGGTTTTAGTGATATGGCTGGTGGGCATGGTTTTAGGAAAGACAAAAAAGATAGGATGAGATTTAAAATTATGCATAAGGTTTATGATTTTAAAAAGAGAGTTGGATATCATATGTGTATAGGTTGTGGTAGATGTGATGATATATGCCCTGAATATATATCTTTCTCTAGTTGTGTTAACAAACTAAATAAAGTTATGGAGGAGGTGGATTAAATGAAGAATATATATATGCCTTTTAAATCTAAGATACTTAATATAAGTAAGCATACAGAAACTGATTATACATTTAGAATGGAATTTATAGGCAATGTAAAGCCAGGACAATTCTTCGAAGTATCCATACCAAAATTTGGAGAGTCTCCTATATCTGTTAGTGAGATAGGGGGGGGTTATGTAGACCTTACAATAAGACGTGTAGGTACTGTTACAGATGTTATCCATAGCTTTTTTGTAGGAGGAACATTATTTTTAAGAGGACCATACGGAAATGGTTTCGATGTTAACATTTATAAAGATAAAGAAATTATTGTAGCGGCGGGTGGAACTGGCCTTGCACCTGTAAAGGGAATAGTAGATTATTTTGCAAAACATTCCAATGAATGCAAAAGGTTTAATTTAATGGCAGGATTTAAGTCGCCTGAGGATATTTTGTTTAAAGAAAATTTTAAAAATTGGGAAAAGAGTATTGGTGTAACTTTAACTGTTGATAGTGCTACGAGTGGCTACGAAGGAACTGTAGGACTTATAACAAAATATATTGAAGATATCCCAGTAGATAACATGGATGAGGTACAAGTTATTGTGGTAGGTCCTCCTATGATGCTTAAGTTTACAGTAGCTGGATTTATAAAAAAAGGGGTAAAAGAGAAAAACATATGGGTATCTTACGAACGCAAAATGTGTTGCGGAGTTGGAAAATGTGGACACTGCAAAATTGATGATACGTATATATGTTTAGAGGGACCTGTTTTTAACTATTTGGATGCAGTTCATCTAGTAGATTAGGGGGGAGGATATTATGGATATAAATACTAAATCACTTAAAAAAAATGCTTTTAGAATAACTAAAAAAAGAGGGAAAACCGCAATTAGAATAAGAGTTCCTGGGGGTCATATTGAAGCTAAACACTTAGCAGTACTGCAAGAGGTAGCGGAAACCTATGGAGATGGAAATATTCACATATCTATAAGACAAGGTTTTGAAATACCCAACATCGATATAGATAAAATACCAGAAGTAAATAAGATGATTCAGCCAGTTATAGATGGTCTTGAAATAAATCAAATTTCTCCAAACACTGGCTACTCAGCTGCAGGTACTAGAAATGTATCGGCATGTATTGGCTCAAATGTCTGTCCTTTCGCAAACTATAATACTACAGAATTTGCGAAAAAGATTGAAAAAGAGATTTTTCCTAATGATTATCATGTCAAGGTAGCTTTAACAGGGTGCCCTAATGATTGTATTAAAGCTAGAATGCAAGATTTTGGAATAATAGGCATGACTGAGCCTCAATATGAAGCATATAGATGTATAGGATGTAAAGCTTGCTTAAATAACTGTAAATTAAGAGCTGCAGATGCACTTAAAGTGGAAAATTTTAAAATAGTAAGGGATCATGACAAATGTATTGGCTGTGGAGAATGCATCGGTAAATGCCCAACATCAGCCTGGAGTAGAAGCTGTGAGAAATATTATAAACTCGTAATAATGGGAAGAACAGGCAAAAAAAGCCCTAGACTTGCACAAGACTTTATAACTTGGGTGGACGAGGAAAGTATAGTAAAAATAATAAAAAACACATATTCATACATTGAAAAATATATGAATAGTGATGCACCAGGAGGAAAAGAGCATATAGGGTATATTGTGGATAGAACAGGATATCCAGTGTTTAAGGAATGGGTTTTAAAAGACGTAACACTTTGCGAAAAAGCTAAGGTTAAAGAATATATTAATTGGTAATAATAAAAAGTATGCAGTAAATATAAACTGCATGCTTTTTATTCGATAGGTTATATATTAATGAGCACTTGAAATTTAAAGGTTTTATCGATATAATGATAAGATAAGAAAATAGTAGGAGTTGAGAAAAATGGCTGCTTCAATAAAAGATGTCGCAAGAGAAGCGGGAGTCTCTATTGCCACAGTATCTAGAGTTTTAAATGATATAGATGTGGTAAATGAAGACACTAAGAAAAAGGTAAAAGATGCAATAAAAAAATTGTCATATAGGCCAAATATAGTTGCTAGAAGCTTAAAAACACAAAAATCTAGCACAATAGGAATAATTATACCGGATATATCAAATGAATTTTATCCTGAAATAGTTAGAGGTTGTGAGGATGTAGCTAATATTTATAATTATAATATTATGCTTTGTAATGCGGATTTAGACGTAGATAAAGAAATGGAATCTTTAAGAATTCTTAAAGAGAAAATGATAGATGGAGTTATATATATGAGTAATTCCATAGAAAATAACGTTATAAGTCTAATAAAAGAACTTGAAATGCCAACAGTTCTTGTAGAAACTACAGATGCTGGTGGTATATTCCCAAGTGTTACCATTGATAATGTAATGGCAGCGGCAGATGCAGTAAAATATTTGATAAATAAGGGCAACAAAAAAATTGCATATGTAGGTACATCTATAGATAAAGTGAATGCATTATCTAAAAGGTACGAAGGATATACCAAAGGACTTTCAGAAATGGGAATAGACATTGATAATGAATTAATATACCTCGGTGGAGTTAAGGCTAGAGATGGATATACAGGGATTAATACAATACTTGATAAAGGCAAAAAGATGGATGCTGTATTCTGTGCTAGTGATGAAATAGCTATGGGAGTAATAAATGCATTAAGAGATAAATCTATTAGAGTTCCGGAAGATATAGATGTTATGGGTTTTGATGATATTTATTCGGCTTCAATATTCTATCCTAAATTAACTACAGTATCTCAACCGATGTACGACATGGGTTCTGTAAGTATGAGAATGCTTATAAAATCTATAAATAATCTAACGGTTGATGAAAAACATTTTGTATTACCTTATAGAATAGTTGAAAGAGATTCCTGTAAATAAATAAAAGCCTTATTAAAACCATATAAGTTTTAATAAGGCTTTTTACATTATCCACTAGTAGTTAAATTAAATGGGGTAATTTTATTGATGCCTAAGTTAACAAGTTGGAAGGAGAAAAGCTTTGAATATTAATAAGAAAGTAGAAAAAATATTTTCATATTTATTAAGTATTAAAAATATGAATCAAAAAACTATAAGAAATGTTAATGAATATGAAAAAGTATATTGGCAAAAAGATCTTGAAAAGATTAGTGGATGTACTTTTAATTGTGATGAAAATAATGATTATTGGTTAAGCATAGATGAGAGAGCTGAGAAGTTATATAGTCAGTTTCAAAAAACATATTTGAGGCTGGAAAAAAATAGCGAAGATTTAGAGATAATTTGGTCGAATGGACTATTAACATGGGAAAAAGAAGATAAAAAGATTGCTCATCCTATTTTTACAACTAAAATGGAGATAAAATTTGATTCGAAAAAAAAGAAATTTATTCTAAAGCCATATAATAATCAAACCAATGTTGAACTAGAATTTTTAAATGAATACTTAGAGGTAAACTTAGATAGTTTACTAAATATTAGGAATAAAGCAAAAGATATGGCAATGGACGTTAGAAATATTGAAATGGCCTCAAAAATATTTGAAGAGATAGCAATTCTTTTAAATGCTCATAAGGATGGTTTTTATACTGGTGGACTAAGTGATGAGTCTGATATAAAATTTCAGGATAATATACAATTCTACAACGCTCCTTGCATCATACTTCGAAAGGTAGACACAAGACTTTGGAACATGGAATTAAATGAAGTGCTAGCACAAATAAGAGCAGGATTCCCTATACCGAAAACCATAGAAGCGTTGGTTTCAGAGGAAGAAATAATACAAGATAATGAGGATATTAAAGAATGGTCAGAGGTAGGAGAAGATGTATTATTTCCTTTGCCTGCAAATGAGGAGCAGATGGAAATAACCAAAAAACTTGCTGAAAACTTTGGAATTGTTGTACAGGGACCGCCAGGTACTGGCAAAAGCCATTCTATAGCTAATTTAATATGTCATCTTTTGGCACATGGTAAAAGAGTACTGGTGACAAGTCAAACAGATAGAGCATTAAGGGTTTTGTCTAACAAAATACCAGAAGAGGTTAGGGCTTTGTGCATTAGCATATTAGGAAATGACACTAAATCATTAGAAGAATTGGACGAGTCTGTCAGAAAAATAACAGAAAACTTATCCATGGACACCAAAGAATTACGTAGTCAAATTAAACTTTTAAAATATAAACACAATAATTGCCTTGAAATCCAGAAATCTTTATATAAAGAACTAAAATGTATTGAAGATAGAGAAAATGAAAAGGTAGAATATAAGGGTCAAAAGTATTCTCTAATGCATATAGCTAAATGGGTTAAAGATAATGAAAATAGTAATGATTGGATAACAGACAAGATTGATTTTAATAAAGAAAACCCTCTAACAACGTTGGAGTTTAAAAATTTAATTACATTGTCGAGAGAGATTACAAAAGCACAAATCAATGAAATAAATAACATAGAAAAGTACATAAAGATATTGCCAAAGGAAGAAAGTTTATGTGATAAAATAGAAGAATTATTTAAACTAGAACAGATGCAATATGATTATAAGAATAATATCAAAGACTTAAATAATGTTAATTCTATAGACTATGGAAACAGAAGATTACTAAAACTTGTAGATAATGCTATAGAAAAATTTGTATTGATTGAGAATAGCTGGCTGAATAGCGTAATGACTCAATATTACTCAGACATTGATTCACAAGGCTTGTGGCAACAATTAGTACATAAAAGTAGTGAATGCCTAAAAAGCATAAATAAGTGTAAACAAGAATTAAATAATCATAAATTAGAGTTAACAAGTGGTGTTGATATAAACAAATTTAAAAACGATTTTGATGTTGTAGCAAAAATAATTAGTGATAAAGGCAAAGTGGGAATTCTATTTAAATTGCTTCATGGAAGTCTAAAATATATATTTGAAGGTTGTAGAGTTGATTATGAGTTTATAAATGACGAGAAGCAGATAATAGTAGTTAACTTGTATATAAAGTTAAAGCTTTTAGAAAGAGAACTTAAAAATATTTGGAACAATACAGTAAAAGATTATGGTGGAAAAATTATAGACGATTTGGATGTAAGCTACGTAAGTGAGATATCCAGTGATATTAGGGGTATTGAAACAATTATTAATTGGGACAAAGAATTTAGAAATAATATAATTAATTTTTTGCCAGACAAGAATTTAACCAATAGTTTCATGTGGCATAAAAAAGAATCATATGTTTATCTTAAAAATGCATTTGAGAGCTTAAGACTTATAAATAAATATGATAGATCTTGTAGTGAAATAGAAGAAATAAAGAAAACATTCAATAGCGAAGGGTGCTTAGGAAGGTTGCATAAATCTATAGACATAAGAAACATTGATGATGTGCGAGCGATTTATATGGAGATGGACAACCTTATGAAGGAATCTGATAAGGCGCAAGCATTATCAGAGTTAGAAAAGA
Source organism: Clostridium algoriphilum (assembly GCF_020443705.1). Classification (GTDB taxonomy): domain Bacteria; phylum Bacillota; class Clostridia; order Clostridiales; family Clostridiaceae; genus Clostridium_AD; species Clostridium_AD algoriphilum. Next base: position 55,033 of record NZ_JAIZZK010000005.1, read on the forward strand.
AATTAGGATTATGTTGCCCAGAATTACTTATTAGCATCATAAATGATGAAGATAAAACCCTGTACAATTTAGAAAGTTTAAATTGGGGAAAAGCATGGCAGTGGAAACAATGGAATGAATTCTTGCTCAAACTGGAGGAGGATGATGTAGAAGCCTTAGAGAAAAATATAGCCCAAGAAAAAATTAAAGAAAAGATTATTATAGGTGAGCTTGTTTCTAAAAGAAGTTGGTTTAATCAGATAGAACGTACTACAGAACCTCAGAAAAGAAGCCTATTTACTTGGATGGAAGCTATAAAAAGGATAGGAAAGGGCACGGGAACTCAAGCAGTAAAGTATAGAAAAATTGCCCAAAAGGAAATGGAGAATTGTAAAGATGTAATCCCTGTATGGATTATGCCAATTAATAGAGTCATGGAAAATTTAAAGCTTACAGATAACCTATTCGATGTGGTAATTGTAGACGAGAGTAGTCAAAGTGATATATCGGCTATAACGGTTTTAATGAGGGCTAAGAAGGCAATTATTGTAGGAGACGAAAAGCAAATAAGTCCAGAGGCCATTGGAAAAGACCATGTTGTAGTAGAAACTTTAATAAATACATATTTAAAAGACATTCCACATGCAGAATGGTTTGATTTAAAAACAAGCTTATACAATACCGCCCTAAGGGTATTCCCAAGTAGATTATTACTAAAGGAACACTTTAGGTGCGTGCCAGAGATAATTGGATTTAGTAACGAATTGTGTTATTCTAATGAAATAATACCTTTAAGGCGTATAGACGCTAAGGAAAAAGTTGGACCATTTATAGTAACATCTAAAGTTACGCTTGGACTCAAGGATGGAACTAAGGCTATAAATGTAGCCGAAGCAGAGAGCATTGTAGAGAAGATATTAGAGTGTTGTAGTAACGAGAGGTATAATGGGATGACTATGGGCGTTATATCGCTTCTAGGCGATACTCAAGCTGAATTAATACTGAGTATGTTAGTAGAAAAGCTTGGCATGGAGGAAATACTGCAAAGAAGACTCATATGTGGAGATGCTTATTCCTTTCAAGGGGATGAGAGGGATGTAATGTTTTTATCTATGGTTATTGCAAATAATGCTAAATTTGCAGCTCTAACCAAAGGATCAGATATAAGAAGATTTAACGTAGCGGCAAGCCGTGCACGGAATCAAATGTGGCTATTCCATTCGGTTGATTTAGAGGATCTTAGCAATAAATGTGTTAGGTACTCCCTATTAAAATATTGCATTCAAGAGAATGAATCAAAGGAAGAGATTGAATCTTCAGAATGTTTATTACTAAATGATTTTGAGGAGCAAATAAGAAGTTGCATAAAGGAAAGTGGATATGTACTTACACCAAAAGTTAAGGTAGGGAAATATACTATAGATTTTGTTGTAGAAACAGATCTACATTTATTGCGTAGTGATCAACTATATAAAAAAATTGCAGTTAAGTGTATCGGAATGAGCGAGGATGAAGATTATAATTGGAAAAAACAATATGAAATGCAAATGTGTCTTGAAAGAGTGGGATGGGAGTTTTATAAAATACGTGCCAGTGAATTCTATAGAAATCCTAGCTTGATTATGGAGAGATTGATACAAAAATTAAATAATTAGGATAGATAAGAAATTTAGATTTATGTAATTTCTCGTTTTGATATTCATTATATAATTATCATATAGTTAACAATAATATAATAATAGTATAATTTTTTAATAAGAGGGTGAGAGGAATGACTAGCAAAGTGGAAAACATGATATGGATGATATGGAAAAATGACGAAGGACAATCATTTAAGATAGGAGAACTAAGTAAGAGAACTGAAAAATATTATTTTAAATATGATATCGATGGCGTGAAAAAGGCAGGGGAATATGGCTTCTCTCCATTGCCTTATTTTCCTAAAGTAGATGCAAAGTATTTTCGAGAAGGACTATTTCGTTCATTTTCAGAGCGTCTGCCATTACACGGAAGAAAAGACATAACTTCTATTTTAAAGGAATATGACATTGAAGAATATGATGACCTTGAATTATTAAAAAGAAGCGGAGGAAAAATGTCTACAGACAGCTTTGAATTTATTTCACCTTTTAACGAGGAAACTAATGAGATAGATCAAGTAAGTAGTACTTTGCATAAAGAAAGCAATGAAATAGATAAAGAAAGTAATATTATAGATGATAAAATTGATGTTTAGATGATATGAATAATTAAAGTAAAAAGTGTGTAGGATGAAAAATATATTTTTCATCCTACACACTTTTTATTTTTGAAAATATAATGATGATAAGAGATAATTATAAAATATTAAAAGTGTTATATTTTATAATATTAAATTTTGGGGCATATTATAAATTCTGTTAAAGAAGCATCTGATTTTTTCTTATCCGCACTAGGAGGTTGCTTATCATTATCTTTCTTTTCGTAATTTCCTATAGAAATGGATAATTATCTAAACTCTCCAAAGTAATTTTCATCAGGCATATTATTAATATGGGAAGGTGGGGATTTAGGAAACATATTCTAATTCTTCCTTTCACAATATATTTTTAAAAAGCTTATGTTAAAATAAAAATACTTTTCACTATATATGGTGGTTAAAAGTCTATTTAATTATGCAAAGAGTAAATGTAATGTAACAACATTATAAATTATTTTCACAACATAGGCATATGTTTCATAAAATAAAATGAGTAATAATTTGGGGTGGTATTTTGTTATACGTACTAATATTAGCAGGTGGGAAAGGAACAAGACTTTACCCACTATCTCGTGCACAAAACCCTAAGCAGTTTTTGAATATTATTAATAATAAGAGCTTTTTAAGAAGCACTGTGGATAGAATAAAATGTTTAGTTGGCAATGAAAATATCTATGTAGTTACTAATGAAGAGTATTTTGAAAAAATTTGTAATGAGCTACCAGAAATCAACAAATCGAATATATTTGTTGAACCTAGTAATAAAGAAACTGCTACTTGTATTGGTCTATCTGCTGCCAAACTATTAAAACAGGATAAGGAAGCAACCATGATAGTGCTACCTTCTGATCATTATATAGAAAATGAAAAGGAGTTTAAAGAAACTGTTTTGCAAGGAGTAGAAATTGCTAATAAGAAAAGAGGGCTAGTCACCATAGGTGTACAGCCCACAAGACCAGAAACTGGTTATGGTTATATAGAAATGGGAGATAGGGTAAATGGTGATATGCCTACCTTTAAAGTAGAAAGATTTTTAGAAAAACCTAATGCTGAAGTAGCTAAGGATCTCTTATTAAAAGGAAATTTCCTTTGGAACAGTGGTATGTTTGTATGGAGAGCAGATGTGTATTTGCGTGAGATGGATAAATATTTACCTAAGATGTATAAGCGTTTAATGACTATATATCAAGCATTAGAAACTGATGAAGAAAGTGATACGATTAAAGAACAGTACAATGAAATAGATGGAATTTCAGTGGATTTTGGTATAATGCAGAAAACTAGAAAGGCATTTGTTATAAAATGTGAGTTTGTGTGGGATGACATTGGAACATTTGCATCGCTTTCAAGATTTTTAAACAATTTACGTGGTAACAATGTTTTAGGTAATACATTTATGGAAGAGAGTGAAAACTGCTCAGTATTTGGTAAAGATAGACTGATAATTGGTTTTGGTATAAAAGACCTTATAATTGTTGATGCAGGTGATGTTATATTAGTTATGGATAAGAATAAGGATCAAGAAATTAAGCATTTGGTTAATGAACTAAAAGAATGCGAAGAAACTGAAAAATTCATATAAATTAATTTTAATAGGTTCCACCCATAGGTGGGGCTTATTTATGTCATGTAAACTTAGGACATAGAATACATAAAACAAAGATTGTAGATAAAATTAAATCAGAAAAAATTAAGTGATAAATACAAGGAGCATACCAAGGCTAGTGGTTTAAAGAATGATATAGCAATAATCTCATATTAAAGTATGAATAAGTGAACTGTTAATAGGTTTATTTTCCATGTAAAATATTATTAAGAAAAATGATGGGTATACACTACGAGATTGCAATATATCTTTACAAAACTATTTAAAAGCTATATAATTAGCATTAAATTGAAATTTAAATATGGATAAGAGTCATAAAGTTTGGAATTATATGCAGCAGCTAAAGATGCAAATAAGGGGGAAAAGGGGGAAAATAAGAAATGAAAGACGTTCAATCAACAAATAATAATAATCCTAAAAGGGCAATAAGTAAATTTAGGTTGAAAAATGTAGAACATCCTAAGTTGTTTAAAGATATATTCCCATACTCAGAAATTCCTAAGATCGTTTTTGGTAAGGAACAGATTCCAATGTCTATACCTGAGGATATTTGGATTACGGATACTACATTTAGAGATGGGCAACAGTCTATGGATACCTATACTGAAAAGCAGATAGTTAAAATATTTGACTATCTACATAGACTTGACAATAATTCTGGTATAATTAGACAAACTGAATTTTTTCTATATACTGAGAAGGATAGAAATGCTGTCAAGAAGTGTTTAGAAAGAGGATATAAATTTCCAGAGGTAACTTCTTGGATAAGAGCAAACAAAGAAGATTTTAAGTTGGTTAAGGATATGGGACTTAAGGAAACCGGAATGCTTATGTCGTGTTCTGATTATCATATATTCAAAAAACTCAATAAAACAAGGCAAGAGGCTATGGATTTATATGTATCACTGGTGGAAGAGGCTATAGAAAATGGTATAGCTCCAAGATGTCATCTAGAAGATATAACTAGGGCTGATTTTTTTGGATTTGTAATTCCACTAGTACAAAGACTTATGGAAATTTCCAAAAAATCTGGTATTAAGGTAAAGATTAGAGCCTGTGATACATTAGGACTTGGATTACCATACTCAGGGACAGAGCTACCAAGGAGTGTACAACATATTATAAATGGATTGATAGTTTATGGTGGAGTCCCTTCAGAATATCTTGAGTGGCATGGACATAATGATTTTTATAATGTAGTTCCAAACGCTACAACAGCATGGCTTCATGGATGCTCTGCTATAAATACTTCACTTTTTGGTATTGGTGAGAGAACAGGTAATTGTCCACTTGAAGCTATGATTATAGAGTATGGTCAATTAAGAGGGAATGTAAAAAACATGAATCTTAAGCTAATAAGTGAAATTGGTGAATACTTTGAAGGCGAGTTTAAATATAGTATTCCACCTAAAACACCATTTGTAGGTAGTGAATTTAATGTTACGAGAGCGGGTATACATGCAGATGGAATATTAAAAGATGAAGAAATATATAATATTTTTGATACTGAAAAAATATTAGGTAGGCCAATAGTTGTTGCAGTTAATGAACATTCAGGGCATGCAGGTATAGCAGCATGGGTTAATACTTATTTTAGATTAAAGGATATAGATAAGATAGATAAAAAAGATAAAAGAATTAATATTATGAAAGATTTGGTAGATGAGCAATATGAGACAGGAAGAACAACTGTAATGAAAAGTGAAGAACTAGAATTAATTGCAAAGAAGATCATTCCACAGTTAAGTGTAAAAGGACAAGACACGGAAGCTTGTTGATATAGGTTAGATATTGTAAGTTCTATTTATATATAAAAAATGGAGGGATATCATGGCATATACTGTTGCGCAAAAAATAATTAAAGCACATTTAGTTAAGGGCGAAATGATTACTGATAGAGAGATAGCTATTAAGATAGATCAAACCTTAACTCAAGATTCTACAGGTACAATGGCGTATCTTCAATTTGAAGCTATGGGGATTGATAAAGTTGAAACTAAGAAATCTGTTGCATATATAGACCACAATATTTTACAAACTGGTCCTGAAAATGCAGATGATCATTTATATATACAGACTGTTGCAAAAAAACATGGCATATATTTTTCTAAACCAGGTAATGGGATATGTCATCAGGTTCATTTAGAAAGATTTGGTGTTCCAGGAGAAACTTTACTTGGATCGGACAGTCATACCCCCACTGGTGGAGGAATAGGAATGCTTGCTATAGGTGCAGGAGGACTAGATGTTGCTGTTGCAATGGGTGGTGGAGAATATTATATAACAATGCCTAAAATTGTTAAGGTTAATTTAACAGGAAAGCTTAGCCCTTGGGTTGCAGCTAAGGATATAATACTTGAAGTATTAAGACGTTTAACAGTTAAGGGTGGAGTCAACAAAATATTTGAATATGCAGGTGATGGACTAAAAACTCTAAGCGTACCAGATAGAGCAACTATAACAAATATGGGTGCAGAGCTTGGAGCTACCACTTCATTGTTTCCTAGTGACGAGATAACGCATAAGTTTTTAAAAGCTCAGGATAGAGAAAAAGATTTTGTAGAGCTTAAAGCAGACGATGGAGCAGTATACGATGAGACAGTTGAAATAGATTTAAGTAAAATAGAGCCTCTTGTTGCTTGTCCTCATAGTCCAGATAAGGTAGTTCTTGTATCATCTTTAAAGGATATAAAGGTAGACCAAGTGTTAATAGGAAGTTGCACTAATTCATCTTATGTTGATATGATGAAAGTTTCAAAAGTGCTCTTAGGTAAAACTATACCCGAGGATATGTCACTTGCTATTGCGCCGGGTTCAAAGCAAGTTTTAAATATGTTGTCTAAAAACGGTGGACTTGGAGATATGATTGATGCGGGTGCAAGAATACTCGAAAGTGCATGTGGTCCATGTATAGGAATGGGTCAAGCTCCTTCAACAGGTGCAGTATCACTTAGAACATTTAATAGAAACTTTAAAGGAAGATCTGGAACGGTTTCTGCGAATGTTTATATTGTAAGTCCAGAAGTTGCAGTTGCATCGGCACTTACAGGACATATAACAGACCCAAGAGAACTCGGTGAGGCAATTATTGTACCAATGCCAGAAGAATTCTTGATTAATGATAATTTAATAATAAGCCCAGCTGAAGACGGCAAAGATATAGTGGTAAAAAGAGGCCCTAATATAAAGCCATTCCCTAAAGCAAAAGAGTTAATAGGAAATGTGGAAGGTAAAGTTCTAACTAAATTAGAGGATAATATTACAACGGATGATATAATGCCATCTAATGCTAAATTACTTCCATTTAGATCTAATATCCCATACCTTGCAGAGTTTTGTTTAACACCTAGCGATGCAGAATTTCCAGCTAAGGCTAAAAAATATGATGGTGGAATTATAGTAGCAGGTTCAAACTATGGTCAAGGATCAAGTAGAGAACATGCAGCACTTGCACCGCTTTACTTAGGTATTAAATTCGTTCTTACAAAATCATTTGCTAGAATTCATAAGGCTAATTTAATTAATAATGCTATAATACCATTGGTATTTAAAGATGTTAAAGATTATGAAAATATAGATATGATGGATGAATTAGTTATTGAAGATGCTGCTGAGCAGATTAAAAAAGGCGTAGTTATTGTAAAAAATATAACAAAAGGGTCTGAGTACATAACTTTACCTGAAGTAACGCAAAGAGAAAAAGATATGCTTATACACGGCGGATTAATAAACCTTATGAAAAACAAGAGAAAAGGAGGGGTTTAAAACTATGAAGCATAATATAACACTTATACCCGGTGATGGAATAGGACCAGAAGTAACATCAGCTGCCGTTAAGATATTAGAAAAAAGTGGAGTAGAAATTAACTGGGAAACAGTACGTATGGGTGCGGAAGTTATAGAGGAGTTTAACACTCCTATTCCTTCCTACGTTTTAGAAAGCATTAAAAAGAATAAAGTTGCACTTAAAGGACCTGTAACTACACCTGTTGGTACGGGGTTTAAAAGTGTTAATGTTACATTAAGACAGGAATTAGATCTATATGCTAATATAAGGCCGATAAAAACACATGAAGGTGTTCCATCAAGGTTTGGAGATGTAGACTTAATAATAGTTAGAGAAAACAGTGAGGATTTATATGCAGGTATAGAGCATATGATTACAGAGGATATTGCTGAGAGCATAAAGATAATAAGCAAAAAAGCTAGTGATAGAATAGTAGAATATGCTTTTAAATTAGCAAAAGAACAAAATAGAAAAGAAGTTATAGCTGTTCACAAAGCAAATATTATGAAGCTTTCTGATGGACTATTTTTAAGATGTGCAAGAAACGTAGCAAGTAAATATAAAGATATAGCTTTTGGAGATGTTATAGTTGATGCTATGAGTATGAAGCTTGTAATGAATCCAGAAAAATATGATGTGCTTGTTATGCCTAACCTGTATGGAGATATACTCTCTGATATGGCAGCGGGTCTAGTTGGAGGTCTAGGACTAGTTCCAGGTGCAAATATTGGAGAAGAAGGTGCAGTTTTTGAGCCGGCTCATGGATCGGCTCCAGATATAGCCGGGCAGAACATAGCAAACCCAACTGCCTGTATTCTATCTAGCGTAATGATGCTAAGATATATAGGAGAAGTAGATGCGGCAGATAAAATAGAGAAAGCCGTGGAAGCTGTTTTAAAAGATGGAAAACATTTAACTTGTGATTTAGGTGGCAACACTGGAACTCGCGAGTTTACCCAAATCGTCATTGATAAGATGGAAGAACAAACCAATTAATGTTTGTAAAATTTCAACATATATCAAAAAATAACTCATGAGCAGATTGCTTATGGGTTATTTTTTATAGAAAGATGTTATAGTAATATAAAGTATAACGTTTATAACATGGTTTAAAATGCAAATGCATTCGGTATAATAATTGGAATGGAATTTATATTTTAGGTGAGTAGTGAAAGGATAAAGATTTATTATGAGAATAAATAAACTTTTTAGCAATTATGGTATTTGTTCAAGAACTGATGTTAATAGACTTGTAGAGGAAAACAGGATAATAGTAAATGGAAAACTTTGCTTGCCTGGACAGTGGGTAGAAGTAGAGGATAATATTCTCCTTGATAATGATAATATTAAGGCGAGAGATAAGATTTATATTGCACTAAATAAACCAGCGGGTATTACTTGTACTGCAGAAAAGTCAGTAGAAAGCAATATAATTGATTTTATAAATTTCCCGGGGTATATTTTCCCGGTTGGTAGATTGGATAAAAATTCTAAGGGATTAATATTAATGACGAATGATGGTGAATTGGCGAATAATATTCTAGAGTCTAAAAATGAACATGAGAAAGAGTATATAGTAACTGTGAATAAGCCTTTTGATGACTTTTTTATTAAAGGAATGTCTGAAGGTGTTCAAGTTTGCGCAGTTATGACTAGACCTTGCAAAGTCATTATGGTTAGTAATGATACTTTTCGTATTATTTTAACCCAAGGACTAAATAAACAAATTCGCAGAATGGCAAAGGCTTTTGGATATACAGTTATAAGCCTTGAACGAACTAGAATTATTAATATAAAAATAAGTGGGATAGATGTTGGATCGTGGAGATACCTTACCGAGATCGAGGTAAGTGAATTAAGTAATCTCTAGACCGAATATGTTGGTTATAAACCTACTAAAATTAATTTTATAATCTTTGACTAAAATATATAAAAAAGGAAAATACTATATTGATTAAAGTATGTTTCCTAGGAGGATTATAAATGAAAAGATTTGTGTGCACCGTATGTGGATATATACACGAAGGAGAACAGCCACCGAAAGTATGCCCGATTTGCAAGGCTGATTCAAGTAAATTTAATGAGGTAAAAGATAATTTAATATGGGCAGATGAACATAAAGTTGGTGTTACAGCAGATATTGATAGTGAGATTATTGATGACTTAAGAGCTAATTTTATAGGCGAATGCACAGAAGTTGGTATGTACCTTGCTATGTCTAGGCAGGCAGATAGAGAAGGCTTCCCAGAAATTGGCGAAGCATATAAAAGAATTGCATTTGAAGAAGCAAATCATGCATCTAGATTTGCAGAGATTTTGGGCGAAGTGGTAAAGCCTAATACTCAGGAAAATTTAAAGGCACGGGTTGAGGCAGAGTATGGAGCATGCGCTGGAAAGAAAAAGCTTGCAGACCTTGCAAAAGCGAAAAATCTTGATGCTATTCATGATACAGTACATGAAATGTGCAAAGATGAAGCAAGACATGGAAGAGCCTTTAAAGGACTATTAGATAGATATTTTGAAAAATAGATAAAAGTAACCTCTTAGTATAGATACTAAGAGGTTACTTTTATAAAACCTACTGTTTATCTGGTTTGAAAGTACAGCAGTCGGTTTCTGTATAGAGATTAACTGAATCACCATTAACATCTATAGATTCAGCATTACAAAGGTTGTCAGCGTTATAGGTGCAAGTACCTACGTTACAGGTAATTGCATTACATTCATTACCTTTATCATTAATGTTATTTGTAAGTTTGCTATAAAGTTTAACATCCATAAATGTAGCACAACAAGTGTCATCATTTTTTTTTGCGCTTTTTCCACCTACATTAATTATGTTAGCAAAACATGTGTTATCATTGTTATGGGAGCAATTTGCAACACCGCAGTTAATCTTTGACATTATATCTCCTCCTTAATGTATCTACTAAGAAGTTTAACCATAATGAAAAGAAAATATCTATAATTCAGATTTTAATATTGTTTAAATAAATAATATTAAGATTTATTTAGAATTAAGCGCTATTACTTCTATGAATGTGGTATAATGAAAATAATGTAGTAAAATAAACATGTGTGTTCTAGAGAAAATTGAGTTGTTAATAAAAAATTAGGGAATATTGAAGTTATATATAATTTAAAATCCCTTATAAGGCATGAAAAAAATAGGCTAGTATGCTGACTGGTTATTTTTTTAAGATGCCTAATTAGAAGAAAGAGGTGTCCTATCATAAAAAACGGAAATGAAAACAAAACAGAAATTAAAACAGAAACTACTAAAGTTGAAGTTAAATTAAACAAATATCAGACGCTAGAAGAAATTACATTTTTAAAAATAGTTAAAAAAGATGGCACAACCATTGATTGTAAAATAGATACTGAGGATTTACAAAGGGTACTCGAAAAAGGTCGTTGGTTTGCAGAGTGGAATAAGGATTTTAATAATTTCTTAGCACAAAATCTAGGTAGTTATTATATCGAAGAAAAGAAATATAGAAGAAAGCAAAGTTTGCAATCATTTATATTAGATGTTCATCCAAAAGCACCTGTAAGACATATTAATGGAGATACTCTAGATAATAGAAAATCCAACTTAGAAGTATATGATCAAAACACAAAGAATAGTTATGAAGCATTAGATGAAGATTCTGTTGCTGTAATATTAAGAGACAGATATGGTAAAGAGAAATCAAGAACAATAATTGATAAAGAAGATGTAAATAGAGTAGTCAACAATGGTTATACATGGGTCCTATTTAAGAAAGACATGGAACCTTATGCTGTAGCAAATACTCCTGAAGGAAAAATTTATTTAAATAGATTTATAATGGGTACAACTGAAGACATGGTTACTCATCCTATAAATCTTAATACATTAGACAATAGAAAAGCTAATCTAGAGAATAAAAATGCTAATGTAGAAGATGTTAAATTAAATGAAGAAACAGAAAACTAATAAATAATAAAATTTATAAAGATCAGTATAGGAAATAGCGCTATACTGATCTTTATTTTTTTAATTTCGGATCAGAAACAATATTAATTTGAAACTGGTTTGTTTTACCCATAATGTATGCTAGTTTAATTATTGATTTTTCATCAACAGTCATTTCGCGCTCAAACATTTTTTCAAATTGTTTTGTTAAGTTGTGAAAGTCTATTTTGTAATTTTGAGTTTTAGATCTCTCTAACAATGGACGTTTATCATGATTATATATGCTAGTTTTAATATCTGCGTTGTAAATTTTCTTAAATACTTCTGCAGTATAATAAGCATCATTTAAAGCATTATGGAACTTATTTTCAATAGGTACTTCTAGTAACTCGGTTGCATTACTCAGCCCGATATTAATTCCTTTTTTGCAGTTGAGTGCATTTGATGCATAGGACTGAATGTTAATGAATTCTGTAGGAACTATGGTGGCATCTAATTCATAGTATTCAATATTCCTAAATAGTTCTTTTATATCGGCTACTCCCCATACGCATAGTACGTTTTTATCAGCTTCAATGAATTTTGAGAAATTTTCATACATTTCTTTTAAAGATTTACCTTTATCTAATTCATCCATTGTTATGCCAGTAAGTTCTTTTACAAAAGGGTTAAGAGCAGGATATATTTGAGGTTTTACTAAAATATCAAGAGTTCCTATTGTTTCTAAATTATTATTTAGTTTTACAGCTCCTATTTGAATTATTTCAAAAGGACATTTAGGGTTTATTGTATTTTTAGTTTCTTTTGAAAAATTATATCCTTGGTTAAATTCTAAATCAAATACTATATAATTCATTTAATTACCTCTAAACTTATATTATTATATTATGGATTTTAATAATGTATATTATGAATTTAAATAATATATATTATGAATTTAAATAATATATATTATGTAGTATATCATTTATGACAATAAAAAACATCTCCATTGCTATGTCTTTAACAACAAAAATTGAACATTACATATAAAGTGGTTTATAATAAGTATAGTTACAATATTATATATTTTAGATATTTACATCTACTGGTATTATAATTTTTTAATAAAAATAAATAAATAGAACTGGGTAAATCTCAGTAAATTATTTAATATATGAGAGGAAGTTTTATGAATGGGAAAAATATTAGTGCTTGCAGAAAAACCGTCAGTTGGACGTGAATTAGCAAAAGTCTTAAATTGCACTCAAGGTGGAAATGGATACTTAATGGGGGCAAAGTATATTGTGACTTGGGCACTTGGACATCTTGTAACACTAGCTGGCCCAGAAGACTATGATCAAAAATATAAAAGCTGGAAAATGGAAGATCTCCCTATGTTACCTAAAGATTTAAAACTGGTAGTTATTAAGGAAACTTCTAAGCAATATAAGATTGTGCGCGAACTTCTTAAAAGAGCTGATGTAGATGAGCTTGTTATTGCAACAGATTCGGGGCGTGAGGGAGAGCTAGTTGCGCGTTGGATCATTCAAAAGGCAGGATTTAGAAAGCCTATTAAGAGGTTATGGATCTCCTCTCAAACTGAGAAAGCAATAAAGGACGGATTTGCAAATCTTAAACCTGGAAAAGATTATGAAAACTTATTTTGGGCAGCGCAATCAAGAGCAGAAGCAGATTGGTTAATAGGACTAAACGTAACTAGGGCATTAACTTGTAAATATAATGCTCAATTGTCGGCTGGAAGGGTCCAGACACCTACTTTAGCACTTATTGTTGATAGAGAAAATGAAATAAAAAAATTCATTCCAAAGGATTACTGGACAGTAAATGGTAAGGTAAATGGTTTTACAGTTCATTGGGCAAGTAAAAACGGAGACTCACGTACATTTGACAAGCAAAAGGCAGAAGAAGTCGCAGCTAAAGTAAACAATCAAATGGGCACCGTCGTAGAGCTAAATAAAGCATCTAAAAAAGAATTGCCTCCACTTGCGTATGATTTAACTGAGCTTCAAAGAGATGCAAATAGAAAATTTGGATTTTCAGCAAAACAAACTCTTAATATAATGCAGAAATTATATGAAAATCATAAGATATTATCTTATCCAAGAACAGACTCTAGGCATATTACTACAGATATTGTAGCAACGCTCATGGATAGGTTAAAGAGTATAGCGATAGGACCATATGAGAAAGCGGCTAGAAGCATAATAAAAGGTAGAATACACACTACAAGTAGACTTGTGGATAATAGCAAGGTATCAGATCATCATGCTATAATTCCAACAGAGCAGCATGTAGATTTATCAAGCCTTAACAAAGAAGAAAAAAGCATTTATGACTTAGTTGTAAAAAGATTTTTAGAAGTTCTAAGTCCAGCGTTTGAGTATGAGCAAACTACTGTGAAAATAAAGGCTAAGGGTGAAACTTTTTCTGCAAAAGGAAAAATAGTTAAGTCAAAGGGCTGGAAAGAAATAAGTAGTTCTAATGAAAATGAAGACAAAGATCAATCTCTACCACCGATAAATAAAGGTGAAGAAGTTAAACTTACTTTAGTTAAATCTGTAAATGAGAAAACAAAGCCACCTGCTAGATATAATGAAGCAACATTACTTACAGCTATGGAACATCCAGGAAAAGATATCCAGGATGAAAGTCTTCGAGAAGCTTTGGATAATACTTCAGGACTTGGAACACCAGCAACAAGAGCAGATGTTATTGAAAAATTATTCAACATCTTTTATATGGAGAGAAGAGGTAAAGAAATTTTTCCGACCTCAAAAGGAATACAGCTAATAGGTTTAGTTCCTGAGGAATTAAAATCGCCTGAACTTACCGCTAAATGGGAAAAGCAGCTTCAACTTATAAGCAAAGGAAAAGCTAATTCTATGAATTTCGTAAAAAGTATGAGGGAATATGCAGTGAAGCTTGTGAAGAACGTTGTAGCTTCAAGTGAAATATATAAGCATGACAACGCTACAAGAGTTAAATGTCCTGAGTGTAGTAAATATCTCCTTGAAGTTAACGGCAAAAGAGGGAAGATGCTCGTATGCCCAGATAGGGAATGTGGATATCGTAAGGGTGTATCACAAATTTCTAATGCACGTTGTCCTACTTGTCATAAGAAAATGGAGATTAGAGGCGACGGGGACAATAAAATATTCGTTTGTGGTTGCGGTTATAGAGAAAAGCTTTCAGCCTTTAACAAACGCCGTGAATCAGAAAAAAGTGCTTTAAATAAAAAAGATGTTAGTAGATTTTTGAATCAGCAGAATAAGAAGGATGAACCTATAAATTCTGCTATGGCAGATGCTTTTGCCAAGCTTAATTTAAAATAGTAAGAAATAAGATACAAAGGGTTTAGTAAAACAAAAACGACAGAATAAGTACAAATATGAGCAATTACGACATAATATTACAAAATAACCATGAATAAAAGATGCGAATACCTCACTTAGATGATAGTATGGGTATACAAAGAGAAAAACTTACTTTGTATATTAAAATTAGGAAGGTGAGGTACAAAAGATGAAGAAAAATTTAAGAACACTAATATTAACTTTAGGTATTTTAGCAACAACAGGAATAGGTTCAACGGTGTATGCTCAAGATGTTAACACCACTAATTGCACAATTAAGGCAGGAGAAAGTATACAACAGATATGCGCTAAGTATGGGGTTAAAGCTTCAGATTGTTTAGTTGTTAAATCTCAGGTAAATACTCCTTGCAAGGCAACACCTGCAAAAGCGACACCTACAAAGGCGACACCTACAAAAGCAGCACCTGCAAAAGCGACACCTACAAAGACGGCAGCTACAAAAGCAGTGCCTACCAAGGCAACAACTGCACCAGCTACGACAGCAAATAACAAATTAGAAAAAGAAGTAGTAACATTAGTTAATAAGGAAAGAGCAAAACAAGGACTAGCTTCTTTAAAAGATAATTCACAGCTTGCGAGTGTAGCTAGAACTAAGTCGCAGGATATGGTAGATAAAAACTATTTCGATCATACATCACCAACTTATGGCTCACCTTTTGATATGATGAAACACTTCGGTATTACATATACAGCAGCTGGTGAGAACATTGCAATGGGTCAACAAACCGCATCTTCAGTAATGAGTTCTTGGATGAATTCTCCAGGGCACAAAGCTAATATTTTAAGTAAGGATTTTACTGAAATAGGAGTTGGAATAGCAAAAGATAAAAGCGGAGCTATTTATTGGACTCAAGAATTTATAGGAAAATAAATAATCGAGTATTAATCTGTGTTTCTAAGTATTGGGTTTTCCAATATAAGAGACACAGATTTTTTTGTGTTAAAAACTAATTTAATTGGATAGTAATAGATGTTATCTATAGAAAAATTTGCATTAAGTTAATATAATAATGTATAAAATGTATGTTACACTTAGAAATACGATATGAGAAAGTGAAGTGAAGATGTAATGAAATCAATGAGAAGAGTTGAAAGGCAAATGAGTGAGGTGGAAGCCCTTGAACTTTTAGCAACGAGCGAATATGGTATATTTGCTACCTGCACAGAGGAAAATCAACCTTATGGAGTACCATTAAGTTATGTGCTTATAGACAGAAAAATATATTTACATTGCGCAAGAGTCGGAACTAAACTAGATAATATTATTCTAAACAATAAGGTTAGTTTTACAGTCGTTGGTAAAACAAAGATTTTACAAGATGAATTTAGTACAGAGTATGAAAGTGTCATAGTATTTGGACGCACAACATTTCTAAAGGACGAAGAAAAAGATAAGCCTCTAATGGAGTTTATAAGAAAATATAGTCCTGAATTTATAGAAGAGGGACGGATATATATAGATAAAGCTAAGGTAAAAACTACATTGATTAAAATAGAAATATGTAGTTTAAGTGGAAAGCATAGGGTATAAATAATACGTATATGCGTATAAATATAAATAGAAAGTGTGATTAAATGGAATTCTTAGAAAACTTAGAAAATGGAAGCACAAATATTAAAAAAATGGGAATTGTTAAAGCTCTATTTGTAATGTTTCTATCAATTTTATTGGAAGTATTTGGTCAAGTACCAGAAGAGATTACAGATTTATTCTCTGGGAAATATGAAAAAGCACTCCCCTATGTAATTTTTGTTTTTGGTGTATTGGTTAAATATTATGTTGTTATCATTTTACTTAAATGGCTTAGCAATAAAGAAATTGAACAAAAACCTAGATATTACTTAAATCTTGCAAGTTTTCTCAATGCAACACTTATGGTTATAGCCTTTCGTATAATATTTGATAACAGTTTAACTTTGTGGATAGGTTCAATATCTATACCAAATATTATCAATGAAGGATTTAATGAGTTTCGTGTTTCGTCAATTATATCTATATTTAGTGTTATGATTGTAGCACCTATATATGAAGAAATTATTTTCAGAGGAATATTGTTAAGAGGAATGGCTAAAAAAATTAATCCTAATATAGCAATTGTAGTATCTGCATTATTGTTTGCAATAGTGCATATAAATATTCCTCAAGGTATAAATGCATTTTTTCTAGGACTTGTTCTTGGATTTATATATTTAAAATCAGGATCAATTTATTTAAGTGTGTTTTCACATTTCGTAAATAACCTTATGGCACTTTCGGTTTCTTCGTTTTTTTCATCAATAGGAGGAAAGTATGCTATTGGAATTCACGGAATGTATTTAATTATAGGAGTTATATTTTTAGTCATAGCTTTCAGTGGACATAATCAAAACAAAATTAAGAATAAATCCGATATATATAAAGAATTTATGGAAATTTAAATATTATTAACTAGAAATGTAAAATGTATTAAATATAATTTTATAAGTACATAAAAAACCTCTAACATATTTATATGTTAGAGGTTTTTTAATATAATAAAGATAATTATCTTAATTCATTCATTAGTTGGTTAGCTTCATTTTTTAATTGTTGCACTTCGTTATCTGCAGCATCTTTTGTAGGATACCAGCCCTTTTGTTTCATAGCATCAAATATCATATATTGTATATTTTGATTATTTTTAAAATTATCAATTAATACGTTTCTTAAATTTGCGCAAGAAGATTCGGTTATCCCTGTACTGTACGCTGTAATAGATTGTTTCTCAGTAGCAAGCAAATCCTGCATTAAATCTTTTTCAGTCATTCCTGTATTCATGTAATATCCCTCCATTTATATTTTATTTGTGAGAATCAAGGTAAGTTTTTAATGTATTAAAATTCTGTTTATGAGTTTGACTAGCTTCATTGCAAAGATTCTTTAAATTCTGATCTGCGCATTGTGAACCATATTCATTAAATTTTTTGTTAAGCAATGACTCATACCCTAATTGATCTTTAATTACTTTTAAGTTGTTACTTTCTAATTGTTTGTTTTCATTATTCATCATATCCATTACCTCCAGTCTTTTTTAAAATATCACAAGAGTATTATCTACTTTTTACATTAGAAATATGAGTGGTAAAATAATGAAAATAAAACATATAATTAAAATATACCTTACACATAATTATTTAATGTTAAAATAAAAAAAGTTGGGCAAAATTAATTATAAACAGGTTTTTATAGCTAAATGGTAAAATTTAAGAAAACTTTAAGGTAATATTAATCAATACTTAATAAAAATAGAGTACAATAAATGTATTAACAAGGTTATATTAGATAGGAGTGACTATTATGCCTACTATAAATATGCTATCATCAGCAGATAAAATCAAAGGTCAAGGGGTAGGTTCAGCTTACTTAGAGCAAGTAAATCTAGTCCAAAATGGATTAGATAAAGAATATAAAGTAGTAATAAATAAAAGAGCAAGAACCGAAATAATGCATTATCATACTATTGACTTCAAGCATTATTTAAGTATACCTTTTGCTAAGAGAAAAGGTGTAACTGTGGGGTATGTACATTTTTTGCCAGAAACTATTGAAGGTAGTATTAAGTTGCCTAGATTTATTGAAAAGATTTTTTATAAATATATCATAAGTTTTTATAACGGTATGGATTATTTAGTTACTGTTAATCCTAACTTTATACCTAAGCTTGAGGCATACAATATTGATAAAAAGAAAATCACGTATATTCCTAATTATGTTTCAAGTGAAAAATTTTATAATATCACTAATGAGGATAAACTTATTGCAAAACAAAAACTTAATATTGCAAAGAATTCTTTTGTTGTTCTTGGAGTAGGTCAGATACAAACAAGGAAAGGCGTCATTGATTTTATTAATATAGCAAAAAAGCTTCCTGAAGTACAATTTATTTGGGCTGGTGGTTTTTCTTTTGGGAATATTACTGATGGATACAAAGAATTAAAAAACGAAATGGATAATGCACCAAAAAATATATTATTTACAGGGATAGTTGACAGAGATTTGATGAATGATATATATAATGTATCAGATGTTTTATTCATGCCATCTTACAACGAGCTTTTTCCTATGTCAATACTCGAAGCAATGAATACCTACACTCCGATATTATTAAGGGATTTAGAACTATATGAGGATATACTATTTGATTATTACTTGAAAGAGCATGATAATGAAGGATTTATAAGTGCAATAAAAAAACTAAAAAATGATTCGAGTTATTATGAGAATGCTAAAAACAAAGCTATAAGAGGACATAATTTCTATTCAAAAGAGAGTGTACTTGATATGTGGAAAATATTTTACAAAAAGGTTTGGAGAATAAAGGGCAGGTAAATTAATGAAAAATTATAAACTTAATTTTTTTATAGGAATTGGTTCTGGGATTATATTTATTTTGCTCATTATATTGTCGCACGGTTGGGTGGATTTAATTCATCAAATAAAAAATTTGCAAATTCGATGGATAATTGCAGCAATATTTTCAATGGTGTTGTATTGGATATTTGAAGCCAAAACATTGCAAAGTATTATTTTTTTAATTAAAAAAGACTATAAATTTAAAAAAGCATTTAAAGTTACTATGATAGGACAGTATTTTAATTCAATTACACCATTTGCATCTGGTGGCCAGCCAATGCAGTTATATGCACTTACAAAACAAGGACTTGGGGCAGGTAATTCAGGGTCGGCACTTATGATTAAATTTATTATCTATCAAACAATATTAACTATTTACTCATTAATTCTTATATTCTGGAAAGCTAGTTTTTTTAAAAGTAAGATGAGCAACTTGTTTTATTTAATAGGGATAGGATTTATAGTTAATGCAAGTATAATTATATTCCTTGTTATATTTTCTAAATATCGTAAATTAACACATAAATTAATATTAGTTTTATCTAAGATATTAGGGAAATTTAAATTAGTAAAAGATACAAACAAAATTCAAACGCATATTAATAATAATTTGGATCAGTTTCATGATAATATGGAGATAGTAAAACACAGTAAACGATTGTTAATTAAACCTGTTTGTTATACAACATTTCAATTAACCATAATTTTTATTATCCCTTATTTTATTTATCTTAGTTTTGGTATGAGTTATGCTAACATAGGTAGCATGATAGCTGGAACTGCATTTGTAATGATGTTAACAGCGTTTATACCATTGCCTGGTGCCGTTGGTGGAGCAGAGGGGGCATTCTATATGTTTTTTAGTTTGTTTTTCGCATCTAATAATATAATGGCTGCTATATTATTATGGAGATTAATTACATTTTACTCCTGTATAATCTTTGGTTTTTATGCGTTTATGAAAGATTAAGGGAAATAATAATGCATATTAAATAGAGAATTTTTAAATAAATTATAGTATTTAAAGGGGAATGATTATGAATATTGGAATTTTTAGTGATACTTATTATCCGCAAGTGAGTGGGGTAGTTACGTCAACTATGATACTAAGAAATGAGTTAATCAGACTTGGGCATAATGTAACCATCATTACAGTTACACACCCGGATGTAGAGGAGCAGGAAGGCATCATTAGATTGCCTAGCATACCGTTCTTCTTTTTACCTTCTCAAAGAGTTGGGATGATATATTCACATAAAATTATGAATAAAATAAAAAAACTAGACCTAGATATAATACACACACAAACAGAATTCAGCATAGGTATATTTGGAAGAATTGTTGCAAAAAGGTTAGATATTCCTGTTGTTCACACTTATCATACTATGTACGAGGATTATATTCATTATGTATCACGTGGTATAATGCTTAAGCCTGCTTCTCAATTTGCAAAGAAGGTAAGTAAACTATATTGTAGAGATTGTAGTGCGATAATAGTACCAACAATAAAAGTAAAAGAGGCATTAGAGCAATATGGTTTAAGAAGACATATAGATGTAATACCTACAGGGGTTAATATTGAACCATTCGAAAGAAGTAATTATGATGAACAACTTATCAAAAATGAGAAGAAATCTTTTGGAATAAATGAAAATGAACCAGTGATATTGTTTATTGGGCGTATTGCAAAAGAAAAAAGCATAGATGTAATTATAAATAGTATGAGTGAATTAACAAAAAAAATAGCGAATTGTAAATTGCTCATTGTAGGTGATGGCCCTGAACGTGAAAATCTAGAAGTGTTAACTAAAGAGCTAGGAATTTCAGAGTCTGTTGTGTTTGCGGGTGAGAAACCCTGGGCGGATATAGGCAAATATTATCAAATGGGAGATGTGTTTGTAGGGGCATCACTTACTGAAACCCAAGGTTTAACATTTGCTGAAGCTATGGCAGCACAAGTTCCTGTGGTGGCCAAATATGATAAAAATTTAGATGGTATAATAAATGACAAAATTAATGGAAGAGTTTTTTATAATGATGAAGATTTAGCTGGAATATTATTCGGCATCTTAAGGGATAAAGACGGGCGCGATCTTATGGTAAAAAATGCTTACAATGGAATAGAACCATTATCATCTAAGTGTTTTGGAGAAAATGTTGAAAAAATCTATATGGAAGTTGAAAAACAAAATTATATGTTAGCAAATCAAAAAGTAACGTAATTAATTTATGAGAAGAGAGTTGTAAAAACAATTATCTTCTTTTTATTTTAATTTTTTTTATATATATTTATTTTATAATTTTTATTTATTTGGTACAATTAAATAAATACAAAAGAAATGGAGTAGATGAAATGAAAATACTATATTATGATTGTTTTTCTGGTATTAGTGGTGACATGAATTTAGGAGCATTACTAGATTTAGGTATAGATAAGAAGTATTTAATTGACGAATTAATCAAACTAAATTTAGATGGATATGAAATAAAAGTATCAAGAGGGATAAGAAAAGGAATAGAGGGTACTAAGGTAGATGTAGTTTTACTGGATCATCAGCATGATGAAGGTGTTCCTCATCATGAACATAATCACGATGAGGATGAAGCTGCGCACTTTCATGAAGATGATAACCATAGCAATCATCAGCATCGAAATCTTAAAGATATAAAAGAGATTGTAGAGGTCAGTGATTTAAGCTTAAAAGTAAAAGAACTAAGTATGAAAATGTTTATGAAAATCGCTCTAGCTGAGTCAAAGGTTCATGGAAAGCCATTATATGAAATTCATTTTCATGAGGTAGGAGCTGTAGACTCCATTGTAGATATAGTAGGGGCTGCTATTTGTTTGGATTATTTAAGTGTTGATAAGATAATGAGCTCGTCAGTTGAACTCGGTGGTGGGTTCGTTAAGTGTGCTCATGGACTTATACCAGTGCCAGCACCTGCTACTGTCGAAATATTAAAGGGAATTCCAGTAAAACTTGGAGCGGTTCTCTTTGAAACCACAACACCTACAGGAGCAGCAATTCTCGCAGCAAATGTGGTTGAATTTAAAGATAACAATAATTTTATAATAAATAAAATAGGATATGGCATAGGTAATAGAGATACTGAAATCCCTAATGTACTAAGAGTTATGTTAGTAGAACAAGAAAATAAGGAAGTGAAATATATAAATAAATTGGAAGGAGTATATAAAGCCAAAGATGTTAATGAAATATTTGAGCATATTATTGAATGCAATATAGATGATATGAATTCAGAATTATATGAATTCATCATTGATAAGCTTTTTAATGAGGGAGCCTTGGATGTATATTTAACTCCAATTATTATGAAAAAAGGAAGACCAAGTATAAAAGTAAGTGTTTTGTGTAAGGATGAAAAAGTGGATAAGATAAAAGAAATTTTATTTAGAGAAACTACTACATTTGGTATTAGAAGTTTTAATGTTAATAAGACAAAACTTCAAAGAAAGTTTATTAAAGTAAGTACTAGTTATGGTGAAGTTACAGTCAAAGAAGCTTACTATAAAGGTGAAAAAATAAAAAGTAAATTGGAGTACGAAGAATGTAAGAAGATAGCTCAAAGTTTAGGATTTCCTATAAGTAAGGTATATAATCAATTAAAAAACGAAATATAAATTAGGTTTGTATGCTACAAAATAAACGTAAAGATAAAAAAGGTGGGTATATATGAATTCAAAAGAAATGAAAATATTTCTTAAATCTATTAAAAATGGTGATATATCCATTGAAGATGGTATGGATAAATTAAAAGATTTCTCCTATTCAGATTTAGGATTTGCAAAAATAGATAATCATAGAGAACTTAGAGTTGGCTACCCAGAGGTTATATATTGTGAAGGTAAAACTGTGGAGCAGATAAAGGACATTGTTAGTTTAATGATTACTAAGGATGTAAACATTCTTGGAACAAGGGCATCTGGGGAAATGTATGACGGGGTAAGGCAGGTCTGTGATGATGCCGAGTACAATGAACTTGCGAGAACAATTGTAATTAAGAGGAAGGACGTTGAAATTCAAAGTACTTATATCGCATTAGTAACAGGAGGAACTTCTGATATACCGGTTGCAGAAGAAGCTGCAATTACTGCAGAAATTTTTGGGAACAAGGTCGAAAGGATTTATGATGTGGGAGTAGCAGGCATACATAGGTTATTTGAGAACCTAGATGTTATAAGGCGTGCTAGGGTAGTAATTACAGTGGCGGGAATGGAAGGTGCTTTAACAAGCGTTGTCGGAGGATTAGTTGATAAACCAGTTATTGCTGTTCCGACAAGTGTAGGATATGGAGCTAGCTTTAAAGGGCTTGCTGCACTTTTAAGTATGTTAAATAGTTGTTCTAGTGGAGTTAGTGTTGTTAATATTGACAACGGCTTTGGAGCAGGATATTTAGCAAGCATAATTAATAAATTATAAATTATAAATTATAAATTATAAATTATAAATTAAATATTAAAGAAGGCTTGCATATTAATTATGCAAGCCTTCTTTAATGTAAACTAATTATATTAAGAAGTAGATCCAGAATTGTGTATGCTGTCATACACTTTAAGGGTGCTACGTGCAGTATTTTGCCATGAGAATTCTTTGGCTCTTATCAATGCCTTAGAACTAAGTTCTGTTCTTAAACTTTCATAACTTAACAAATTGCCTATTGCGTTAGATATTTCTGAAATATCATATGGATTAATTAAAATTCCGCCATCACCAACTACTTCTGGGATAGATGTAAGACTAGAAGCGATTACGGGGGTGCCACAGTTCATTGCCTCTAGAGGTGGTAGTCCAAAGCCTTCGTAATAAGACGGATATATGAAAGTATCACAGCAGTTATAGAATAGAGGTAAATGATCCTCAGGTACATAACCAGTAAAAATAACATTAGATTCCATTTTTAATTCATTTGTAAGTTTTACTAACTTTTGATCAGGGTCTTTATAGTCACCTACAATAACTAAATCATATTTCTTATTTAAATCCTTATATACTTTAGAAAAAGCAATTATGGCAGATGAGATATTCTTTCTTTCGCTGAAACCACCTAGGTAGAGTATAAATGGATTTGCTAAATTATATGCTTTCTCTAGAAAATTTTTACAATGACATTTGTCTAAAGGCATATATTTTTTATCAGCAGCCAAGGGAGTTACAAAAACCTTACGCTCATCTATTGGAAAGAATTTAAGAATATCCCTTTTGGAAAATTCAGATACTGTTATTATTCCATCTGAACCACCTATAATTATTGGCATCTCTTTTAAAAACTTAAGCAAATATCCTTTGCCGACTGTCTCTGGCATAACGTATGGAATTAAATCATGTATAGTGACAATTTTTTTGCAAGTTATTTCTTGCGAGAAACCTATGCCGTTTTGGGGCATATGATATACGTCTATGTTTTCTTTTGTAATATTTTCTGGGAAATAGTAGTCTTCAAAGAACCTTTGGTGTTTTTTAGAGGTCATTACTACTTTGCAGTTATCTTTTTTTATGCTCTCATAATTATTACCTGACCAAAAAACATGGTAGTCATTAACGACATCTATGTTAAGTAAATTTTTCAGTACATTTTCTGTATAAGTTCCTATACCAGTGCCGCTATATAAATTGATGCCCCTAGCATCAATTGCAATCTTCATAGGTTTCACTCCTTAATATTATTAAAAAAACCCTATACTCAATGAAATCATTTAAAAAACTCTTCACTTATTTATTAAATTTATTTAAAAGATAATATATATTAATATATTATTTTAACTTAAAAAGTGTGCTATATGAGCAAATATAATTAAGCACAAATTATTCAAGAAGTTCATATATTGCAATAGAACAATATTTTGGAGGCATGACTTGGAAATCCAGGAATTAAAGGAGATAGTAAAGGATAATTATTCTCTTTCTATTAATAATATAAAAAAAATAAAGAATGTTTGTAAAATAGAAAGTAAAGAGGGTATGTACTGCTTGAAAATCATTAATTATGAGTTTAAGCATTTTCTATTTATTGTTGGTGTTATAGAACATTTACAAAACAATGGTTTTCAAAATATACCGAAAATTATTCCTACTAAATGTAATGAGAAGTATATAAAACTTGAAAACAAATATGCTTATTTAACGCCTTGGGTAGACGCAAGAGAATGTGATTATGATAATCCAGAGGAAATAAAATTATGTTCATCTAAACTTGCACAGCTCCATATAAAAAGTTTGAATTTTAAAGTTAAACCTGATATGAAACCTAGAATAGCATGGCTTAAATGGATAGAAACTTTTAGGACTAGAGAAAATGAGATATTAGATTTTAAAAGAAGAATAAGTGAAAAAGAGAATAAGACTACATTTGATAATAACTACTTAAAGATAATGCAGGATGAGTTTGCACGGGGTAATAGATCGATAGACAATCTGTGTAAAAGTAAATATATTGATAAGATGAAAGAGGAAATTAAACATAGGGGATTCTGCCACCATGATTATGCTCATCATAATGTATTGATGGAAAAAGGTGGAGGAATCAGCATTATTGATTTTGATTATTGCATTTTAGATACTCATTTACATGATTTAAGTAGCCTTCTGATAAGAAGAATGAAAAATGGCAAATGGAGCCTTGAAAACGCACTAACTATAATGGATGAATATGATGCTACAAATTTAATATATAGGAGTGATATAGAAGTGATGGCAGCATTTATGGAATTCCCCCAGGAATATTGGCAAATAGGTATTCAATATTATTGGGAAAAAAAGAATTGGGGAGAGGAGTTTTTTTTGAAAAAGCTTGAAAAGATGCAGGAAGATATAGTAGAAAAACAAATTTTTATTGAACAATTTAGAAAAATAAAATATGGGAGGTAATATTATGGGAAAGAGTAGAAAAGATATGGGCGCGGATGATATTGAAAATGAGAAGAGTGAAATTGAGAAAATGGAAGTACAAGAATCCTCTGTAGAGGATTATGATATGAAACTTGATAATATGAAAGAAGAAGTAAAAAAGCTTAAAAAAATAAGAAGAAGGCAAAAGAAACTTAATGAGTTAGAATTTCAGCAAAGAGAGATATTAAAAAAGATGGACAAAAATCGTAAAAGAAATAAATAAAGTAATAGATTGAATTTGAGGTGGTGCGAGTGGCAATAAGCATCTATAATGATTTTTCTGACTATATGGTGTTTAAAGGTATCAACAATGTAGATGTAATTGATTTTGAGTATAAAAATATAGAATTAGAAATAATTGAAAAATTAGTAATAAGGCAATTTGGCGCTATTTATGCTTTTCATAAAAAATCTTTAGGTTTTGATGGTTACCTCAGGAATAGGCTAAATAACAATACAGGAAAAACAATAGAAGAATATAAAATCTCTGTTAAAAAGCTTTCTTGCGATATAAATAATATTAACAGAGAGGTACCTAAAAATGCTTACGAAAAATTAATTATTAAATATGGGGACGAAATTATTATTAGAGGGGAAGAATGCATTAAAACTGTATATGGTGCAAATTATTTAGAAATTTTAACAAGAAGCATGAGGCGAGGTGAGATATGCCTAGGAAACACATCTTTCCGGAACCTTAGACAAAATAATTCTATTGAAGTGGTTAGTTTTGAAAATTGCAGTTACAATATGGTGGAAATGGATTGTTTCTTTCTACTTAGTAAACTAAAGAGAAAAGGGTTAAACCTTAATTTTCATAAGTTAGCAGAGGAGTTCTGCTATATCGAAGGATTGGATAAGTCTAGCTTGAAATTTTTATTAGCAGTAATATCTTACCCTCATGAATTCATGAAATGTTGCAATAGGTATAGATCAGGTAAAAGGATGTGGCATGAGGATAGGTTTTCTGAGAAAATTATAAAAGCGATAGTTCAAGATGGAAAATCTTTGTTGTAAAGCAGTTAAGTTAGAATTAGAGAGGTGACGATATGTTAGATATTAGATATAAAGATAAGGCGTATTTAAGTAAATATGATTTAGATGTAAATTTATTTAACGAATTTGACCTAGTGGTTTATGATGTTATTCCAGTAAGAAAAGTATTTATACTTAATACTGACAAAGGTGATAAGGTTTTAAAAAAAGTTAACTATAGTATAAAGCAGCTCGAATTTATTAATTACGGTATTGAGTATATTAAAAATAATAATTTTAATAGAATCATTGAATTTGAAAAGACTAAATCTAACCTTATATATGTCCTTTGGAAAAGTGATATATATTGTATAATGAATTTAGTAGAGGGCAGAGAATGTGAGTATAGTAATCCAGTGGATGTAATGCTTACGTCTAGAGCAATAGCTGAGCTTCATAAAGCTTCACAAGGGCTTATAGATGAGGATGCATTTAAAAAGCTACTCCAGACTAATGAGCAGCGATACTCATGTGGTAAAATGATAGAAAATTTCAGTGAAAAATTAAAGGAACTCATGTTTTTCAAAAACATAGCAACTTTAAATGAAAATAAAAATGAGTTTGATTGTATATTTTTAGAACATGTACAATATTATGAGGAAAATATAATAAAAAGCATAAATATACTTAAAGGTTCGCAGTATTACAATTTATGTAAGGATAAAGAGAAAATAGTATTTTGTCACCATGACTTGGCTCATCATAATATATTAATTCATAAGGAAGAAGTATATTTCCTAGATTTTGATTATGCAGTTATAGATTTAAAGGTACATGACATTTGTAATTTCACAAATAAAGCTATCAAAGATTTCTGTTACGATATAGACAAATGCAACAGTATATTAAGCGAATATACATCAATAAATCCATTAGATGATAGGGAAATTAAGGTATTATATGGAATGCTTAGCTTTCCAGAGGATTTTTACAGTATATCTAGAGATTACTACACAAGAAAAAAACAGTGGAGTGAACAAATATTCTTGAGTAGATTAAAAAAGAAAGTAGAATATAAAAAAGATAGAGAAGAATTTTTGGAATCCTTTAAAGATTATTATAATTGTTAGTTAAGAAGCCCCCATAATGTTAAATACACTATGCGGGGCTTAAATTTTGAGGATTTGAAAGTAAAAACGCTTTGAAGTAAAGGCATTTATTTAAATTTTCCTAGTATATTTTGATATGCAAGTAGAGTATCTGCAGCTGTATGTTCCCAAGTTAGTGTCGAGGCTCTTTCTAATCCTTTAGTTATAAGGGAATGTCTCAAATCATCATCATTAAGCACATTATACATTTTTTCACTTAATTCATTAACATTATATGGATCTACAAGTAGAGTTGAGTCCTTAACTATCTCAGGTATTGAGGTAACATTTGATGTGATTACAGGCACTCCACAAGCCATTGCTTCAATTGGTGGTAATCCAAAACCTTCGTAAAAAGAAGGATATACAAAAAGCTCACAAGCATTATACATGAAGGGGATATGGTTCATAGATATAAACCCTGGAAAAATTACTTTATCTTCAATATGCAGATCTTGTGCTCTTTTTTTATAAATATCGTATGATTTACCTTTGTTACCTGCAACAACTAATTTAATATCTCTTTTTAGTTTTGGTAGGAGTAAGCTAAAAGAATTAAGTAATCCAAGAATGTTTTTTCTAGGGCTAAATCCTCCAATATATAGAATATAGTCACCTATAATAGAGTAATTATCTTCGATGATAGACTTACTAAGATTTTTATTGTAAGGTTTATAAATATCCTCACTAGCTAAATAAGTAACATATATTTTATCCGGTGGAAAGTTAAACGCCTTAACAATATCCTGCTTTGAATACTCTGATACTGTAATTATACCGTCACATAATGGAATAATATTAGGTAATTTCTCATTAAATATTTTTAAATATTGTTCACCAACTGTATCTGGCATTTTATAAGGAATAACATCATGCAGTGTGATAACGAAAGGACAATCTTTATTTGTTGGCAGTCCAATACCATTTTGAGGAACGTGGTATATGTCCATAGACTTGTCTATTAATGGGTTAGAGATATTCACCTCATTCCAAAAATTATTCTGATTAACTTGCTTTATATTATTTATATGGAAATTTTTTTTAAAAGGTATGTCTAATTTACAATCATCTGGGACAAAAAGCAAATAATCATTGTAATTGTCAATTTTATTTAAAGAGTGAATCAGTTGGTAAGAATATGTGCCTATACCAGTTCCTCTATACCATTTTGCTGCTCTAGCATCAATTCCAATTTTCATTTTAAGACTCCTTAAACACTAATTTAATATATCAATATATTTTATTATATTAAAAGAGAGCATAAATGTTGTTAAAATATACAAGTATTTATTCTAAAATAAAATATTAGTAATATAAATTATAAGGGGGGTGAGTAATATGATGAGGGAATTTGAAATCGAAAGACAATATGGCATTAAAATAGAAAGTATACGTCCCAACAAGGGAGTGTATTTTCTGAAGACAAATGACGGAGCTAAGTGTCTAAAGAAAATCAGTTATGGGACACAAAAACTTTTGTTCGTTTACGGAGCCAAAGAGCATCTTGCAAATAATGGATTTGACAAGGTTGATAGATATTTTTTGAACACTGAAGGAAATCCTTATGCATTAGTTAATGAAGATATTTACACACTGTCGACGTGGATAGATGGTCGTGAATGTGACTTTAACATTGAGGAGGAGTTAGTTGAAGCTTCAAAAAACTTAGCTTTGATGCATATTGCGTCAAAAGGGTATGATCCGCCAGAAAATAGTAAGCTAAAAACAGATCTTGGAAGATGGCCACATTTGATGGAAAAACGAATAAAATCCTTTGATAAGATGCAAAGCATGATTAGGAAAAAGAAGAATAACAAAACTGATTTTGATATGAATTATATAAGAAGTATGGAATCTCAAAAAGAACTAGGCAAAAGAGCTATGGCTATATTAGATGACTCTAGGTACTTTGATATATGTAGGCTAACTGAAGAAGAAAAAGGGTTTTGTCACCATGATTATACTTATCATAATATTATTATTGACAAAAATAATGATGTTAATATAATTGATTTTGATTATTGCAAAAGAGAAGTAAAAGCATACGATTTATCTAATTTTTTAATCAAAATGCTTAAAAATCAGGATTGGGACATAAAATATGCTGAAATAGTATTAGAGGCATATAGCAGTGTAAATCCTTTGTCAGAAGAAGAGTACAGACTTATATATGCATTTTTAGTATTTCCACAACGATATTGGAGACTTTGCAATAGATATTATTATAATGAAGTCACATGGATTCAAAATACCTTTAACAAGAAGATGGAGGAGTTAATTTCTGAAAAAGAAAAGTTTATGGTATTTATTGAAGATTATAAAAGGGTATTTAATCAGAAGTAGTGTCAACAATGCTATTTATAGCATGCGACATACTATTTATTAAAGTTATGTAAATATAATTTTTACATAACTTTTTTTATGCTCACCTATTATCTATATTTTCATAATATATATTATGAGTCTAATTATGGAGGTGGCATTGTGAAAATAGGAGACGTTGTTGTAAGGAAATCTTACGGTGGTGACATTACCTTTAAAATTATAGATATTGTGGCAGGTGATAATACTTATACGTATTTACTTAAAGGAATAAATCTAAGGATAGAAGCAGATTGTTTAATAGAAGATTTGGAATTAGTATCAGAAGACATCGTTTTTGAAATTGATAAGGTGTTTAATAAGAAGGTAAATGCATCAATTAAAAAGATATTAATGAGTAGAAATGGAGGAACAAGAGGTAATAGGCCAGCGGCTATAGATCTTAAAGGAAAGATTAAAGAGATGCAATTAAAACAAGAAAAGTATAAAGATTATAAAAATAAAGATATGATGTTTGGAAGACCAGGGAAAGTATTACACGTTGATGGGGATGCAGAATATTTAGAGGTTTGCTTAAAAACATATAAGCAACTATCTTTAGATGCTGTAGGTAGAGTAATATCAGAAAAAAATCAACCGAGTGAAATAGTAAATTTAGTCAAAGAGGTTAAGCCAGATATAGTCGTAATTACAGGGCACGATGGCATGGTAAAAGGGATAAAAGATTATATCAATTTAGATAACTATAGAAACTCAAGGTACTTTGTAGAGGCTGTTATGGCTCTTAGAACCTATAATAGTAACTATGATGATTTGGTAATATTTGCAGGAGCATGTCAATCCTGTTATGAGGCAATTTTAGATGCCGGTGCTAATTTTGCTAGTGCTCCGAACCGCGTCTTAATTCATTGCTTAGATCCTGTTTTAGTTTCTGAAAAAATCGCATATACAAATATAGAAAGTGTTGTAGCTATAGAAGATGTTATACAAAACACCATAACAGGAATTACAGGTATAGGTGGATTACAAACTAGGGGTAAGTATAGAGAGGGATTTCCTAAGTCACAGTATATATAAAAAATGGTATGGAATTATAATGTATTAAACTTATGCAAGCTAAAGGCTCATAAACTAAATAAAAATTAGTTAGATGTAGAAAAATCCATTAAAATGCATTTTCTTAAGAAAAAATCAATATTGACAAGATTGTTATAGTAGTGATAAAATATTTAGTTTGCTTGACAAAAAAAAATATATAGGGTATAATATAAAATGTGGAAAGAGGTGTTTGCTTTGGAAAAAATAAATGTATTGACTTCAATAAAAGATGAAATTGAAAGTCATGTTGGCGAAAGAGTAACATTAAAAGCTAATGGTGGAAGAAGGAAGATTCTTGTAG
The DNA here is from genome assembly GCF_020443705.1 of Clostridium algoriphilum. Lineage (GTDB taxonomy): Bacteria > Bacillota > Clostridia > Clostridiales > Clostridiaceae > Clostridium_AD > Clostridium_AD algoriphilum. The sequence goes on from NZ_JAIZZK010000005.1 coordinate 87,082, forward strand.
ATAATGGAGTTATCGAAAAGACATATCCAAACATTTTTGTTATTAGACTAGAAAAAGACACCCACAGGACAGTGACGTATAGTTATTCAGATGTTTTGACAAAAACGGTTCAAATAGTTTTTGCAGGATAAGGCGATACTGTATTATAGTATCGTTTTTTATATTTATATATTAATCTTAGATTAAGAGAGTAGATAACAAGCCAGTTATAATAGTAAAGTTGCTTGCTACTTATTTTTATGTGTCGTATATAAGATTAACAAAGCATATATTATTTAAAATGCATTTAGTTAGCAATAACAGTGCGTTTTACATAATATATGCTTTTGTTTTTTTGATTTGAAAAATATGATGAATTTTGCAATACGAATTTTAAAATCAAATATCATATTATGGACACTATTTATATATATATTATATAGTAGGTATTTTAGGAGGGTAACAACCCATAAATGCTACCCCAATAAAAATACGAGGAGGTATAATATGGAAATTAATTTAATAAGAGAGAACATAGAATATGAACAACTGTTAGGAGAAAATACTGTTGATACAGTGGTGAAAGAAGAATTTGTAATACCGGATACTCATCCAGATGTTAAGGAAATTCTTATGCTAGATGTCAAGGCACTTATAAACTCAAAAGAAATAATAGAGGATAAGGTATACTTAGAAGGGCAAATTCAATATAATGTAATTTACATTACAAAAGATCAAGAACGATCAGATGTTGAAAATGTTGTATATAGCTCTAAATTTTCAAATACAGTAGATATAATGGGCGCAATGCCTGAGATGCTTTGTGATACTGAATGTTTTGTAGAACATATGGAATGCAGAATAGTTAATGAGAGAAAAATATGTTTAGAGGGAATCTTAAAATCCAAATCAGAGGTATATAAAAATTTCAGTTTTCAGATAGTTAAGGATATCGAAGCAGTTAAGGATGTTCAATATCTAAAAAATCCTACTAGCATAGACAAAGTTATAAGGAATTTTACTGGGGAGCTTATAGGAAAAGCTAATATAAAAATTCCAATGGAAAAACCAGAAATAGCTAAAGTTATAAAATATGATGTTAATATTCATAAAAAAGAAGTTAAACTGTATGATGGTAAAATTCAAATTAATGCTTATGCATTTATTAATATGATATACAAGGGTAAAGATAGCAGAGAACTAATATATATTGAACATGAAGTTATGTTAAACAAAGAGTTAGAATTTGATGATGTAAGCTCGAATATGGACAATTTTACAGAATTTAAGGTAGAAGCTATGGAGTATGACATTAAGGAAGATGATTTAGGAGAAAAAAGAATTATTGACGTAGAGTTTATGATAAATACAAATACAAGAGCTATGCACAAAGAAGAAGTGGATATGATTGAAGATGTATATTCACCTACTACAAAACTTGATATGGATAAAAAAGATTTTGATCTTAATATAATGCAAGGGCAATTACTAACTGAGACATTAGTTAGGGGAGACATAGAATTAGATAATAACAAGGCAAAACCTAGTAAGGTCATTATGTGTAATGCTAGTGTTTGCATAACGGATAAAAAGGTAATTGAGGATAAGGTTATAGTAGATGGTATAATGAATGTAACAGTATTATACAGAAGTGATGATGAAGAAAAATATTTATCAGCTGTTTCTGAAGAAATTCCTTTCAGCTGTGGAGCTGATATATTAGGCGCTAAAATTAATATGAGTAGCATGTGCAAGGTTGCGCTCGAGAATATAAATGTAGATATTGAGGCAGGAAATATGGCTGTAAGAGCTGTAGTCAAAGTGTATGCACGTGTAAACTATATGGTGCAAAAGAAATTTTTAGTTGATGTTTACCCAGTTGAAGGAGAAGCACCTGAGAAAAAAGCTAGTATTACTATTTATGTGGTTCAGGTTGCAGATACCTTATGGAAAATTGCTAAGAAATATAATACTACAATACAAGAAATTGCAAGAGTAAATCAAATAGAAGATACTAATGTTATAAAAGTTTCGCAAAAACTTATAATACCAGGTAGAATAGTTATATAAAAATAAAACCTGGTCTAATTATAAATCAATCGTACAATTATTATATCGTAATAAAACTCTCATGTGTTATAAAAACACATGGGAGTTTTATTATTTTTGGGCTTTTTATTTTGAATTATATGTAGCAATATTAAATTTGTTGTAATATACTATTTTTAATAAGAACATTTCACAAGCAGAGGACCATCTTATATAAGCCTCAAAATATATTAAGTTGGATTAATCAATTATTATTTGGGTTGCTTTAGAAATTTTTAATTGAGCCGTATTTGTGAATTAGGCCATTTTGGTGGATGCTTAATAAAGAGTTGGAGGAAGATCATGTTAGTAAAAGCTTATGGAAAAATAAATATATCTTTAGATGTAATAGGTAAAAGAGAAGATGGATATCATTTACTTAAAATGATTATGCAAAGCGTAGATTTATATGATTCTATGTCCTTTAAAAAATGTAATAAGGGTATTAATTTAAGTTGTAATAAGCCGTACATACCTATAGATGATAAAAATTTGGTGTATAAAGCTGCAAAACTTTTTATGGATACTTATGATATTCATGAAGGTATAAATATATATCTTAGAAAAAACATTCCCGTAGCGGCGGGTATGGCAGGTGGAAGTGCAGATGCGGCAGCTGTTTTTAAAGCACTTAAAGAAATATTTAAAGTAGATGTAGATGATAATGAACTTATGGATTTAGGGGTGAGAATCGGTGCAGACGTTCCTTATTGCATAGTGGGGGGGACCGCCTTGTGTGAAGGAATAGGTGAAATTATTACACCATTAAAACCTTTCAAAAATTATATCTTAGTATTGGTTAAGCCTAATTTTGGGGTATCTACTAAGGAGGTTTTTAAAAATTTAGATATTAGTAAAATTTTTAAGCATCCGGATACAGAAGCATTAATAAAAGCTATAGAACAAGAAAAATTACAGGAAGTATGTAACAGCATGAAAAATCTACTTGAAAATGTTACGTTAAGAAAATATCCAGTTCTCAAAAGAATAAAAGAAGACATGGTTAAAATGGGTGCAATGGGTTCAATGATGAGTGGGAGCGGACCAACAATATTCGCTTTCTTTGATGATATGTTGAAAGCTCAAAGATGTTATGACAAATTTAAAACCCAATATAAAGAAGTATATATAACTAGAACAATATAAGCAAAATTTTATAACAAGAAATAAGAACGTGTAGGATCCTTTGTGGATTTTGCACGTTTTTATATTTATATTCATTTGTTAAGTGAATATTTTTTGCAAGTGTCGTAAAAACTAGTTAGAGAAAAGTATAATTAAAAAATATTAATGTATAAGTTTTTTTAAAATTTACATTATTTTACTAATTAAAATAATGTGGCAGGAGAAAAGTAAATCGGTGAATACAATTACATAATATGGTAATAATATTAATATAAATTATTGTATCTGGGGGGGTAAACATGAAAAATTTTATATTAACAAGTATTACTATAATAATTATAATTTCTATAGCTTTAAATGGAAATAATGCACCTGTGAAAGCCAGTCAAAGTGATATAGCTGGTAAACTTATAAGGTTTCATGTAATAGCTAATAGCGATGATAAAATAGATCAAAAGTTGAAATTAAAAGTAAGAGATTCCGTTTTAAAGTATATATCACCCAAACTTAAGAATTGCACAAGTATAGAAGAGTCAAGAAATGTTTTAAATAAAGAAGATAAAAATATTAAAAAAATTGCAGAAACTATAATAAAAAGAAATGGGTATGAGTACTCAGTAGCGACTGCTCTTTCAAAGGAAAACTTTCCAGTTAAAACTTATGGAAATATAACTTTGCCTCAAGGTGAATATGAAGCTTATCGAATAGTAATTGGAACGGGAAAAGGTCAAAATTGGTGGTGTGTTATGTTTCCACCATTATGTTTTGTAGATATTACAAAAGGAGATGTGTCCTACCAAAAAACAGAAAAAGAAATGAAAACAGTTCTATCAGATGATGAGTACAACTTGGTTAATAATACAGAAACCAGTAAAAAAATAGTTGTTAAATTTAAACTAGGAGAAATTTTTAGTGAATTATTTGGTTAGAAAAACAAAAGACTACTATGAGAATAATAATTGATAGTTGTTATCTACTCGTATAAATACCAGGAGGGAAATATATGAAAATGCTAAAGAAAAGAATTTTGTATACAAGTATTGTAACTATAATTGTTGTGTTTTCAACTACTTTTGCTATATTAATGTTTTTGGAGAGGTTAGATTATAGAAATTATCTTCAAGGTCAATATAGTAAGAATATGTATGATCTTGTTAGTTCTGTACAAAATATAAGAGTAAATTTAGGAAAGTCAGCTATTGTCGGCTCTAGAGAACAAAGCATTATAGCCTTTGAGGAAATCTTTAGATATTCAGCCACTGCAAATGATAAATTGCATTCGCTACCACTTGACCAACAAGTAGTTGGGAATACTAGTAAATTTTTGACTCAAGTAGGGGATTACTGTTTTACGTTAGCAAAGGCATCATCCGAAGGAAAAGAACTTGATAATAAAGAATATGATAAAATTGATGAATTGGAGGCACAGTCATATACACTTCAGGAACAATTAAACGGAGTGCTTTCTGGAATAAATGAAGGGAATGTAAAATGGGGAGAAATCAGAAAAAAAAGTAGTGGTGTATTTGCAAAAGCTGGGGATGATCTTGTAACTGAAAAATTTAATGGTATTCAAAAGCAAATAGTTCAATATCCAGCATTAATTTATGATGGCCCTTTTTCTGATAATATATTAGAAATAAAGCCTAAGGTAATGTCCCAAAAAGAGGTAAGTAAAAATGAAGCAACTAAAGTAATAGAAAACATGTTTGGAGCAGATAAAATCGTAAGTATTGAATATAAGCCACAAAAAGGGAAGACTACAATACCTGCATATACATTTTACGTAACATTTAAAGGAAAAGAGAAAAGTGAAGATAAGACAGTAATAGAAGTAAGTAAAAATGGAGGCAAAATAGTATATTTATTAGAGAATAGGGCCATAGGAAAACCAACTTTGGATATTAAGAAAGCAATAGAAGGTGGAAGTAAGTTTATTAGTAAAATAGGTTATAAGAATATGGAACCTACTTATACGTTAAATTATGATAATACGGTGGTAGTAAGTTATGTATATAAACAAGGAAATGTATCAATTTATCCAGATCAAGTTAAGCTTAAAATTGCACTAGATAATGGTAGTATTTTAGGAATTGAGTCTGAAAAATTCCTAGTATCCCATGTTGAAAAGAGAGAGTTGCCAACACCGAAAATAACTGCATTAAAAGCACAAGAAAAAGTTGGAAAGAGGCTAAAAATAAGTAAAGTTAGTTTGGCAATTATTCCTACGGAGACTAATAAGGAAGTTTTGTGCTATGAATTTTTAGGCTCATATAAGGGAAAAAACTTCATAGTATATATTGATGCGAGTACTGGGTATGAGCAAAGAATAATAGAAATAATAGACACCCCCAATGGAAAATTAACTATTTAGATAAGGGAGCTAAAAAGGATATATGTTCATATAATGAACATATATCCTTTTTTATTTTAGTTGCGTTTGTAATTTTAAGAGTGTTATTATAGAAGTGAAGTTTTAAAATAAAGAGTAATAGATAAAGATTATATAATATTAAAAAATTTAACAAAGTTAATATTAAATTTCTTAGTAAACTTGTGATTTTATTATTCATAAAATAGTTATTATGGTTATAAGGAGAGGGCGTCAATGAAAAAGAAAATAGCAATATTATTTGGTGGACAGTCCACAGAACATGAGGTTTCGAGAGTATCGGCAACATCAGTATTGAAAAATATTGATCAAACAAAATATGATATATATCCGATAGGAATTACTAAGGAAGGTCTATGGTTTGAGTATACTGGTAAATTGGACAATATAGAGAGTGGAGAATGGGAAAAGGACGAATATTTTAAAATACCAGATGGTCAAAAGATTATCTTTAATAAAGAAGTAGATGTAGTATTTCCAGTGCTTCATGGTTCGTTTGGAGAAGATGGAACTATCCAAGGTATGTGTAAAATATCTAATATTCCGTGCGTAGGTCCTGGGGTAATGTCTTCTGCTATTTGCATGGATAAAATATATACAAAATTTTTACTGGAAAAATTCAATGTGAAACAAGCTGATTATGTGGTAATAAATGCGCATGAGTATAAGGAAAATAAGGACATAATAATAGATAAAATAGATAAAAAATTGGGTTATGATGTATTTATCAAACCATCCAATGGAGGTTCTTCTGTAGGTATAACAAAAGCACATAATAAAAGCGAATTAATACTTGGAGTAGAAGAAGCGTTAAAATATGATAGAAAAGTTTTAGTTGAAGAGGCCATAAATGCAAGAGAAATTGAGGTCGCTATACTCGGTAATGATTATCCTAAGGCATCTATCCCAGGAGAAGTAATTCCAGCAAAAGAATTTTATGATTATGAAGCTAAATATAATAGTGAAGCATCTAAGCTTTTGATACCTGCATCGCTATCTGATGATAAATTACAAAAGGTTAAAGAGGAAGCTATAAGAATTTATAAGATACTTGATTGTGCTGGCATGGCAAGAGTGGATTTTTTAGTTGATAAAGAAACAGAAGATGTTTATTTAAATGAAGTAAATACTATACCGGGCTTTACTAAAATAAGCATGTACCCTAAAATGTGGCAAGCTACAGGGAAAACATATGTGGATCTTATAGATGAGCTTATTGAATTAGCTATAAACAGAAATAATAGATAATATATTTATTAAATTACAGTAAGAAGGGAGAAGTTTTATGACAACAGCTTTGGCTATGATTTCTGGAGGCCTTGATAGTACACTAGCGGCAAAGATTGTAAAGGATCAAGGGATAGAAGTTATTGGGATATGCTTTAAATCTAATTTTTTTGATGAAAAAAATGCATTGAAAATGGTAAAACAAATAGATATACCGTTAGAAGTTGTAGATTTTTCAGATGAACATTTTGAAATGGTAAAGAGTCCGAAACATGGGTATGGTAAAAACATGAATCCTTGTATTGATTGCCATGCTATGATGATGAGATATTGTGGACAATTATTAGAAAAATTTCATGCTGATTTTATCATAACAGGGGAAGTTTTAAACCAAAGGCCTATGTCTCAAAACAGATCAGCCTTAGACATAGTGAAAAATGAATCGGGTATAGGACATAAAATCTTAAGACCATTATGCGCAAAGAATCTTAATCCTACTCAAATGGAGATAGATGGTTTAATAGATAGAGAAGCTCTTATGGATATAAAAGGAAGAAATAGAAAGGTTCAGATGGAGATGGCAGAAAAATTTGGTATTCTTGATTATCCATCACCTGCTGGTGGATGTAAACTTACGGAGCCTAACTATTCTTTGAGACTTAGTGACCTATTAGAACATAAAGAAGATACATCTAAAAAAGATCTAGAATTATTAAAAATAGGAAGACATTTCAGAAGATCTAAAGGTGCTAAAATAATATCTACAAGAACGGAGGAAGAAGGAGAGCTATTAGAACAGCTTTTAACCCAGGAAGATTTAATGTTTATAGCTAAGGACTATAATGGTACAACGGTTGCTATAATCGGCAAGGCAACTGTCCAGGACATTGATTTTGCAGCAGGAATAACGGCGAGATATTGTAAGGGGAAGGATGAAAAAATTATAACTATTAGTTATGGTGGATATGGTCATCTTCAAGATAGGTTTATAGATATAAAACCTTTAACAGATGAAGAACTAAACAATTATATTTTAATATAGCGAGGTGCAAGTTAATGAAAAAAAATTCAATAATTTCAGTTGTTAGCAGACAATCTGATAATGAAGATGAAGGTGAGTCAATTGAAGTGGTGACTCCCGGTAAGTTTTATAAAGAAGATAATTGTTATTATGCAGTATACGAAGAGACTGAAATATCAGGAATGGAGGGGACTACTACTACATTTAAAATTGAGGAAGAAAAGTTTACACTTATAAGGACTGGAACTACTAATACTGAAATGAAATTCAAAAAATATGTAAGAGACTTAACTTTATACAATACACCTCATGGAGCCTTAGATCTTACAGTGGACACAAAAGATTTAAAAATGAACGTTGATAAAAATGGCGGAGATGTATTTATAGATTATGATATGATAATAGGAAACCAACAAGTTTTAAGTACAACTTTGCAAATAAACATTAAAGCATAAAAAATGAAGGCTATGTTATATATAACATAGCCTTCATTAAAATAACGTTATTGTGTATGAAAAATTTATATTATAATTTTATTCTAATGATAGTTTTTATTAATTATTGTCAATAATTTAATTAACGAAACAATGTATATAGAATTTAGGAGTGGTTTAATGTTAAAAAATATTGATTATGATAAGATAATAGAAGCTATTTGTTATGTGAAAGGTATAAAAAGGCATGAATCATTAAAGATATCAAAAGATAGAGAGTGTAAATATATTTTGTTTTTATTGTTAAAAAAATATAAGTGTGGGGATGCAGAGAGCGTTTATAAGAAATTTCTAATTTCAAGCAAAAGAGCTGTTAATTATGGTTTGAAAAAGGCAGAGGAACAATTTTTTATTAATAAGGAATTTAGAGAAATGTATTTTGAAATAGAAAATGTATTGAAGGAGTAAAATAAAATGTATGTTAAAGATTTAAAATTTAACTTAATAAAATTTAAAAAGAAAAGAAAAACAAAAAAAACACTGGTGAATGAATAAAAAGTGTGATAAGATATTAATATTGTTTTTAAAAAAACCTATACCATTATATTTATAGGGTAATTTCTATTATAAAATTGTAAAGAACATTTGTCAAGCTATTTAAAAAATATTAATATAAACTCTTTTAAATTTTACATAGTCATATATCAACAATATTAGAAGAAAAAAGATTAACAACTTACAATGAGCAATAAAACATAGGAGGAGTAATGATGAGTACTAAGTACATATTTGTCACTGGTGGTGTAGTTTCATCTCTAGGAAAAGGAATAACAGCAGCTTCACTCGGGAGGCTTTTAAAAAATAGAGGACTAAGGGTTTCTATTCAAAAATTTGATCCATATTTAAATGTCGATCCAGGGACTATGAGCCCATATCAACATGGAGAAGTTTTTGTTACAGACGATGGAGCAGAAACAGATTTAGATTTGGGTCATTATGAAAGATTTATTGATGAAAACTTAAGTAAGAGTAGTAATGTAACTACTGGAAAAGTATACTGGTCAGTTATATCAAAAGAGAGAAGAGGAGATTTTTTAGGTGGTACAGTACAAGTAATACCACATATTACTAATGAAATAAAAGAAAGAGTCTATAGAGTAGCTAAAGAAAAAGATGTAGATGTTGTTATAACTGAAATTGGTGGAACTATTGGAGATATTGAATCTTTACCGTTTTTAGAAGCTATAAGGCAGGCAAAATATGAAGTAGGAATAGAGAATGTTTGCTTTATACATGTTACATTAATACCATATTTAAGAAAAGCTGGAGAGCTTAAAACAAAACCTACTCAACATTCTGTAAAAGAACTTAGAAGCATAGGTATTCAACCAGACATCATTGTATGTCGATCTGAAAAGGAAATATCTGCAGATATGAAGGCTAAAATTGCCATGTTCTGTAATCTGGAAGCAGATTCTGTAATTCAAAATTTGGATGCTGAAAATTTATATGAAGTACCACTTATGCTACATAATGAAGGATTAGATACCCTAGTTTGTAAAAAACTAAAATTAGACTGTCATGAAATAGATAATAGCGCATGGATTAATATGGTAGAGAGATTAAAGAATTTATCAGGAAATGTGAAAATAGCACTAGTCGGAAAATATGTAGAACTTCATGATGCTTATATTTCAGTGGTTGAGGCATTGAGTCATGGAGGGCTTTCTAATGACACTAATGTAGAAATTAAATGGATAAATGCTTGTGATGTAACATTTGAGAATGCAAGTGAAATATTAGGCGATGTTGACGGGATATTGGTTCCAGGTGGATTTGGTGACAGAGGAATAGAAGGTAAAATTCAGGCAACAAAATATGCTAGAGAAAATAAAGTACCATTCTTCGGGATATGCCTTGGGATGCAGTGTGCTGTTATAGAGTATGCAAGAAACGTAGCAGGACTAAGTGGAGCTAATAGTTCAGAAATTGATGAACAAACTAAGTATCCAGTAATAGATTTAATGCCTGATCAAAAGGATTTAGATGAAAAAGGGGGCACTATGAGACTTGGATTATACGCTTGTAAATTAACAAAAGATTCTAATGCTCATGAAGCGTACAGTGATGAAGTGATATATGAAAGACATAGACATAGATATGAATTTAATAATGAATATAGAAAAGCAGTAACTGATGCAGGACTTATCCTTACAGGAACAAGCCCAGATGAAAGATTAGTTGAAATAGTTGAGATTAAGGATCATCCTTGGTTTGTTGGAGTTCAGTTTCATCCAGAACTTAAATCTAGACCTAATAACCCACATCCGCTGTTTAGTGAATTCGTTAAGGCAGCGATTGAACATAAAAAATAATATATTTGAAGGGCTACATTAAGTACTAGTAGCCTTTTATTTTTTTTGTCGTGTATTAATTATTTATATATTATAAGCTATTACATTTTCATAAATAAAATTGCATATAATTTCAAAGAAAAGTAGCAGGAATTTAATTAAATTTATAGAATTTATTAATTAACACTGCAATGAAATTAAATGGATTTAGAATATGGAGGTGAAGTAATTGATATTCGATACTAATATTGCTATGGCTTTAAAGAATTCTAGTGGTGAGTACAAAATTTGTGAATTTACGATATTTGAGATAGAGAGTATGCAAACTGTATTTCCCTCTATAGACGTTAAAGTCCATAAAGGAAATGAAATAGTAATTGTGGTTAAGTGCTCACTATGTGGTGAAAAGCATTTTTATTATTATGACATTAACGAACTTTTAAAAAGGAATATGGTAATAGGAGGATGTGAGCAATTAGCTCTGCCTATTTTCTTGATTGGGAAAAATCATAAAGTTATAGAAAAAGTAATTGAATATAGGAAGAATATAAAGAAAATATACACTTTAATTCAAGAGAAATGGTAAGTGATAATTGGTTGCTACTATGCAATTTTAATATAGTGGATTAAAAATGTTAAATAGGATATAATTAGAATAATATATCATTTCAAGAAAATTCATTGGATAGTAAAATCGTTTTTAAATTCCCATGATATTTATTAAATAGATATTATATATGAAATACCCTTCGGAGGTGCACATTTTGATAAATAAAGATATCGAGAATATGACAGTAGTCGAGCTTCGGGAACATTCTAAAGAACTCGGCATTAAAAATATTTCAAAACTTAAAAAAAGTGAATTAATTGAGGAAATAAAGAAGCTAACGCCAGTTTCTATGCAAAAAGATGGGGTTACCTTAAGAGAAAAGATCAGTCCTAAAAGCACTTCTACTGTTGAGAACAATATTACAGAAAATTCGGAAAAGCAAGTCGAAACAAAACCAATTCAAGAGCCAAAAGTAATCAAAAATGAAGACATTGATACAGGCTTTAAAAATCAAAATGAAAATAAAAAAGAAAAATTGCAAGAAATGATAAATGAATCAGGCTCAGCAAGAGGAGTTCTAGAAATAATTGAGAACAATAGTTATGGTTTCTTAAGAGGAAATAATTATTTATCAGGTCCTGATGATATTTATGTTTCACCATCTCAAATCAGAAGATTCAACCTGAAAACAGGTGATGAAGTAGAAGGTAAAGTTAGAATACCTAAGGAAGGTGAAAAGTTTAAAGCTTTATTGTATGTACAAGGAGTAAATGGAGAAAATCCTGATAGAGCTGTGGGCAGAAAACCTTTTGAAAGATTAACTCCTATATACCCTACACAAAGATTGACATTAGAAACAAATGCAGCTGACTTATCTTCAAGAATGATGGATATAATTTCACCTATAGGTAAAGGGCAAAGAGGCATAATTGTAGCACAGCCAAAAGCAGGAAAAACAACACTTCTTAAAAAGATTGCTAACAGTATCTCTATAAATCACCCAGAAGTAAAATTAATTGTTGTTTTAATAGATGAAAGACCGGAAGAAGTTACTGACATGCAGAGATCAATTAAAGGCGAAGTAATTTATTCAACTTTTGATGAAGAACCAGATCATCATACAAAGGTAGCTTATATGGTACTTGAAAGAGCTAAAAGAATGGTGGAACAAGGTCAAGATGTAGTTATTCTATTAGATAGTTTAACTAGGCTTTCTAGAGCGTATAACCTGACTGTAACCCCATCGGGAAGAACTTTATCTGGTGGATTAGACCCTGGCGCACTTCTAATGCCGAAGAAATTTTTTGGTGCAGCTAGAAACATTGAAGAGGGTGGAAGTCTAACTATACTCGCAACTGCTTTAGTAGAAACGGGAAGTAGAATGGATGATATGATTTTCGAGGAATTTAAGGGTACAGGCAATATGGAAGTTCACTTAGATAGAAAACTTCAAGAAAGAAGAATATTCCCAGCGATAGATATATACAAATCAGGAACAAGAAGAGAAGACTTATTACTTACTAAAATTGAGATGGAGACTATATATAGTTTAAGAAAGATAATGTACAGGGAGGGTAATGCACTAGGCGTAACAGAAAAACTCCTAAATATATTATCTACAACTAAGAGTAATGAGGATTTTTTAGAAATGATAAATAAGAACTTTGAAGTATTAGCTAGGTAATGTAGATTTAAATAGGTATTATAAATTATTTTAACGACATTCAATATGATGATATAATTGCTGCCTTATCTTATTAAGTGTCGTTCTACTTATTAAGTGGATTAATATAATTTATATTTATATATAAAAAAGTGGAAAAGATAATTAAATCTTTTCCACTAATATATTATTCTACATCTTCATTTTTTATGTTAAATTTCTTCATGAATCTATCAACTCTTCCACCAGCATCAATATTCTTTTGCTTTCCAGTGTAGAATGGATGGCAATTAGAACATACGTCTACTTTAAGTTCTTGTTTAGTAGATCCTGTAATAAAAGTGTTTCCACATGCGCATTTAACAACTGTATCTTTATGGTATTCTGGATGTATTCCTTCTTGCATATTTTTCACCTCTTTCAAAATAAATATATACCCGTATTGTCAACTATTCAATTTTATCATATAATTAATAATTAAGTCAATAAGAATTATATTAAATTTTACTTTAATTTATAATATATTTTTGATAAAATATATATAGTTGGATTTTTTTAAAACATTGATTAACAAATTGGAGGTAAAAGTATGTACGGACCCAAAGATCATGGTTGGATTGAAGTCATTATAGGACCTATGTACAGTGGAAAGTCAGAGGAACTTATACGTAGGATAAGAAGAACCAACATTGCGAAGCAGAAAGTACAAGTGTTTAAACCTCAAATTGACAATAGATACAGTAATACAGATGTTGTTTCTCACTGTGGAGCCAAGGTAGAAGCGGTTCCTGTTAAGGATAGCTCTCAAATATTAGAACTCTTAGATGCAGATACACAAGTTGTTGCCATTGATGAGGTGCAGTTTTTCGATAAAGATATAATTAGTGTAATTACGACACTCGCAGATGACGATAAAAGAGTAATATGTGCAGGGTTGGATATGGATTTTAAAGGAGAACCTTTTGGGCCAATACCACCACTTCTAGCTATTGCAGAATTTGTGGACAAAATTCAGGCTATTTGTGTTGTGTGTGGTAACCCCGCAACTAGAACTCAACGTTTAATAAATGGAAAACCAGCAAGATATGAAGATCCCATCGTTTTAATTGGAGCTACAGAATCCTATGAAGCTCGGTGTAGGAAATGTCACATTGTTCCTAGGGAAGGGGTGTAAATATGGCTAAACATATTAATGTTGGAGGTCAGGCAGTTATTGAAGGTGTTATGATGAGAGGAAGTAATGGCATTGCCACTGCCGTGAGAACTGCGCAAGGAGAAATAGTTGTTGAAACAAATATTTATACATCATATACCAAAAAGAATAAATTATTAGGTTTACCAATAATAAGAGGATTTATTTCTTTGATTGAGTCCTTAGTTATAGGTGTAAAGACTTTAAATTATTCTGCTTCTTTTTTTGAAGATGAAGAGGAACCCTCAAAATTGGACAAATGGATAAAAAAAATGTTTAAAGAAAAAAGTAATGATGTAATAATGGGAATATCCCTTGTTATTTCGCTAGCTATATCTATAGCACTATTTTTTATTTTACCTACAATAGTTGCTAATCTTTTTAGTAAAATGGGTGCAAACACAATGGGTATGAATATTGTAGAAGGAGTTATCAGAGTTCTGTTATTTTTAATATACGTGTATCTAATAGGCAAAATGGAAGATATTAAGAGAGTATACCAATATCATGGTGCGGAACATAAAACAATATTTTGCTATGAAAACGAGGTTGAATTAACTCCTGAGAATGCAGCTAAATTCGGCAGACTACATCCAAGGTGTGGTACAAACTTTTTGTTCCTAGTTATGATAGTTAGTATAATAGTGTTTTCTTTAACAGGTTGGAATTCGATTGGGGAGAGAATAATGTACAGGATTGTGTTGCTTCCTTTAATTTCAGGGGTAAGCTATGAAATTATTAAATGGATGGGGAAAAGTGAAGGCTCTTTAGCTAAAATCCTTTCTTATCCAGGACTGAAGCTACAAAATCTAACTACAAGAGAACCGGATTTATCTCAATTAGAAGTGGCAATAAAAGCTCTTAAAGTAGCAGAGGGTATTGTGGATTAGCTAAAGAAAAATATAAATATAAACACATTACGTTAATTATGAATGTAGTCGGTAGAAAATTAATAAAGGCGGAAAATATGAATGAAGGTGTTAAATAATTAATATAGGAGAAATACTTCGAGAGGCATATGGAATTTTAAAAAAAGTTGAAATTGAAAGCTATATATTAGATTCGCAGCTTTTGTTATGCAAGGTTTTAAATAAGGATAAATTGTTCATAATGATTAATAGAGATTTTAATATTGATAAACAACAGGAAAATGAGTTTTTAGGGTTGATTCAATTAAGAAAAGATAAAATGCCTATAAAATATATCCTTGGGAAATGTGAATTTATGGGTATGGATTTTATAGTAAGGCCAGGGGTTTTAATACCGAGGCCTGATACAGAAATATTGGTTGAGGAAGTAATAAAGCATATAAAAGAGAACGGTTATATTGATATATGCGACGTCTGTAGTGGAAGTGGAGCTATTGGCATTGCGATAGCTGAATTCATTAAAGATGCCAATGTGTCGCTGTACGATATATCTCCAGAAGCTTTAGCTGTGTCGGCATTAAATATAAAGAAATTCAACTTATCTGTTAGGGTTAATGAGGAGGTTAGTGATTTATTACAAGTAGCTATTGATCAAAATAAGAAGTTTGAAGTAATAGTCTCTAATCCTCCTTATATAAGACAATCAGTTATTCCTACTTTGATGGAGGATGTAAAAAACTATGAGCCGGTTATAGCTCTCAGTGGTGGAGAGGATGGTTTGGAATTTTACAGGAGAATTGCAGAACAGAGCTTAAATGTGTTAAAAAAAGGAGGGCTTCTAGCTTTTGAAATAGGATATGATCAAAGGGAAGAAGTTACAAATATTCTTTTGAAATCGGGATTTATGGCGATAAAATGTATTAAGGACTTATCGGGAAATGATAGGGTTATTGAGGCTACATTAATGGATTAGGTAAGCTATCTTGGCGGGTTAAGCCATTAATGTAGAATGATTATTAATTGGGTATGGTTTGTATTTTACATCTGATTGTGATATAATTAAATAATGTGAAAATATATATACGGAGTGATAAAAATGTTAGATATGCTTGATTTTACGGAAAACAAATATGATGAACTTTCAATAAAAATTAGTGATCCTTTGGTTATAGCTAATCAAAAGGAATGGCAGAAATTGTGCAAAGAACATGCAGGTTTAGAAATAATTGTTACAAAATATAGAATATATAAAAAAGCTAAACAAGAGATAGAAACAAATAAAGAGATGCTTAAAGAAGAATCTGAAAAAGAAATGAAAGATATGATTCAAGAAGAAATTAAAGAATTAGTTGAAATTAAAGAAACTACGCAGGAAGAGTTAAGAATTTTACTTTTGCCTAAGGATCCAAATGATGAGAGAAATGTATTTGTTGAAATTAGAGCAGGGGCTGGTGGAGACGAAGCAGCTTTGTTTGCAGCAAATTTATTTAGGATGTATACAAGATATGCAGAGCGTAATAAATGGAAAGTTGAAGTAATGAGTGCTAATGAAACTGATATTGGTGGATTCAAAGAAGTAGTATTTATGATAAAAGGTGAATCTACGTATAGTAAGTTTAAATATGAGAGTGGAGTGCATAGGGTTCAGAGAGTCCCTGACACTGAATCGAGTGGAAGAATCCATACATCTACGGCGACTGTTGCAGTTCTGCCAGAGGTTGATGATGTAGACATAGAAGTTAGTGCAAATGATTTAAGAATAGATGTGTTTAGAGCATCTGGTAATGGAGGACAATGCGTTAATACTACTGATTCGGCAGTAAGGATGACGCATATTCCTACAGGACTTGTAGTTTCTTGTCAGGATGAGAAATCACAGTTAAAGAACAAAGAAAAAGCTTTAAAAATACTAAAATCTAGATTGTTTGATAGAGCTGAGGCTGAGAGATCTGCAGGAATAGCTGAAGAAAGAAAGAGTCAAGTAGGTACGGGAGATAGAAGTGAGAGAATAAGAACATACAACTATCCTCAAGGTAGGGTAACAGATCATAGAATAGGGTTAACGTTGTATAGGCTAGAAGCATTTCTTGATGGAGACATAGATGAAATGATGAATAACTTAATAACTGCTGACCAAGCAGAAAAGATGAAAGCTATGGGAAATAATGATACTGAATAATTTATTTGAGTAAATTGAAGCGAAAATATTTTTATAAATGAAGGGTGTAGTTATGAATATAAATAAAGCCATTAGAAAGCAAAAAAGAACTTATAAACGGTTTATGCTATCAATGTGCTTTATTTTTGTTCTATTACCAATTGTATTGATTATATCAAAGGTTATAAATATGTTTTTTATTACATATTTACTTTGCATAGAATTGATGATTGTTTTTGTTATACTTTTTAGGTTTAACGAAGAATATATTGATTTCAAATTGGATGGGTATAAAATTAGTATATGGTGTGGAATTGCAAAGACTAAATTTATTATTATATGTAAAAAAGTTAGTTTAGTTCATGTTGAAGGTTATGGTATAAACTTAGCAATTATTATAATAGTGAAGTCTAAGTTTAGAAACAAAAAAAATTATCCTGTTGATATTAATTTTTTAGAGAAATACCCTTATGTAACTTATATGTATAACAAAATTAAAATCCTTAATCCAGAAGAAAATTATTTCTGTTTTATAATTAATAATGGTGGATTTAAGAAATACATGCTGCTAGATGAATTGTATAAATTTTGTGAGCAAGCAATATTTTCTGATGATGCTATAGATATTATTAAAGAATATAGAGATTGAAGCATAAACCCCCACATGCATAAATAAAATCATTATATAGAGATATAGAATAAAACTTAAGTATATTTCTATAGAAGTGGGGGTATTAATTTGAAAAGTAGTATCGTTTTGGTGATTATTTTTTCAGGAATAATGGCATTAATTGGCACCATGCTAGGGGCGATATTAGGTGTTGTTATGAATAAGCCTTCAAGAAAATTACTGGGAAACATCATAGGATTTGCATCAGGACTTATGCTTTCTATAGTTGTATTTGAACTTATTCCGGAAGCTAAAAATAAAACAGGTATTTTTGGAACTTTAATGTTTTTAATTTTAGGTATTATTATTGTTGTAATAATAGATAAAATGAGTAATTTAAGCAGCAATATAAAATCACAATATACAAAAGTGGCATTTATGGTTGCTGTGGGTATAATGATTCATAATTTTCCGGAAGGGCTCGTAATGGGATTTGGTTTTGCTAATGGAGATAACTTAGGGCTCAAAATGAGTTTAATAATTGCAATACATGATGTGCCAGAGGGGCTAGCTGTGGCAGCGCCACTTATGCTCTCGGGAATAAAAAGTAGCAAAATATTGTTTTTTGCTTTCCTAACGGCACTTCCTACTGCTATTGGTGCCTGGATAGGAATTTATATTGGAAGCGTATCGGTAGAGGCACTGGGTAGCGCTTTAGCTTTTGCCTCTGGGGTTATGTTATATGTAATTTATGGAGAAATGATTCCGCAGTCTAAAAAACTTTGGCCAGGGACTACAAGTACATTGGGAATTCTCTCAGGAATGATAGTTGGTTTGTTGATGATTAATGTGATTTAATGGCATTAGAACAAATTATACTAGTTAAGGTTTAAGGCAATTAGTGGAGTTTTAATTAAGAGGTGTATAAATGGATACAAAGATTGTAATAATAGACGAAAATAATATTAATCAAAATATAATTAATCAGGCAGGGACGGTTATAAAACAAGGCGGATTAGTTGCTTTTCCTACTGAGACAGTCTATGGACTTGGGGCGAATGCCTTAGATAAAATAGCTGTAGAAAAGATTTTCAAGGCTAAAGGGAGACCTCAGGATAACCCCCTTATTGTTCATGTTGCTGATTTAAACATAGAGTCTTTAGTTAAAGAAATACCGTTCATTGCAAAAAAAATTATGAAAAAATACTGGCCCGGACCAATAACACTTATTTTTGATAAGTCAGATTTAATTCCGAGTACTACAAGTGCGGGGCTTGATACTGTAGGTATAAGGATGCCATCAAACATCGTTGCAAGAAAACTTATTGAGGCAGCAGGAACACCTATTGCAGCTCCATCAGCCAATATATCGGGGAGACCTAGTCCTACTGATGTAGAAAGTTGTATTGAGGATTTAAGTGGGAAGATTGAGTATATTCTAGGTGGGGATAAAAGCACGGTTGGTCTTGAGTCAACAATAGTAGATTGTACTTGCACTCCTTTATGCATACTTAGGCCGGGAGCTATTACCATTGAAATGTTAAGAGAAATAGATGAACATATATATATCGATAAAAATATAATGTCTAACCCAAAAAATGACTTTAAGCCTAAGGCGCCTGGGATGAAGTATAGGCATTATGCACCAAAATCTCCAGTAAAAATTATTTGTGGAAATTTAGAAAAAACAGTTGCAAAAATCAATGAGATAGTGCAAACTAATATGGGAAATAAAAAAATAGGAATTATAGCAACAGATGAAACAAAAAATAAATATCCTTACGGCACCGTTATTTCATTAGGTAGCAGAAATAAACCTAATGATGTGGCGAGAAATCTATTTGAGGTTTTAAGAAGCTTTGATGATGTAGATGTAGATTTGATATTGTCAGAGGCATTTGAAGAAAAAGGTATAGGTGTTGCTATAATGAATAGGCTTAAGAAATCTGCAGGTTTTGATATAATTAAAGTTTAGAAAATAATAATTTTTATTTAGAATTTATTCTAGAGGACTACAAGGAGGATTACTATGGATATATTATGTGTTTGTAATGAGAAAATGCTAAAAAGCGTTATGCTAGAAGCTATTTTTAATAAAATATGTATTATAGACAATATAACCTCCAATGTTAAATACATTTCATTATACATAAAAAAAATCAACGATCTAAAAACAATAGATTTTTATTGTTCCATGATAAAAGGAAGATAAGGTATTTAAGTAATTTATTTAGATGCTGATATCTTCTTTTTTTGTAGTATTATATATTGCTAGCAAAGTATTTTATGGAGGTGTTTTATAATGAAAATAGCATTAGGTTGCGACCATGGAGGATTAAGCTTAAAAAAAGAGATAATTAAGCATTTGGAGAGTAAAAATATTGAGGTAAAAGACTTTGGAACTTATACTGAAGATTCTTGTGATTATCCAGAATATGCATTAAAAGTTGCAGAGGAAGTAGTGGCGGGAAACTGTGAGCTTGGTGTATTAATATGTGGTACAGGTATAGGAGTAAGCATCTCTGCTAATAAAGTGCCTGGGATAAGAGCTGCACTATGTAGTGATACTTTTAGTGCTCATGCAACACGCGAGCATAATAATGCTAACGTACTTACTCTAGGTGCACGAGTTGTTGGCACGGGCTTAGCTCTTGACATAGTAGATACTTTTATAAGTGCTAAATTTCAAGGAGACAGACATCAAAGAAGAATTGACAAAATTGCTGATATTGAAAAAAAATATTCTAAATAAACATCTAAAAATTAGGAGGAAATACATATGAGTAAAGTAACACAAATTACGCATCCACTTATACAACACAAATTGGCATACATAAGAGACAAAAACACAGGTTCGAAGTATTTTAGAGAGTTAGTTGAAGAGGTTGCTATGCTTATGGCTTATGAAGTTACACGTAACATACAATTAGAAGAAGTAGATATTGAAACGCCTATTTGTACTACTAAGTGTAAAGTTCTAGCTGGAAAGAAAATGGCAATAGTACCAATACTCAGAGCAGGGCTCGGAATGGTTGATGGCATGTTAAAACTTATACCAGCAGCTAAGGTTGGGCACATAGGAATGTATAGAGATGAGGAAACACTTCAACCAGTTGAGTATTTTTGTAAGCTACCTCAAGATATTAGCGAGAGGGATGTGATTATTACAGATCCTATGCTTGCTACAGGAGGTTCTGCAATAGATGCCATATCAGCTCTTAAGAAAAGAGGGGCGAAAAATATAAGGATAATGTGTCTTATAGCTGCACCAGAAGGAATTAAGGCTGTTATGGATGCTCATCCGGATGTGGACATATATGTAGCTTCGATTGATGAAAAATTAAACGAAAAAGGATACATTGTACCTGGTCTTGGTGATGCAGGAGATAGATTATTCGGGACTAAATAATAAGTTAAATTGGAATAAATAAAAAGCAACTTACAGGTAATTATCTGCAAGTTGCTTTTTATTTTAATATTATTTAAAATATCTATTAAGTAATCCCTTAAATGCTGATCCGTGACGTGCTTCATCTTTACACATTTCATGTACTGTATCGTGGATTGCATCGTAGTTAAGTTTTTTAGCTAAAGTAGCTAAATCTTTTTTACCTTGACAAGCTCCGTGTTCAGCATCAACTCTCATTTCAAGATTTTTCTTAGTATCAGCTGTTACTACTTCTCCAAGCATTTCAGCAAACTTTGATGCGTGATCAGCTTCTTCAAATGCTATTCTCTTATAAGCCTCTGCAACTTCTGGAAATCCTTCTCTATCTGCTTGACGGCTCATTGCTAAATACATACCAACTTCAGTGCATTCTCCAACAAAGTTAGCTCTTAATCCTTCAACAACCTCTGCGTCTACTCCTTTAGCAACACCTATTTTATGTTCATCTGCCCATGACATATCATTATCATTCTTTTCTACAAACTTATCATTTTTAGCACCACAGACTGGACAAACAGCAGGTGCAGAATCTCCCTCGTGAATATAACCACATACTGTACAAACAAATTTCTTCATATTAATTTCCTCCTCGTATTCTTTTGGGTTATAACAATTATTAACTGTTATTCCCTTAGTATTCATTGTAAGTTAATTAAAAGTTATTAAGTACTTATATTACAAAAATAATTGTTTAAGCACATGATTATAAATAAAACTAGTAAGAAGCTTGTCTATAATCATGTGTCATGTATTAGACACTTTAATTTACTAAATAAATAAAAAATTTAGATTTAACCTTTGCTACAATTACTACTATACAACAACGGATAACAATTATCAAGTAAAATTAAATATCTTTTAAGAAAAGATTTCGAGTATATTCGACAATTATATTAAATTAGTATCTTTTCAATTCCATCTAAATCTTTTATTTGGACTGAACTTTTATTAAAAGCTATTAGGCCATCGTTTTTCATGTTAACGAATTCTCTTGAAAGCGAGGGTCTTTGAACACCTAGATGCTCAGCAAGATCTTTCCTAGACATTGGGAGAATAAGATCTAATGTTTTCTGAATTTCGTATTGAGAAAGTAAGTAATTAGATATTTTTTGTCTTAGTGTTTCAAAAGAAAGTTCTTTTATTTTTCTATTTAATAAAAGAATTTTACTCGATAGTAATTGCATGAAGTTATTTAATACTTTAGGATAGGAGCTACACATAGCTATAATATCTTTTTTTGAAATATATAGTATTATTGAACCTTTATGAGATACTATAGTAGCCGGGTATATATTTGTTTCCGAAAAAGCTATTGCTTCACCGAAAATTTTACCGGTATTTAATTTTGCAAGTGTTACAATTTTTCCGCTTGCATAATGTTTTTGAACTTCAAGTTCACCTTTAATTACAATTCCTAAAGAGTTACAGATATCGCCTTCAAGTGCGACTATGCAGGTATGACAATCAGCACAGTTTTTACAGTCGTCGATTATGGAATAGTTTATATTTGTAATTAAATTTTGTAATTCATGCAGTGTTAAACCTTTAAATAGAATACACTGTTTTAAATAATCTATTAGTTTATCCATTAAATCACCCTCGAATTTTTATTTTGGTAACGTGAGTTACATATTATCATTAGTAATTTTAATATAATTAGCGTATGCAGTCAATTAAAAAGTAAATTATTCACATTAATATATATTTAAAATTTTAGGAGGCGTTAGTATGAAAAGGGATATTATAAATATCAATGAAGATAAATGTAATGGTTGTGGATTATGTATAAGTGCTTGTCATGAAGGAGCCATAGAGCTAGTTGAAGGAAAAGCTAAATTAATAAGTGATGAATATTGCGATGGATTAGGAGATTGTCTGCCTCGGTGTCCTACAGATGCTATTAAAATAGTTAAAAGAGATGCTGCGGATTATGATGTAGTGGCTGTTGAAATAAAGAAGGAAAAAGCTAGTGAAAAGGAAAATTTACCTTGTGGATGCCCTGGTACAATGGAAAAAACTATAAAAAGAAATGTGAGTCTTAATGGAGGGAAGCCATCAACTAAGATAAATGATGGAGATAAGGAAGAGGTGAATTCTCAATTAAATCAATGGCCTGTACAGTTACGGTTAGTTAATTCAAAAGCTGGTTTTTTAAAGCAGGCTGATATATTAGTTGCTGCAGATTGCACTGCTTATGCTTATGGAAATTTTCATAAGGAGTTTATTAAAGGAAGAGTAACATTAATAGGTTGTCCAAAGCTCGACGATAATGACTATTATAGAGATAAAATGGTAGAGATATTAGAAAATAATGATATTAAGAGTATTACGGTAGTTAGAATGGAAGTACCATGTTGTACAGGTATTGTCAATTCTGTAAAGGCGGCTATGCTTCAAGCTAAAGTGATAGTCCCATATAAGGAAGTAACTATTAGCGTAAACGGAGCAATAATTTAGTTTTTGTTGTAGACAGCTGCAAAATAAATGCTTGTTAATTAGAAGTATATACATATGTATATGCTTCTTTTGCATTATTGTAAAATAACTATATAGTTCACTTAATACTTTAAATATTTAATGTTTTAGTGTAAAATGACAGTGATTGATTATTAGATTATAAATTGAGTTTTTGATTTTTCATCTACATAATTAAAATATATTTATATGAGGTATAATCATGGAAAGAATCGATAAAAATAATTATTATTTGGATATATGCGAAACAATATCTGAGCGAGGGACTTGTTTACGTAGAAATTTCGCTGCTATAATAGTAAAAAATGACGAAATTATATCTACTGGGTATTCAGGAGCGCCAAGAGGAAGGAAGAACTGTTGCGACCTAGGTGTTTGCAGAAGAGAAGAATTGAAAGTCCCAAGAGGAACAAGATATGAGCTTTGTAGATCGGTACATGCAGAGCAAAATGCCATTATATCTGCTCGCAGGCATGATATGTTAGGTGCTACTTTATATTTAGTCGGGAAAGAGGTAAGTACTGGTGAACTAGTTATAAATGCATCGCCATGTTCTTTATGTAAGAGATTTATAATTAATTCAGGTATAGAGAAGGTAATAATTAGAGATAACAAAATACAATATAAAATTGTGTTTGTGGACGAATGGATAGAAAATGATGACTCAATTCAAGGTGATGGTGGATATTAATTATGAAATTATTAAATAAAAATACTGTTTGTGTGAAAGAAAGGTTTTTTTATGAGTAACATTTATATATTAGCAATAATTACAGCTTTAATTTCTATTGTAGCCACTCCTTTAGTAAAGATACTAGCAGTAAAGGTTAACGCCATTGATGTGCCTAAAGAAGCAAGGAGAGTTCATACTAAGCCTATTCCAGTTATGGGAGGGCTGGCTATATACATAGCTTTTGTTATAGGAACAATTTTATATAATGGTATTTTAACAGCTTCCCAGACTGGTATAATTATTGGCGTAACAATTATCGTTATTGGTGGAATAATTGATGATATTAAAGAGTTAAGGCCTAAATACAAACTTTTAATACAGGTTATAGCTGCTATATGCCTTTTAATATCTGGCGTAAAGATAACGGTCGTAACTAATCCTTTTGTGGAATTTTATCCCTATTTAAGTATGGGTTGGATTAACATTCCAGTGACAATAATATGGATTGTGGGTGTGACCAATGCTTTTAATCTAATAGATGGGTTAGATGGATTAGCCGCTGGTATAGCATTTATATCCTCGGTTACTTTAATGATAGTTTCTATACTTAATGGAAGGCTAGAAGCTGCATTTTTAACTGCGGTCTTAAGTGGAGCAATATTAGGTTTTTTACCATATAATTTTAATCCCGCTTCTATTTTTATGGGAGATACGGGTTCTCAATTATTAGGATTTCTTTTAGCAGCTATTTCAATTGAAGGCGCTATTAAATCCGCAACTGCCTTTGTAATTGCAGTGCCAATTTTAGCATTTGGATTACCTATATATGACACACTATTCGCTATGATTAGAAGGAAAGTCAATGGAAAATCTATAATGCAAGCGGATAGAGGGCACTTACATCATCGCCTTTTGGATATGGGACTTAGTCAAAAGCAAGCGGTTATTATTATGTATTTTATAAGTGCTGTGCTTGGCGGAATTGCAATTATAGCTATGCAAATTAGCACACAGAGGGCATACTTCTTGCTAGCGTTAGTAATAGTTATAATAGTTATAATAGCTTGGAAATGTGGCATTTTTGAGCAAAAAGAGTGATACACATGTAGCGGTATATAATAATTTAAATACATATAAAATATAAATTTAATTTAAACAGGGGGTAATCTGGTGGAAAACATTAAGGTCATGGCAATATTTGGTACAAGACCCGAGGCTATAAAGATGGCACCTTTAATAAAGGAATTAGAAAAAAGTTCTCAAGTACATTGCATTGTATGTGTAACAGCGCAGCATAGAGAGATATTAGATCAAGTATTGGGGATTTTTAGTATTATTCCGCAATATGACCTGAATATAATGAAAGCAAAACAAACTTTAACAGGGATAACATGTTCTGTTCTTCAGGGGCTTGAGGAAGTTTTACTAAAAGAAAAACCTGATATAGTACTAGTGCATGGAGATACAACAACAACTTTTGCTGCTTCTCTTGCGGCTTTTTATAGGAAAATACCTGTTGGGCATGTAGAAGCAGGGCTTAGAAGTCATAAAAAATTTTTCCCATATCCGGAAGAAATCAATAGAAAGTTAACTAGCGGTTTAACAGATTTACATTTTGCACCTACTACAACCTCCAAAGAAAATTTATTAAGTGAGGGAGTAGAAAAGAACACTATTTTTGTAACAGGCAATACGGTTATAGATGCTATGAAATATACTATTGAAGAGGATTATGTTTTTGAAAATCGTGAATTAAATAAGATTGATTATAAAAATAAAAAAGTTATAATGGTTACGGCTCATAGAAGAGAAAATTGGGGAATGGGAATAGAAAATATATGTAAAGCCTTGAAAATAATTTCTGAAGAAAATAAGGATGTAGAGGTATTATATTTGGTTCATCCAAATCCAGTTGTGAAAGATATGGTTAACAGTATTCTAAGTGGCGTTGACAGAATACATTTACTTCAGCCTATAGACACGAAGGAAATTCATAATTTAATGCGAAAATGCTACCTTGTAATGACGGATTCAGGAGGAATTCAAGAAGAGGCACCACATCTAGGTAAACCAGTATTGGTGCTTAGGGATGTTACCGAGAGAGTAGAGGCAGAGCGGGCTGGTACAGTAAAACTAGTGGGTATAGACATAGATAAGATTGTATCTAATGCTAACAAGCTTTTACGTAATGAAGATGAATATAATCAGATGAGTAAATCTATAAATCCTTATGGAGATGGTAATGCCTCTGCCAAAATAGTAGATGCATTGTTAAATTATTTTAAAAAAGATAATTAATTAGATAAATGAAAGAGACACTGGCGGAAACTAATAAATAATATTGTTAAAATTTAGTTTTATACTTGATTTTTTAGCTTTTTACAAGTAAAATAGTATAAAATAAAAGTTTTGGAATTGAAAACAACATTATCCATTATTAAACAAGAGTTAGATTGAGATGTAATTTTTATTGCTTTATGTCGTATTCGAAAGCTTATACATGCTAAACTACATAAAATGCAATGTATACTATTTTTGATTAATGGTAAAAATGATTTTAAAAGTAAGTAAAATTAAACGATTTTGACGCAAAAAAAATAATGCGTGCAATTGTTCTAAAAAACAATACAAATTGTGGCATTAATAGATTTATCTAAAAAATATATGAAAATTTAAAAATTAATAAATATCTTAAATAACAAACCGCATAGCGGAATATTGTGAATATTGGCAATGCTTTTAGAAATAAAACTATTCAATAAAGCAATAGAAAATTAGTTATTATGTACTAAATTACATTAATATTAAGATATACAGAGGAATCATAATATATTAATGCTAAAACAGCTATATACTATTTTATATTTCAAAAATTAGCTAAATATGAGATTTTATTTATGAAATTTAGTGGACTATAATTGATATGTTGTTAAATGATGAGGAGAAGGAAAAAGTGAATAGTGATTTCAAAAATATGTTCAAAAAAATTGCTTTATATGATTTTTTTGTTTCTTTGGTTTTTATTACTATAATGTACTTTACAGCTAAATCATATGTATTGTTTTTTTCATTAGGGGTAATAATAGCATTATTAAATTTTTATGTTAATGGTATTACAGTAGAATATTCTCTTAATAATAAGAATACAAAAAATAGTTGGATAATAGTAGTAGGATCTTTTATAAGAGTTTTCTTGGTGAGTGTTATTGGGTTTACCATAGGTAGACATAATATGTTCAATATAATTGCATATATCTTCGGATATAGTGCACAGTTTATATCTTTATTATATTACGGAATGAATAATAAGAACATTGAAGGGAAGTGATTTAATGGAAAAAATAGTGCCGTTATTTCATATTAAATTCTTTGGTTACAGTATTGGAATAGTAGAAAGTATATTTGTTCAGTGGTGCATAATTGCAATAATAGCGATATTATGTGCGTGCCTTACAAGAAACTTGAAGATAATTCCTAATAAGAAACAGAATATAATAGAAATAATTATGGATTTTATAAACAATCTCGTTAAAGATAATATGGGAGAAGAATATATGGGCTTTGTACCGTATATAGGAACAATAGTAATTTTCTTAAGTATTGTAAATCTCACGGGTTTGATAGGTGTTACACCTCCAACAGTAGATTATAGTGTAACATTAGCATTAGCATTAATAACATTCTTTGTTGTTCAATGGTATGCTATTAAAAAAATAGGCCTAGGCCACTATTTTAAAGGGTATGTTGAACCATATGCATTTATATTACCTATTAATTTAATAGAGAGAGTTATGTTGCCAGTATCGTTAAGTTTTCGATTATTTGGAAACATGACTGCAGGTGTTGTCATAATAGATTTGGCATATAAGAGTCTAGGGAGTTTTACTGGATTTGCACAATTACTTTTACCAATACCGTTACATTTTTATTTTGATTTATTTGATGGTATCATTCAAATGGTTATTTTTGTTATGTTGACTATGGTTAATATTAAGGTCATAGCAGAACACTAAATTTAGTTTTTTAAAATTAAGGAGGAGTATTATATGGTTTTGGATTCAGCAACATTAATTACAGGAATGTCTGCAATAGGCGCAGGTCTTGCAGCGATAGGATGTATAGGCGGGGGAATAGGAACAGGTAATGCAGCGGCTAAAGCTGTAGAAGGGGTTGCAAGACAACCAGAAGCTAGAGGATCTATCATTAGCACATTAGTTATAGGTGCTGCATTCTCAGAAGCGACAGCTATTTATGCATTCTTAATAGCATTAATTTTAGCATTTAAATAATATGGTATATATCAAAATGAAAAATTTTGAAATTAGGCTTAAAGGGGGCTTTAATAGATCATGAATTTGAGCGTACAATTATCTACAATTATATTCACTATGATAAATTTTATTATATTGTTATTTATCCTAAAGCACTTTTTCAGTAAGCCATTAAATAAGATAATGGATGATAGAAAAGATGGAATAAATAAATCTATTAAGAATGCTAAAGATAATGAAGAAAAAGCAGAAATTTCTAGAAAAGAAGAAGACCGATTATTACATGAGTCAAAGACAAAAGGAAGAAAAATAGTAGAAGAATATAAAGCTAATGCTCAAAATATTTCTCAGGAAATTATTGACGAAGCGAAAAAAGAGTCAATTATACTAATGGAAAGATCAAGAGTTGAAATCGAAAGAGAAAAAGAGAAAGCCGAAAGTGAAGTTAAAAAACAGGTTATAGATTTATCTTTAATATTGTCTGAAAAAGCCTTAGAGCAGCATATAGATGAAAAAGAACATAGAAGATTAATTGAGGACTTTATCTTTAAGGTAGGTAGTTAAAATGTATGAACACTTATATAAAAGATATGCACTAGCACTATATGCAGTTGCTGAGGAAAAAGGTAAAGTAGAAGAGTATTTAAATGACTTGAAAGAAATTGTTTTACTTATGAAGAACGATGACGAGTTTTTAAAAGTTATTAAATATCCCCAAATAAGTATTTCAACAAAAAAGGATATGTTTGTTAGAATTTTCAAGGGTAAAATTGATGAAGAGCTTCTTAACTTTTTACTTATACTTATAGAAAAAAAGAGAATATTATTTATTGAAGAAAATCTTAAAGAGTTGGAAAAAATCCACTTAGAGCGCAATAATACTTTGCTGGCTGAGGTTAAAACAGTAGTACCTCTCATGGAAACAGAAAGGGAAAACTTGCGTACTAAATTATCTAATATGTATGATAAAAAGATTGTATTTGAAGAAAAACTAGATGAAAAGATTATAGGTGGAGTATATATTAGGGTTAACGATGACGTTATTGATGGAACTGTAAAGAATAAATTAAATGAAATGAAAAAAATAATGTTTAAATAGGAATGAGGTGAGTTTATGAATATAAAACCAGAAGAAATAACATCTATCATAAAAAAAGAAATAGAAAAGTATGAAAACAAAATTGATACTGTTGATTCAGGCACAATAATACAAATAGGTGATGGAATTGCCAGGGTATATGGTTTAGATGAATGCATGGAAAACGAACTTTTAGAGTTTCCTAATGGAGTACTTGGTATGGCATTAAATCTAGAACAGGACAATGTAGGATGCGTACTTCTTGGACCACAAGATGGTATTAAAGAAGGTGACGTAGTAAAAAGAACTGGTAGAGTTGTTGAAGTCCCTGTAGGGGAAGCATTACTTGGAAGAGTTGTAAATGCTTTAGGTGTACCAATAGATGGTAAAGGCCCTGTTAAGACTACAGAGACAAGACCGGTTGAGGTAGTAGCACCTGGAGTTATTGAAAGACAATCAGTTAAAGAACCACTTCAAACTGGAATTAAAGCAATAGACTCTATGGTACCAATTGGAAGAGGGCAAAGAGAACTTATAATAGGAGACAGGCAAACAGGTAAAACTGCATTAACAATAGATACTATTATAAATCAAAAGGGCAAAGATGTTATATGTATATATGTTGCCATAGGTCAAAAGCAATCTACTGTTGCACATATTGTTAATACATTATCTGAAATGGGAGCGTTAGATTATACAATAGTCGTAGCGTCGACTGCTTCTCATTCAGCTCCACTTCAGTATCTGGCACCTTATGCCGGATGCAGTATGGGTGAATTTTTTATGCATAACGGTAAAAATGTATTAATAGTATATGATGATTTATCTAAGCATGCGGTTGCTTATAGGGCTATGTCACTATTACTTCGTAGACCACCAGGCAGAGAGGCATATCCTGGAGATGTATTCTACATTCATTCAAGATTACTTGAGAGGGCTGCAAAACTTTCAGATAAACTAGGTGGAGGATCATTAACTGCTCTTCCTATAATAGAAACACTTGCAGGAGATGTTACTGCTTATATACCAACAAATGTTATTTCTATAACAGATGGACAAATATTTCTTGAAGCTGAATTGTTTCATTCAGGACAAAGACCTGCAGTTAATGCTGGAATATCTGTATCAAGAGTTGGTGGAAATGCTCAAATAAAAGCTATGAAACAAGTGACAGGAACTTTAAGGCTAGAACTTGCTCAATATAGGGAACTTGCGGCTTTCGCTCAGTTTGGAACAGACCTTGATAAAGATGCTAAGATGAGGCTGGAAAAAGGAAAAAGATTATTTGAAATATTAAAGCAGAAGCAATACTCACCCGTGTCGGTAGAAAAACAAGTTATGATTTTCTTTGCGGGTAGCAATAACTATCTTATTGATGTTCCAGTTCACCAAGTAACAAGATTTGAAAGTGAATTTTTGGAGTTTATGGATACACATCATAGAGAAGTAGGCAAGGCGATAATTGAGAACAAGAAAATAGATGATAAAATAAAGAAACAACTTATTGATTCGATAGAAGAATTTAAAAAAGTATTTTCAGTTGAAGAAGACTAACAATTTCTCATTAGAAATTAGTTAGTGAAGCACCGTTAGGTGATAATTAACTTGCCTTTATAATTTGTTTATGAAGGCTAAAGAGAGGTGAAACATGGCAGGTAAGGGTCTTATTGAAATTAAACAAAGAATAAAGTCCATAACAAATACTACTAAAATCACCAAGGCCATGGGACTAGTTGCCACATCTAAATATAAGAAAATAAAAAATAAAGTAGATACTAACAATAAGTATCTAATTAAGCTTGATGAAACTTTTAAGCAGGTTGAAGATAACTATGAAGGTGATAGTATCTATATAAAAGGAAATAAGAGTAACAAGAAACTGTATGTTGTATTAACTTCAGATACAGGTCTTTGTGGAGGGTTTAATTGGTCAGTAGTAAACACATTTACCGAGAGAGTAAAAAGTAATAAGGAAGATTACAATATAATTATTGTTGGTCAAAAAGGAAGAGCATTACTTAAAAAACTTAATTTTGAGACTGTTGCAGAATACGTTGAAATTGAAGATGTTCCTACTCAAAAAGAAGCTTCTACTATTATTAATCATGCACTTACTATGTATAGTAGTGGAGAGGTTGGTGAAGTTTACATAGTTTATAAAAAACTTATCTCAGCCGTGAAAAATGAAGTTAGAGTTGAAAAGTTACTTCCTCTAAGTTTTGATGTTGGAGAGGATAAGACTAAAGAATATGTGAGTATCGAGTCAATTGATGAAGATGCAATGTATAATATTACTTCATTATATCTAAGTGGTAAAATGCTAAATTCAATGCTACATTCAAAAGCAACTGAACACAGGTCTAGAATGGAGTCAATGGGTTCAGCTACTAACAATGCTAATGATATACTCGAAAAACTTAATTTAACATATAACAGAAGTAGACAAACTGCAATTACACAAGAAATTTCAGAAATAGTTGGAGGAGCAGAAGCTCAAAAGTAAAAAGGAGAGAAAACAATGCCAGGACATATAGGAAAAGTTGTTCAAATAATAGGGCCTGTTATAGACATAAAGTTTGACTCAGACAGTCTTCCCGATATTTACAATAGTATCGAAATTCAGATGAAAGATAGAATAGTTGTAGCTGAAGTTGAGCAGCACGTTGGTGACGATGTTGTAAGAGCAATAGCTATGGAAAGTACAGAGGGGTTAAGTCGTGGGCTTAAGGCTACTGACACTGGGAATCCAATAAGGGTACCAGTTGGGGATGAAGTACTAGGAAGGTTATTTAATGTTCTTGGAAAGCCTATGGATGAACTAGGAGAAGTTAAAGTTGATAAATATATGCCTATTCACAGACTAGCCCCAACATTTGAAGAACAGTCTGTTGAACCGGAAGTGTTTGAAACAGGTATTAAGGTAATAGACTTAATTGCACCATATCAAAAAGGCGGCAAAATTGGTCTTTTCGGTGGTGCAGGAGTTGGTAAAACGGTTCTAATTCAAGAACTTATGAATAATATTGCAAAAGAACATAACGGAACTTCAGTATTTACTGGAGTTGGTGAGAGAACTAGAGAAGGTAACGATCTTTATAATGAAATGAAAGAATCAGGGGTTATAGCTAAAACAGCTTTAGTTTTTGGACAGATGAATGAACCACCTGGTGCTAGAATGAGAGTTGCGTTAACTGGTCTTACCATGTCAGAGTATTTTAGGGATAAAGGTCAGGATGTACTTTTATTTATAGATAATATATTTAGATTTACACAAGCTGGTTCAGAGGTGTCTGCACTCTTAGGAAGAATACCAAGTGCTGTTGGTTATCAACCAACACTCGCTACTGAAATGGGTCAATTACAAGAAAGAATTACATCTACAAAACAAGGGTCTATTACGTCTGTGCAGGCTGTATATGTGCCTGCAGATGATTTAACTGATCCGGCTCCAGCGACTACTTTTAGTCATCTTGATGCAACAACAGTGCTGTCTAGAGGAATTGTTGAACTAGGTATTTATCCAGCAGTAGACCCACTAGACTCTACTTCAACAATGCTTGATCCTAGAATAGTAGGGCAGGAACACTATGATGTTACAATTAGGGTTAGACATATATTAGAAAGATATAAAGAACTTCAAGATATTATTGCAATACTAGGAATAGATGAATTATCTGAAGAGGATAAAACAGTAGTGTTAAGAGCGCGTAAGGTTCAAAGATTTTTATCTCAACCATTTACGGTAGCTGAGCAATTTACTGGTATGAAAGGTAAATTTGTGCCTGTAAAAGAAACCATAAGGGGTTTTAAAGAAATCCTTGAAGGAAAGCATGATAAATTACCTGAAGCAGCATTTATGTTTGTTGGGTCTATCGACGAGGCAGTAGAAAAAGCAAAAACTATGGATAGTGAATAAGAAATTTTCAAGAATATATGCATAGAAAGGTCGGGGGTGTTTATATGAAAAATCATATAAAGCTTATTATACTTACTCCGGAAAAGGAATTTTATAGTGGTGAAGTCTTGAGTTTAAATACGGAGAGTGATGAAGGTAGAGTTGGTATACTTGCGAACCATGTTTCTATGATAACTCCATTAAAACCGACGGTGACAACATTTACAGAAGTGAATGGTAAGGAGCTAAAAGCTTTCACATCAACGGGGGTTTTAAGAGTGCTTCAAGGCGAAATAGAAATGTTATGCGACGCATGTGAGTGGCCAGAGGATATAGATGCCGAAAGAGCAAAACGAGCTGAAGGAAGAGCAGAAAAAAGATTGAGTAAAGCACATGGAGTAGGTTTTAAAAGAGCTGAAAATGCTATATTAAGATCACTTATGAGAATTAAAACAAAAGGTTAGATACTATTAAATGGAGATATTAAATTATCTCCATTTTTTTTTATGTCTAGAACTTTATTGAGTGTATGAAGTATATAAAAAATAAATAAGTCAAAGTTATTAGAACCGTATTTAAAACACGTTAATAAATTAAATTAAGCACAATTCTAATAAAATATTATATATTAATAGTATAAAGAATAGATATATTTAATATTAATTCTTTGAATGCCCCCTACCTATATAATAAATAAAATAGCCCTCTTCACACTTGTGCTGGGGGATGGTTTTATTAATAATATGTCTATAAAAATAGTTATTTATAGAATAGAAAAATAAATTTTGGTCAACAATTTAAATGAAGGGTAGGGGGATTAAAATGAAAAGAAAAAGCATTGCACTTTTATGTATAGTATTAAGTATAATCATTTTACAAATTAATGTTAGATTCTCAAATGCGCACGAAAAATCTAATTTATTTGATGAAATATTACTTCAAACTAAGAGTAAAACAGTAGAATACGGATTAAAAACATGCTTTAGTACAGGAATAGGGCGAGAAGAAATTTGTAATTATTTAATTAAGGTTTTAGAACTTAATAATAAAAATATAAAATTAAGTATCACAAAAAATATTAATTCCTATTGCATTAATTTTTCTGGAGAAAATGTTGAAGGATATATAGGGGCTTTAAAAAACAATAATATTAATGATATAACGATAAATATAAGTAGAATAGATAATAAAAATGGACTAGTTGCTCTAAAAAACAAGGTTAGTGTTAGCATTGGATATAGAGGTAATAACATTAAGTATTTTCAATATTTAAAGGCGAAAGTTGGAGAGAGTAGTGCAAAAAATAAAATAGAAGATAATTATAGTCTTAATAAGAGAATAATTAATATATTAAAATCTCATGGAACTGAAAATATTGAAACAGTTGATTTAAACAATGGGTTAAGTACTGTAGCATATACTAAAGAATACGATGAGAAAATAACCAACAACAAGTTAATTGATTTTAATTATGCGGTTTGTAATTATTCGTCTGGTAGATATATTATTATAGGTACACCGGAAATAATAACAACTTATTAAAAATTAACAATATAATGGAGGATAAGAATGGATAAATTAGTTATAAAAGGTGGGAATAAATTAAAAGGTGAAGTGAATATTAGTGCAGCTAAAAATGCAGTCCTTCCTATACTGGCAGCAACAATATTGAACGGAAATAGTTGTACAATTACAAATGCTCCTATGCTTGAAGATGTATTTGTAATATGTGATGTATTGAAATCTCTTAAAGCGGATATTAATATAGATAAAATTAATAATACGGTTAAAATAAATACTGCTAATATATTTGATAGTGGAGCTAACGATGAATTGGTCAGAAAAATGAGAGCATCTTTTTTAATAATGGGTCCTATGCTCGGAAGATTTGGAAGTTTTAAAATATCGTTACCAGGTGGGTGCAATATTGGAACTAGGCCAATTGATCTTCACTTAAAAGGATTATCCGCTTTAGGTGCAGAGGTAATAGTGGGACATGGATATGTGGAAGCGAAAGCGAAAAAACT
Source organism: Clostridium algoriphilum (assembly GCF_020443705.1). Lineage (GTDB taxonomy): Bacteria > Bacillota > Clostridia > Clostridiales > Clostridiaceae > Clostridium_AD > Clostridium_AD algoriphilum. Next base: position 122,611 of record NZ_JAIZZK010000005.1, read on the forward strand.
AATAGGCAGCAACATATATTTAGATTACCCGTCAGTTGGGGCTACGGAGAATATAATGATGGCTGCAACGCTTGCAGAAGGAGAAACAATAATAGGAAATGCTGCTGAAGAACCCGAAATTGTTGACTTGGCAAAATTTTTAAGAGCTATGGGAGCACATATTGATGGAGAAGGAACAGACACTATAAGAATTTTAGGAGTTAAAGATTTTAAAGAAGTTGTTTATAAACCAATATACGACAGGATAGAGGCAGGTACATTTATGATAACTGCTGCAATAACAAAGAGTTTGGTTAAAATTAATGGAGTTGATGAAATTCACTCAAAACCAATAATTGCAAAACTTACAGAAATGGGAGTAGCGATAGAAATAAATGACAACAGTATAATAGTTGATGGCAGGAAAAAGTTAAATCCAATAGATATAAAAACTATGCCATTTCCAGGATTTCCGACAGATATGCAAGCCCAGATGATGAGTTTACTATGTACTGTAAAAGGTACAAGTATTATTACGGAGACTATTTTCGAGAATAGATTTATGCATGCCGTGGAATTAAAGAGAATGGGAGCAAATATAAAAATAGATGGTAGAAGTGCTGTAATTGAAGGCATAGACACGTTTACTGGATCAAAAGTTACAGCTACAGATTTAAGAGCAGGAGCAGCACTAATACTTGCAGGACTTACCGCAGAGGGCACGACTACGATAAGTGATATATATCATATAGATAGAGGATATGTATCAATTGAAGAGAAATTAAAGGGGTTAGGCGCAGATATAGATAGAGTGCATTTTAATAATTAATAAGGAAATTTCAAACAATAAAAGTTTGAAAAACGTATAAGAATATATAAAATTATATAAGACGTATGGTGGATTATTTTCAATCTAAAAATTAAAAGAAGTGGAATATATTTTTATTTTTATATTCCGGTTCTTTTATGCAATGGACCTAAAAAGAATAGACTAGCAAGCTTACTAGTTTCTTCTTTTTAGGCTTTTTTTTGTTTGAAATTATATCGATTTTTTTATAGGTGATTCTAATAATTTATTAGAGTAATAATTTCTATAGATTTTTAATATGTATATAGTAAAACTTGTTTTATAACGAGGGGGAGAAAAGAATGAGAAAAGTGCTTATTACAGTACATTTAAAAAACTTTCTTATACTGATGACTGCATTTGTTGCCTTTATAGTAATTACTTCTGTTTTAATAGTTGGAGTAGGGAACAATGAAAAAGTAAATATAAATAAAAATAAAAATAAAAACTCTGTAAATAAGTTAGAGAATAATAAAAAAACTATTGTTAAATATGAGTCACTTCCTAAAATAACCAAGGTTAAAGTATATATGACAAAAGAAAAGACTGTAAATGAACTTGATCTAGAAGAATATATAACTGGGGTTGTTGCTTCGGAAATGCCAGTTGGGTTTTCTGGGGAAGCTTTAAAGGCTCAAGCGGTGGCAGCTAGGACCTATGCTTTAGCTCATGTTATGGAAGCAGGTGGCACAGCATGTAAAAATGGTAAGGGTGCTGATTTATGTGATACAGTACATTGCCAAGTTTATATGATTAAGGATGAGCGTATAAAAGTATGGGGAAAAGATAAAGGAGAAGAATATTGGAATAAAATTAAATTAGCAGTTGAAGGTACACGGGGACAAGTATTAACTTATAATAATAAATTGGTAATGGAGCCCTATTATTTTTCAACTAGCAGTGGAAATACAGAAAATTCTGAGGATGTTTTCAGTACTAGCATACCTTATTTAAGAAGTGTAGAAAGCCCAGGTGAAGAAAAAACAAAAAATGCTAAAAGTACTAAAAGCTTTAAATATAAGGCATTAAGTCAAATTATAAATAGCAATTATTATAATGCTAATGTAAACACAGGTAATATTAAGAAACAAATAGCTGTAATTAGCAGAACTGATGCAGGAAGTGTCAAAAATATTAAGGTAGGAAGTATAACCATGACAGGTAGTAAATTTAGAACTATGTTAGATTTAAAATCTTCAAATTTCCAAATAAAGTTTAATTTAAACGGAATAGAAGTAGAATGTAGTGGATATGGACATGATGTAGGAATGAGTCAAAATGGTGCAAATGCAATGGCTAAGGATGGAAAAAGTTACGTAGATATATTAACTCATTATTATCAAGGCACTGCTATATCTAAATAAAAAGTTATATGTTTAGGCTGTTTATCCTATGCAACAAAGGGATAAGCAGCCTTATTTGTTATGAATATAAAGTTATAGGTATAAATATAATTTAGAGTAAATAGCATAGGATATACAATGAATTTATGATCTATATTTTTAATTGAAAAGCATTTATAAATAAAAAAAATATCAAAAAAATGAAACAAATGTAAAAAAAGTTAAAATTATATGTATGTTTTAATACATTATGGACAAAAATACAAATGGAGGTGTTTGTATGGATAAGAACGCAAACAATAAGGCATTGAACTTTTTTAAGAAGGAGGGTTTTTACGTAATTTTATTTGTTTGTTTATGTATAGTAGCTACAGTGGCATCTATAACAGCAAATAATAATAAGAAACTTTCAAGCAATCAAGAAGTGTCGCAAAAAGAACAAGCTAATGCAGCAAATGTATTAAAAAAACAAAAGGAATACGAGGGTGCTCTGCAAGTGAAAGAAGAAAACTTAGCTAAGGCTAAGGCTAAGGCTCTTAAGGCAGTACCTAACATTAAAAAGGCAACAACAGAAAATGTAGCAACGACTTCAGTTTCTAAAATAACAAATGCTCAATTCTCAAAACCTGTAGTTAATGGATTGCTCGCTAGGGCATATTCAAAAGATATAGATTCAGTAGTATATAAGACTACTGATAGTTATAGAAATAACTTAGGTATCGACATTCAAGCTAAAATAGGTACACCAGTTGTAGCTGTAATGGATGGAATAGTCAAAGAGGTTGGCACTGACGTTAATAGTCAAAATGGTAAGATGGTTGAAATAGATCATCAAAATGGCTTCGTTACTAAATATACTAGTTTAGATGAAAAAATATTAGTAAAAAAAGGTGATAAAGTAACTAAAGAACAACAAATTGGTTCTGTGGGAAATACTAGTTTAAACTCATATAAAGAAGATTATGGTTCTCATTTGCATTTTGAGGTTTTACAAAATAGTAAGAATATTGATCCTGCTAAATATGTAAAATATGAAAAATACCAAACTACAGCAACTAAAAAATAACCAATAACCATCTCAATTAGCCATTTTTCCTAAATATATGGTCAGATGACTAATTGGAATGGAATTTAAAAGCAAGGTATTGCATATTTATAAATATAGAAGGGTTTAGGAGGTAACACTTTGAAAGACTATATTGAAGATCGAGTATTAGAAGTTGCAAAGTATATTATTGAATCAAAGGCTACAATAAGAAGAACCGCCAAAGTGTTTGGAGTTAGCAAAAGTACTATACACAAAGACATGACGGAAAGGTTGCCTACAATAAATCCCCAAATTGCTAACGAAGCAAAAACAATTTTGGATATAAATAAAGCCGAGAGACATATCAGGGGTGGACGTGCAACTAGATTAAAATACAAGGCAATAGAAGGATAAAAGCACTTCAAACTAAAAACTATAAAAAATATTAATTATAATAGAGGAATTTTTATGGCTTTATAGAATAGAGTTTAGTATAATTTAATTATAGAATATACTAAAGAGCAGGAGTGAGTTTTGAAATGTTTTTTTTTAGAATGGGAACAGATATGGGAATAGACTTAGGTACAGCTACAGTGCTTGTATATATCAAGGGTAAAGGTGTCATTTTAAAAGAGCCTTCTGTTGTTGCCATAGATAAAAACAATAATAGAGTATTGGCAGTCGGAGAAGAAGCTAGGCAAATGATAGGAAGAACGCCAGGAAACATTGTGGCAATACGTCCTATGAGGGACGGTGTTATTTCAGATTATGATATAACTGAAAAAATGTTAAAGCATTTTATAAAGAAGGCTTGTGGGAAAAAAAGGCTATCTGCTCCAAAAGTTGTGATATGTGTCCCTTGCGAAGCAACAGAAGTGGAAAGAAGAGCAGTAGAAGATGCAGCTAGAAATGCAGGTGCTAAAAAAGTTCAACTTATAGAAGAGCCACTAGCAGCGGCAATAGGAGCAGGACTCGATATTGCTAAAGCAAGTGGAAATATGGTTATTGATATTGGTGGAGGGACTACTGATATTGCAGTTGTTTCTTTAGGAGGCATGGTTGTACGTGAATCAATTAAAGTAGCTGGAGATAGGTTTGATGATGATATTATAAAATACATCAGGAAGAAACATAAGTTAATGATTGGTGAGAGAACGGCAGAGAATTTAAAAATCAACATAGGTTGCGCTTATGTGCAAGAAGAGAATGCAAGTATGGAGATTAGAGGACGAGATTTAATTACGGGTCTCCCAAAAAATTTAGAAGTATCATCGGAAGAAATGAGAGAAGCTTTAAAAGAGGCGGTATATTCAATAGCAGGATGTGCTCATTCTGTGTTAGAAAAAACACCACCTGAGCTTTCAGCAGATATAGCTGATAAAGGTATAGTTATGACCGGTGGAGGTTCACTGTTAAAAGGATTAGATAAACTTATACAAGAGTTTACTAAAGTGCCAGTTTATTTGGCTGAGGATCCAATTTCATGTGTAGCACTCGGGACAGGAAAAGTGCTAGACTATGTGGATAAATTAGACAATTCTTTTAATGGAGGAGACAAATACCTAACAGATTAAAAAGTGTAAACAAGCTATAAAAATAAGCAATACAATTATTAGTTTAATTGTATTGCTTATTTTTATATTGAACGAGATTTACTAGATTAAGGTTATTGTTAATTTACTTTAAACAAATCACAGAATATTAAACGGTACTTGAATCATTTTCTTTATCAGTAAGTGAATACAGATAATATGAATGCAAAAGGGATCTGCTTAAAACATTAGCAATTTCCATTACCAGACTAAGTCTTATATTTCTATTAGTGAATAACTCACTGTCATCACTTGAGTCTACAATACCTATTAATGAAAAATTGCCTACTTTAGGAAGTGTTTTACCTACACCTTTACCAGGATGTATTGGATAATCTCTAGCTTGGAGTTCACCGATACTCGAAATATCGCCTAAACATGCGTCTACACCTATTATAGTACAATTTGGATGCAGTGCGTTTATTTCAGATAATTTACTATCTATGTTTAAGGCATGAATCGGATTGTCTATAGTACCATATACAGGCAATGGAAAGGAGCTATTTTTTAAAAATGTACCAACTAAAGGGCCTAGACAATCACCTATACATCTATCGGTGCCTATGCAAACAACTAAAGTGTTTTTATCAATATGGTCTTTTAGAAAATTAGAAATTGTATAGTAGGCTAAAGGATCTTTATAATGTGTTTTTGTTTTACTCAAGAAATATACCTCCTTAATTGCTCTGGAGGAAAATAATTATAAATTAGTTTCCTATGAATAATTTATATGAGTAAATTCTGTGTATTATTATGATAAAAGAATAAAAAAATGTTAATTTCCAAATAATCTATATATATTATTTTATAACCATGATATCAAGATCTACAAATAAGAACAATTTTAGAAAAGTGGATTAATGCTTAATATAGAGTAAATGTGTGAATAATATAGTAATGTAGAGAAGACTAGTTTTAGAGAGAGTATATGGACTTGAAATAAATTTATTAAAGTTGTATAATAATTCTTGTCGACACGATAAAACGATAAAAAATATAATATGCTGGCATGGCTCAACGGTAGAGCAGCTGACTTGTAATCAGCAGGTTGTAGGTTCAATTCCTATTGCCAGCTCCATAAATGGAGGAGTTCCCGAGTGGCCAAAGGGGGCAGACTGTAAATCTGTTACGTAATGTTTCGATGGTTCGAATCCGTCCTCCTCCACCATTTATTATAGTTATCATAAGTTTTGGGAGCATAGCTCAGCTGGGAGAGCATCTGCCTTACAAGCAGAGGGTCACAGGTTCGAACCCTGTTGTTCCCACCATAACAATTTCTTATACAATTGAATAAATTCATGCTGGCATGGCTCAACGGTAGAGCAGCTGACTTGTAATCAGCAGGTTGTAGGTTCAATTCCTATTGCCAGCTCCACATATGGAGGAGTTCCCGAGTGGCCAAAGGGGGCAGACTGTAAATCTGTTACGTAATGTTTCGATGGTTCGAATCCGTCCTCCTCCACCAAAAGACATCTTAAGGTGTCTTTTTTGATTTTGTTCTTATAACATATAGGTCTTGTTGACATTGTAAAATGTATATGTTAATATAAATAAAACTTAATATTGATAACTCTTATCAAGAGAGGTGGAGGGAAAAAGGCCCTATGAAACCCGGCAACCGGTGCAATGCACAATGGTGCCAATTCCTGCAGATAGTCTGCGAGATAAGTGAGATGGTTAAAACACCTCTTCTTATTTTAGAAGAGGTTTTATTTTTTATAAAAAAATTTTAAACATTAGAAAGGAGAATTATAATGAAAAGATTATTTACATCAGAATCTGTTACAGAAGGACATCCAGATAAAATCTGTGACCAAATTTCAGATGCTGTACTTGACGCTATTTTAGAACAAGACCCTTATGCTAGAGTCGCTTGTGAAACAGCGGTTACTACAGGAATGGTTTTAGTTATGGGAGAGATAACAACTGATTGTTATGTAGATGTTCCCAAAGTTGTTAGAAGTACTATTGAAGGTATAGGATATACTAGAGCAAAATATGGTTTTGATGCTAGCACATGTGCTGTAATTACATCTATTAATGAACAATCAGCAGATATAGCCATGGGAGTAGATGAAGCTTTAGAATCTAAGGCAGGTGAACTTTCAAAAGTTGACGCAATAGGTGCTGGAGACCAAGGTATGATGTTTGGATTTGCAACCAATGAGACACCAGAGTTCATGCCACTACCAATTTCAATGGCTCATAGATTAGCAAGAAGATTAAGTGAAGTAAGAAAGAATGGTACATTAGATTATTTAAGACCAGATGGGAAAACTCAAGTTACTGTAGAGTATGAAGACAATAAGCCAGTGAGAATTGATACCATTGTTATTTCAACTCAACATGGAAAAGAAGCAACCCATGATCAAATCGAAAAAGATTTAATAGAGAATGTAATAAAACCTATAGTTCCAAGTGGTTTATTAGATGAGAAAACTAAATATTATATAAATCCTACGGGCAGATTTGTAATCGGGGGACCACAGGGTGACTCAGGTTTAACCGGAAGGAAGATAATAGTTGACACTTACGGAGGATATGGTAGACATGGCGGTGGAGCATTCTCTGGAAAAGATGCAACAAAAGTAGATAGATCGGCTGCTTATGCTGCAAGATGGGTTGCTAAAAATCTAGTAGCTGCAGGAGTTGCAGATAAACTAGAAATAGAATTAGCATATGCTATAGGTGTAGCTAAACCAGTATCTATAGAGGTTGAAACCTTTGGAACGGGAAAGATTTCAGATGACAAAATTGTTGCTATAGTTGAAAAAGTATTTGATTTAAGGCCTGCTGTAATTATAAGAGAATTAGACCTTAGAAAACCTATTTACAAACAAGTAGCAGCTTATGGACATTTTGGAAGAACTGATCTAGATCTTTCATGGGAAAAACTGAATAAGGTTGATGAAATAAAAAAATATATGTAATGAGATAAAAAGAATAAAAAAGGGGATAACAATTAATGATTGTTATCCCCTTTTTGTATAAGCAATAATAAGTTTTTGAAGACGTTCTCAAACACTCTAATAATTATAAATAATTTAGTGGGTGTAAAAATATAGTGGATTATTATTTAGCATTTTGATAAAATTTAAGATAGGGGTATACTAAAGATGGTAAATAATAAATAAACTACATATGATATAATACTAATAGTGACACTAATTGTATTATTATCACTATTAGTATTATATACGATTTTATAAATAGGGGAGATTTTATGCCAGAAATACAAGGAACAATTGAAGATGTAGTATTTCATAATGAAGACAATGGGTATATAATTGCTCATTTAAATGATAATAAAAAACAAATTACTGTGGTAGGCATTGTGCCATACGTAAGTGAAGGACAGAATCTTAAATTAGATGGAGAATGGGTTAATCATCCTCAATTTGGCAAACAGTTTAAAATAAATCATTGCGAGGAAATCATACCTAGTTCACTTATGGGTATAGAAAAGTATTTATCTTCAGGAGTTATACAAGGAATTGGACCTGTAACTGCTAAAAAGATTGTACAACGTTTTGGTGAGGATACTATGAATATATTAGATAACGAAATAGAAAGGTTAAAAGAAATCGATGGTGTAGGACAAAAAAAAATTCAATTAATATTTGAATCTTATTCTAAGCAAAGAGAAGTTAAAAGTATAATGATATTTCTTCAAACATATGGAGTAACACCAAGCCAATGTGTAAAAATATATAAAAAATATGGAGCGGATTCTATAAAGGTGGTACAAGATAATCCTTATGTGTTGACTGAAACCATTGCTGGCGTAGGATTTAAAATTGCTGATAAGATAGCGAGAAGTTTAGGCATAGATAAAGAATCACCCTTTAGGATACAAAGCGGAATTAATTATGTGGTTAACGAATTTTGTGCTATTGGAAATACTTATATGCCACTTGGAAAATTATATAAACAGGCTAAGAATATTCTTGGCGTTACTGACAAGGAAATAGAAGAGAATATATATGATAATGTTTTGCAAGGAAAACTTAAGGTGGAAAACATTGATGAAGAAGACTGTGTATTCACTATGCCTTTTTATTATTGTGAATTAGGTATAACTAAAAAAGTTATAACTTTATCTGTAGAAGAGTATGACGAATTGGAAATAAACGTAGAAGAAAAGATTAATAACTTTGAAGAAGAAAAAAACATTAAATTTGCAGAATCCCAAAGAATTGCTATTTGTGGTGCTATGGAAAATAGTATAGAAGTTATAACTGGAGGACCAGGTACTGGTAAAACTACTATAATAAATTGTATTATAGAGGTATTTGAAGAAGCAGGAAAGAAAGTATATATGGCTGCTCCTACAGGCCGAGCGGCTAAAAGAATGACAGAAGCTACTGGACGAGAAGCAAAAACAATACATAGATTACTTGAGCTTGGAGTAGGTGGTGATGATGGATCACAGTTCTCTAGAAGTGAGGAATCACCTTTAGATTGTGATGTACTCATTGTAGATGAAGCATCAATGATAGACATAATGCTCATGAACAGCTTATTAAAAGCTATTACCATAGGAACGAGACTTATAATAGTTGGTGATGTTGATCAATTGCCATCTGTTGGACCAGGAAATGTACTAAGAGATATAATTGACAGTAAATGTGTTAAAATAGTTAAACTTAAGGAAATATTTAGGCAAGCACGTGAAAGTATGATTATTGTCAATGCTCATAAAATTAATAATGGTGAGATGCCTATCTTAAATAAAAAAGATAAAGATTTTTATTTTATTGAAAATAATGAACCAGAGAAAATATTAGATAGTATAATAACATTAATCAATACAAGATTACCAAATTTCAACAAACAGTGGGATAAGATGAAAAATATTCAAATACTTTCACCAATGAGAAAAGGAATACTCGGCATAGAAAATTTAAATGAAAGACTTCAAGGAATACTAAATCCCAAATCTAAAGATAAAAAGGAAAAAGAGTATAGGAATACTATATTTAGGGTGGGGGATAAGGTGATGCAGATTAAAAATAATTATTCTATGAAATGGCATAAAATGAGTGCAAAAGCTGAAGATGGATCTGGAATTTTTAATGGTGATGTTGGGTATGTTGATGACATTGATGAAGATAATGAAAATGTTGTCGTTATTTTTGATGATGATAAACGTGTAGAATATGAAGGCGTAAATTTGGATGAACTAACACTCGCCTATGCTATAACGATACATAAGAGTCAAGGGAGTGAGTTTGAGGTTGTAATTATGCCAATGTTTATGGGACCTCCACTTTTAATGAATAGAAATCTGCTTTATACAGGTATAACAAGAGCAAAAAACATGGTTGTTTTAGTGGGAGAAAGAAAGGCTATTAGCTTCATGAAAGATAATAACAGAAGTTTTGAGAGATATTCTGCTTTAGGATTTAGAATAAAGCAAATAGTAGATGCTAACATTGGAAGTGACGAAGATCAGCTAAGCTAATTTAAAACAAATCTTTAACTATAAAGGAGATTTTACATGCTTTATTACGCAAAATTAAACCTTAGTAAGGTAAAAGATGAAATCAGTAAAGAGATTTTAAAATGCCAGATAAACGGCAAAAAAAGAATTGATGTTGTATCTGCATTTTACAATTCCTCTGATATATTTCTAAGAACTATAATTTCATATGTTAATGACAAGAAAAATATATTGTATATAACTAATGAAGATGAACGTTGTATTGACATTATATATTATATAAATAAATTTAGTAATTTAGGTCAATATACATATTCTACTGAAACAAATTATATCAGTGTAAATGAATATTTACATATATGTAGTCATGAGAATGCATTAAAACTAAAAGAGAAATTTGATTTGGTTATTTATAATGATATTAGAAGTTTTCCTAAGTACAACAAACAGCAAATAAAGAAAATATTATTGAAAATGTGTAAAGTAGATGGTACATCTATAGCTTACTGTGTGGAAAATGTTTTAAGTGAGGGAAATACAATTATGTTTCCATTAAAAAACACTAATATACCAATTATAGAGCCTCGAATCATAACAACTAGAATAAATCTTAGTATGGATATACCTCTAGTAGTTTATGAATATCTAAATTGGTCAATTATATCTAATAGGAAGGTAATAATTTTTACACCAGATGAGGAAAAAGCAAATGCGGTATTTGCGTATTTAAGTAATTTTAAAAAGAAGTTAAGTGAAAATATATTTTTATTCATTAGCAAAAAAAGTGATGAGTCTATTAAAGTTAATTTTATGAACAAAGATAAGGGAATAATAGTAACTAATGATTTCGAAGAAACTTACCTAGAATTCCATTCAGTTGATGTTATAGTTTATTTTGCTGATAATATTAAATTTAATCATAAGCAATTATTATGTTTATCAAGTAAGGTTGGAAGGTATGAGAATACGCAGGGGGGAGAGGCTATATTTTTAGCTAATGTAGAAACTGTCCAAATGGATAAAGCTAAAACTATAGCTAGAAAATTTAATGAGAAAGCGTGGGAAAGAGGATTATTAAATATATAAAAAACATATTCTATTGTTTAGCTGCGCTTATATATTCGGGTGATGAACAATGTGTGATTTGTAAAGGCTATAGCGAAGAAAGTGATGCCTTATGTAGCATATGCAGGAAAAAATTACGGCGATGTATGGACAATTTTTATATTGGACATGATGAAGAATTATATCAGGTTAGGTCAGTGTTTTATTATTCGAGTATTGTAAAAGAGCTAATAATTAGACTTAAATATAAGAACGATTTCATATGTGGCGAAATTTTAGCTGAATATATGTTACAACTTGTAAAGAAGAGTGATTTACAGTTTGACCTAATCTCTTATGTACCTATGACTAAAAAAGGTTTGAAAAATAGAGGATATAACCAAGGCGAATATTTAGCAAATTACTTGTCAAAATCCTTGGATATTCCAGTAGTAAGCAGTCTAATAAAAACTGAGAATGTTAAGGATCAAATAGGACTAAGTGGTGAAGAACGTTGGGATAATATGAAAGAGTGTTTTGAAATTAAAGAAAATGAACTTATGAAAAATAAAAATATATTACTTGTGGACGATGTTATAACTACTGGTGCTACAGCATTTCATTGTGCACGAAGACTAAAAGAAAATGGAGTAAATAATATATTTATATTGACTATAGCTAAAAGTAATGTATAATACGTATTGTAGTAAGTTAGGTTTGTGGTTGAAAGTCGATGCCAGTCGCAGGCGAAACGATCCACGTAAGTTAAACAAAGTTTAGTGAGCATGGTGCGGCTTAGAGGTTAGTCCTGCCGTTTAGTAGACGAGAGTGTGAGTAGTGAGAAGGTAATTCTGGGTAGCAAAAGCTCCAGCAGGCGAGTGTGGGGTCAAAGACCAGGTCAACTAACTTAATATATAAAAACTCCTAATGTAATGTTAGGAGTTTTTATTTTATAAAGTAAGTAAAAATATAAATAATAAATAATGTAATTTAATAAACAGAGGAATATTAAGGAATATTAAGAATGCAAACTTTAAATTACTTTAATATTGTGTGAATTCTGATTTTAACGGTTGCTATTTATTAATTAAAGTAATAAAATTAACTTATTAAACATATAATATGCTTATATATTAAGCAATATGTATATATTAGAGAGGGGCTGTACGTATGAAAGTTAAAGTATTAGGAAAGAACATAGAGATAACAGAAGCCTTGAAAAATATGATAGACAAGAAAATAACAAGATTGGATAAATATTTTAATCCGGATGTGGAAGCACAGACAACCTTGAGTGTTCATAGGAACAGACATACTATTGAAATTACGATTCCTTTTAATGGAGTAGTTTTAAGAGCAGAAGAGCAAAATGAAGATATGTATACTGCATTAGATATTGTTGTTGATAAGTTAGAAAGACAAATAAGAAAACACAAAACGAAATTGGAGAAAAGAAATAAAGGAAATTCTCTTAAATTTCAGGGCATACCACAGTATGATAATAGTGAAGATGGTGGTGTAGATCCGAAGATAGTAAAAACAAAGAAATTTGCTTTTAAACCTATGTCAGCAGAGGAAGCAGTACTTCAAATGGAGTTAGTTGGACATAGTTTCTTCGTATATATGAGTGATGGTAGTTCAGAAGTAAATGGTAATTCAGAGGTAAACGTAGTATATAGAAGAAAAGATGGAAATTATGGTTTAATAGAACCAAAATTATAAGATAAAAAAAGGATTAAAGTAGTTATATTTACTTTAATCCTTTTTTAACTCTAAAAGTATAACAATGGAGAATCATTAACAATTAGTTTGCAATTTTTATGAAATTATATAAGTTAAATGTCAATAGCTTAGTGATATAAGTTGAACGTCAACAGGTAAAGTGATATAATTTAAATGTATATTTAGAAAGTCTTTAAAAGAATAGTGAGGATGTAAAGTATGAAATTTTTTGACAAGTTATTTGGTAGTTATAGTGATAGAGAAATAAAAAGAATAATTTCAACTGTAGATAAAATAGAAGAATTAGATTCAGAAATGACTAGTTTAAGTGATGAAGAACTTAAAGCAAAAACAGAAGAGTTTAAAACCGAATTAAGTAATGGTAAAACTTTGGAAGATATATTACCTGAAGCATTTGCAGTAGTTAGGGAAGCTTCATGGAGAGTTCTTAAAATGAAGCATTTTAGGGTTCAATTAATTGGAGGTATAATACTTCATCAAGGAAGAATAACAGAGATGAAAACTGGTGAAGGAAAGACGCTTGTAGCGACGTTACCTGCATATTTAAATGCATTAACAGGAAAAGGCGTTCACATAATTACAGTTAATGATTATCTTGCAAAAAGAGATAGAGACGACATGGGAAGAATACATGAATTTTTAGGTGTTTCTGTGGGTGTAATTGTTCACGATATAGACCAAAATCAAAGGAAAGAAGCTTATGATTCAGATATAACTTACGGAACAAATAATGAATTTGGATTTGATTATTTAAGAGACAATATGGTTGTTTATAAAGAAGAAAGAGTTCAAAGAAAACTAAACTTTGTAATTGTGGATGAGGTCGACTCTATATTAATAGATGAAGCTAGAACCCCACTCATAATATCTGGAGAGGGAGAAAAGTCAACAGATTTTTATAAAGTTGCAGATTATTTTGTTAAGGGATTAATAAAAGAAGAAGATTATACAATAGATGAAAAAGCTAGTGCCGTCATATTATCTGATGCAGGGATAGATAAGGCAGAAAAGTTTTTTCACATAGAAAATTATGCTGATGCAGAAAATATGGGTATACAGCATCATGTAGTTCAAGCTTTAAAGGCAAACTTCATAATGAGAAAAGACAAAGATTACATGGAGAAAAATGGCGAAGTTATAATTGTAGATGAGTTTACCGGAAGACTTATGGAAGGCAGAAGGTATAGTGATGGACTTCATCAAGCTATTGAAGCAAAAGAAAGCGTAAAGATAGAGAAGGAATCAAAAACCCTTGCAACTATAACTTTTCAAAACTATTTTAGAATGTATGATAAATTGTCAGGTATGACTGGTACTGCTCTTACAGAAGAAAATGAATTTAGAGAAATATATGGGCTAGATGTATTAGTAATACCTACCAATATGCCGTTAACAAGACTTGATAATGCAGATCTTGTTTATAAAACTGTTAATGGAAAGTATAAAGCAATAGTCGAGGAAATAGTTGAAACCTATAAAACTAAGCAACCTGTTCTTGTAGGTACTGTTAGTATAGAAAAATCAGAGTTAATATCTGAGATGCTTAAAAAAAGAGGAATACCTCATCAAGTACTAAATGCTAAATATCATGAGAGGGAAGCGGATATAATAGCTCATGCAGGATCACTTGGAATGGTTACTATAGCAACTAACATGGCTGGTCGTGGTACAGATATTAAGCTTGAAGAAGGTGTTGTTGGAGTTGGTGGACTCAAGATAATTGGGACAGAAAGACATGAATCTAGGCGTATAGATAATCAACTTAGAGGTCGTGCTGGTCGTCAAGGCGATGCTGGAAGTTCAAGATTTTACATATCACTGGAAGATGATTTAATGAGGATATTTGGTTCTGAAAGGCTTCAAGGAGTTGTAGAGAAATTAGGATTAACTGATGAGGATGCAATTGAAAGCAAAATGGTAAGTGGAGCTATAGAAAGTGCTCAAAAGAAAGTTGAAGGAAACAATTTTGATATAAGAAAAAACGTTGTTCAGTATGATGATGTAATGAACCAACAAAGAGAAATAATTTATAAACAACGAACTGAGGTACTTCAAGGAGAAAATATAAAAGGTCAAATTGAAGATATGATAAAAGATGTTGTTGTTTCTGCAGTTGATTCACATATCAGTGGGCTTGAGGAAAGTTTTGATGAAGAATTAGTTAAATTAGTTAATTATCTTGAAGAAATATATCTTCCTAAGGATATGATTTCACCAGAAGAACTTGGTAAAACAACAAACGATGAAATTAAAGAAACTCTTTTAGGTGTAGCGAATAAAAATTATGCACAAAAGGAAGAACAGTTTGGAGAAGAACAAATAAGAGAAGTTGAAAGAGTTATTCTTTTAAGGGTTGTAGATAGTAAATGGATGGATCATATTGATGCAATGGAACATTTAAAGCAAGGTATTGGACTTAGGGCCTATAAGCAACAAGATCCAACACAGGCGTACCAAATGGAAGGTAGTGACATGTTTGCTGAAATGATTGATAACATTAAGACAGAAACTGCTAAATACTTATTCCATGTGGAAATAGAAAAAGCACCTGAAAGAGAAATGGTTGCAAAAATCACATCAACAAGCCAAGATGACTCTCCTAAAAAAGGGCCAACTAAAAAGGAAGCTAAACCAGGAAGAAATGATGAATGTTCTTGTGGTTCAGGCAAAAAATATAAAAATTGTTGTGGTAGAGGATAATTATAAAAGGGGTAAGCAAGAATCTATTGCTAACCCCTTTTATAAGGTGTTAGCAAATAAAAAACAAATGATGATGGTAATGTATTTTATGTATTTAATATAATGAAAGAGGTGTTATAGGTGATAGTACTAGTAGAGGAAGTATTGAGTCAAATAAATGTATTGAAAAGTAACGTAGAAGAAATTAAGGTGTCTCTTTGACATAACAACTATGGAAAGACAATTAGGAGAGTTTGAGTTTATAATGCAAGAGTCTAGTTTTTGGGAAGATATAAAAGTGGCTCAACAAATTACTCAACAGGCTAAGGGGATTAAAGATAGAATTGATAGGTATAATTTATTGATTAGTAATATAGAGGATTTAGAATTGCTAATAGAACTAAGTCAGGAGGAAGATGATGATTCATCCCTTGCGGAAATAAAAACTGACCTAAAAGAATTAGCTCGTAGCGCCGACAGGTTTAGAATAGAAATTTTATTATCTGGAGAATATGATAAAAATAATGCTATATTAACTCTTCATACTGGTGCAGGGGGAGTTGATGCTCAAGATTGGACAGAAATGCTGTATAGAATGTATTCAAGATGGTGTGAGAAGAAGGGATATAAGATCGAAGTTTTAGATTATCAGCCATCTGATGAAGCCGGTATTAAAGCAGTTACATTAAAAATAATTGGTGAATATGCCTATGGATATCTAATGGCTGAAAAGGGTGTGCACAGGTTAGTAAGAATTTCGCCTTATAATGCAAATGGCAAGAGGCAAACTTCATTTGCGTCTTGTGAAGTACTGCCAGAGCTTACTGAAAGTCAGGATATTGATATAAAAGCTGACGACCTCAGAATAGATACTTATAGGTCTGGAGGTGCAGGAGGCCAACATGTAAATAAAACTGACTCAGCAATAAGGATTACGCATATTCCTACAGGTATTGTAGTTCAGTGTCAAAATGAGAGAAGCCAGCATAGTAATAAGCAAACTGCAATGAAAATGCTCATGGCTAAACTTTTAGATTTAAAAGAAAGAGCTAAAAAGGATAGAATAGAAGATCTAACTGGGGATCTTAAAGAGAATGGTTGGGGAAGTCAAATTAGATCCTATGTATTTCATCCATATAATCTGGTTAAGGACCATAGAACTAATATAGAAACAGGAAATGTAGATGCAGTTATGGATGGCGATATTGATATATTTATTGAAGGATATTTAAGGCGAAGTAATAAACAATCATAAAAATTATTTGCATTACAAAAGTTGGTAACATTGTTACAAACTTTTGTTTTTTTTGTTAAACTTACACCCTAACTAATGGGCAATTTATACATTGAAACGCTTTCAAAGTTGTGATACTATTCATTAGTATAAAAATTCACATACATATCATTATAAAAAAATAGGAGGATGTTCATGGAAAACGTTGTCTATGCCTTAAGCGCACTCATATGGAGTAAAGCACTCATCTATTTATGTCTAGGTGCAGGTGTTTATTTTTCAATAAGAACTCGATTTCTTCAAATTAGGCATATTAAGGAAATGGTTAAATACTTATTTAATGGTGGAGACTCAAGTGAAGGAGTAACTTCCTTTCAAGCCTTCGCGATGTCAGTAGCCGGTCGTGTTGGCACAGGTAATATTGCAGGTGTTGCTACTGCCATAGCAATGGGAGGCCCTGGCGCGGTTTTCTGGATGTGGGCTATTGCATTTCTTGGTGCAGGTTCATCATTTATAGAATGTGCTCTCGGTCAAGTTTATAAAGAGGAAATTAATGGGGAATATCGTGGAGGTCCGGCCTACTACATAGAAAAAGCTATGGGAGTAAAATGGTATGCAATTGCGTTTGCAGTTGCAACTGTAATTGGTTGGGGATTTCTTGGACCTTCAGTTCAATCGAACAGTATTGCAGCTGGTGTAACTAATGCATTTGGCATTAGTCCAGTTATAAGTGGCGCAGTAACTACAATATTACTTGCGTTTATAGTATTCGGTGGAACAAAGAAGCTTGGAAAGGTTGCTGAAATAGTAGTTCCTTTTATGGCGATGGCATACATTCTAGTTGCATTAATAGTGCTTGCAGTAAATATTACTGCGGTTCCTCATATGTTTGCTTTAATAATTAAAAGTGCGTTTGGTGCTACTCAAGCTTTTGGAGGTATCTTAGGATATGCAATCCAATGGGGAGTTAAAAGAGGAATTTACTCAAATGAAGCTGGACAGGGAACTGGACCTCAATCTGCGGCAGCTGCGGAAGTATCCCACCCAGCAATACAGGGTTTAGTTCAGGCTTTTGCAGTTTATTTTGATACATTATTTGTATGCTCCGCAACTGCATTTATGATTTTATCAACAAACAAATTTAATGTTATAAATCCTGCAGGTGGATTTATAGTAAATAATGTACCTAACATTGCAATAGGACCTGGGTATACCCAAGCGGCAGTTGGAACTGTATTTGGAGGATTTGGAGCACCTTTTGTTTCCATAGCATTATTCTTCTTTGCATTTACAACACTAATGGCATACTACTATATAGCAGAAACAAATCTTACTTATCTAATTAAAGGTTCTAAACATAGTAAGATATATATTAATATACTAAGGGCGGGAATCCTTGCATCAACTTTCTACGGATCTATTAAAACTGCTGAAGTTGCTTGGGCACTTGGTGATATTGCTGTTGGTACCATGGCATGGCTTAACGTTATAGCTATGTTAATTCTTGGAAACATTGGCATTAAGGTTTTAAAAGACTATGAAGAGCAAAAGAAAATGGGACGAAATGCAGAAACATTTATATTTGATCCTAAAAAATTAGGGATTAAGAATGCAGATGCATGGTATGTATTTAATGAAAGAAGAGCTAAGAGGGCAAATAAAAAAAATAATTCTAAATAAACAATAGTTTGCTTCTGAAAGTCCAGTAGAATAATTAATTATTCTACTGGACTTTTTATTTTGGTATATGCTTGTAATGAATACATTTAAAAAAATATCATATCTAGAATTAGACGTTTTAACATTGATTTTAAATGCTGAGAAATAATCATTGACATTAACGTAACGTAAAGGTATATAGTTGATTTATAAGGAGGTAATAACGTGGAATATACAGTGCAAAAACTAGGAAAAATTGCGGGAATTAGTACTAGGACATTGAGATACTATGATGAAATAGACATTCTTAAGCCTGCTAGAATTAATACCTCTGGCTATCGCATATATGGTGAAGTAGAGGTCAATAGGCTACAGCAAATTCTTTTTTATAGAGAATTAGATATGAACCTTGAAAGTATTAAAGATATATTAAGCAAAGCATCATTTAACAAAGTAGAAGCACTAACTGAACATCGCATTAAGCTTCTTTGTAAAAGAGAGAGATTAGATTCATTAATTTTAAATATTGATAAATCAATAGCATTAACTGAAGGGAGAATTAATATGACTGATAAAGAGAAATTTGATGGGTTTAAACAAAAAATAGTTGCTGATAACGAAAATATGTACGGCGCAGAAATTAGAGGTAAATATGGTGATGAGGTCGTAGAAAAGTCAAATAATAAAGTGAAAGGTATGACTAAGATTCAAGTTGAGGAGGCTACAAGACTTTCTGCTGAAATTATAGATCTACTTAATGAGGCGTTTAAAACTGGAGACCCTGCAGGGGTATTGGCTCAAAAGGCAGCAGACATGCACCGACTGTGGCTTTGCATTTATTGGGATAAATATACTAAGGAGGCGCATGCTAGTATTGCTCAGATGTATGTGGATGATGAAAGATTTACTGCGTATTATGATGAAAAACAGCCGGGGATAGCAAAGTTTCTTAGAGATGCAGTTATAGTTTATACAACAGATAAAAAGTAAATTAAAGAATAATGTATTAAAAGTAAGTTAATACATCATTCTTATTGTCTTTTAAATATTTATATTTATTTATCATGGTGATAATTAGAAAATCTAGTTAAAGCACCTAACATACTTCCTTCAACTACATCATTTAGTTTGCTCACCAGTTTTTCTGGAGATTCTTTCATTCTGTCTTTTATCCATTGTACTGTTATACCTACAAAAGCATGAGTGTAAAAGTCCGCTATAAAATTTTTATCAGCAGTTGTTACTTTTAGGTTAGAGGAAATGTCATTTACAACTCCCATAATAAGATCATAGGTTTTTTCAAAAAGATATCCATCAAAAGCATTTTGCCCCGGAGTATTAAGAGCGTTAATATAAAAGGACTTGTTATTAATAAAATATACTAAAATTTTATGCATACCATCAGTCCAGTGGGCATAGTTTTTACAGTCTGATATGCTTTCAATACCCTCACTATAATATATCCAGTTTACAAGATCGAATTTATCCTTGAAATGATAATAGAAGGTTTGCCTGTTAATGCCACAGTTATTAACAATTTCATGAATTGTTAATTTAGCTAATGGGATTGTGACCATTAATTTTTTAATGGATAATGCAAGAGCTTTTTTAGTTATTTGAGATTCTGACACTATTTTCACCTACAAACATGTGTATTAGTAAAATATAATAATGTACAAAGGCCTTAAGTATATTACTAATATTATTATAACAAAAACAACTCAAGCATTCAACGAAAAGGATAAGTACGCATTTTTATAATTATTTATAGAGTTATAAAAAGTTCTAAATAGATGCAATGAAATTAAGTTTAAAAGGAAATGAAAATAAAAATCGTCTCCCTTTTTAAAAAGGTGAGACGATTTTTATTTATGTTTTAAATTTAATAAGCTCTTCCCCAGATAACATTAGCTTTAGCTGGTTTTCCACAACATAAGCAAACATCTGCATCATCTGATTGGTCAAATGGCATGCATCTAGATGATGCACCAGCAACTTCTTTTACTTTTTCCTCGCAAGCGAGTTCCCCACACCATGGGGCATTAACAAACCCTAAAGTTTTATCAAGAAGTTCTTTTAATTCTTCAACGGTTTTTGCATTGAAGGTTTTGCTGTTTTGTAAATTTCTAGCCTTTTCAAGTAAGGATTTTTGTATATCTGCTAAAAGTTCAGGAACTTTCGTTTCAAGTTCTGACATTGGCACAAATATTTTTTCACGGGTATCTCGTCTAACGAGTACCACTTGATTCTTTTCTATATCTTTTGGGCCAACTTCAAGGCGAAGTGGAACACCTTTCATTTCGTATTCGCTAAATTTCCATCCAGCCATTTTATCGCTAGTATCTATTTTTACTCTAGCAAGCTTTGATAACATATTTTTAAGTTCTGTTGCTTTTTCGATTACGCCTTCTTTATGTTGTGCAATTGGAATGATCATAAGTTGAATAGGTGCTATAGCTGGTGGTAGTACTAAACCATTATCATCGCCATGGACCATAATTAAAGCTCCGATAAGCCTTGTAGACATTCCCCAAGAAGTTTGGTGAACATAAGCAAGTTTGCCGGTTTTATCTGTATACTGAATGTTAAAGGCTTTAGCAAAACCGTCTCCAAAATTATGAGAAGTACCACATTGAAGTGCTTTGCCATCATGCATTAAACTTTCAATTGTATAAGTTTCACTTGCTCCAGCAAACTTTTCTTTTTCTGTTTTCTTACCTTTTATAACTGGAATAGCAAGGGTTTCCTCGCAAAAAGTTGCGTATATATTAAGCATTCTAAGGGTTTCCTCTTTTGCATCGGCTTCGGTTGCGTGGGCAGTATGACCTTCCTGCCATAAGAATTCTGAGCTTCTAAGAAAAGGCCTTGTGGTTTTTTCCCATCTTACGACAGAACACCATTGATTATATAATTTAGGAAGATCGTTGTAAGATTGAATTATTTTTGCATAGTGATCACAAAATAATGTTTCGGACGTAGGCCTAACGCAAAGCCTTTCTGAGAGTAGATCATTACCTCCGTGTGTTACCCAAGCAACCTCCGGTGCAAAGCCTTTAACATGATCTGCTTCCTTTTGAAGTAAACTCTCAGGTATGAACATTGGCATATATACATTTTCATGACCTGTATCTTTAAACATTTGATCTAATATTTTCTGGATATTTTCCCATATTGCATAACCGTAAGGCCTGATTACCATGCAACCTCTAACGCTTGCATAATCTGCAAGTTCCGCTTTTTTTACGATATCTGTATACCATTTTGCAAAATCTACGTCCATAGAGGTAATAGATTCTACAAATTTTTTTTCTTTTGCCATAATTATTTTCCTCCTATTTACTAAAAACTTTATTATACTAATTTAAAATTAATATTTTAAAAATAAATACAAAAAAACCCGCATCCCTATAAGGGACCGAGTGTTATCGGTGGTACCACCCTAGTTGATATAAAAAATATCTAAGAAAAGACATAAGTTATAACAATATTTTTCTTATATTGGGTATCTTCACTTCTGATAATAGGGCACTTTAAATTAATCATAGAATAAAAATAATAATATGTCAAGAAAACAATTGCTAAATATTCTTAATGCCCTCATATCTATTAACTATCTTTACTAATTTTTTTATAAAGAGCAGAAAATATTAAGATCCCAATTATAGAAATAAGAAAACACTCTTTATAATACGCAATTATGAAGTTGTCTTTAAAAGTATATTTAACAATTTCCTTAGAGGCTACATTATAACATTCCTCTATAGCATTGATACTTATATGATCATAAGTATCATTTGGTGTGTGTATACGCGTCATATCATTGTCACAAAAGGTTATTGCATCTATATTCTGGTCCCTAAAGCATTTATGATCACTGGCATCTTCAAACAGATAATTAAAATGTATTTTTTCAGCTTTGCAAGTGTTGGAAACTGATTTTATAAGAGGCGATTTAACAGTGTCTTTTTTTCCACCCACTATGCAAAGATCAGCATTGTTATGACTTCCGATCATGTCAAAATTGAATACTTTGCTCCCTTTTATATTATCTTTATATTCTTTTATAAATTGATTTGAACCTAAAAAACCAAACTCTTCTGCGTTAAATCCTAAAAATAGAATACTCCGGGAAGGTTTGCCAAGCGAAGTTAGATATTTGCTCATTTCTAGTATGAAAGAAACACCTGATGCATTATCTAAGGCACCACTATATATAGTACCATTTAAATCCGTACCTATATGGTCAAAGTGTGCAGAAACAATTACTGGTGGAAGAGAAGTGTCGGTGCCTTCTAAGTATCCCATAACATTATTTATACTTGTTTCTGAGGCCTCAAAAGGAATATAACATTTAACGGTGTTATCGCCTAATAAACTTTTAAGCGATGTAAGGGTCTCTTTAGTAACCATAATATACATGTTGTATTTGGAATCATGCATAAAAGAACTTCTAAAGGACAAATCATTACCGCGTGGAACAAAAAATATAAAAGGTCCGTTAGCAGTATTAATTTGAAGTGAATTATCTGTTATTGAGTTGACATTACTTTCGCTAAAAGTTAATTGATTTGTTTTAAAGTTCAACATATCTTCTTTAAAATCTTTGCTATAAATAAAATCTTTTACTATATTACCATTTTTGCCTAATACCCTTAGATAAGGATTATTGTTTAATTGCTTAGGATATAGGACTTTAAAGTTTTGTAGTTCTTTGCCTTTATAGGGTTTTAACCCGTTGTTTTTAAATTCTGTGTTAATATAAGTAGTGATTTCCTGATTTTCTAATGTGCCAGGTAATCTACCCTTGAACTGGTCTGATGAGATATATTTTATGTATTTGTACACATTTGTAGAATCAAATCTATATAGGGTATAATACAAATGAGTGCTATAAAATAATAATAAAAGAAAAAATGCTAAAAAATAAGAAAATACTAATTTTTTCATACATTACTCCTATAAATTTCTATGTTTTATATAGATATGAAGATGAAATTCATGGTATGATTGAATATGTTAATTTCAGTTGTTTAAACTTAAAATACAAATTATGTGAGGAGGATTGGCTATTAATCATATGATAATAAATAAACCAACATATTGCTAATATTTATTTGAATGTGACGATCATGATAGTCAAAAAAAAATGGGGAATATAAATAGTAGATTAATTAAAGAATTTTCAATAACAATAGAGCAGGCGGAAAGTGTAATTCAATTATTAGATGAAGGGAATACAGTTCCTTTTATAGCTAGATATAGAAAAGAGAGAACCGGTGGACTTGATGATATAATACTTAGAAACTTTACGGAGAGACTTATATATCTTAGAAATTTAGAAGAAAGAAAAGTGGATGTAATACGTTTAATTGGTGAGCAAGAAAAGCTAACAGAGGAAATTGAAAGATATATAACTAAATGCGAGACTCTTACAGAAATAGAGGATATATATAGACCATTTAAACCTAAGAAAAGAACTAGAGCTATTATTGCAATTGAAAAGGGTCTCAAGCCTCTTGCTGAAGTTATTGCAGGTGGTGAGCTTAAAACCGATATAAATGAGTATGCACAAACATTTATAAACGAAGAAAAACAGGTGATTAGTGTAAAAGACGCACTTCAAGGTGCTGGTGACATTATTAGTGAAATGATATCAGACGAAGCTGATTATAGAAAGTGGATTAGGGGTCAAGTACATAATTTTGGTAGCGTAGAAACTAAGGGAAGCTCTGAGGAAACTACTCCATTTGAAATGTATTATGAGTATAAAGAAGGGGTTAGAACTATACCACCACATAGAATTCTTGCTATAAATAGGGGCGAGAATAGTAAGATACTTTCTGTGAAAATTAAAGCTGATAATGACAAAATCATTGAGTACTTAAGAACTAAATGTTTAAAGGGGAATAGTGAAACTGATAAGTATATAGAGCTAAGTATAGTTGATTCTGTAAAAAGACTCATATTCCCTTCGATTGAGAGAGAAATAAGATCAGAATTAACAGAAAAAGGTGAAACTAGCGCAATAGAAATATTTAAAGCTAATCTAAAGGCTTTACTAATGCAGTCACCTATAAAAGGGAAAGTAGTGCTTGGTTTTGATCCTGGATTCAGAACTGGATGCAAAATAGCGGTGCTTGATGATACTGGTAAGCTTTTAGATATAGCTACCGTATATGCTACTGCAGGCAGTAAGGATGGAGTCCAAAAATCAATTGCTATTATTAAAGAGTTAGTAATTAAACATAATGTTGAAGTAGTATCCCTTGGTAATGGAACGGCTAGTCGTGAGTCTGAAGAGATACTAGCACAGATAATTAAAGAACTTAAAGAGGAATGCTCTAAAGATCTATATTATGTTATAGTTTCAGAAGCGGGTGCTTCTGTTTATTCAGCGTCCGAGCTTGCATCTAAAGAATACCCAGATATAGATGTATCTATAAGAGGAGCAATATCAATTGGGCGTAGGCTTCAAGATCCACTAGTGGAGCTTGTAAAGATTGATCCAAAAGCTATTGGAGTTGGGCAATACCAACATGATGTTACACCTAAAAAGCTTGATGAATCCCTAAAAGGAGTAGTTGAAGACTGTGTTAATGCAGTGGGTGTAGATCTTAATATTGCAACACCATCTTTATTGTCTTATATATCAGGTATAAATACTACTATAGCTCAAAATATTGTAGCGTATAGAGAAGAAAATGGTAAATTTAAGGTTAGAAAAGAATTATTAAAGGTAAAAAGATTAGGGGCAAAAGCATATGAACAATGTGCAGGATTTTTAAGGGTTATGGAAAGCAAAGAGGTTTTAGATAACACCTCAATCCATCCCGAGTCATATAATGCTACCAAAAAATTATTAGAATTCCTAAACTATTCAAAAGATGATCTTAAATCTTTAAATTTTAAAGATATGGATGATAGGATAAAAGATATTAATTTTAGCGAACTCGCTGAGAAATTAGAAACAGGGGCACCAACTCTTAGAGATATTATTAAAGAAATTAAAAAGCCAGGTAGAGATCCAAGAGAGGAATTACCTAAGCCAATACTCAAAACAGGAGTAGTTCAAATGGCTCATCTTAAACCAGGAATGAAACTTATGGGTACGGTTAGGAATGTATCTGACTTTGGAGCTTTTGTTGATATTGGAGTTCATCAGGATGGTTTAGTACATATAAGCCAGTTATCAGATAAATTTGTGAAACATCCATTAGACGTTGTAAAGGTTGGAGATATAGTAGAGGTTAGCGTGATAGAAGTTGATGAAAAAAGAAAAAGAATATCACTATCAATGAAAAATTTATAATGTATATCTTGCTTTTTTTATAAAAAATATATATAATTAAATTATAAAAATTAAAATAAAATTTAATAATCTTCAGGGCGGGGCGAAATTCCCCACCGGCGGTAAAGCCCGCGAGCCGTAAGGCTGATTCGGTTAGATTCCGAAGCCGACAGTAAAGTCTGGATGAAAGAAGATGCGATATATATATGAATTCGCCCTGACATATTTTGTGTCAGGGTTTTTATTATATCAATCACTAGAAGATAAATTTAATTAGGGGGTATAAAAATGAGAGACGAAAAACTTATTAGACTTATTAAAATTTCACTTTTATCTGTTATGGCATTTCTTTTAATGTACATTGAATTACCGTTACCGATATTTCCAGAGTTCTTAAAAATTGACATTAGTGATTTGCCAGCGCTGCTAGGGGCTTTTGCATTGGGACCAGTAGCAGGAATTATTATTGAACTCTTTAAAAATATATTACATGGAATGCTAGCAAGTAAAACGGCATTTATAGGTGAACTTGCTAATTTCCTAGTAGGATCGTGTTTGATATTAGTATCTGGATATATATATAAGGCTCGAAAAAGTAAGGGTGGGGCTATCGTTGGGTTACTAATAGGAGTAGTTTGTATGTCAATATTTGCATCTGTATTAAACTATTTTGTTATATTACCACTATATGAAACAGTATTAGGATTTCCAATTGCTGCCGTGGTGGGAATGGGATCAAAAATAAATCATAATATAAAGGACTTAAATTCTTTTGTTATATGGATGATTATTCCGTTTAATTTTCTTAAAGGAATAGTAATATCAGTAATGACTTTAGCTTTATATAAGAGTGTTTCTCCTATACTTCATAAGGAGAATATTGAGAGTAAATACAAAAATAAAAATAGACAACAAAATATTTAGTTATATTATTAAAAACTAGTATTTATAAACGGGTACCTACTGTGTAGGTACCCGTTTATACGTTAGTTTATTTATCTTGCCTATTATAAGTTTCGGTTCCACATAATTACTGCATCTTCTCCGTTATCTTCATAATAATGTCGCCTAAGCCCTTCTTTTTCAAAACCATATTTTTCATATAAGTTTATGGCAGTAAAGTTAGAACTTCTGACCTCTAATGTTATTCCTGTGACTTTATGTTTTCTGCAAATTCTAAACAAAGCTTCCACAATTATGTCTCCGCCTCCATGACCACGGGCCTCAGGGTGCACCGCAACATTAGTAACATGGGCCTCATCTATAATTATCCACATTCCTCCATAACCGACTATAGAATTTCCCTTTTTTAATACAACATATTTAGCAAATTTATTATCTAGTTCACTTTGGAGTGATTCTAAACTCCATGAAATAGGAAAGCTTAACTCACTAATATTGAGTATAGATTTAATAGATGATGCATCCATTGGGTAAATTTTAAAATCATTATTCATTTTTCTTTTGCCTCATCTTTTCTTCGTACTCACGCTCAGCTTGAGGTTTTCGTAGGTAAATAGGTACCGATGCATATATGTCATCGAATGTTCCGTTAGATAGAAGGTTAAGACCTAATTCTCCAAGTGAAGATGCTTTAGCTAAGTTTAAATGAGCTGGTGCAAAGTATACCTTAGGTAAATGGGTTATGAGTTTTTCTTTGAATTTTACGGTTCCATCTCCTACAAAGGAAATATTGCAATCCTTCTCTTTAAGCATATTTATTAGCTCATCAATTGAAATATTAACGTAGTCGCTAATACGATTAAGTTCACAATTTTCAAAAGTATATAAGGCTGTATATACATTATCTCTTAATGCATCTAATATGGGACAGATAATTCCATCTGTATATGCTAAGTTGTATGCTAAAGAGTCTAATGTAGATACAGTTACAAACGGCTTTTTAGTGCCTTGGCTTAACCCTTTGATGGTAGCCATACCTATTCTAAGGCCTGTAAATGAACCTGGTCCTTTTGAGGCCACAAAGCCATCAATATCAACTATACTCATTTCTGTATTTCTGAATAATTCATCAATTATAGGCATAAGTATCTGAGAATGCTGTTTTTTATAATTAAATGTTATTTCACCAAGGACTTTGTTATCGTCAAGGATTGCGCAAGTTGCTGATTGCGTAGCAGAATCTAGACTTAAAATTTTCATAGTTTTATCTCCTTTATATAATCGTATCTTTTATCAGAATATTTCATATGAATTTTTCTGAAATTGTCTCCAAGTTTAGGAAGCTTTTCTATAGTTATGGTTAAGTTATTGGGTGGGATTAGTTCTTCAATGTAGTTAGCCCATTCAATAATACTAACACCATCACTAAATATATACTCATCAAAACCTATAGCTTCTATTTCATCAGGGTCATTAACTCTGTAGACATCAAAATGATATAATTTTAACCTGCCTGTATATTCATTTACTATTGTAAAAGTAGGACTTGTAATAGTGTCTATAATATCTAAGCCTTTTGCAATTCCCTTTGTTAAATGGGTTTTGCCAGTGCCTAAGTCACCTATTAAGCAAATTATGTCACCTGAATTTATAAGTGATCCAATTTGTTCTCCTATCTTATAAGTTTCGTCAACTGTTGTTACTATGTATTCCATAAGTTTCACCTCACTAAATATTTTATCCTAAAACATAAAAAAAGAAAAGGTAATCTAGGAGTTTGCTAATAATATAAAGAATTTTTTAGAAAACATATTAAATTATAATTTATAAATTAGAGACAATTACTTATACTTAAATTACAATATAATGTATAATAACTTTATATACCTAAATAAGGAGGGCAAAATAATGTTTGTTAATAATTTGATGCTGTTAAAAGAAAAATTAACTACGGTAACACGAAAAACAACAATAGGTAAAGCTCTAGAAATTATGGAGCAAAATAAATTTTTATCAGTCCCTGTGGTTGAAGGCAGTAAATTCTATGGATCAATTTCAAAAGAAAAGATTTATACTTATTATTATGAAAAAAGCATTGATAAAAACTGTTTGCTAACTGATTTTATAGTTGAAAATGTAATGAGGACCAATGTTCCAGTTATCAATCCAATGCAACAAGTTGAAGAAGCAGCACATTTTTTAGAAACAAGAAGTGTTTCATTTGTTGCTGTAGTGGATAGCAATGGAGATTTTGTTGGCATAGTTACACATCATGCTATATTCCATCAGTTTACTGAATTATTTGGGGCGGATAAAGGAAGAAGATTAGCTGTAATAGCGTTTGATATTCAAGGTCAGATTTCTAAACTTGCAAAGATAATAACTGAAAATAAAGGTGACATAATTAGTTTTGTAGTTATTGATCCTAAAAGTCTCACAGAGGTTAAAGAAATTATTATAAGACTTAAGACCTTAAATTTTGATGGTATTGTTGCAAAGGTAAAGGCTGCAGGTTTTAAAGTAGAATAATTCCTTTATAGTAAAGTAAATAATAAGAAACGTGGAATGATAGATCGTATATTTATTCTGTGTTTCTTATTAAAATAAAAACATAATAACTCTTGCATTTTTTATAAACACATGATATAATATGGATGTATTTTAGGGGTATAGCTCAGTTGGTAGAGTAGTGGTCTCCAAAACCATTGGTTGTAGGTTCGAGCCCTACTACCCCTGCCATTTATACATTTTTATATTTAAAAGTTAATAAAGGGGTATGGCTCAATTGGTAGAGTAGTGGTCTCCAAAACCATTGGTTGTAGGTTCGAGTCCTACTACCCCTGCCAAATAAAACCTGTGAAATTAATTTCACAGGTTTTTACGTTTAACAATAAATTTAATATTAGGCATCTAAGAGGAATAACATGCTAAGATGCCTCGCAACTGGAGGGTATGTAATGCATCAATATGACATAGTAGTAATTGGCGGAGGCCCTGCAGGTCTTTCAGCTGCTATTTCAGCTAAAGAACACTATAAAGGTAATATTCTAATTTTAGAAAGAGAAAATCAATTAGGAGGAGCCTTAAATCAGTGTATTCATAATGGATTTGGTAAAAATATATTTAGTGAGGATTTGACAGGAACAGAATTTGTCCAGAAATATGTAGATAAAGTTAATGAACTAAAAATTTCATATAAATTAAACACTACTGTTTTAAATATAAATAACGCTAAAAAAATTAGCGCAGTGAATGCATATGATGGAGCTTTTAAAATTGGAGCTAAAGCTATAGTAATAGCTTCTGGCTGTAGAGAGAGGCCAAGAGGTTTTTCAAATCTGCCGGGGAGTAGATGCGCAGGCATTTACACCGTGGGGTGTGCACAGAAATTTATAAACATAGAGGGATATATGCCAGGGAAAGAAATAGTTATATTAGGTACAGGTGATATCGCATTAATAGTAGCAAGAAGACTAGCAATCGAAGGGGCAAATGTTAAAGCTGTAGTAGAAAGTAAAGAGTTTATTAAAGCAATTGATAAAAAACTTAGCGCTTTTCTAGATGATTTTAACATACCACTTAGAAAAAAACACAAGGTGATTTCTATCCAAGGTAAAAGTAGGATTGAAGGTATAACGCTTGTAAAGTTAGATAGTAATAATGAAGTTATTAAAGATAGCGATGAATATATTTCTTGTGATTCATTACTTTTATCTGTAGACTTATATCCCGATAATGAATTAGCAAAACAAGCAAAAATAATAGTTAATGCGTCAAACGGACAAATCGAATTAAATAAGAATTTTGGAACTAATATAGAGGGCGTTTTTGCCTGCGGTGCTGTAGCCCATGGGTATGATTGTCCTGAAAATGTGGTAAAACAAAGCTATGATATAGGTGCTCGTACTTCAGAATATATAAAAAAAATTGAAGGTTAGCAGGTTAAGTTTTCTTAATAAAACATGAGATATCTAAAAAACTGTTAGTTCATTCTAATAGTTTTTTTTATTCTTAGCCTTTAAAGCACAGAAAAACTATATGGAGGTAAAACACAAAAAAATACTATTGACATAATTTAATCTTAAGAATATAATAAAGAAAAGTAATTCATACTGAAATACTAGGAAATACTAAAAAATACTAAGAAAAAGGAAAGTAATATAAGAAGAATTTACAGAGAGAGAATCTAAAGTTGAGAAGATTCTTATTGGAAACTTTTATGAAGTGCCCTTTGGAGTTATGCACCGAAATAGTCACATAAATGTGACTTTGGTAGGCTGCATCGGGATTCGCCCGTTATAGTGATAGAGCATAACGATGTGCTTGAAAAAGTGGCTTTATAATCACTTTAGTGATTATAACTTAGAGTGGGACCACGAAGTAAAACTTCGTCTCTAATAATAGAAGGAGTTTTTTTTGTACCCAAAAACTTTTTAAATAATATACTATTAATTATATATATGTCGCTTTTTCATTTTAGGGAATTGTACGAATGTTTAAATATGAATAGCTTTAACAGGAATTATTTATTTTAAATTGGAGGGATATTATTATGATGTATAACAATGTTTTAGATATGATAGGGGAAACACCTGTATTAAAATTAAATAGATTAGTTAAGAGTGATATGGCTGATATATTTGTAAAGCTTGAAAAATATAACCCCGCTGGAAGTATAAAAGATAGAGCGGCTCTCGGAATGATAGAGAAAGCTGAGGAACTAGGCGTATTAAAAGAAGGATTTACTGTAGTTGAGCCAACTAGTGGAAATATGGGAATAGCTTTGGCTATGATTGGAAGAATTAAAGGATATAATGTAATCATTGTTATGCCAGATAGCATGAGTGTTGAAAGAAGAAACTTAATTAAGGCATATGGTGCACAACTTGTGCTTACAGATGGTTCAAAAGGTATGAAGGGTGCTATAAATAAAGCTAAGGAAATAGCAGAGGGAAAACCTGAGTTTTTTATACCACAACAATTTGTTAATATTGCTAATCCAGAAAAACATTATGCAACTACTGCAGAAGAAATTAACAGTGATGTAGCGGATGCAGATGTTTTTGTAGCAGGAGTAGGAACTGGCGGAACAATTGCTGGGGTAGGCAGAAGATTAAAAGAAATTAATAAGGATATTAAAATAGTTGCAGTTGAACCAGAAAAATCACCTGTATTATCAGGAGGAGAACCAGGTCCACATAAAATACAAGGAATAGGAGCAGGTTTTACACCAGATATATATGATAGTAGTGTAGTTGATGAAATAATAAAAATATCGGATGAAGAGGCTTTCGATATAGCAAAACGAATGGCCAAAGAAGAAGGTATCTTGGTAGGAATATCAACAGGGGCTAATATTGCAGCTGCTATAAAAGTTGCTAAGAAACTAGGCAAGGGTAAAAAGGTAGTTACTGTTGCACCTGACGGGGGAGAAAAATATATTTCAATGGGTATATATGACTAGATTCCTATAAGGTGAAAACATTTATTTCTACTCTATAGATAAATAAGGCACATCAAAATAGGCTAACATACTGGCTTTTATTTATTTAAATGTGCTAGTATGAGAGTTTAAAAATATCCGAATTTATATTTAAATATTTAGATTTGGATATTTACAAACTACAAATCTATAGGAGGGAATTTTCATATGTTTAAAATGTTAAAATATGATATTAATAATATAGTAGAAAAAGATCCGGCAGCTAAAAATTGGATTGAAGTTATATTATTATATCCTTGTATTCATGCTATAATTATATATAGAACAGCACATTTCCTATATAATCATAAAAGATTTTTTTTAGCTAGAGCTATATCGCAATCAGCTAGGTTTTTTACTGGAATAGAAATTCATCCAGGGGCTGTAATAGGAAAAGGATTGTTTATAGATCATGGGACAGGAGTAGTTATTGGAGAGACCACAGAAATTGGAGATAATGTAACATTGTATCAAGGCGTTACGCTAGGTGGAACAGGCAAAGATATAGGTAAAAGGCATCCTACTTTAGGCAATGATGTTATAGTAGGAGCTGGTGCAAAAATATTAGGTCCTATTAAAATAGGAACAGGTAGTAAAATTGGTGCTAATGCTGTAGTCTTAAAAAATGTATTACCAAAGGCTACTGCTGTAGGAATACCCGCTAGAGTTATTTTTGTGAATGCTCTGACAATAATTGAAGTTAAGGACTATGCAGGTAATACTAAAAGAATATATAATGATATGGTAATATAAAAGGGACTGACAATATGAGTAATAAAGAAGAAATAATAGAGTTTTGTAAAGAAAATGGTTTAGACGTAATAGGATTTAGCGAATGTAGGACTTTTCATGAGCTAAGTCCTTATTTTAATAAAAGAAAGAAACTCGGACTAGAGAATGAGTTTGAGGAGTCAATTGTAGATAAGAGAATAAATCCATTTTTATATATGCTAGGCGGAAAAACTATAATCTCTATAGCGTTTCCCTATCTATATGATACAGATCAAAATCAAGATACATATTTTTCGAAATATACGCTAGGAAGAGATTATCATATTGTTGCGATTAAATATATGGAGAATATCTGTAAATTTATAGAAGGTATGGGCGCAAAGGCCATAAGCCTCGTGGATAGCAATGCACTACCAGAGAGGTATATCGCCAGCCTTTCCGGGGTGGGGTTCATAGGAAAAAACAACACTTTAATAACACAAAAGTATGGATCATATGTGTTCTTAGGAGAAATAATAACAGATCTAGTAATAGAGCCTGACAAGCCTCTAAAACAGACATGCGGTAACTGTGAGATATGTTTAGAAGCATGTCCTACAAAATCAATAGTAAGTGGGGAATTGGGGATAAATAACAATGCTAATATATGTTTATCCTATATAACTCAGAAAAAAAATATAGAGGACTCTTGGTTTGATAAATTGGATGGCAGAATATTTGGATGTGATACTTGTCAAAGCAGATGTCCTTGCAATCAAAACATTGAATTTAGTCTTATTAAAGAGTTTAAACCTTATAAATATATGGAAAAAGTTGATTTAAAAGTTTTAATGAATATTGATAATCAGTTATTTAAAGAAAAGTATAAAATAACTTCTTGTGGGTGGAGAGGTAAAAATATTATTAAAAGGAATGCAATAATTAGTGCAATTTATATGGAAAAAAATAGAAATATAAGCGGAGAGAAGGATACATCACCTTATATAAGAGATTATTATTATAGACTTTTAAGGCTTTTCAAATTATAATAACTGTATAGTTACTTTTTATGAAAGGTGGAATTTAGATGCTTTCGCAAACGATGTTAAGAATAATAGAACTTTTGCCAGATAGAATTGTATCATTTATAGCAAATAAGTTAATAGATTCATACATTGATAAGTATGCAAACATTAAAACTCACGGTATGGAGACAATAAAGGACATAAAGTCTCCCATAATTTTTATATGCAATCATTTAAGCAATGCAGATGGAATAGTTATGAATAAATTATTAAAGGACAACAATGTAACCTTTGTTGCTGGTGTAAAGCTAACAGATAATAAGCTTACTAAATTAGGCTTTTTTGTTGCAAAAACTATACAATTAAAACCTAATTCTGCAGATAAAGAAGCGATATCTAAAATCGTTAGTACCCTAAAACAAGGCAATAATATTATGATTTTTCCTGAAGGGACGAGAAGTAGAAACGGAAAAATGATAGAGGGCAAAAGGGGCCTTATACTAATGGCCAAATTATCAAAGGCAACAATTGTTCCAATGAGTATTTGGGGGACAGAAAAGTTATTGCCAATTAATGATAGTGACATGGCATCAGAAAAATTTAATTATGCAGATGTACACATTAATATTGGTGAGCCTATCACCCTTGCAAGCAAAAGTCAAGATGAAGATAAAAATGAGTATTATGATAGAGTTATGAATGAAATAATGTGTAGTATAGCTGTGATGCTTCCAGAGCAATATAGAGGAGTATACTCCAACTGCAAGTGATTAAAATATACGTTGTTGCCTCATATATGAGGTTAGCAGCGTATTTTTATTAATTGTTAAAGTGTAAGATTATATTTATATATAATGTGGTAAGATAATCTGAAGAAGAAGATGATGTAATAAGTATAAAGTAGGTGATTTACATGAATAAAAAAACAATTAAAGAAGTAATTGAAATTCTTAATGAAACGTATGAGGGAGTAAAGTGCGGTTTGGATTTTACAACTCATTATGAGCTTTTAGTATCAACCATACTATCAGCACAATGTACAGATGTCAGGGTGAATATTATTGCAAAACAGTTGTACAAGGAATATAATACACCACAATCTATGATTACTTTATCAGTTTCAGAACTTGGAGAAAAAATCAAAAGTTGTGGATTTTATAATAATAAGAGCAAAAATATTTTAGGTGCTACAAAGCTTATATTAGAAAAACATGAAGGCAAAGTACCAAATACTATGGAAGAATTAATAGAGTTACCGGGAGTTGGGAGAAAAACTGCAAATGTCGTTTTATCTAATGCTTTTGGAATTCCTGCGATAGCTGTAGATACCCATGTTTTTAGAGTATCTAAGAGAATTGGACTTGCGTCGGGGAAAAATGTTGAAATAGTAGAACAGGAGCTTATGAAAAATATTCCTAAAAAAATGTGGAGTGATGCACATCATTTTATTATATGGCATGGAAGAAAAATATGCAAAGCTAGGAAACCTAACTGTGAGATATGTCCTGTAGCACCTTATTGTGAATATTTAAATGGAAAACATAAGTAATTATAAGGATGAGATTTATCTTCAGTATTAATAAGTGTAGCCATAGATTACTGGTAATTAATGCTATATAATGGAGGTGAGGTGGAATAAATGAATTATAACAAGGAAAGTCTAAATAAACTGGTTGAAGAAATTACAGGATCAAAAGATATAAGCATAGTAGAAATACCATGCGTGGATTTATATATGGACCAAGTTACAACTTTTTTTAATGAGAAGCTTGGAAGCCTTAAAAGGAATGAAGACGATAAGATCCTTACAAAAACTATGATTAATAATTACACTAAAGGTAAAGTTTTGATGCCAGCAAAAAATAAGAAATATACTAATGAACATATTATTCTGCTGACGCTTATCTACAATATGAAACAGACGATATCGATTAATGATATTAATACAATATTTGATCCTATAATTGATTTAAAAGCTCTAAAAAGTATAAGAATTCCGTTAGAAGATTTATATAATAACTTTTTAGATATAAAAGAAGTTCAAAATAAAGAGTTTGCACGTGATATAAATAAAGACACCGAATATATAAAAGAGAAAATTGATGAAATGGGAAAAGAAGATGGAGAGTTGATAGAATTAATATTAATGGTTTTGTTACTTATAAATAAAGCTAATTTGCAAAAAAGAATGGCAGAAAAATTAATTGATAGTTTTCTTAAGAAAGAATAGAGATTGTATTGTAAATCATAAGGAGATGAGTTTATGTCAAAAGTTGTAGAAAAATTTTTAAAATATATAAGTTATGATACTAAATCTAATGAGGAATCAACTACTGTACCAAGTACAAATGGTCAAATGATACTTGCGAGTGAGTTAGTTAGTGAACTAAAAGGAATGGGATTAAAACAGGTAAGTGTAGATGACAATGGATATGTAATGGCTACAATACCGTCGAATGTAGATAAGGATATACCTATTATAGGATTTATAGCACATATGGATACCGCTCCTGATATGTCAGGCAAAAATGTTAAAGCTAAATTTGTTAAAAATTACGATGGAGAAGATATAATATTAAATAAAGAAAATAATATAATATTATCGCCAAAGGATTTTCCAGAATTAAAAAATTACTTAGGAAAAACTCTTATTACCACAGATGGAACTACGTTACTTGGAGCTGATGATAAGGCCGGGGTATCAGAGATAATGGCTGCCGTAGAATATTTAATGCAAAACCCAAGTGCTTTGCATGGCACTATTCGTATTGGATTTACACCGGATGAGGAAGTAGGTCGCGGTGCTGATATTTTTGACGTAAAGAAATTTAGTGCAGATTTTGCATACACTATAGACGGAGGAACTATCGGTGAATTAGAATATGAAAATTTTAATGCTGCGGGAGTAAAGATTTGTGTACATGGAAGAAATGTACATCCAGGTTCAGCAAAAGGAAAAATGATTCATTCTGCACTTATAGCAAATGAATTCGTAAATTTAATGCCACAAAACGAGACGCCGGCTACTACAGAAGGGTACGAAGGGTTTTACCATTTAATTAGCATTAATGGTGAAGTTGAGGAAACAAAACTCCAATATATTATAAGAGATTTTAATAGTGAAAGTTATGCAAATAGGAAATCATTTATAAATAATGTCGCACTTAAGCTAAATGATAAATATGGTAATGGAACAGTTGAAATAGAAATTAAGGATCAATATTTTAATATGAAAGAAAAAATAGAACCAGTTAAACATATTGTTGATACGGCTTTTTTAGCTATGAAGGAAGTAGGGATAAATCCTATTATGGTACCTATTAGAGGTGGTACAGATGGTGCAAGGCTTTCCTTCATGGGACTTCCAACTCCAAATATATTTGCAGGTGGACATAATTTTCATGGTAAATATGAATTTATACCTACGTTTGCTATGGAAAAGGCTGTTGAAGTAATACTTAAAATAATCGAGTTATATGCTACTAAATAAGATATACTATCTAGCTTAGAAGTAGTAAGTTAATAATTCTTAATAAATATAAAATTACTCTTGCTATAAATATAGAAAGAGTAATTTTATTTTAAAGTATAGATTTTAGAAATGGAATAGCCGATGTTAAGTTGTTTTATAGGAGCAAATAAAAAATCATTAAAAGGTTATTAAAGGTTTGTTAACAATTATGTTACCAAATTGTAACATAAAAGTCTTAAAATATAATCAAAGAAAAAATATTGTTTGAAATATAAATAAGAATATAGATTAATATTTTATTGTAACAAAATATTAGAGAATTACCTATATCTGCTCACAGATATAAACAGGGAGGAAAATAGTATGGACGAAGATAGTAATGGAACCAATACAACGAATGGAAACATAGATGAGAGTAATGACTCAATTGGTAAAGATAATAACGAGGGAAACGGAAATACTATGATAAATCAGTCTAATGATGAGTATAAAGAAAAACCAAATCAAACAAAGGATTTTATATTAGAAAGTGACAATTACAATAATAAAAATAATAAGGAAGTTAAAAAAAACAAAGGTGGTATGAGAAAGAGAATACTATCATACATATTTATCGGTGTAATCTGCTCTACACTAGGTGGTATAGGTTCAGCCATTGTAACAATAAAGATAATGAATAATATGAGTACTACAGCCGTTCCTAAAGTGGCTAGTACAAAAATCTCTAATAATACGAGTTCAAATATTATAAATACTAAAAGTACTCAAGATTTAAGTGTACCTGAAATCGTGAAAAAAGTAAGTTCTTCAGTAGTTGCAATTTCTACCAAAAGTTCTAGTGAAAGTAGCGACTTTAGTGGAAAGACTTCAGAGCAAGAAGGGGTAGGAACTGGCATAATTTTCAATGTAAGTGGATATATTTTAACAAATTATCATGTTATAAGTGGTGCCCAGAACGTTAAAGTTACACTTAGTAATGGAAAAGAAGTTTCTGCAAAAGTAATTAATTATGATGCTGCAGCTGATGTAGCGGTAATTAAATTGCCCGATGGAACTAAAGTTCCAGGTGTGGCTGAATTCGGAGATTCAGACATGCTTCAGGTAGGAGAATCGGTAGTCGCAATAGGAAATCCGCTAGGAAAAGAATTTTTGGGATCTGTTACTACAGGAGTTGTGAGTGCAGTTAATAGGCAAATAAGTATTGAGAATAAGAACCTAAAATTTATTCAAACAGATGCAGCTATTAATCCGGGTAATAGTGGTGGACCTCTTGTAAATTCTAAGGGGCAAGTTATAGGTATAAACACTGCTAAAATAGGTCAGGAAGGGGTAGAGGGATTGGGATTTTCAATACCAATTAATACAGTAAACCCTAAGATGGATGCTTTAATCAAACCAATTCTTAACATAGGAATTTCTTGTAGGAATATAACTCAAGATATTTCTAAGGAGTATAATATCCCAGTGGGAGTATATATATCGCAAATTCAAGACTTTAGTGCAGCAGAAAAATCTGGGATAAGATCTGCGGATATAATTACTAAATTTGATGGTAAAAAGATTAAAACTGTAGAGGAAATAAATAAGATTAAAGCTACACATAAAGCTGGTGATGTAATCAAAATAGAATTGGTTAGAAGTGGAAAGACAATAAAAATAAATTTAACACTTTCTATATAAATTAAATTAGTGATTGTATAAAAAGAAACTAGGAACTATGTAATTCCTAGTTTCTTTTTAATTATTAATGAATTATAAAATATTAAATACATAAAAAAATATGGTTGTGGGAAAATACTAATGAAGGAGTGATGAAAAATGGAAATGAATACTAGAGACACAATAATGAAGAAATTATTAGATGCGCAAGAGAATACTAGAGATTATCAATCATTTGCAAGGGAGGTATCAGAAGAAGAAGTAAGCAATACGTTTAGGGAATTTGCAGAACAATCGGCAATGCAAGCTCAGAAGTTGCAACAATTGTTAAACATACAAGATGGAAAATAGTAATCATAGGTAAAACAACTACTCATAACCCATATTATGTTGTAGTTCACATACCTTAATAAGCTTAAAGCCACTTGTCCATTAATGGGCGAGTGGCTTTAAATTTAAGAATTATAAAATGTTATCGTTGTTCTTTTATAAGTCCTTTCCTATAGGCTATAAGGAGCAACTCTAGATCTTTGATTTGATCTTTGATTTCAGCACCTACATCTGTATCTATTACTCGAATACGATTTGTGGATTTTTCTAGAACTATAGTGGAAGAAATAATATCCTTACCTTCATCAATAGCCTTTTGTGTTGATTCAAAAGGTGCATGGGATGCCAAAAGTAATCCATAAGAATTATATATAAGCGTAAATCCTGCTATGCCCGTTTCTGGCTGGTAAGCCTTAGAAAAACCACCATCAATAACTAAAAGCTTGCCATTAGCTTTTATAGGACTCTCACCTTGTTTGGTCTTTACGGGAACATGACCATTTATAATGTGTGAATCAGTTGTACTTAATCCAAATTCAGATAATATATTATTGCACACCGTTTCGTCATCCCTATATTTATAGTAAGGATTTTTAATTTCTTTATGAGAAGTTTTATCATCTATGAAATACCTTTCAAAGGTAGCCATTTTATCTTTACCAAATAAAGGAGAATTACAGCCACACCATAAATACCATATGTGATCTAGTGCATAAAGCTTAGATTCAGAACCTGCTTTTCCGAAGTAAGCTTCTCTTGCTAAGCGTTCAGTTCTATCTATATATGATTTTCCACTGTAAACTATGTTATCTATTTTCATTTTTTTAAAACTACCATCTTCGCTTAGTGATACACAACCATGGTAAAGCAAGTTAGAGTTATATTTTGAATACATGCTACCCTTAGTATACAAAAAACGTATATGTTCTTGAAGCTTGTCACTATTTAAGAAGGAAGATTTAAGTCTTTCGATAAGTTCTCTTTCATCTTGAGTTAATTTATAGGGATCCTTAGGGTCAATAGTTGGGAAATTAGTATCATTTAGTTTATAGACTTTTCCATCAACATTAATGGTACCGTTTTCAAAATTTATTTTGCTAAGAAGTAGTCTGGATTGCATTTCATAATGAGGACGTCTTTTTATAATTTCACCTTCTAGTTTAAATTGAATTATAGATATAGCTTTATGCATTCGAGACATTAAAGTAAGGTCTTTTTCTCTATAATTATTTTCAGGAAAAACTTTAGGTTTAAAGGATTTACATGGGTCATCATTATAAAAATCTAGAGCAAAGGTTGCAAGTGGCAATAAGTTAATACCATAACCGTCCTCAATGGTATCTAAATTTGCATACCTGGTTGAAATACGAAGAACATTGGCGATGCAACTCTCACAACCAGCCGCTGCGCCCATCCAGAGTATATCATGGTTACCCCACTGTATATCGATAGAGTGGTAGTGTATAAGTGTATCTAAGATTATATGGGCTCCCGGTCCTCTATCAAAAATATCGCCTATTATATGAAGTCTGTCTATAGTAAGTCGTTGGATTAGGTTTGAGATAGCAATTATAAATTCTTTAGCTCGTCCAATTTTAATTATGGTTTCAATTATTCCATTATAATATTCTTGTTTATTAAAGGTACTCTGCTGTTCATGAAGTAATTCCTCAATAATGTACGAAAAATCTGCAGGTAGTGCTTTCCTTACTTTAGATCTAGTATATTTAGAGGAAACAATTCTACAAAATTCAATAAGTTTATAGAGAGTAATCTTGTACCAATCTTCTATGTCTTCTTCTTCTTTAAGTGAGATCTCTAATTTTTGTTCAGGATAATAGATAATTGTTGCTAGTTCTTTTTTTTCACACTCTCTAAGTGAATTGCCGAAAATATCGTTAATCTTTCTTTTAATTACGCCAGAGGCATTCCTAAGTACATGAGAAAAAGATTCATATTCTCCATGAATATCTGATAGAAAATGCTCAGTTCCTTTAGGTAGATTTAAAATAGCCTGTAAATTTATAATTTCTGTACAAGCATCAGGAATCGTGGGATACTTGCTAGCTAGTAATTTAAGATATCTCAAATCTTCTTCTAAAGTATCAATAGATGTATCACTAGAAAATATCATTTTTGACTCTCCTTTACAATTACAATAATTTTATTGGTATAGCCTACTTACTTTGAAGGATATACTTAACATTATAATACATTATAGGGTATTGTAATACTAAAACCAAATTTTTTTTATTTTAATTATACAATGGTTTACAAATCATATCAAATGTATAACATTTAAGCAAATATCTAATTAATAATATGAGAGATACGAGGGTGATATTAACAAACTAAATATGGTTTATGACTAATGTTTGTATATAAAATCAGGCAAAATTATATGATTCAAATAACGAAAGTACACTGGCTAATGCCAGTGTACTTTTTAATACTCCTAGTTAATTATAGAATTAATATGATTACATAACTCAATATATTCCTGTTGATTTGATATTATATTTTTGTTACAATGTTTTATGATATAAAAGCACATGAAAATAATAATTGATATAAATGCTATTGGCATATAAGGGGATATTTTATGAAGCGAAACGAGTATTTGTTTAATATACATTCGTTATACAATGAAGCAAGATATGCTTTTTTGAAAATTGAGTCTAATTACGCAAGGACGGTGGAGGAGTCAGGTATAACGTTGCCACAGCTTAGAATTCTTTGGATAATTAAAGTGTTTCCAGGGATATCACTAAGTAACGTTGCAAGGATAGGATGCTGGAGTTCTCCAACTGTCAGCAATATGATTAAAATTTTAATGAATAAAAAATTAGTATTTAAAGAAGAAACTATTAATAAAAAAGTATATAAATTTCAACTAACAGAAAAGGGTAATTGGTTTATTAATATAAATAAACAAAATAAGAAGAAAAAAATTTATCTATTTGACTTGATAGGATTATATTCTCATAAAGAACTGGATTTTATAATTAATATATTTACTCAGATTATAATAAAAGAAAAGAAAGAGTTTATTTTTGAATATATTGAAAGACTTAATGAAATGAATTTGAAAATTGATTTAGGGGGTTATGATACAAATACAGTCGGTATTATAAAAAAGACAATTGCGTTATATAATCTTTTAAGAACATTCATATTAACTATTAAAAGCAATCACTGCGGACCGCTTAAGGAATTTAATATAACCTATGCTCAACTTAGAGCTTTATGGATAATTGCAGCATTTCCAGGTGTTACATCCAGCGAATTAAGTGAAATTAGCTTTTGGTCACCATCTACAGTTCATGTAATAGTAAAAAATTTAAATAGTAAGTATTATATCCATAAAGAAAAAGCCTTAGTAAAAAATGCCCATTACTTAGATATATCAGAAGCAGGTGAATCATTAATAATAAAAGATTATATAAAAAATCAAAAGAATTTATTGATATTTGAGGAATTAGAAGATATAAGTTCTAAAGATATTTTAAAATTTAATCGTCTTTTAATTAGAATGAATAATAGATTAGGAAATTATAAAACTGAAGAATATGTAAATAAATCTTTTGCGATTATTGAGAGTAAGGCGCTTGTAAATTAAATGGTTAATAAAATATTTATAAGTATATAATGCATTAAAAAATATTTTTGAAATTATACATAATTTTAAAGAATTATTAGCAAATTAGTATAGTACCCTTAATAAATTCATAAATTATAATATGAGTTAAGTTTAAGTTAATAATTACTTGCATTTAATAGTCAATAATTATTAAATACTCTATGAAATAGAAAGGTGGTATAGAAATGAATAGAACGTTAAGAACGGTTGCAATAGTTGTAGCAATATTTCTAGTAATAACAATGCCTATCATTGGAGGCTACAACAAAATCGTAAGTTTAGATCAAAAAGTAAAAGTGACAGAAGGAAACATAGATACACAATTGCAAAGAAGGTCCGATTTAATTCCTAATTTAGTCCAGACAGTTAAGGGTTATGCTTCTCAGGAAAAGGACATTTTTATAAAAGTAGCTGAAGCTAGGGCTAAGCTTGCAGGAGCAAAAACGGTACCAGACAAAGCTCAAGCAGATAGCGAACTTGGAAGTGCGGTTTCAAGGCTTTTAGTAATAGTAGAAAAGTATCCAGATTTAAAATCTAGTCAGAATTTTAGGGATTTAACAGTAGCTCTAGAAGGGACAGAAAATAGAATAGGCATATCAAGGCAGGATTATAATAAAAGTGTTGATAATTATAACACTACAATTAAAAAGTTCCCTACTTCAATCATTGCAGGAATTTTTAATTTTGATGACAAGCCTTATTATAAAGCCAGTGAAGCAGCTAAAGTAGTACCAAAAGTTGACTTTACTAAGTAGGAGATAGAATATGAAGACTTTTTTAATTAAATTAATTAGGAACATTCATAATTTGCGAACCAATACGCCTATATCTACGTATATAAAGATAAAAATGAAGTTAAGAGTTATTTTTGTACTTTTAATAAGTATACTTTTTCTGAGTCAGATA
This sequence comes from Clostridium algoriphilum, assembly GCF_020443705.1. Classification (GTDB taxonomy): domain Bacteria; phylum Bacillota; class Clostridia; order Clostridiales; family Clostridiaceae; genus Clostridium_AD; species Clostridium_AD algoriphilum. The sequence continues at coordinate 166,617 of NZ_JAIZZK010000005.1, forward strand.
ACAGGTATGAATTTGGTGAATGCAGAGCCAAAATTTCCGAAAGCTACAGAATTAAAATATGTTAATGATTATGCTAAGGTAATAGACAATAATTCTGCACAGTATATTTTATCAGTAGGCAGGGAATTAGAAGCTAAAACAGGTGCTGAGGCTACTGTTGTAGTTGTAGATTCTCTGCAGGGAGAAACTATAGAGACCTATGCTAATGGCATTTTTAGAAGTTGGGGTATAGGCCAAAAAGATAAAAACAATGGGTTATTAATTTTATTGTCAATGAAAGAAAAGCAGTGGAGAGTAGAGGTAGGTACAGGGCTAGAAGGCGCTGTTACTGATATATATTCTGCAAGAGTTATGAACGAGCTTGCAGTTCCCAAATTTAAGCAAGGAAAGTATGGCGAGGGATTTAAGGCTGCATATTCAACCCTTGCCGATAATATAGCTAAAGAATATAATGTTAAATTAGAAAAGAACGTTAATGTACAACAAATAAATCAAAATGAAAAAGGTTCTAATATGCCCAATAAAGGTAGTGGAATATTATTTATAGGGTTTATTGGATTAGTTATTCTTGATTTTATTTTTAATAGGGGAAGAATAACTAAATTTATTCTGACATTGCTATTTTGGAGTTCAATTGGTAGACGTGGTGGAGGAAATGGTGGAGGTTTCGGAGGTTCTGGAGGTGGATCTGGAGGCTTTGGTGGTGGGTCATCAAGTGGTGGAGGATCTTCTGGAGGCTTCTAATATAATATATGTTCAAAACATTAATCTTAAAACTTATTTTTTATATAAGTTTTAAGATTATTTTTTTATTAGTTATTTAAAAATTATTTTAATATTTTCAAAACCCATATTTAATAAAATACCTTCCAAAAGTGCTTTGGCGGTAGCATTGGCTCCATCTAGAAATCCTGTTTTTAGTAAATTAGCTTCAACCCTACTTTTTTCCTTGGTTAATTCATTTATCATATCTTTCATGCTTAGTTTATTAAACATTGAGGACTTTTCATCATAAACAAATAAATCTTCAGTATTTATTGAATTATCAAGAATTTTAGCTTTTTTCAAATTTACAATAATACTTTTTTTATTAACAAGAACAGTTATATCTTTTAGATCTACCCCAGCTTTTATATATCCACTATATTTTACTAAGAATGATTTTTCAGTAAATGGAATAGAATAGTCTTCAAATTTTCTAGTGTTTTTTACAGCTAATATATTAGAGTAATTATATTTTACTGTGGATAACTCGGAAATTTTCGACAGTTTTTCAACAATCATAGTAGAATTTATAACTTTATCATTATTAATATTGTGTAACATGAAATAAATCATTATTACCCAAATTGATAAGCTTAGAAAAGCAATTAAGAAAATAAGCTTCTTTATGTGTTTTATAGGTTTACACTCTAAATGTGAATGCATATTAAAACAACTCCTCACAATATTGAACCGCATAAAATTAAAGGGAAAAATGTATAGTAATGGACTGCGGTTAGTGCCATTTTAATTAATAATTTAGCTGAATTTGATGGATAAAAGTAAATTACACGCGCAACAGCTAAAATTTGACACGAACAATCAATTAAAATTAGTTGTTAACATACGCAAAGTAAGTTATAATTAGGTGTCACATTTCAACATTCGAATGATAACTAAATTTAACTAGGAGTTGATAACACGTGTTACCATTAATTAATTTTCAAAATGATTGGCTTTCGACATACTTCGTATTCATTATAATTTTAATATTTATACCTGTGGCAATTTATACAAAGGGCTACATAATGGAATATAAGAAACATTATTCGTCAAATTATATGGTGGCTTTAATAGTCTTGTTTGTAGCTTCAATGATAGGGGTTGTTGTTTCTGACAATTCAATAAGTTTTCTTGTGTTTTGGGAACTTATGTCTATATCATCGTTTTTCCTAGTGATTTATGAATATATGCATAAGGGAAATTTAAAAGCTGGAATATTTTATTTCGTAATGACACACGTAAGTGGACTATTTTTAATGATGATGTTTGCGTTCTTGTATAAATATACTGGTAGTTTTGATTTTAGAGAAATTGTCAAAGTTTCTATGGATTTTTCATCAAACCAAAAGTACATTATATTTATACTTGCATTATTTGGGTTTGGGGCGAAGATGGGTATAGTTCCACTTCATGCATGGCTTCCCAAGGCTCATCCAACAGCACCATCTAATGTTTCTGCTCTGATGTCAGGGGTAATGTTAAAAGTTGCTTTATATGGCTTTATTAGAGTAATATTTATGTTCCTTCAAAACACACCACTAAATTGTGGAGTGATAGTACTTATAGTTGGAACTATTACTGCAATATTTTCAATTCTAAATGCTTTATTACAAAACAACATAAAAAAGCTATTAGCATATTCTAGTGCAGAAAACATAGGACTTATTTTCGCTGCGCTTGGAATAGCAATGATACTCATCAATTATGATTTGAAAATGCTAGCTTCGTTAGCTTTGACGGCAGCTTTACTTCATTGCCTTAATCATGCAATTTTCAAAAGTCTTCTGTTTCTAAATGCTGGAAGTGTATTGTATGCTACCGGTACTAAAAATATGAATGAACTTGGTGGACTACATCAAAAAATGAGATTTACTGCAATTTGTACATTTATTGGAACCTGTGCTATTTCAGCAGTACCACCTTTTAATGGCTTCGCAAGTGAAATACTTATACTTAGAAGTTTTATTGAAGCGATAACTAAAGTAAGCAATATCTGGGTTATAATATTAATCTTTAGTTGTGGTGTTATTGTAGCATTAACAAGTGGAGCGGCCTTTTATGCTACTGTTAAATCTTTCGGTATCACTTTTCTTGGAAAACCAAGAACTAATAAAGCAGTACATGTAAAACAAATTCCATTATCTATGAATATTGGGCAGGGAGTACTTGCTATGCTTACTATAGTTACCGGAGTATTTTCACCATATATAATAAACAAAATATCTTACTTTACCAATAGTATGTTAGGAATTAGTGGAAAAAGTCCTAGTTTTAAAAATGAAACTGAGATAATAGTATTCACTGTAATATTACTTTGTATTACATTTATAGTATATATGTTCAATAAACTAAATTCATTAAACAAAAAACAAGAAATTAATGATACTTGGGCTTGTGGTTATAAAAGCGATGAACCTTATATACAGTATACTGGAAATGGATTTGTTCAGCCTGCCGCAAAAATTTTTGGAACAATCTCAAATTACAACAAAAAAGTTAGTTATAAACAAAGTATACATATAAGTCAAACTACTAGTGATGTAGTGGAAGATTATTTATATAAAACAAGTTTAAAAGCAGTTAATTATTTGACAACAAAAATATTAGAGATTAACTATGGGAAAATTCAATTGCATATTTTATATATCTTCATATCGCTAATAATTGCACTTGTTTTAGTTTTAAAATTTGTGTAGGGAGGAATTCATTTGAAATATAACTTAATTTATTTTATTCAAAGCCTATTGATTGTAGTTTTATCACCATTATTTATAGGAATATTAAAAAAGATGAAGGCTACACTTAGAGGATATAGGGGTTCATCTGTTGTGCAACCATATTATGACTTAAGCAAACTATTAAAAAAAGGAAGAATAATATCAAATAGAAGTTCTTTTATAACAACTATTGGTCCAATAGTTATACTCGCAAGCACCATAACAACAGCATTTTTTATTCCTGTCTTTTATACAAGCATGAGGCCAAGTATTGGAAACTTATTTATTCTTATGTTTGCGTTTGGAATAGTAAAAATGTTTACTGTATTAATAGGACTTGATAGTTCAAGTACATTTGGTGGTATGGGATCAAGTCGTGAATCGTTCATTTCAATGATGGTAGAACCTCTAATATTCTTTTTGTTGATATTTTTATATATTGAAACAAATGATTTCAATATTTTTCATATTTCATTTATAAATAGTAAAATTGTACACTATGATACTGCACATCTAATAACAATGGTAACATTTGTTATTGCTATACTTGCTGAAAATGCTAGAATACCTTTCGATAATCCCGAAACGCATTTAGAGTTAACGATGATGCATGAAGCTATGATTTTGGACTTATCGGGTAGCGATTTAGCATACGTTGAACTATCTTCATATATTAAGTTGCTCGTATACTTAATCGTCTTAATTAATTGTTTTATTCCTATTGGAATTGCAACAACATTTACTTTATCAGCATTGCTAATAGGTTTTGTAACATTTATATTCAAGCTTTTATTTTGTTTACTAGGAATTGCTATAATAGAAACAACTTTTGCAAAATCTAGGTTATTTAGAGGAGCAGAACTGTTTCCAGCTATGATATCTCTAGGCATTGTAGCAATTACTTTAATCTATGTTTTATAAGGAGAAGGATTATGATACAGGCTTTACTTACAATTATATTAATATCTAGCATTTTTATGTCTGGAGTTAGACGAATAAAACTAATTACAGCAGGATTTATATTTCAGTCAGCAGCTATTGGATTAATAGTCTTAAAGCTCGGGTATGAGACAGGAAAAGTGGATTATTATATTTTGGGATTTCTAACAATAGTAACAAAAGTTATTATAATACCACTAATAATTAATAAATCTGTAAAGAAATTAAAGATAAATAGGGAAATGGAACTAATAGTGAATGCATTTGTTTCTTATATTATAACTGGAATAGGGATTATGATAGCCTTTGGGATTTTAAACAAAAGCCAGGATAATTTTATAAAGACTGGAATTGCTCTATTTATTATAGGCGTTTTACTAATGGTCGCAAGAAAAAAAGCTATTACACAAATGATAGGATTCCTAATATTTGAAAATGGTATTGTACTCTTTGAAACATCATTATCCAAGATGTCTCTTGTAATTGAGGCGGGGATAGTTTTTGAAGGATTAATGCTTGCTCTTATTATGGGAATAATGATTTTTCATATAAATAGAACTTTTGATTCAATGAACACAGACTTTTTTGAAAATCTAAAAGAATAGTTGGTGAAATAATGTATATTACAGTACTTTGTATTTTGTTCTTAATTTTAATAATAACACCCTTAATATTTAAAAATATAAAAACTACAGGAATATTTACAATACTTGGATCTGTTTTTATTTTATGTATTGTACTCAAAATTATTACGCTTGTTTCTGGAGGGTATTCTCTTCATTATTTTAATGAATTCTTTTATATTGATAGTTTAAGTATTGTGCAGCTTTTGATTATAGCGTGTATAAATATAATCGTGAGCATTTACTCTTACAGATATATTCAAGATGAAATAAACGAGAAAATAATTACTCTTAAGAGAGGTAAATTTTATTATTTTTTATTTAACTTCTTTGTGTTTTTTATGATGTTTATTGCACTAACCAACAATATTGTAGCAATGTGGATTGGACTTGAAGGAACAACCCTTACAACTGCGTTTTTAATTGGATTTAACATTAATAAAAATTCGCTAGAGTCCGCTTGGAAGTATGTTATTATTTGTTCAATTGGTATAGGTATAGGTTTAATTGGTATACTTATTTTTGTTAATGCTTATAGCAATCAAGATACGGACCAGATATTAAAATGGTCTCACCTTGTAAATAACCCAAATCCACAAAGCACTTATGCAATTAAAATAGCTTTTACATTAATATTTGTAGGACTTGGTACAAAAGCAGGTCTTGCACCTATGCATACGTGGCTACCAGATGCTCATAGTGAAGCACCATCGCCAGTCAGCGCAATGATGTCAGGGGTACTATTGAATCTTGCACTGTATGTCATCTTAAGGTTCTATATTATAACGAAACATATACCGGGACTTCAAAATACCAAATGGTTGTTCATTGTTTTTGGATGTGTGTCTCTTATAATTTCATCTTTTAGTATTCTAAGACAACTTAACTATAAAAGATTACTTGCGTTTTCATCGGTTGAAAACATGGGTATTATAGCATTAGGACTTGGAATTGGAAGTAAAATTGCTGTTTTTGGTGCAATTCTACATTCATTAGTACATGCTTTTGGAAAGTCTATGTTGTTTTTAACTGCTGGAAATATACTAAATGCATACAAAACAAAAAGAATAGATAAAATAAATGCTCTAATAAAAACTATGCCAATAAATGCTGTATTTCTTATTTTGGGTATGCTTGTTATTACTGGAGCACCACCATTTCCAGCGTTCTTTAGTGAGTATTATATAATTGTAGGAACTGTTGAAAGTGGTAATTACGTTGTTACTGCACTGTATACCTTTTGTTTGTTATTGGTTTTTGCAGGATTTTTGCGGGTCTTTATTAAGATAGTTTTCAATACTGAACCTGGCGTTAAATATGTTAAAATGGAAGAGGATAAAAAGAATACATTGCCACTCGCTTTATGTTTCGTTTCAATTATTATTATAAGTTTATTTATGAATGGTTATTTGTCTAATATGATAAATAATGCAGTTTTAATTATTTGTGATTAGGAAGTGAAAATATGAAAATAACAGATACTATAAACAGTCTACAAGAATTAAATTTTGATTTAAAATATGAAGTTAAAAATAACAACGAGTTATACGTTAGAATAAATGATGACCAAATCAGAAAGATTGTGCTTATTTGTGTTGACTTGTATAAATTTAATTATATTTGTGAATTTTCTGTTGGTGGGAAAGAAACAACAATTAATTGTGTGTTTTCAAACAGTAAACAGGGCTATTATGTAATATGCAGTTATGTTACAGAGAAAAAGCCAATAGATCTTAGTAATATAATTTATCAAAACAGACTATTTCAAAGAGAAATTAATAAAGATTTTGATTATAAGATTAAGGAGGTTTCAGGTACTGGTGCTTATCAAGTTGCAGTAGGACCTGTGCATGCAGGAATAATCGAACCTGGACATTTTAGGTTTAGTGTTATGGGAGAGCCTATAGAAAACCTTGAGATAAGGCTTAGGTACAAATACAGGGGGATAGAAAAGATTTGTGAAGATATAGATGCAAATTCTTTAAATCTTATGTTTGAGAGGGTTTCAGGAGAATCAAGTGTTGCTTATGGGGAAGTATATGCAATACTTATAGAAAAACTTTTAGATGCACGAGTTAGTAAAGAAATTAAGGCTTTTAGAGTTGTTCTTTTAGAGCTTGAGCGAATGTATAACTATTTGGATGATTTAGGTGGGATAGCTAATGATATAGGTTATAGTTATGTAGCTAAAAAATTCGGATATTTTTCAGAAGTTATACATCAACTATGCGAAAGGATAAGTGGTAGTAGATATATGAGAAATGCCATAGTTCCGCTTGGAATAAATATAGATTTTAACGAAGATAAAAAGAATGACATTTTGAAAACACTAAAAAGTATTAAAACTAGGGTAATTAGCATAATTAAAATGAGCATAAATTCAGTTTCGTTTTTAGATAGGGTAGAAGATGCGGGAATGGTAAGCCACTCTATGGCTAAAAAATTATGTTTGACTGGTGTGGTAGCAAGGGCTTGTGATTTAAAATATGATGTTAGAGTAAAGTTCCCATACGAGATATATAATGAGATAAAAAAAGATATAAACATAGAAACAAAAGGTGGAGTTTTTGAAAGATACAAGTTAAAAGCTCGCGAGCTTAAGGATGCTTTTAATTTTGTAGAAAAAGCACTGACTTATATAAAGACTGATATTAAAAGAGACAAACAAGAATTTTGTTTAAAAGAGGGATTAGAGGCAATAACTTCAGTTGAAACAGTAAAGGGAGAATTGGTAGTCTATGGACTAACAGGAGAAAATAATAAGTTTGATAGAATTTACTTTAAAACTCCTTCCTTTACTAATTGGACAGGTATGAGTGAAGCAGTTCTTGGAGAGATAATTCCGGATTTTCCTCTTATTAATAAAAGCTTCAATATGTCGTATTCTGAGAATGATAGGTAGGGAGTATTAAAATGAACAATATATTTGATAGAGTAAAATATGGAACAGAAACAATAAAAGATCCGCTTAAAAACAATGAGTTTTCCTACGGAAGAATAATTGCCAAAGAAAATGTATGTAATAATTGTGGTAAATGTGTAAGTGTATGTGCTATGAATGCTATAAAAATAAATACTATTAAAAACGCTGAGCATCTAGTAACTATAGACAACAAAAAATGTATGTATTGTAGAAATTGTGTTAACGTTTGTCCAAGTTCTGTTTTAAAGATGACATCTGATTATAAAATGGCTGAACTAGAACTTGCAGGTGATAAACTTAGGGAAAAAATATATAAGACTTTTAAGAGGTCGCTTGTACTAAGAGTAATAGATACAGGTTCTTGTAATGCTTGCATGTCAGAACTTAACGCACTTCAAAATACTTTTTATGATATTTCAAGATTTGGAATTAATGTAGCTGCATCTCCTAGACATGCAGATGGACTAGTGGTAACCGGCATAGTTACAAAAAATATGAAAGAAGCACTTGAGAAGACTTATCATGCGATGCCTGATCCTAAAATAGTTATAGCTGTTGGTAGTTGTGCTTATAATGGTGGAATGTTTAAAGATGGTGATGGTGTTTATGATGTATTAAATAATATACTACCTGTAGATATGGTAATCCCAGGATGTCCTCCTTCGCCACAGGCAATTATATTTGGTCTTTTAAAAATAATGGATAAAATTTAAAAACAGATAAAAAATGATGTAGTTTTAATTTAGAGAGTTCGGTACTAGCAGTAAGTGTTTACTTTTTCATTAGTAAACACTTGCTGCTAGTATTTTTTTGATTTTTTTTACATAAATTAATGTTATTACCTAGTAAATTATGTATAATAGCTAGGAAGGTAAAATTATTGTGAAGTAAAAAATTAAATTCGCAAGGGATTATATCTATTTCTTGTTTTATATTAACAAGGAATATAGGAGGGGATCTATTGGACATTAACAATCTTCCAAGAGTTGCTTATTTTTGTATGGAGTATGGATTAAACTCAGATTTTAAAACCTATGCAGGTGGACTTGGAATACTTGCAGGTGATCATTTAAAAGGAGCTAAAGATTTAAACCTACCTCTTGTGGGAATAGGGCTTAAATGGAAACAAGGATATACTGAACAATTTATAGATGAAAATGGAGAAGTATATGATACATATCATAATTATCATTATGACTTTTTAAAGGATACAGGTGTAAAGGTAACAGTTAAGATTAGAAATATAAATGTAACCTGTAAGGTTTGGAAACTAGATGAATTTGGGAATAATACAATATACCTTTTAGATACTGATATACCAGAGAATGGTGATAGCTGGATAACAGGACAATTATATGGTTGGTTCGGAGAAGAAAGAATCGCTCAAGAAATAGTATTAGGTATAGGCGGAGTAAAGGCTTTAAGAGCTTTAGAAATTCCAATCGACGTATATCATTTCAATGAGGGACATGCAGTACTTGCTGCCACTGAGCTTATAAAAGAAAAAATGCAATCAGGTTATAGCTTTGAGCAGTCATGGGTTAAAACTAGGGATGAAGTAGTATTTACAACGCATACTCCAATAGTTGAAGGTAATGAATCTCATGATATTGATAAATTAGAGTACATGGGAGCATTTAATACATTAACGAGGAATCAAATGATTAGATTTGGTGGAGAGCCATTTAACATGACGATAGCAGGGCTTAGACTTTCAAGAAAGGCAAATGCTGTAGCACATCTACACATGAAAACTGCAAATAAAATGTGGAAAACCGTTGCTGGAAGGTCTGAGATTATTGCTATAACTAATGGAATTCATAAACCAACTTGGGTTGATGATCGTATCACTAAGTCTTACGAGAATAATTGCGATCTATGGGAGACTCATATAAATATTAAAAAAGAATTAATACAGTTTGTTAAAGAAAGAACAGGAACTTTGCTAAGTCCAGATAAGTTACTGATAGGATTCTCAAGAAGAGCTGCACCTTATAAGAGAAGTGATTTAATATTTACAAGCGAAGAGATTATATCACCGCTACTTAAAAGTGGAAAAGTTCAAATCGTGTTTTCAGGAAAAGCTCATCCTCTTGATGATACAGGAAAAGAAATAGTAGCAAAACTCATAAGAATGATGAAGAAGTATCCTAGTAGTGTAGTATTCCTGGAGAATTATGATATGAATATTGGAAGAATGCTAACTAGAGGTTCAGATATATGGTTAAACAATCCCAGAAGACCACTTGAGGCTAGCGGAACTTCAGGGATGAAAGCTGCAATGAATGGCGTACTTAACTGTTCAATTTTAGATGGATGGTGGCCAGAGGCTTGCATTGACGGTGTAAATGGGTGGCAGTTTGGAGATGGGGTAGGGCTTGATGATTTGCCAGAAATTGAATTAGACAAACATGATACGCGCGCTCTTTATGATACATTAATAAATAGAGTTATGACTACCTATTACGATCATAGAGAAAAGTGGGTAGAAATGATGAAAGCAAGTATAAAAACTACAAGCTATGAATTTTCAGTTGAGAGAATGCTAGATGAATATTATAATAAGATGTATATAAAATAAAACATAAAAAAACAACTTCAAACCTAGGTCTGAAGTGGGCCTGTAAATAATTTTGTGTAAACAGAATATAATGTACTCTTTCTTGGCAATAATTGAGATAAGTGATTATCAAAGATTGTAAGGAGGAGTATTTTTATGTCAAACATTTCAAAAGAAATTTTAAGGGATTATATTAATGAGCAGAAGTTTACAAGTCCAGATGAGGTTTTAATAGCTATGAAGAGTATGTTTAGAGACGTTCTTCAGGAAACACTAGAGGCTGAAATGGATTCGCAACTTGGATATGACAAGTATGATATATCCGAAAAACAAACTCCAAACAGTAGAAATGGTTACTCTAAAAAGACTGTCAAATCCGAACTTGGAGCAATAGATCTTAATATACCACGAGATAGAAATGGAGAATTTGAACCTAAAATATTGCCTAAGTATCAAAGAAATATAAATGGTATCGAAGATAAA
>NZ_JAIZZK010000006.1 GCF_020443705.1 Clostridium algoriphilum
CCAAACTGTTTTTTGCCTTTTACTGCTGACATAACAATACCCCCAATCATAGTTTTATTATCCTACAAATGGGGGTGTTTTTGCAATGTCCGTTTTTAGTGGTTCAGTTCAGATTTTGAATTGAGGGGGTGTGCATTTTTAGCATTTTTTATGTTCCCTCAGACTTATGTTTTAATAGGATTTATTACTAAGAGGGTCGTACTTTTACGCATAATTAAAGGTATAGTGAAAGGCAGTCTTCAAATCGCAAGATGAAGTAAATTTATTCAATGAACATTTCTAAAATAATGAAAAAGGCTACCTTGGGTACCATAGAAAAGAGCACTAGTTTTTAGTGCTCTTTTCTATGGTAAACTTTATTTTTTCTATATTAATTGTTTTTATTATGCTCAAGTTTTTTCTTCTTTGTAAAAAAGATTACACGGTCCCAGATGATATCAAAAATGTATGGACCAACCATAGCTGTTTTATCCAGATAAACCCTAAATGTTATAAGAGCGTCCTGATTATTATAAAAATGATGAGGATTTAAAATGTAAATTTTAAAATTTATTTTAAATATACCCAGTTATCGATAGTTAAATAGAAAAAGAGTAATAATATAATGAACCATGTTCAAGTAAACTATAGTGTGGGTTATCTTAGAATTGTTTAATTCTCAAGTTCTCAAGTTATAGTCATTTAACATTACTTGTTACTTATACAATTCAATTCTTTGAATAGACAGTGATATAGTTAGTATCGGTTCGCTTCCACCAAGCATATCCTCGACAATATTAATTGTGTTGTCGGGGATTTTTTATTTTATAGAATTAACTCATCATAAAAATAAGGGGTATAAGTGACTTAACCATTTCTTAACTATTTTTTTAGTATTGCAGAGGAAGCATAAAACTATATTGACATTATATAATTATGTTGGTACAATGTGTTAAAGAGTGATGACTAAGGTCACACGAAGGGGTACACCACCACGGGTGTAGGTCTTCGTGTGACCTTTTTTGCTGTATCCAAATTTTAGGAGGGGATTATGATATACGTAAATGGCAATCAAATGAGCAATGTGGATAATTTGAGTTTATCTGATTATCTAGTACGAGAAGGTTATACAATTTCTTTTGTTGCAGTTGAATGTAACGGTTCTATTGTGCCTAAAACTCAATATGAAGAAAAAATATTAACTGATGGTGATGTTATTGAAGTTGTAAGTTTTATAGGAGGCGGCTGATTTGAATATAAAGATTAATGGTAAACCAGTAACAACTAATTGTTTAACTCTTTTTGATTTGCGTAAAAAGCAGTATGATTATGAAAAAAATATAATAACTATTTTAAATGGATTTCAAACCTCTGATGATTATAAGATTAGTGAAAATGATGAAGTAAACTTTATTGAAAAAGGTAAAATGCCATCACAAGATGAATTCGAAAGCTTGATGTGTGCAAGACATACTCCACATGTATTTGAAAAAGTTAAAGCTGCCAGAGTAGCAGTTGCTGGTCTTGGAGGTCTTGGATCTAATATAGCAGTAAGTTTAGCAAGAACAGGAGTAGGTCATTTACATTTAATTGATTTTGATATTGTAGAACCCAGCAATTTAAATCGTCAGCAATATAAAATTAAACATCTTGGACTATATAAAACAGAATCATTAAAAAATGAAATTGAAGAAATAAATCCATTTATTAAAGTAACTATTGATACTGCTTTAGTTACTGAAGAAAATGTTCAAGAATTATTTAATAATGATGACATTATTTGTGAAGCTTTTGATAATCCCAAAGCTAAGGCTCTGCTTGTAAATACTATTCTTGAATGTTATCCACTAAAGAAAATTGTAGCAGCTTCAGGAATGGCAGGGTATGAAAGCAGTAATACAATAATTACAAAAAAAATAGCAGATAATTTTTATTTGTGCGGCGATGGGGAAAATGGTGCTATGGTAGGACGAGGTCTAATGGCTCCACGTGTATCTATTTGCGCAGGTCATCAGTCAAATATGGTTCTAAGATTAATACTCGGAATAGAAGAAATATAAATTTAACAGTGAGAAAATAAAGGAGAAGAAAACATGGAGAATAATACTGACAAACTTATTATAGGTGGACATGAATTTAATTCACGATTTATATTAGGATCTGGGAAATATTCACTTGATCTAATAAATGCAGCTGTTGAAAATGCTGGTGCTGAGATTATTACTTTAGCATTACGTCGTGCTAATTTGGGTAGTAGCGCTAATATTTTAGATTATATACCTAAAAATGTTACATTACTTCCAAATACATCAGGGGCTCGTAATGCGCAGGAAGCAGTTCGTATTGCACGTCTAGCACGCGAGATTGGATGTGGAGATTTTATTAAAATAGAAGTTATTCGTGATTCAAAATATCTGTTACCAGATAATTATGAAACATTAAAAGCTACTGAAATTCTTGCAAAAGAAGGATTTATAGTAATGCCTTATATGTGTCCAGATTTAAACGTTGCAAGAGATATGGTAAATGCAGGAGCTGCCGCTATTATGCCACTTGCTGCACCTATTGGATCAAACAAAGGATTATGTACACGTGATTTTATTAAAATTTTAATTGATGAAATTGAACTTCCAATTATTGTAGATGCAGGAATTGGACGACCTTCTCAGGCTTGTGAAGCTATGGAAATGGGAGCCTCAGCTATTATGGTTAATACTGCAATTGCTACAGCAGGTAATATTCCAGCTATGGCTGATGCTTTTAAGAAGGCAATAGAAGCAGGAAGAGGCGCATATCTTTCAGGGCTTGGTAGTGTACTTTATAACGGTGCTTCGGCTTCATCACCATTAACTGGATTTATTAAAGATTAAGGAGGGGATTTAAATGGAACAACGTGTTGATCATATGAAATATATGGAAGGTATGGAGGCAATTGAATCTAATGTTATGGATCAGGTTATCTCAAAAATGGAAGTATATGATTCTGAAAAATATACAGCTCATAATGTGCTTATAGCTCTTAAGAAAGACGTATTAGATATTGAAGACTTTGCAGCTTTATTATCGCCTGCAGCGTTACCTTTTCTTGAGGACATGGCTAAACGTGCTAAATTAGAAACACATAAGCATTTTGGTAATTCAGTTTATATGTTTACTCCAATTTATATTTCTAATTATTGTGAAAACTATTGTATTTATTGTGGTTTTAACCGCTATAATAAAATTAAGCGTGCAAGACTTAATGCAGAGGAAATAGAAAAGGAAATGCAAAGTATTGCTAAAACTGGATTACAAGAAATATTAATTCTTACTGGTGAAAGTCGTAGCATGTCTGATGTTTCTTATATTGGTGAAGCCTGCAAAATAGCTAGAAAACATTTTAAGGTGGTTGGTCTTGAAGTATATCCAATGAACTCAGATGAATATGCATATGTTCATAAATGTGGTGCAGATTTTGTTACTGTATTCCAGGAAACTTATAATTCAGATAAATATGAAACATTACATTTAGAGGGATACAAACGTGTTTTCCCTTATCGTTTTAACGCACAGGAAAGAGCATTAAAAGGTGGGATGAGAGGTGTTGGATTTGCTGCACTGCTCGGATTGGATGATTTTCGCAAGGATGCCTTTGCAACAGGACTTCATGCATACCTTCTTCAACGTAAGTATCCACATGCTGAAATTGCTCTTTCATGTCCAAGGTTATGTCCAATAATTAATAATGATAAAATTAATCCAAAAGATGTACATGAGAAGCAGCTGCTACAGATAATTACTGCATATAGAATATTTTTGCCCTTTGCAAACATTACTATATCAACTCGTGAACGTGCTGGTTTTCGTGATAATGTAATTGGACTTGCAGCAACTAAAATTTCAGCTGGAGTTTCAGTTGGAATAGGCGGTCATAGTGATAAAGAAGAGGCTAAAGGTGATGAACAATTTGAGATTTCGGACCCACGTACAGTATCAGAAATATCTGATGTAATTGCGAGTCATGGTCTTCAATCAGTTATGAGTGATTATATATATGTATAAAATGTTGGCAATTACCAATCGTCATCTTTGCAATAATGACTTTTTAGCACAGATACAAGACATATGTACATTGAATGGAAAAAATACAGTGATTAAGTCTGTTAGTATAGTACTTAGAGAAAAAGATTTGTCCGAAAATGATTATAAGGATTTAGCATCTAAGGTATTAAAAATATGTAAAAAAAATGATATAGAGTGTATATTACATACTTATTATAAAGTAGCAAGTGAACTTAATTGTAAAAAGATTCATCTGCCTTTACATGTTTTAAAATCTAAGCCGGATGTATGCAAAGAATTTAATGAAGTTGGAGTGTCTATTCATTCAGTAAATGAAGCAATAGAAGCTATTAATTTAGGTGCAACTTATATTATAGCAGGACATATATTTGCTACTGATTGTAAAAAAGACGTTCCACCAAGAGGGTTAAGCTTTTTATCAGCAGTCTGTAGTTCGGTAAATATTCCTGTTTATGCTATTGGTGGTATTTTGCCTGCAAATGCTCAAAAAGCTATTAATGCAGGTGCAGATGGTATTTGTATTATGTCAGGGTTAATGAATTGCAAAAGTCCTAGGGTATTTATATAAAAAACAAATGTGCACATTAAATGACCTCTTTACTTGGATGGATAAAATCTGCCAAGGAAAGTATAAAGCTACAATGAGAACGGTTATTCTTACTTTTATCAACGATAAAGCTAATATTCCTTATCTAGTTAATGTGAATGTGGATTCATCAGGTGATTTTATCTTCAAAGATGAGCTTGATATACTTGCTGATGAAAGTTACAAGAATTATTGGTTAAATTCTAGGCAAGATTTTTATGAAACACTTCAATAATTAATTGAATCAGAAAACGCTACTTATTATTTAATTTCTCTTACGAGACATGCTACATGTAGAAGATGATTATAAACATGGATAAATATGAAGAAAGCAAATCTAAGTAGTATAAGGTAATTATTTAAGGAAACTTTATAAAGCCATAATGCGATATCATAATCCTGGCATCCAGCAATGCCGAGAGCCATGATACACATTATGGTTTTTTTCTGTCTTCGTCTTGATAGATATACTCAAATCAATGAAGATGCAAAGATACTTAGTATACCCAAGTACCGGGAAAAATGGAATTAGTACAATTCGGAATTCATAATATTACAAATCATAATGGTGGAAGAACTGTATATCTGTGACTTTGATTATTGTTGGAATTGCGGAGGGGTATTAAATTAAGATGACAGAATAAAAAAGACAAAAGGTGGTTTTGATAAATACATTATACATGTAAAGTTTGCCAGGGGTTAAGTTTATACCTTTAGGAGATTTACCTAATATGATAGGAGCAGTAGTTATGGTTGTATAGTCATTTTTAATTAAATTAATATAAACTAAGATAACATTTGAAATAAAATGGGCAATAATTGTTTAATGAGGTGAAATTTATACATAAGCTAAACTGCTGGGTATCTATAGTTCATATAATTCAGTAACAAAAAAATCCATTTACCAAATTAGTATAATTTAGGTTATAATATATCTAAGTCACAACAGTAAAATAATGTGGAATATGGAGGGAACAAATATGAACAAAGAAATTTTAGAAGTTGCCACTACATTAATAGATTTTACTATGTGCTTAACTAATTTAAATAGCGTTAAAGCTGATGCAAATATCGATACAAAAGCGTGACGAACAGAACTTTCCCATAGCACTAGATCAGGCATTATTTTAGCAGACCATAATAAAGAAGCTAAAGACAGCCTAAAAGATAACCTAGAGACAGTCACTGTAATAGATAATCTATGGCAAAGTACAAAAAATGTATTTATCGTAGGCTACACAGGTGCAGTACCAGATGGAAGCGAGTCAAAGTTTGCAATCTTCAATTAAAGGATTATTATCGTAAAATAGCTTTGTTGGCATAAAAGTAATATACTCTAAAACTCAATATAATAAGGAGGTCTCGTTAAATGAATAAGAAATTAGTCTTAGGTGTAATGTTAACAGCAAGTTTGTTTGCAACACCTATAAACAATGCATACGCTGATTCATATAAGAGTGTTACTATAGGGTATGATTTGACGAATCAACAGAAAGAAGACATGTTAAAGTATTTTGATGTAGATAGGAATAGTGCGAGTGTTGTTGAAGTTACAGCTAATGAGGAGAAGAAATATCTAGGAGATACAGTATCTAGAGATCAATTAGGTAATAAGTCGATATCATGTTCCTATATTGAGCCAACAACTACTGGTGGTTTAGTAGTGAATACAAATAATGTAACTTGGGTAAATGCTAATATGATAAAGAATGCCCTAATTACAGCAGGAATTGAGAATGCTAATGTTAAAGTTTCTGCACCATTCTCTGTATCAGGTACGGCAGCTATGACTGGCATACTAAAGGGATTCGAAAATAGTAAAGACGGTAAGAAATTAGATGAAAGTACAAAGAAAACAGCTAATGAAGAGGTCGCAGTTACAGGCAAACTAGGTGAAGAAATTGGACAAGATAAAGCTGCGGGATTAATCAATGAAGTAAAGAGTGAAGTTATAAAAGATAAACCTAAGAATGAGGCAGGTATAACAAAAATAGTAAATAATATAACGAATAATTACAATTACAATCTGTCTAAAGATGATGTAAGTGGTATTGTTGGATTAATGACAAATGTAAATAAATTAAACTTGGATTACAACAAAGTAAAAGGACAGCTTGAGGGTGTAGCTAGTACAATGAAAAATACATTAGAAAGTGATAAGACTAAAGGTTGGTTCGCAAGTGTGTGTGCTTCTATTGGGAATTTCTTCAAAGGAATATCAGATAGTTTAAAATCATAAATGAGATGGGCATGGGAGGTATAAGTTAATGGGTGAAATAATATTAAAAAGGTAGACTTGAAAAGTGGTATGGTACTAGCCTATACATATTGAAATCTACTCTTTAGTTTAATGCCCCACCCCTACTGAGACACAAGAGTTCACTGGTTATTAGAGATGTCTTCTGTATTTAAGAGAGGCACCTTTATATAGTATCAAAAAAAAATATTATACATACTATAGTGTGTATAATATTTTTGTGGAGGATATATATGTACAGGTGTCATTATTTTTATAATATCATGTTATTAAATAATAAAGGGAAATTATTGCCTATAACAGCTGTTAACTTAAGACAACAATACTATGGATTCATTAATAGAAGTTCTAATATACGAATCCCTATACAAAATTTCTATAAATACTGTAAAGAAAATAGCAATGAGTTTTATTAAATGGAATGGTTTCAAAAAAACTCTCAATACTGATAAGTATATAAAAAATCCTACAACGCCTACTTACTTATATGTTATTTCTCAAGATACAATGACTTATTGTGAAAGAACAATGGTAGCTACCCTCCAAGGGTTGGTTAATACTCAATCTTATTTTCAAATATATACACTTAGTTCATTACAACCAGATTATCAAATTTGGCTAGATGATTTAAAAGATAGGTATGGAATTTCATACGAAAATATTTCGGATCCATGGGAATTATTAGATATATTTAAAAATAATGTTGATGGATATGTACTTTATAATAATAAATTATTAAAAGATCCTTCAATAAACAATGCTTGTTCACTTGCCTCATTAAATAATTGTATTGCAGTTGATGAAGATATCGAAGATAAAGTAAGATCCCATGGTATTACAAAGATTAAAGGCGACTGCCGAAGCACTGATGAAAGATGGGCTTACAATAATTTATGGAATTCTGGCTTGAACCATTCAATAATAATTCAACTATCCCCAGATAAAGTTGCGGCATTAAGAGACTATGCCATAATGACCAAATCCCTAATATTTTATGAAGACAAAGTAAGTGATACATCTCTTAGAGATAAAATATTTTCATCCATGGAAAAAGACTCCATTTGTTTAGGTTGGGGGCCAGATGAATTTATTAATATCAGTACAGTTTCAAAATATGGTATTAACATGACTGGTGCAGATTGGTCTTATAATTTATCTGTATTAAGTTCATTTCCCTCATTACCTATGAAACAAAAAACGTTAGTGAACATTCCTCATAAAGAAAATATTCATACTGTAACATTTATTATGTCTGATGGAGATAATCAACAGTGGGGCCTTGGAAATAATTATGGTTCTTCCAAATGGTATGGTTCGCCTAATAGAGGTAAATTTAATTTAGGTTGGTCATTAAGCCCATCACTATATTATCTAGCACCTACTGTATTTAAATTATATTATGAAAGCGCAGCTACTGGAGCTTCTAATGATTATTTTATAGTACCACCATCTGGAAATGGTTATATGTACCCAAGTAAATTTGATGAGAATACGCTTGGCATATATATTAATAGATTAAATGACTACATGAAAAAAGTAGATGAGAAATATGTAGCAATTATCGATGACTCCTCCTTTCATAACAAGGAGATTTGGGCTAAATTTACTAGGAAGCCTAATATACATGGATTGTTTTATCTAGATTATCATAGACACCACAACTATCACGGAGAAATTATATGGTCTAATAATAAACCTATAGTGTCCTGTAGAGATTTGCTTTGGGATAGGCTTGAAACTGAAGATGAGTTAGTGGAAAATATTAATAATCGAATTGACTCTGGGCAAGTAGATATTTATAATTCTAATAGTTATACCTTTGTTTATGTTCATGCTTGGAGCAAAAGCTTGAGTAATATTGAAAAAGTTGTAAATAAGCTAAAGGAAAATTCTAAAGTATCAATAGTTACCCCAGAAACATTTATGGAACTTATAAAGAAGAATGTTAACTGTTAGTAACAGTTAATTATCTGTGAATATTATCGCCTATTTTTTATTATAATACAGAAATATTTAAGAAAATTCATTTAAGGATGGTAATCTGATTTGGAAAGATAAAAATATGCTAAGCTAGACAAATAATATATTAAATGAATAGCTAGTAAAATTTATAATTTACTAGCTCATTCTTGAATTTCTTTTTAAAATGAGTATATGAATACATAATAGACTAGCAATAAGTTCTTTTTATTATAAAAATAAATAAAGTAGTATTTATGCCTGTATCAGAGGATGTAGTCTTATATTTTTCGAATACTCCATGATTTATAGAATTCAGGGTAGTTTACTTTAAGAAAATTCATATACTGTTTTTTGCATCCAAGATCTTTAAGAGATTTTAACATTAAGCGTAGATAGGATGTTTTTTTATCTAAATAACGTGTAGTGTCAACAATTTTAATTTTATTATTTTTAGTTACAAATACTTCACCCATTTTGATATCAATTCTTGTGAAATTTAATTTGATAAATACTTTAATAAGTTCTGTTAACTCTCTTGCTAAATTATTGTCTAACCCATATTTTTTAATATAATCTATAATATTTTGACCATCAACATATTCACGAATCATATATCTGCCTTTACACTCATATACTTTAGGAAATTGAGGGTACCCTTCAATATATTTAAGTACACGATATTCTAGCTGCATATCTTTAGTTTTTTTACAGATTTTTATGCAACGTGTTTCATCTAATCTATAAACTTTGCCATGATAACCTGCACCTACTAAAGGTAGATGTTTTATATCTATATTTTTAATTTTTATCGTCTCCTTTATATTTATGTAAAGTGATAATAATTTAGTTTAATTATAAAAACATATATAGATACTAAATATCTGTTCCAGTGAGTTTTACATTATACATTATATTACTTTTATTTATTAATAGTTCCAATATTGAAATTTTTCTATTGAAGGTAAGACAGTACGTGAAGCAACAAGGATAACTAAGGAGTTTGCTGAATATATAATTGAGAAGTATCCAGTATTAAAAGAAAATAGAACTTTAGGAGGTATGGAACAACACCTTCCATATTTCGACAAATCGCTAGCTGGTGTAGTTTATAAATCATGGACCTTTTTAGATGTAAATATAGGGGAGATAAATAGTGGGTTTCACCAACCGTGCTTCGCCTCCACCAGTAAAACCCTCAACTAATTAATTTTAGTTGAGGGTTTTCTTATGCCTTGAATTAGTTAGATTAGAGTGATGAGAGCATAAAGGGTAATCTAGAAAGCGTGATAATTCTATATTTATCCACCTAACTCAAAACAGGCAAAGAATTTGTTTCCAATGCTCAGAGGCTTTGTAAAAGAGCGAAATATGCCAGAGTGCAAGAAGTTTATCCAGTATATTTAGCATAATAAGTACAAATATTGATATGATTCATATGAAAGATATAGTCAAAGTAGTCTAATAAGTTAGTTAGCTTAATTGAATTAATTTAAATGTAATCAAAAATGTATAAGTTATCATGCCTGTAGATACACTTTAAAAAGTCTACGCTATACCTGTAAGGTGGATCGTACCATAAGTAAATGAGGCTTTTTCAAAACAAAGAGGCTTAAACTAATCTGTATATATAAATGGATATGTTTAGGCCTTAAGGGATTACTTATATAAAAAGACTTTTAGGTTACCTTTCTTATCAAGGGTGCCAAGCAGAACGTTTTTTACCTCAGTTTGATATAAACTTTGTAAACTAGAAACAACCCAGCCTTCATCCCTATGAATTTGTATTAGCTCCTTGGAAATAATTTTACCTTCCTTAATAATCGTCCTTGGCAAATCAAAAGGTTCTGTTTCCATTTGGAAGGATGAAGGAGTAATCGGTTCGTATTTTGGATGTAAAAAAACAGAAATTTTTCCATCAGCTTCCCAAATGGCTAATGCTACCTTTTTCACATCATCTATTTTTTCTTCACGTAATTCTTCTAATAATACATCAATTGATATTCTTGCTTTTTCTAATCCTTTATAAAGGATTTCTCCGTCCTGAACAATTGTGATTGGCGAACTATTAATAAGTCTTCTTAAAGATGGAAATTTAAGAATGCTGAATATGCCACCAAGATATAGGACAACTAATACAATTGTTGAAATGATGGACCCTTTTAACCCAAGATGTTCGTCAGACAACGGATGGGCAATAATATTTCCAATTACTAAAGCAATAACAAAATCAAGAAGCCTTAATTGGGAGATAGTACGCTGTCCTAAGATTTTTGCTACAGTTAGCAAAAAGAAAAAAGCAATAATAGCACGAAGAATCCATTCAATGGTGGTAAGCGTTTCCTGACCTTGTAAAAAATCCATAGAAGATACCTCCTTTATTCCAAAAATTTAATATTTATATTATTTTACCCAATAATCAATAAAAAAATTAAAAGAATAGTGAATTAACTTAAACATATGAATATGTGTTACTTGCAGTATTAATTAATGGTGGATTTCACACAGTGCTTCACCTCCACCAGTAAAACCCTCGACTAATTAATAAATTAGTCGGGGTTTTTTTTATTTTTTAAAAATCATTCTATGTATATTTAATGGGAGTTAGGTACATCATTATCTACAAGAGCTACTTTATTTTAAACCCAATTTATGTGAAAATTATTTGACTGTAATAGTAATACTTTAATTAAAAATGGGTTAAATGGTTGGAAAGTAGATAAATGGTTAAATACATTATCAAAATAAACGACTAATGAAAGGACATAATAATATGAGAGAAATAATATTACATTGTTTTCAATGGAAAATTTCAGATATAACTAGAATTTTAGCTAAAGTAAAAGAGTGTGGCTATACATCCATACAGGTTACCCCCATTCAACCTTGCAAAAAAGGAGATGAATGGTGGACGTACTATCAGCCCCTATCATTTAAAATAGGCAATAGGAGTGGCACAAAGGAAGATTTAACAGAATTATGTTATAAAGCTAATAAGATAGGAATTAAAATCATCGTTGACGTTGTATTACGACATTTAGCGGGTGATGAAAGTGGAAGTCTAATACCAAGCCAAACCGTAGACCCGGATCTACGAGATAACCCTAAATTTTGGACTAACGCAAAAAATACAGTGGATTATGGCAATAGAAATGCAATCGTTAACGGTGCTTTTGGGTTACCAATGCTCAATTATAATGATTCAGAGTTACAAAATATTTATATAAAGTTTTTAAAAGAGCTAAAGAATTGTGGAGTTGGTGGGTTTAGAATCGACATGGGTAAGCATTTTGCATTAGAAAGTGAAGGAAGTTACTTTTGGAAAAGGGTGTTTGGCGAATTTGGAGATATGTTCAACTATGCTGAATGTATTGAATCCAGTGAAGATTTGTTAAATAAGTATACTTCTTTTATCAATGTGTTAACTGACAGTAATGCAACCAATCAGAGCAGGATGGTTATTTATGTAATGTCCCATGATACCGAGGAAAGCTGGGGACTTACTAAAAGTATGGATGATAATGTGATAACATTAAAATGGGAGTTACTGTTAAAAAATTATAAAGAAAGCAATGTATTATTTTACGTCAGGGCATATTCAGATTTATGGAAAATGGAAATAATTAAAAATATTAATTTGGCAGGTTAAAAGATTGCTAGGCATAATCAAATATCTTAAAGTATTCGCAACTCTTAATCGTATAGGAATGATATGATTAAGAGTTTATATTTTGGGACAGAATATTATTGGTATAACAGCCGATTGGGAAAAGGATGACAATATAGAAAGGGAAGAATATTTAAATGAGCACCAGTGGCTATAGAAATAATAGCTGCTGATGCTCATTTTATAATCATAAGTTGAAAATATTGCGTAATGATATTATTTTAAAGTATTAGGTTCGTTTGTAGACATTGTATTTAGTCTCTCAATTTCATTATTTAATGAAGTTATTTCATCATTGAAGGTTTTGTTTTTAGTTTCTAAAGCATCTATTATAATTTGTAAGGACTCTGTTTTGCTTTTAAAAGTTTCATTTTCAATCTTTAAAGATGAATTTTCATTTTGATAATTTCCAAACTTAGTTTGATAATTATCAGCTTGCTTTGTTAGGCGTTTATTACCACGACTTAGTTTGAATTCCTTTTGAAGTCCAAATAAAGTTACTATTATAGCACCTATAATTGCAGATACAAAAATTATAAGGGCCAAGGATATGTAAAATTTTGTGGAAAAGAAATTAACAGATATTACTGCAGCATTTTGGATACCAAATAAGGCTACTAAAATAGCAAAAACCAAAGAAATTATAAAACCGATTCGCATTAGACATTACCCCCTTTATTTAATAATTCAAATAAATCATACCATATTTTTATCATTATTAATATGATACTGTGACATTAAATATTACCATAATTATATATGAAATCACATAATATTGTAACTGATTTACCTTCAAAATATGGAGTAATTGTTACTTAATTATACTTTTATTTATTGCAAACATCCAACAAAACAGTTGTGATTGGAAACACTGGATGGTTATACAAAATGATATGATATATTCAATAATGCATTCCACTCCCGTTTCCTCTAAAAACTTAATATATGCAATGCTTTCAGGATGAGAGGGTGAATGTTGTAGAAGTTCAAGCCTGTAAATATACTCATTTTTTGGTGCTTCAGTGAAAACATATCTACACCACGTATATTTTGTAAGAGTCATTCCATTAGCGGACATTTCATTAAGCCAGTTCTCTTCTTTTTCATAATCATAATACAACTTATAAATGTAAATTACTATAATTACCATATATAGTGAAAAAAGTGCAGATGCAGGTGGCATGAAAGTTTTGGGGATTGAATCTGCTTCAAATAACTTGCGAGCGGGTTATAAAGCTGATGATTTAACTAAAATTAATGTGAGAAAAATATTACAATAAAATCGGGGTAGTTTGGAGTGGAATTTGTTAATATTAGAAGACTATGATAGTATGTAATCTGATAATATATAGAATATATTAGATTAACAATAATGAACGGAGGAAATGAAATTATGGCTGATTTGCCAAATTGCCCAAAATGTAATTCACAATACACTTACGAGGATAGAAGTGTTTTTGTTTGCCCGGAATGTGCACATGAGTGGAATCTAGAATTAGAAACTGAAAAAATTGAAGATAAAATAATTGTCAAAGATGCAAACGGAAATGTATTAAATGATGGTGATTCTGTAACAATAGTTAAAGACCTTAAAGTAAAAGGAAGTTCATCATCCATAAAAATAGGTACAAAGGTGAAAAATATACGTTTGATTGATGGAGATCACAATATAGATTGCAAAATTGATGGTTTTGGATCTATGGAATTAAAGTCCGAATTTGTTAAAAAGATATAAATAGTAAAAAGCTGCTAGAATCAATTGATTCCAGCAGCTTTTTTAAGTTTAGCAACATTTAATTTGTAAGTTTATCTATTACATCTTTAGATTGAGAATACTTATTTAAAAGAGCAGTTCTTTCAAACATTTCAAATTCTTTAAAGTCAAAGCAAGGGGACACCATACAGCCAACGAGGGAATAACCTCGAAATATATAAATAGCAACTTAATTATTGTCTCAAAAGGAAAAATATGATAAAATTTAATTAATTGCTATTTTTAGTGTCCTAGGAGGAATGTAACATATGTTGCAACAAGATCATGAACAAGAACCAATTTATATTATAGAGTCAAAAAAAAGATGTGTTGAGTTAGGGAGGGATCCTAATAAACCTACTAGGTCACCCAAAAATATTATGTCGGAATCAAAGCTCTCAAAAAAAGAAAGAAGATTATAAAGACATCTTAGCGGTAGTAAGATTTTTTAGTGAGAAAATACTAAAATCATTAGAAGGTACACCCATATTAATAGTTATATCAGATGAAAGTGGTTATTTATTGGATACACTAGGAGATGAAACAATAAAATCAACCATGGCTTTATTAGGAATTAAGACTGGCATTCAGTTTGATGAAGATGAGATGGGTACAAATGTTGTTAGTTTAACACTAAAACAAAATCACCCAGTGCAGTTAATAGGAACTAATCACTTTCATAAAAAGTTGCATAACAGTGCTTGCTATGGTGTGCCATTTCATTTTATAGATGATATTAATCTACTCGGAAGTATATGTATAATGACTGCTGTTATACTCCACAATCCATTCTTCACAATCCATTCTTCTTATTGACATTAACAACTGTAGTTGACGCAATAGAACGCGAATTATTACTTAGAAAACAAAATGATAAACTTAAAATAATGAATCAAATGATGATAAGTAAAACTAAAAAAATTGAAGAACAGAGAATGGAACTAGAAGCAATTATAGAAAGCGTAACAGATGGTATATCTATTGTTGAGGATAGAGGACATGTTAAGCTTTTCAATGAAAGTTCAAGGGAAACGTTCGCCCCTCCCTTTGGTTATTTGGAAGATTTTCAAGAGTGGTAAACGAGATTGATTTTTCCTATTATAAAGGTGATAAAATTCCACTTGAAAGCACCCCCGCTAGTAGGGTTATGCAAGGTGATAAATTTTGTAATGTGAGGGTATCAGCAAGGTTACATAACAAGCTGGTTCATCTTGATATCAGTGGAACACCTATTTATGATAATGAAGGGAAATTTGTTATGGGAGTAATTTCAAGTCGTGATATGACAGATTATTACAAGCAAGAAGAATTTCTAAAAAGTAGAAATGAATTTTTAGATAGACTTATAGATAATCTTGAATTACCTGTAATTAGATTATCATGTCCAAATTTATTGGTTTTGGAAATAAACCAAAAGGCATTTGATATTGTAAAGACATTGAGACCGGATATTAAATCAACTGCTCAGATAAAAGGAAATAACATTTCAGATATTGTTACAAACCTTTTAGATGATGAAACTCCGCTGAATGTTATATATTCAACAATACAATTATTTAATATGTATTGTAAAAATGGTTCGTTAGATGAACAGAAAGATTCAATTTTTAGATATATTAACTCAATGATGCAAAATTGCTATAGGTTATCAAAACTTATTAATAACATAGTAGATTTATCAAAGATTGAAGCCGGATTTTTTGAGCTTAACTTATCAAATAATAATATAGTGGAGATTGTAGAGGAAATAGTGGATTCTGTTACCGCTTACACTGATATAAAAGGGTTAAGTTTAATTTTTGACACTGATATAGAGGAAAAAATTATTGCTTGTGACCCAGAAAAGATAGTGAGAATAGTATTAAATCTATTCAAGCAAGTTAACAAATCGCTATCTAGGAATGCAGAAGGTACAGGCATAGGACTGAGCTTAGTCAAGGCTATTGTTGAAATGCATAAGGGTAGAGTACATGTTGAAAGTGAGTTTGGGAAAGGAAGTAAGTTTATAGTAGAGCTTCCTAATATAAAAGTGATGAAAGAAGATATATTTGTTAGTAGTACTATCCAAAGTAAGACTGAAGATTTACAAGTTGAACTATCGGGCGTATTTACAAAGCTAAACTTTCATATATGATAGAATTTCTCTAAGAAACTACAGATACACTAAAAGTGCCAATGTTTTATTTATCATTGACACTTTTAGTGTGCTAAGTATTTATACCATTAATTAAGTAGTTATGCAGTAGTTTTTATAAATATATTAGAGTTAGTAACTTCCTGTGCCCATCATAGCACCAATGATAGCACCAAAAAACAAAATATATAATACTAATACGACCGCTAATATAATTAATTGAGCTTGAAAAAATGTTTTTTTACTCTGATTTACATCTTGTCCAAACGCCCAAACAAACATTAGCACTATGTTTGCAATAGGTATCAGTAACAACAAATAAGTAATTATCCAATCCTTTAATGTCATTGCTTGATTATTAATATCTCCATTTTGAATATTGTTATTATTAGTCTGAACTTGATTATTATTATCCACAGCGAATACATCCCCTCTTTAATTTAATTCTTAATATTAAAATGACAGTATAAACTTCTTATTTATAATTTCAGCTCTATTTTAGTATATTCTTAAATGTCATAAGCGTTACTAATCATAAATTATTTGCTAAAAGGTAGGATCACTAACTATAAATTAAAGATGTTTTTTAGACATCGGACATCTCTCTTGTAAAACAACATCTTTTATTATATGATGTAAATACAAAAATAAAGGAGGTTATCTTATGCCAAGGAAAGAAAAAAATTTATCTCAAAGTGTTGCTGATGATATCCTCGCAATGATTACTATAGACAAAAGGTTTGTTATTGGGGATAAGCTACCAAATGAAAATGAGCTAGCAAAGGAGCTGCAAGTAAGCAGGACTACATTACGGGAAGGCATTCGTATTTTAGTTACCCATAATATACTTGATATTAAAAGGGGAAAAGGTACATACGTAGCAAACCATGATAAGCTTGATGGAAATTTTGGATTAGAAGAGTTTTCTACATTTAAAACGAATATAAAAGATTTGTATGAAATGAGATTGATATTTGAACCTCAAACCGCTTTTTATGCAGCAAAACGTGCAACAGATAAGGAACTCGCCAGAATATTATATTATGGTAAATTAGAGGAAGAAAAAATATTAAATAATGTTGATCGAACCGAGGCTGAACAAGCTTTCCATAAATCGATTGCAAAGGCAACTCATAATGAGTTTATGAATAAATTAATGCCAATACTTTATAAAGCCATTGATAAAGGGGTTACTTTATCATTAGAAAATAAATCTATAATACGAGATACGCTTAATGATCATCACATTATTATGGGATTTTTAGAAGCTAGAGATGCCGAGGGTGCAAAAACTGCAATGAAACTTCATATTTTACGTGCGATGCGAGGACTAGGAATAAATAATGTATAGAATTTACATTACATCATTGACAACAGACGTCATACAACATACAATAAAAATATACAACGAGTTATTATAATATAAAAGGTGGTTAGATTATGAGAAGTGATGTAGTAACAAAAGGTACAAGCAGAGCACCTCAGCGTGCACTTTTTAATGCGTTAGGTTTCACAAAAGAAGAGATGGAAAGACCTCTTATTGGTATTGTTAGCTCAAAGAATGATATTGTACCAGGTCATATGAATTTAGATAAAATTGTAGAGGCTGTGAAAATAGGTGTGTCAATGGCGGGGGGGACTCCAATTGTTTTTCCAGCAATAGCCGTTTGTGATGGAATTGCGATGGGACATCAAGGAATGAAGTATTCATTGGCTACGAGAGATTTAATTGCAGATTCTACTGAAGCAATGGCAATGGCACATGCTTTTGATGCACTAGTAATGGTCCCTAATTGTGATAAAAACGTTCCAGGACTTTTAATGGCGGCTGCAAGAGTTAATATACCATCAATTTTTGTAAGTGGTGGACCTATGCTTGCAGGAAAGATTGACGGATGCAAAACAAGCTTTTCAAGTATATCGGAGGCAGTTGGTTCTTTCAATGTTGGTAAAATCACAGAAGAAAAGTTAGAAGAGTTTGAGAATAAGTGTTGTCCTACCTGTGGTTCTTGTTCAGGCATGTATACTGCAAATAGTATGAATTGCTTAACAGAAGTTCTTGGAATGGCACTTGGCGGGAATGGTACTATACCAGCAGTTTATTCTGAGAGGATTAGACTTGCAAAGCATGCTGGAATGAAAATTATGGAGTTATTAGAAAAGAACATAAGACCAAGAGATATTATGACTGAAGATGCATTTAAAAATGCTTTAACCATGGATATGGCTCTTGGATGCAGCACAAATAGTATGCTTCATTTACCAGCAATCGCACATGAAGTTGGTATTGAATTAAATGTTGATATGGCAAATGACATTAGTGATAAAACCCCTAATCTTTGCCACCTCGCACCTGCGGGACATACTTATGTTGAGGACCTAAATGAAGCTGGTGGCGTTTATGCTGTCATGAATGAGATTAATAAATTAAATTTACTAAATACCACCTTAATAACATGTACAGGTCAAACTGTTGCACAAAATATTAAGGGATGCGAAATTGAAGGTAATGATGTAATTAGAAGCATTACAAATCCTTATAGTAGTACTGGTGGCATTGCAGTCCTTAAAGGGAATCTTGCTCCAGATTCATGTGTTGTAAAACGCTCTGCGGTTTCACCAGAAATGTTAAAACACAAAGGGCCAGCAAGAGTATTTGATTGTGAAGAGGATGCATTAAGTGCTATTAACTCAGATAAAATTGTTGAAGGCGATGTTATAGTTATCAGATATGAAGGCCCTAAGGGTGGACCGGGCATGAGAGAAATGCTTAATCCAACATCTGCAATTATGGGAAGAGGGTTAGGTAATAGCGTAGCCCTTATAACAGATGGCAGGTTTAGTGGTGCAACTCGTGGTGCTGCAATTGGGCATGTTTCTCCAGAAGCAGCAGTCGGTGGTAATATTGCTTTAATAAAAGAAGACGATATTATATCAATAGATATAGAAGCCAACTCTATTGATTTTGCAGTTAGCGATGAGGAACTTAAAGTGAGAAGAGCAAATTGGAAACCAAGACAACCTAAGATTACTACAGGCTATCTTGCAAGGTATGCTGCATTAGTATCATCTGGTAACAGAGGTGCTATTTTAGAAATTCCTAAAGCCTAATTTAAAATTAATTTAATAAATTACAAATAAACGCCGCATTTTAGAAACTCATAGGCATGAAGGCTTTATAAAGCGTTTTTGTAAGGTTATAATATATTCGCCTGAAAAATATTATTTTACAACACAGTTGGATGTAATACCGTGAGTTCATATGATGTAAATTACAACCTCGACTAGATAATTAGTCGAGGTTGTAATTCATTAATTATTAAAAAAACTATAACATATCAGTGTTACTGTGCGTTTCGTGTAGTACTAATAAGGGTATTAAGTGAGTTAATATTAGTTTGATGTTGAGTTATTATATTATTTAAAAGCTTCGAGCTACTAGAATTAGTGTTATCAGCTAATAATTCCTTTATAGCTTTTATACCCATGTACTCATCTTGAAGTGCTTCTTTGAGATAAGCAGTATTATCAGTAGTACCAATATGCTTTATATTCGAAATAGTCTCTGCTACTACACCTTGAATTCCTACACTTTCTGATGGATTACCACCGAGGTTCTGTATTTTAGTACAGATTTGAGAAGCGTGGTGCCTATGAGTTTGCTGTATTTTTTGTAGTTCATTTTTAGTGATTACAGCGTTTGCATGCTCGATTAAGGCATCAAAACTTTTAATAGCCATATATTCACCTTCGAGAATGGTATTTAAACTCTTAATATTCTTACTATTCATAATATCACCTCCTCTATTATTTATGTTG
Organism: Clostridium algoriphilum; assembly: GCF_020443705.1. GTDB lineage: Bacteria > Bacillota > Clostridia > Clostridiales > Clostridiaceae > Clostridium_AD > Clostridium_AD algoriphilum. The sequence goes on from NZ_JAIZZK010000006.1 coordinate 20,217, forward strand.
CCCAAATGAACTATTAATATCATAAATAAATCTCATGAATTTATAATTAATATTTTTAGAGTATTATGCAAGTTCTTGGTAACGGAGGATACTTACTTTTTAGTGCAAGTATATTACTATGTTATTAAGGAAATATATATAAGTAAAAGAAAAAATGAATTAAAGGAGTGATATTAATGAAAGCTCACGTTGATAAGGATACATGTATTGGATGTGGATTGTGCCCAGAAGTATGTCCTGAAATTTTCGAAATGGATGAAGATGGAAAAGCCGTGGCATCATCAGATGAAGTGCTAGAAAATTTATTAAGTAGTGCAAAGGATGCAGAAGAACAATGTCCTGTTAATGCAATTACAGTAGAGTAAAACAATTGAAATGCACCAATTATGTGTTTTAGGGTATGAAATTAAATCCTACTATAAAACATAAAATTGGTGCTGAGTTTTTAATATAGCTTGTTTATTAACAATTAACTTTCTATTAAATACTAATAATGTATACCATTATTAATATCAAAAATATATTTTGTGCTCCAATCCTTATATAATTGTATATCTGTATTTTGTAGGGTGTTGAAGAAATCATCTAATACACCTAATTTATATAAACTTTTTAAGATTGAATTTGGGTACGGAATGATTTTGTCATAGGTCCGTCTGGGATCAATAATCATAATAGACACATCTTCTTGAACAAATATATGCTCACATCTAATGTCGAGTCTAGTGAAACCTAAATTTTTAAAATCCTTAATTAATTCAATTAAATTTTTAGATAAATTAGCACTAAGACCGTACTGCATAATATAATTTTCAATTAGTACCCCGCCAACATAGTCTCTTATCATGCAGTTACTGTTATATTCATAAACATTAGGAAAATGTTTATTTCCTTCAACAGATTTTAATATTTCATATTCATGTTTGCAATTTGCTTCTTTAAAAAATATCTTTAAAGCATTGCCATCAGGCAATAAATAGACTTTCCCATTACGTCCTTGCCCTAAATACTTACAAGTGCTTAAATCTATATTAAAGCAGTTTATATTTCCGTTATTTGAATTTTTTATGCTTCTCAAGTTATATCACCTCCTTCCTTAATATGTATCTAGATTTGTGAAGCAATTATAAATTCACAGATACAATTAAGAAATGGTTATTTAAAGATGATAATAATAAATTTTTACTATATATTATTAATTATATATGAGAGTGTGACACAGGCAAAATAAATAAACTATAAATATCTTGATTAATAAAACTATGAACTTTATAATTGGGTTATAAGCTTAAAAGAAGGTGACAAATGGGTACAATTAATGATTACTACAATCAAGTTATATGTGATATTAATGAAGGTGTTATTGTTATAGATAAAAAAGGAATTATAAAAATTATTAATAATGCAGCTGAAAAAATGTTGAAGGTTGATGCAGAAAGTAGCATAGGAAAATATATTTTAAATATATTCCCGTATGGTGAATTATTAAGTGTAATTAAAAATGGAGAAGCACAATTGAATAAAGAAGAGGGAGAATTTATTGTTACCCGTAAAGTTATAAGTCGAAATGGAGAAGTTATAGGTGGACTCCAAATATTTAGTGAAAAAATAGATAATAAGTTATTAGTTCATTCAGAAGAGGATATAACTCGAGGGAACATTATAAAAACAATATTTAATACTTTAGATGAATTTGTAGTTGTAGTAGATGAGAATGGAATTATAACTATGATGAGTAATGGATATAAAGAATTTATTAAATGCCAAAATCCAGAAGGAAAACATGTAACAGAAGTTATTGAGAATACAAAATTACATATAGTTGCAAGGACTGGTAAAAAAGAGTACGGAGTGATTCAAGAAACTAATGGTCATAAAATGATTTCTATGAGGGTTCCTATAAAGGAAGATGGTATAATTGTTGGGGCAATTGGAAAAGTAATGTTTAAGGATTATTGCAATTTTAAAATATTAGGTAATAATCTAAGTAATTTAGAGAAAGAAGTTGAATACAGTAAAAAGGAACTAAGCACAGATCAAAAAGCAATATATACTTTTGATAACATTATAGGTGAAAGTATTAAAAGTTTAGAAGTAATGAACCTTGCGAAAAGAGTGGCAAAAATAGACTCAAACGTTTTAATTACTGGAGAAAGTGGAACTGGTAAAGAACTTTTCGCTCATTCTATTCACAATGCTAGTAGAAGGTGTTTAAAACCATTTATAAAAATTAATTGTGGAGCTATTCCAAGAGAGCTTTTTGAGTCAGAAATGTTTGGCTATGAGGAAGGTGCTTTCACGGGTGCTAAAAAATCAGGTAAGAGAGGTAAGTTTGAACATGCAAATGGTGGTACTATATTATTAGATGAAATTGGTGATATGCCTATGAATATGCAAGTTAAACTTCTAAGAGTTATTCAAGAAAAAGAATTGGTAAAAGTTGGTGGAAACGATGCTATAAAAATCGACGTGCGAATAATTGCATCTACTAATAAGTCATTAGAAAAGTTGATTCAAGATGGAAAATTTAGAGAAGATTTGTATTATAGGTTGGATGTTATGCATTTAAAAATACCTTCATTAAGAGAAAGAATAGAAGATATTGAAGAGTTATCAAATCAGTTAAGAATAAAAATATGCGAAAAACAGGGCATTTATTCTGAAGGTATTTCTACAGAAGCTATTGGTTATCTAAAATCATATAGTTGGCCAGGAAACATAAGACAACTTGAAAATGTAATAGAAAGAGCTATTAACATGCTTGATGCGGACTTTTGTATAATGCCTAAGCATTTACCTGAAAAGATAACAGCAAATAAGATAAAAAAATATTCATTAGAAAATAACTATCTAAAAGAGGTTGTTGAGACTGTTGAAAAAGACCTTATTATGGAGTGTATAAAAAAGACAGGTGGAAATAAAAAAGAAACGGCGAGGATATTGGGGCTTAGTAGAGCTGGATTATATAAAAAATTAAATAGATATAATTTAATGAAATTGGCTAATCTACAATAGTACACATGTAAACACTATGTACATGTGCTATTTTTATATAAATAATAGATACTCTATTACAACTGAGGATATTAGGGAAAATTTAAAGCTTACTCATATCAATACATTGAAAGTACTTTTAGTTATTTTTTTAACATATTAGTTATAATATTAACAAGCTAAACTAAGACAAGCAGTTACAGTTATTAATGTTAACTAAGTATACAGTTGTAATTATAATTAGCCTTACAATATTGGAAGAGGTTGGTATGATGAGCTTTGCGCAAGGTGGAATACTTGGCATGAAAAATGCTTATACTATATACATATACATAGGGAAACTTTTAAAGCAGATGATGAATTCCTATTATGTAGCAACAATAAATTAAAAAAAAATTAATGGAGGGGTTAATATGAGAGAAGTAGTAATCGTAGCAGCCGCAAGAACAGCAATAGGATCTTTTGGTGGAGCATTATCAAAAGTAACAGCTGTACAATTAGGAGTAACTGCAGCTAAAGAAGCTATAAAAAGAGCAGGTATTAAACCAGAATTAATAGAAGAAGCTATAATCGGTAACGTTATACAAGCAGGACTTGGACAAAATGTTGCAAGACAAATAGCTATAAATGCAGGTTTGGCTGATGCAAGTTCAGCACTTACAATAAATAAGGTATGTGGTTCAGGACTAAGATCTGTAAGTTTAGCAGCACAAATTATTCAGTGTGGAGATGCAGATATAGTTTTAGCAGGTGGAACTGAAAGCATGAGTAATGCTCCATATGTACTTCCAGTCAATAGATGGGGTGCAAGAATGGGAAATGGTAAAACGGTTGATACTATGATTAATGATTCTCTTTGGGACGCATTCAATGATTATCATATGGGCGTTACAGCAGAGAACATTGCAGAAAAGTGGAATATAACAAAAGAAGATCAAGATCAATTTTCTTTAAAAAGTCAATTAAAAACTGAAAAAGCTATAAAAGATGGCAAATTTAAAGATGAGATCGTTCCAGTTATAATTCCTCAAAGAAAAGGCGATCCAATAGTATTTGATACAGATGAATACCCAAAAGCTGGATCAACTATAGAAAAATTGAATAAATTAAAACCAGCATTTAAAAAAGGCGGTACTGTAACAGCAGGTAATGCATCAGGAATAAATGATGGAGCAGCTATGTTTATAGTAATGTCAAAGGCTAAAGCAGATGAATTAGGAGTTAAAGCTTTAGTTACTATTAAATCTTATGGTTCAGCTGGAGTAGATCCAAAAATAATGGGATACGGTCCAGTTCCTGCAACTCAAAAAGCTTTGAAAAAAGCAGGAATGACTGTAGCAGATTTAGATTTAATAGAAGCTAATGAAGCATTTGCTGCTCAATCAATAGCTGTAGGTAAAGATTTAGGATTTAATCAAGAGATAGTAAATGTTAATGGTGGAGCTATAGCACTTGGACATCCAGTAGGAGCTTCAGGAGCAAGAATACTTGTTTCATTAATACATGAAATGATAAAAAGAGATTCTAAAAAAGGACTTGCTACACTATGTATAGGTGGCGGCCAAGGAACTGCAGTTATTGTTGAAAGATAATAGCAAAATAGGACCAGCAAAATATGCTGGTCTTTTTTTTATTTGTTTTAATAGTGTACAAGTATTTTTTTATTATAATATTAATTTTGTATTGTTAATTAAGCAGGAGATGTATATAAAAACATTATATAACTTATAATATAAAGGATTTAAGGTTAATTTAATAATTATGTTATATAATACTAAAGAATAACTATATATGTTATGTTATAATTATAAGGATAGGAGTGATATAGATGGTTAAAATAAAAAATGCTGTACCAAACATTTTTACCTTAAGCAATATGTCTTGTGGAATTATGTCTATACTTATGAGTTTTGATGGAAATTATAAATTAGCAGCAATGTTTATTCTTTTAGCAGGAATATTTGATAGATATGATGGTAAAATAGCTAGACTTTTAAATGTAGAAAATGATTTAGGTAAAGAACTAGATTCATTATGTGATTTAGTATCATTTGGTGTAGCGCCTTCAATATTAATATTTAATATTTATAATTTTACTCAGTTAGGTTCAATTGGATATTTGATGGTATTAATTTTTCCCGTAGCAGGTGCATATAGATTAGCAAAATATAATATAACAGATTTTGATGGCGTTTTCTCAGGAATTCCGATTACAATTACAGGAACATTTTTAGCTCTGTATGCTTTACTTATGTTTAACAAAGCTTCAAACTTAGGACCTACTATGTTTTTGATGGTTGTATTATCTTACTTAATGATAAGTAAATTAAGATTTAAAAAGAAATAAAAAACCATTTATTCTAGAACATAAATTAAAACGCAATTATAGCAGTAACCTCACTTTAAAGTGAGGTTTTTTTAGTCTTAAATTTGTAATAATATTCAGGCGTGTTTTCAGTAATAGCTCTAAACTCATAACCTAAATCTTTATAATATTTTATTATTCCAGGAAGTGCTTTTACAGTGTTTTTATTATTAGAATTGCAATGCATAAGGATTATAGCCAAATTTTCATTACCTTTAATAATTTTTGAATTTTTAATAAGTTGCGAAACACTTAAATTAGGATTTACACCATCACATAAATTAACATTCCAATCATACACTTTAAAATTATTTTTATGGAGATCGTTTAACGTAAAAGCATTGAGGCGCTTAGAGCTACCACCTGGGAATCTTATTATTTTAGGAGTAGTTCCTGTAATTTCTTCAATTTTTTTAGAAGTTTTTTTCATCTCATTAACAAATTCATCTGTACTTCTATATATTTTCTTGAAATTGTGACTGTAAGTGTGAAGACCGATGCCATGGCCTTCATTATATATTCTTTTAAGAATTATCTCTCTGCCTATTATTTCTTTGCCAACTACAAAAAAAGTAGCTTTTATTCTTTCCTTTTTTAATGCATCTAATAGTGCATCTGTAACAACATAGGTTGGACCATCATCAAAAGTTAAATAAACATATTTTGAAACTTTATAATCGCCAGAGTCTTTAAATGACGTATTTAGAGGCGCAAAGGCCTGGGTGTTTTTTTTAATATTAACTTTAGGAGAGAGGCTAGCAAATAAACAACATATAATAATTGTTGTAAAAACAAATAGGATATTTCTTTTTCTAAAATTCATAATATCACTCACCTTTAGTTTTTGTTATTACTAGTGTACCCAAAGAAAAATGTATTAAAGCATTATATATTTATATACAGAATTTACTTAAAAACAGATAACATTAAAAATTTAAAGCCAATTATCATAGATAATTTATTAATAGGATAAAACAGCAGTAGGAATATACAGATGATAAAACATTGACAATCAATGATTAAATTTTGTATAATTATGTTGTTTAATAAATTTAGAATTTTCTGATTGCACAAAAAAATAATTAAAAAATAATTAAAATAATATATATTAGCAACTATAAAATCAACCTAAAGAACAGGAGGAGGTTATATTATGCAGCAAACACCAAATTCTAATAGACTTCATATAGCTATATTTGGGAAAAGAAATGTGGGTAAGTCAAGTTTAATTAATGCACTTACATCGCAGGATATAGCATTAGTTTCTAGTTTGGCAGGAACTACAACAGACCCAGTTTATAAGGCAATGGAGCTTCTTCCAATAGGACCTGTCGTCCTTATAGATACTGCAGGACTTGATGATGAAGGGGAAATCGGAGAGCTTAGAATTAAAAAAACCAAGGAAGTTATGGATAAAACAGATCTAGCACTTTTAGTTATAGATGGTGATGGGGCTGATTTATCTTTTGAAAAGGTATGGTATGAAGATTTAAAGGAAAGAAAAATACCAGTAGTTGGGGTAATAAACAAAATTGATAAAAATGATATATTAATAGAACATATCCAAAAGGTAATAGATATATCATTTGTAAAAGTTAATGCTAAGGATAGATTAAATATTGATGAATTAAAAAAAGCAATTATGGCTGCTGCGCCTGAGGATTTTGAAAAAAGTACAATTGTTGGTGATATAGTAAAGCCTAAGGCAAAAGTATTGGTAGTGGCACCTCAAGATATTCAAGCCCCAAAAGGAAGACTAATACTACCGCAGGTTCAAATAATAAGAGATCTTCTTGATAATGATGCAATGGCACTGGTAGTAAAAGATAGTGAATTAGACGATATTTTAGCTTCTCTAAAGGAGAAACCAGATTTAGTAATTACAGATTCTCAGGTATTTAAGAAAGTGAATGCTATTATACCAAAGGATGTTCCCCTTACTTCTTTTTCTATACTTATGGCTAGGTATAAGGGAGATTTAAACACCTTAGTTAAAGGCGCAAGAGCTATAGATACACTGAAACCAGGAGATAAAGTGCTTATAGCTGAAGCTTGCACCCATCATCCACTTGAAGGTGATATAGGGCGAGAAAAATTACCTATGTGGCTTGCAGAAAAAGTAGGGGGAAAGTTAGATATAACAGTTTGTGCAGGAAGCAGTTTTCCAGAGGAGTTAAGTGGATATAAGCTAATAGTCCATTGTGGAGCTTGTATGTTTAATAGACAGCAGTTAATGTCAAGAATTAAAAAAGCTAATATAGTAGAACTACCTATCACTAATTTTGGTATAGCAATAGCTCATATAAATGGTATATTAGATAGAGTACTTAGTGCTTTTGAGTAAATTTTCTTGAACGAAACTTCGAAGGCATAATGTAGAATAAAAAATCCACAACCAAGGTGATTAAAAACCTTCGTTGTGGATTTTATACTTTTATATAATAAAATATAGAAAAAAGCAGTAAATTATAAAGAAGATATTGTATATTAATTCTTAGCATTATGTTAATATTAAATTAGTAGTAATACTATAAAAAAGAACTGTTTATAAGGATTGCATACTGTTATTAAATGGTGGCATATTGCTTATGATTACATAAACTAAGTACATATCATGGATTTTTTATATTTCAAGAAATAATACCAATAAAGCTATCGCAAAAGTTACTATTGTAGATATAAATAGAATGAAAAGTAAATTTAACAATTAATAGAGTTGTTAAAAGTCACTAAGTGGCTTATGAATTTGATTTAAAGGCCGATGCCATATAATATATTTAGATTAGTTAAAGAAACAATTATTTTACTTGCCTATGCTAGAAGAAATTGGTGTTAGGGCATAGAATGCCCTACTAATTTAAATAGAGGGGGGGGGATTAATTATGAAGAAAATAAGTACAATTTTACTAGTTATCTTAGCACTTGCTATAGCAGGTGGATCAACAGCAAGTTGGATTTTTTAGTTAGATAGGTAATCGGCCTTTAATATATAGGAGGGAAACAATGAAGAAACTACCCTTAAATTTTAAAATATATCTTTTTACTATTTATCTTTTAACTTTTATGTCTTTCCTTGTTTTCTTTAAAACAGAATCATCGAATTATTTTCCAGTAAGGTTTGATATTCTTATATTTTTTATATTTTTAACTGCGTTAACGGAAAGTATTACAGTAACGTACAGAAACATTTCTTTTAGTACAAGTTTTGCAATTACAGTTGCTTCTTTTATTTTATTTGGCACATTGAATGCAATAATAATTTTAGTATTTGGATTTATATGTAGAGCCTTTAAAGTAGATAGCAAATATAAGCATGTATTTAACACACCTTTTTATGGAACCTTATTTAATTGCTGTGGATTTACATTACCAATTATTTATGGTAATTATTTTTACAAACTAACAGGTGGGACTACTTATAAGGGTAGACTAGATAGCAATCTACTACCGATTATTGTGTTTGGTATTGTGTTTTATATAATTAACACTTTTATTATATCAATGGTATATTCAATAACTAATAAAAAAGGTATTATATATTCATTTTTAATCAATTTCAAATTAGTATTATTAAATACTTTTGCTATGACTCCTTTCGGTATTTTATTAGCATATCTATTCAATTTATATAGTTACGTCGGTGTGCTTCTTGTATTAGTCCCTATAGTATTAGCAAGATACACTTTCTCCTTATATATTCAAACAAAATCTCAATATGTCGAAACCTTAGATGCTCTTATGCTTGCGATAGAGGCAAGAGATGTATACACACAAGGACATTCAAAAAGAGTGGCTGAAATTTCAGGAAGTATAGCAAAAGAACTGAAATATTCAGAATGGAAAATTGAACAGTTAAATATGGCATCTCTGCTACATGACGTTGGAAAAATTGGAATTGATGATCATATTCTAAATAAACCTGGTAAACTTACGGATGATGAATTTAATGTAATAAAAAAACATCCACTTATAGGATATAATATTCTAAAAGATATTAAAAATCTTGAAAATATATTACCAATAGTACGTCACCATCATGAGAGATATGATGGAAAAGGATATCCTGATGGTAAAAGAGATGATGAGCTAATCCTTAGCGTTTTTATTGTTCAACTAGCAGATTCTATTGATGCTATGGCTACAAATAGGCCTTATAGAAAGGCTTTAAGTCAGGATGTAATTATTGAAGAACTTAAAAAACATTCAGGTAGTCAGTTTCATCCAAAAGTAGTTGAAGCATATTTTAGGGTACTAGAGAAACAAAAAAAACAAGGTGAGGTTTAAAATGTTTATTGAGGGTTTGTTTTTTGCAATTATAATTGGATATGTATTAAAAGGAAGATTGAAGAATTTAGAGAATGTAGATATAAAAGGTGCATATCTTATATTTATATCATTTTTTATAGAGGTATTTATTATTATTTGTATACGTAAAGGGATTTTTAATATAGGTGAATTTACATATATATTAGATTCTATAATGTATATTTTATTAGTAGTTTTTGTTTATTTTAACAGAAAAAATAAATATATAGTGCTTATGGGAGTAGGCTTTTTACTTAACGCTATTCCAATTTTCTTAAATGGAGGAGCAATGCCAGTTAGTGCTAAAGCGGCAGAGGCCGCGGGGATAACATTAGATATAAGCAAAGAAGGACTATACACACTAATAAATAGGGATACTATATTTTGGTTTTTAGGAGATGTTATTCCACTAACTTTTTTGAGGAATTTTGCCATAAGTATAGGAGATATTATTACGGCAGTAGGACTAATGTTATTTATAATTACAGGAATGAAAAAAACTGCTGAAATAAAAATTAATAAGTAATGAGAATTTAATTCATTTTTTTGGATATAATACTTTAGGTAAACCGATAATTTTGAATTTATATACATTTTTGGTGCTTTTATATTAAGTTTTAAGTTGTAATAGTAAATATAAATTTACGTTTATTATTGATATTATTAAATAAGGGTAGACAAAGATAACTTTAGGGATTATTATAAAATTAAATTGACTTATTGATTATATAATTTAACGTTTAAATATATAATAGTATAAATTAGCAATTGAAAGGGGAATTTTAAATGAAGAAAAAAATATATATTGATGGAATGAGTTGTTCACATTGTGTAAGCCATGTAAAAGAAGCGTTACTAGACATTGGTGCTACTAAAGTAAAAGTTGAGTTAGAAGAAAAGTGTGCTATAGCAGAATTTGACGATGATGTAACTGATAATGATATTACAGATGCTCTTGAAGAAGTAGGATATGAAGTTACTGAAGTAGAAGAGTATTAATATACAAAAAGCCTACCAAATTGGTAGACTTTTTTTTATAATAAAAGATGTATTAATATTGTAATCATTTAAATAATTTTAACTGAACACTAATTTTTTTATTTTGTATTTCTAAAATAACATAAGAATACCATAACTCACGTCTTTTACAAGATGGTGAACCTGGATTTATCATAAGTATCTTGTTTTTAGTTAAAACAAGAGGCTGATGACTGTGACCAAAGATGATTATATCTACTTTATCAGCAGAAAATTTATCGTAAGCTGTGTTCAATGTGGTTTTGCTATTACCATGGCCGTGATATAGACCAATTTTATATCCTTCTATAGTTAAAATTATTTTTTCCTTTAACAAATTCCTAATAGATCCTTTATCATTATTTCCCCATACGCCAACAAAGTTTTTATGCTCTTTTAATTTAGATACAACGCTGTTTGAAATATAATCACCTGCATGAATTATCATATCAGATTCTACATATAAATTATCTATTAATTCAAAAAGTTTATCACTATGTTTTTTAGCATGAGTATCAGATAATATTGCAATTTTCATATTACATCACCTTTTAGTATTATATTATTTTATATTATGATTTGATACAGATTTAGGCACATTAAGAAAAATAGAAATCATATTATCTTGTTATTTGTTTCAATGTAACTTATTATACAAATACCTTATATTTACATATTTTAATTTTAATTGTTTAATATTTCTGTTATAATTACTATATAAATATAAGAAGCTTAGTTTAAATTCTAATAAGATTTTTAGGTGTTTATTACAATGTTAGGAGAAATAATGGGAGAAGCAGAAGATGTAGTCTTAATTTATGAGCAAAATGGAATAAATATAAAAAATGAAAAATCTTTACATTCATCTATCAAGCAATGGTATGTTGTTCCAGGGGACAGATTTGAAGTGAAAATTGATAAGTATGTAATTGATTTAGTAAGGGAAGATTCATTAATTGAAATACAAACAAAAAATTTTAGCGCAATTGGAAATAAACTTAGAGACTTAGTTAAGTATAATAAAGTTATGCTAGTACATCCTATAGCTGTTGAGAAATATATAGTAACAACTGAAGTAGCGGGTGGAGTAATTAGTAGGAGAAAATCGCCTAAGAAAGGTAAATTAGTGAATTTGTTTGATGAATTAATTAGAATACCTGATTTAATGGCAGAGGATAATTTTATATTAGAAATCTTAATGACTAAAGAGGAAGAAATAAGATGCAAAGATGGTAAAGGAAGTTGGAGAAGAAAAGGTATTAGTATAAAGGATAGGAAACTTCTTGAGGTAATTGAAAAAGTAACATTTAGAGAAGAAAAAGATTTTTTAATGTTTTTACCTGAAGAATTACCAGAGAACTTTACAAATAAAAATTTAGCAAAAACATTAGCAATAACTGTTTTTAAGGCTAGAAAAATCACGTATTGTTTGAGAAAAATGAATATTATAAAAGAAATAGGAAAGCTAAAAAATGAACTTATATTCGAGAGGTTGTGAAGAATGGATAATAAACCTAAAGCAATTGCACTTATATTGATATCTGCTTTAGCATTTGCAATTATGGGGGCAATGGTAAAACTTGCAGGTGATATTCCACTATTCGAAAAAGTATTTTATAGAAATTTAGTAAGTTTAGGGATTGCATGTATTATGATAAAAAACACTAAGGTGAGTTTTTTTGGAAAGAAACAAAATCAGAAATATTTGTTATCTAGATCGTTACTCGGACTAATGGGCGTAATTCTAAGTTTTTATGCTATAAATTATTTAGTATTATCAGATGCAAGTATGCTTAATAAAACATCACCTTTTTTTGTAACTATATTTGCTGTATTTTTTTTAAAGGAGAAGCTTACTAAAATCCAGATTCCAGTATTAATAATTGTTTTTATAGGAGCTCTTTTAATTATTAAACCGCAATTTAATCTTTCGGTTATTCCATCACTCGCAGGATTTTTATCTGCTATGTGTGCAGGGTCTACATATACAATAATTAGGTTTTTAAGAGATAGAGAAAAACCTTCAACTATTGTATTTTATTTTTCTTTTGTTTCGGTAGCGGTAATGTTTCCATTAATGATGTTTAATTATCAAAAACCTACAATAATCCAATTCATTTATTTATTAGGGATAGGAATTTTTGCTGGAATTGCACAATTTGCTTTAACAAATGCTTATAGGTTTGCGCCAGCATCAGAGGTATCAATCTATGACTACACTAGTATAGTGTTTTCAGCTATTATAGGGTTTATAGTTTGGTCAGAAGTTCCAGATGTTTTAAGTATTATAGGAACGTTAATTATTATAACAACAGCAGTTTTTGCTTTTATTTATAATGAAAAAAGGGGTTTAAAGAAAATAGGTTAGTAGTACATTAGCTTAGCTTTGATAAAATAAATGGATCTAGTATTAATAGGAGGTGGAATATATGGATAAGAAAAAAGTCTACATTACAAGAAGAATTCCAAATGGAGCTATTGAACTTTTACAAAAGCATTTTGATGTGGAAATTAATCCTCGTGATAGAGCCTTATTAAGAGAAGAATTAATAGAAAAGGTAAAAGGTAAGGATGCAGTTCTATGTCTTTTAACTGATATTATTGATAAAGATGTGCTTGAGGCAGCGGGCGAAAAGTGTAAGATATTTGCTAACTACGGTGTAGCATGCAACAATATTGACATAGCTAAAGCTACTAAGAATGGAGTAATAATTACAAATACACCGGATGTGCTCGATGATGCTACTGCGGATCTTGCATGGACACTACTTATGGTAGTATCTAGAAGAATTGTTTCAGCAGATAAATTCACAAGAAATGGCGCTTTTCAATCTTGTGATCCCATGATGTTTCTTGGACGAGAAATAACAGGTAAAACGTTAGGGCTTGTAGGAGCAGGGAGAGTTGGTTCTAACTTTGCAAAGAAAGCAAAGGCTTTTGATATGAAGATACTTTATACAGATATAATTAGAAATCATAAAATGGAAAAGGAATTAAAGGCTATTTATGTGGATAAAGAAACATTGTTAAAGCAATCTGACTTTGTTTCGCTGCACGTACCACTTTTGCCTTCTACAATACATTATATAGGTGAAAAAGAATTTTCTATGATGAAGAATACCTCAGTTATTGTTAATACATGTTGTGGTCCAGTTATTGATGAAAAAGCATTAGTTAAAGCTCTTAAAAAGGGTGAAATATGGGGAGCTGGACTGGATGTGTTTGAACATGAACCAGATATTGAACCAGAACTTTTAGATATGTATAATGTTTCAATTGTTCCTCATATTTCTTCAGCTACAATGGAAACAAGAACAAATATGGGATTAATTGCAGCTGGAAATATTATTAAAGTGTTAAATGGTGAAAAGCCAGATACTTGTGTTAATTTGGAAGTGTTAAAATAATTTTACTTAGATATATGGACATAAGTTATAAAGCACTTACATTCAGATTAGTGAACGTAAGTGCTTTGTTTTTATGGTTTAATACTCAGTTTTATCTATTTTCATTTTCCATTTACGAAAAGGTTCAAGGCTTTCTTCTCTATCAAGTTGTATCACCTCAACTTGTAATTTTTTAGCAGTCCCTTTTATTACATCATAAATATATCGGTCGTCAAAATTAATATTTGCAGCATCTTCTTTAGTTGCACCATAATAGAGCTTTTTTATTTTTGCCCAATGAATCGCAGCAAAGCACATGGGACAAGGTTCACAAGATGAGTATATTTCGCAATCTGATAAATCAAACCTGGAAAGCTTACTAGAAGCCTTTCTAAGGGCTGTAACTTCAGCATGTGCAGTTGGATCATTAGTTTTAACGACCTCGTTATGAGCATAACTAATAATTTCACCATTTCTTACAATAACAGCGCCAAAAGGGCCACCATCATTGCTTTTCATTCCGTCTAATGCTTCATCTATTGCAAGTTTCATAAACTCATTCATTATACACCGCCTTATTTAGCAACTGATGATGCTACTAGACTAACGTAGCTGGTCATCGGCTAAAGTTGATATTTATCTTGAAGATTTAGTTAAAATCCTCTTGCCTGCTTTAATTTATGATCAATACTTTTAATTTGATTTTGTTTTTCCATCCAATAATCTTGTGATTTTTGAGCATTTAATTCAAAGGCGGTTTTGCCTTGTTGCTCAACCCAAGTATAGTATTTTAAGTTATGCCATCTCTTTCTGGCTGCATAGGTACCTTCTTGGATATAATCTAGTTTAATATTTTTAAAAATGCAGTTATATCTGACAGCGGCCTCAGTTTTATTCATAGTTCCAAACTCATTATCTAGATTATCCATTACTGAATGATACCTATCTATGGTATCAGTACAGATGGTGAATATATTATCATTTTCAGTCATTTCATAATACTTAGCAGTCTTAATAGCCCCAATCAAGTTGCAAACTCCAGATATACCTAGTATTTGTGAAAGCAGTGATACACTTTCTTTTGACATTCCGACGACATCTATAAGATATTTTTTACCTATATCACTTGTTAATAGTTGTAGTCCCTTTTTACTTTCCATATCGTCAATACATATCATTGCATCCATATTCATAACATTGTGTATCCAAGTAACATGTTTGTCTCCAATTCCCTGTATATCATGATCACCGAAACCATTACAGTATAGAGTTGGGCACTGAACTGGCTCTAACCCAATTATCTTTGTTTCGGGGTATAACTGTTTTAATCTATCTCCAGAGGCTATAGTGCCTGAAGAACCCATAGAAGAAACTAGTGCGGAAACTTTACCATTACCGATGCCTTTTTCTTTAAGGCTCGATACTACTTTGTTAATTGAATTTCCTGTTACATGATAATGGAATAAGTAATTACCAAAACTTTCAAACTGATTCATAATTTTGTTATTAGGGCTCGCGGCTTTAAGCTCCCAACATTTATCATATATCTCTTTAACGCTACTTTCACAGCCAGATGTTTTAATATAAGTAGCACCATAATATTCAATTTTTTCAAAGCGCTCTTTACTCATAAGTTCAGGAAGAATTACTTTTGTAGTATAACCCATACGAGGACCTGTCCAGGAACCACCTATACCGTAATTGCCAGTGGACGGAAAAACTATAGTATCTTTGCCAGGTATTATTTCACCTGATAACTGTTTTTCCATGGTAACGGAATATGTTGCACCAACCTTATGACTACCTGTTGGAAAGTTTTTACTATACATAACTATTATATTTGCAGAAACTCCTGTGAGTTCTTTCGGAATAACCATATAGCTCATGTTACCATTGGAATCCGTCCAATTAATGTTAAATAAATTTATAGGATCTAATGGAGTTTCAATTCTGGCCTTCAAAGCTTTTTCGCGTATATCAGTACGAATTGTTTCTGGATTAAGCATTTCTTCAAAAGTAGGTCCCCATACTAATTTTTTTGACATATTTTGTCCTCCTTGCTTTCAATATAAAATTTTATTATTAAAACATTAAGCTCCATGTTTAATATATGTTTGCTCTATAGCTTTTATTATTCTTGCATGGTACACCCCAAAAATAATTTATAAATCAGTAATTTTATGAAGATATATTTCATACAATATATTTGTAGTAATATATACTTTTTTATTTTTAGGTAATTTTTTAGTAAACTTTTAAATATGATATTGGGAGGGGGGTATTTATGGACTTATTACATGAAAATAAAATACATGCTATTTTTTCTGATAATAGATACAAAGGTAAATCGGAAAGTTATCCAAAATTTTTATCTCGTGAGGAACTTGAAAAAGTAAAAACTTATCATGAAACCATTAAAGAGTATAACATTACTCCACTAGTCAACCTAAAAAGTTTAGCCATGGTACTTGGCATAAAGAGTATTTATGTTAAGGATGAATCTAAAAGAGCAAACCTTAATTCATTTAAAATGCTCGGAGCAACCTATGCCATTGGTAAGTTTTTATGTCAAAAGCTAGGTGTACATATTGAAGATACTAGTTTTGAATATTTAAAGTCTACGGAAGCACATAAATTGATTGGAGAAATTACGTTTGTTACCTGCTCAGATGGTAACCACGGCAGAGGCGTAGCCTGGACGGCTAAAGAACTTGGCCTAAAGGCAGTAATATATTTACCAAAGGGAACGACCCTTATAAGGGTCCAAGCTATTAGAGAACTAGGTGCAGAGGCTATAGTAACAAATCTCAATTATGATGATACGGTTAGATATGCGAAAAATAAAGCTAAAGAAAATGGATTCCAAGTGGTGCAGGATACATCCTGGGATGGTTATACTGAGATACCTAAGTGGATTATGCAGGGGTATTCTGCTATGGGGTATGAGGCTTTTATGCAACTTAAAGATTTAAAAGATGCGATGCCCACACATGTTTTTTTACAAGCTGGAGTAGGTGCAATGGCTGGAGGGGTTCTTGGAGCATATGCAAATTTATTTAAAGGTGATTGTCCTATTGTAACAATTATGGAGCCCACTTATGCAGCATGTATGTTTAAGTCTGCATCCATTAATGACGGTAAACCTCATATAGTAGAAGGAACGCTTCATTCTATTATGGCAGGCCTTGCTTGTGGAGAACCTATACCTATAGGGTGGGAGATAATAAGAGATTTTGCGAATTGTTATTGTACTTGCCCTGATTATGTAACTGCAAGAGGTATGAGAATTCTTGCGAATCCTATAGGTGAGGATGAGAAAATTGTTTCAGGAGAATCAGGGGCTGTTGGAATAGGGTTATTATCAATAATTATGCAAAAAAAATATGCACAGGTTATAAAAAAACAGCTTAAATTAGATGAAAATTCTACGATACTGCTCTTTAGTACTGAAGGAGATACGGATCCCATAAATTATAGGAATATTCTTTGGGATGGATTGTACGAATTACCAGGCTTTAATTGAAGAAATTTTAAAATATAGATTAATAGAAGGAGGGTTTTCTATGAATGTAGATTTTCAAAAGGTCTTACAGAAAGCAGAAGAGTACAAAGGGGACATATCAAGGTTTCTACGTGACATGATTGCTATTCCTAGTGAAAGTTGTGATGAGGCTAAGGTTATTGAGAGAATAAGAGAGGAAATGCAAAAGGTTGGTTTTGATAAGATAGACATAGATAAAATGGGGAACATAATTGGGACTATAGGGCGTGGGAAACATGTTATAGCTATGGATGCACATATAGACACAGTGGGTATAGGTGATAAAGATTTATGGCAGTATGACCCATATAAAGGATACGAAGACATGGAAGTGATTATAGGACGTGGTGGTAGTGACCAAAAGGGTGGTATGGCATCTATGGTTTATGCTGCGAAAATAATTAAAGATTTAGATATGGAGGGTGACTATACTTTGCTTATTACAGGTACAGTTCAAGAAGAAGATTGTGATGGACTTTGCTGGCAGTACATGATAAATGAAGATAAAATCCAGCCCGAATTTGTTGTGATTACAGAACCTACCTCCTGCAACATATATAGAGGGCACAGAGGGAGAATGGAGATAAAACTAGTTACTCATGGTTTAAGTTGTCATGGAAGTGCACCGGAGAGAGGAGAGAATGCAATTTATAAAATGGCTCCTATAATAAACGACTTGAAAAGTCTTAATGAAACCCTTCATTATGATGAGTTTTTAGGAAAAGGAACTTTAGCTGTTTCTGAAATATTTTTC
Organism: Clostridium algoriphilum; assembly: GCF_020443705.1. Classification (GTDB taxonomy): domain Bacteria; phylum Bacillota; class Clostridia; order Clostridiales; family Clostridiaceae; genus Clostridium_AD; species Clostridium_AD algoriphilum. The sequence continues at coordinate 38,579 of NZ_JAIZZK010000006.1, forward strand.
ACTTCGCCCTCAAGATGTGCAGTAGCTGATAGTTGCACCATCTCAATAGACAGAAGATTAACTAATGGGGAAACCTACATTGAGGCACTAGAGGAAATAAGAAATCTGGCCTCTGTTAAAAATATGAAAGCCCAGGTATCTATGTATGATTACGAGGAATCATCTTATAAGGGGGTTGTTTACCCAACAGCTGCTTATTTTCCAACTTGGGTAATAGATGTTGATCATCCAGTTTGTGAAACTTTAATAGACTGCTATAAGGCTTTATTTAATGAGGAACCTCTGGTTGATAAATGGACATTTTCTACAAATGGAGTTTCTATCATGGGTAGATATGATATACCTTGTATTGGATTTGGACCAGGGCATGAGGCTGAAGCACATTCGCCAAATGAGAGAACCTGGAAAAGTGAATTAGTAAAGGCGGCAGCTATGTATGCAGTTATTCCTAGTTTATATATAGGAAGAGAATAAAGGATTAATAATCACTTTTAATTAGCATTACTAATTGTAATCTATTCAAAAGGAAAGGATGGTTTATTATGAATACTTTATTTAGGGGAAAAAATTTCATTACTCTTCAAGATTGGACTAAAGAAGAAATAGATACTCTACTCGAGGTATCATTAGATCTTAAGAAAAAGTTTGCGATGGGAACGCTGACACCATATATACCTTATCAAACGGTTTTTCTTATGTTTTTTGAGCAATCAACAAGGACTAGAAATTCTATGGAAGCAGGTATTACTCAGCTTGGGGGACATGCAAATTATTTGGATTCAAGTACTATGCAAATATCACACGGAGAATCAGCAAAGGATACTGCAATAATTCTTTCAAGATATGGCCATGCTATTGCATGCAGAAATTGTTTCTGGGAAAAGGGAAATAAATATTTGAATGAGCTTGCAAAATGGTCTACTACTCCTATAATAAATCTGCAGTGCGATTTGTATCACCCGATGCAAGGAATTGCTGATCTTATGACAATGAAAGAAAAAATTGGTGATTTAAGAAAAACCAAGGTATCGATTATATGGGCTTATGCAACTAGTCATAAAAAACCAATATCTGTTCCTCTAACTCAAAGCTTATTATTTCCTAGATATGGTATGGATGTAACACTCGCTTATCCGGAAGGTTATGATTTACCGGCTTGGGTTATAAGACAAGCAAGAGAAAATGCAATTAAACATGGTGGAAGTTTCAAGATAACTCACAATATGGAAGAAGCATATAGAGGTGCAGATGTAGTTATTCCAAAAAATTGGGGAAGTTGGGTTAACAATCAAGATTCAGCTATCGTAGATGATTTGTTACAATCTTATAAAGGATGGAAATGCACCGAAGATATTATGAGCATAGCAAGTAAAGATGTTTTGTATATGCATGCACTACCTGCGGACAGAGGAAATGAAGTAGAAGATTCTGTTATAGATGGACCTCATTCTATAGTATATGATGAAGCAGAAAATAGACTTCATACGGCAAAAGCTGTTATGACACTTACTATGGGAGGAAGATAAAGGATAGATGATTTAAAATGCTTTATAGAAGGGGGAAGGTGTAATGAATGTTTGATCTAGGAATTGTAAATGGACGAATATATATAGGCGGGAATTGGTATGAAGGCAACTTGTATATAAAAGATAATAAAATATCAACTATTGGGCGTGGTATGTTAGAAGCTAAAGAAGAATATAATGCCAAGGGAAGAGCTATATTACCCGGTTTTATAGATCCGCATGTACATTTTAAGCTTACGAATAATAATTATACCTCAGTAGATGATTTTTATAGTGGTTCAAGAGCTGCAGCTTTTGGGGGTATAACCACATATATAGATTTTTTGAATCCAGTAAAAAATAGTGTGGGATTGAATAAAACTTTTAATGAGAGACGGACATTGGCTAAGGATAGTGTCATCGATTATGCGTTTCATGCAACTATTGCTGATTTAGATGAAGAACCTATTAACTTTATTAATGAAATAAAAACCTTAGGAATTCCAACAATAAAGTTATTTACAACCTATTCAAGTTCTAATAGGCTCACAAAAGATAGAACTATAGATAGGCTACTAAGGAATACTAAGGAAACAGGAACCCTTTTACTTGTGCATGCAGAAAATGATGGATTAGTAATTGATGGGGAGAAAATACATGTTGTGCAACACGAAAACTCAAGGCCAGCCATATCTGAAATAAGTGAAGTTATAAAACTTGCAGAAATGACTAAGTATAGAGATGGACGTATGTATATTGTACATACCAATTGCGGTACTACTGTTGAGAGACTTAGCGAAAACTATAATAGTATTCTTAATAAAGACTTTATAATTGAAAGCTGTCCACACTATTTTATTTTATCGAGTTCTAATTATCTACAAAGAGATGGTTATTTGTATACTATGACCCCACCACTTCGAAGCGAGCGTGAGGTCAAAAAATTAAACCATCAAATAGATAATATATTTACTATAGGCACAGATCACTGCCCTTTTAATTCCTTTGATAAAAATAAAGAATTTATTAATGATATCCCTATGGGCATAGGCGGAGTTGAATATTCGTTCCCACTTATGTACGAGAGGTTTGGAGAAAAGGTCATTGATAAGTTTACTAAAAATCCTGCAATAGTTCATGGATTGTATCCTAGAAAAGGAACACTGCTTCCAGGATCAGATGCAGATATAGTAGTGTTTGACGAAAATGCACAATATACTATATGCGAAAATCATTCAAACGTGGATTATAATATTTACAAAGATATAGAGATAACAGGAAAAGTTTGCAGTACTATTTCTAGAGGTAAATTTGTAGTTAAAGATGGCGTTTTTGTAGGCGGAAAGGGTGAGTACATAACTCGCGAGCTTAAATATTGATGAAAGCGTTAATTAACGTTAATGTATTCGATTATGATTCCTATAAAGAGAATCAGTATGTTTTGTTCCATAATGAAATAATAGACGTAGGACCTATGAGTGAATTTAAGGCAGAGGGCGAGGTAATAGAGTGCAGAGGATGTATTGTAATGCCAGGTCTTATCAATTGCCATACTCATATCTATTCTACATTTGCTAGGGGCATAAATATATCTTTTGATCCTAAAAGTTTCAAAGATATATTAGATAAGTATTGGTGGAAGATTGATAGATCATGTAATAAGGCAACCGTGTATTATAGTGGTCTTATTAATGGGTATGAGAGTTTAAGTAATGGAGTTACTACAATTATAGATCACCATGCTAGTGGCATTGATATTACTGGAACTTTAGATGAACTAAAAAAGAGTCTATGTAATGTTGTAGGAATGCGAGGTATTTTTTGCTTTGAAACTAGCGATCGCTTTGACATCAATAAGTGTATAGATGAAAATCTTAAGTTTACCTCTTATAGAACAGAAAAGTCTGCGGGATTATTTGGAATGCATGCGTCTATGAGCCTTAATGACAAGACACTAAAAAAGATACAAGAGTGCATAGAAGATTTGCCTATTCATATTCATGTAGCTGAAAGTATAGAAGATGAGAATGATTGCATGCAAAAGTATGGAATCACTGTAATTGAAAGACTCCAAAATTTCAATTTATTAAAAGAAAACTCAATTTTAGCTCATTGTGTTCATATAAATGAGGTGGAAGCAGATATAATTGCAAAATCAAAAGCATATGTAGCAATAAACCCCACCTCTAATATGAACAATGCTGTAGGGCTTGTAGATTATAGATTATTAAAAGAAAGGAACATACCCTGCATTATCGGTAATGATGGACTTGGTACAAATATTACTAGGGAATATTTAAACTTATTTTTTGGAATGAAAAGCAGATTTAAAAGTCCTGCAGCATTTACATTAGAAGATTTAAGAGTTGTTATAGACAATGGATATAAATATGCTTCTAAGACATTAGGGATAAAGCTTGGACGGATTAAAAAAGGCTATAAAGCAGATATGCTTATTGTTCCATATAATGCGCCAACAAACATAAATATAGATAATGCTTTTGAACACGTTTTTTATGGAGTTTTCGATAATTTTCATCCTCGAGAGGTTTATTGTGATGGTAATTGTTTAATCAAAAACTATAACACTAAAGTGAATATAAAAGAAGTATACTCTAAGGCACAACAAGAGGCAGATAGGCTATGGGAAAGAATAGCAGAGGGGGGATAACAATGGATTTAAGTACAAGTATTTGTGGTTTAGAATTAGAGAATCCATTAATGCCAGCATCTGGACCACTCGTGGGGGATTTTGATAAAATTATGTCTATAGCAAGTTTTGGGGTTGGGGCCTTAGTAACTAAAACAATATCCTCTAAAGCTGCCGTGGTTCCAAGGCCATGTATATATGGGGATAACAATAAAATAATGAATGCTGAGCTTTGGTCTGAATTTCCACCAGAAGAGTGGTTAGAAGAAATACTTCCAAAATTAAAAGCAGAATGTAGTGTGCCAATTATAGTTAGCGTAGGATATTCAAAAGATGATATGAATAGTTTGATTCCAAAGTTGAATGAATATGCAGATGCTTTTGAAGTTTCAACTCATTATGTAGGGAAAGATCTAGATGTTATAGCGCGTACTGTTAAAAGTATTCGTAATAATACAGATAAACCGTTTTTTATGAAGATAAGTCCACATATACCGGATGTTGTAGGGTTCGCTAAAATGGCAAAAGAAAATGGTGCTAGTGGCATAGTTGCTATTAATTCATTAGGGCCTTCAATGATAATTGATATAGAAAAACGTAAGGTATTACTTGGTAATGAAGAGGGGGAAGTCTGGACTTCGGGTCCTAGTATTAAACCTATAGCACTGGCTATCGTAAATAAAATAAAAGAAGCAGTGCCAGATTTTACAATCATAGGAGTAGGTGGGGTATCAAGTGCAAAAGATGTTATTGAATTTTTACTTGCAGGAGCAGATGCTGTACAGATGCTTTCCTCAGCAATGATTAAAGGTAAGGATTTATATGAGAAGATCATTAGAGATTTACCTAAAACTCTTCAGTATTATGGGTTTAATAGTATACAAGAAGTAATTGACGCTAAATTAATTAAGGAAAAGATAAGATTTAATCCCAAATATCCTAAAATAGAGTTAAAAAGATGCATAGGTTGTAATCTATGCGCTCGTATATGTCCTTATTTTGCTATGAAGGTTGACAAGAAAGCCAAGGTAGATATAAGGGCTTGCTTTGGTTGTGGACTTTGTGAGCTCAGATGTCCTGTAAGTGCTATTAGTGGAATACTTTAAGGGGGTGTAAGGTTGATAATAAATAGATACGTGAAACCAAACAGTGTAAGCGAAGCTTATGATTTATTAAATTCAACGCAGAATTCTGAAGTGATTGGAGGCGGTGCATATATAAGACTTGGGAAAAAAAATGTGGATTTAGCTATAGATATGTGTAATACAGGACTTGATTTTATTACTGAAAAGGATAATACGATAGAAATTGGTGCAACCACTACTTTTAGGCAGTTAGAGAAAAGTGAGATATTAATGAATTATTATGATAGAGTAATACCTAAAACTGTAGGAGATATTATGGGAGTACAGATGAGAAATATAGTTACAGTTGGTGGCACAATATATGGGAAATATGGTTTTTCTGATTTGATTACTACATTATTAGCATTGGATTGTGAAGTAGTCACCCATAAAAGAGGGAAAATATACCTAGAATACTTTTTAAAAGAAAAAAGGATCGATAAGGATATAATAGAAAAAATAATTATTAAAAAAGATGATAGAATTGCGTCATTTCAAACTATGAAAAATACTAGTACTGATTTCTCTATGATTAATGTAGCAGTTTGTAAAAAAAATGATAAATACAATATTGTAGTTGGGGCAAGACCCGCGGTTGCAACACTTGCCATAAAAGCTATGGAGTATATAGAATCATCAAAAGGTGATGAATATGATGCAGCAGTAACTGGAGATATAGCTTCAAAGGAACTTATTTTTGGTACAGACTTAAGAGCATCAAAAGAATATAGAAAAGAGCTTTGTAGCGTCCTTGTAAAAAGGGCAATAGTAGAGGTGATGAAGTGAAGATCAGTCTAACTATTAACGGGGGGCAAAGAAACATAGATATTGAACCAGATGAGATGTTATTAGATATGCTAAGAAAAATTGGGCTTTTAAGCGTAAAAAGAGGTTGTGATACAGGATCTTGTGGGGTATGTACGGTACTCCTTGATGGACATCCTATTCCTTCATGCGCATGTTATGCCGCAAAAGCCGAGGGACATAACATAACTACTATAGAGGGAGTGCAAAAGGAATCTTTAGAGATAGCAGAATTCCTTGTAGCAGAGGGGGTAGATCAATGTGGATACTGTAGCCCAGGCTTTGCTTTAGCTATTTTAGGAATGACAAAAGAACTCAATAATCCTACAGAGGACGATATAAAACATTATTTGGTAGGGAATTTATGTAGGTGCTCAGGTTATGTGGGACACCTGCGTGCTATTAAGAAATATTTGGAGGTGAAAAGATGAAGGAGGTTAATAAATCAGTACCTAAGGTAGACGGATTAGGGCTTATTATGGGAGCGCCAGCGTATACTAATGATATTGCCATGAATAATGCTTTAGTTATAAAGGTATTAAGAAGTCCCCATCACTTTGCAAAAATTATAGAGATAAACACGCGAAGTGCTATGGAATTATCAGGAGTTGAGTGTGTTTTAACTTATAAAGATGTACCACGAAATGTAGTAACCAGAGCGGGGCAAGGATATCCAGAGCCATCCCCACATGATAAATTTATACTAGATAAGTATGTCCGTTATATAGGGGATGAGGTGGCGGTAGTTGCAGCAATAAATGAAAAAATTGCACTACAAGCTTTAGCACTTATAGAAGTAGAATATGAAATAATAAAACCAGTATTAGATTTTGAAAAAGCAGAAGCACATGAGTCTATCATACATCCGGAGCCAGAATGTCACGTAATGTTTCCTATGGGTTTTGAGCCAGCTAAAAATATTGCTTGCACATATGAAATGAAAGTTGGAAATATTGAAGAAGACTTAAACAAGTGCGATGTAGTAGTTAAAGAAAAATATTATACTCAAGCCCAGGCACATGTTGCCATGGAACCTCATTCCTCATTTGCTCACATAGACCTTCAGGGAAGACTTAACATCATATCCTCTACTCAAACACCGTTTCATATGAGGAGAATAATTGCACAAGCTTTTGGAATGTCAGTTAGTAAAATTAGAGTTATAAAACCAAGAGTAGGAGGCGCTTATGGCGGTAAGCAAGCTATTCATGGAGAATTTTTAGTAGCAGCAGTTACCCTTAAAACAAGAAAACCATCAAAACTTATATATACAAGGAAAGAAGTGTTTGAGGCCAGTTATTGCAGACATGCAATGAGAATTGATATTACACTGGGTAGTGACATTGATGGAAATTTAAAAGCTATTGATATGGAGATTTTATCAGATACAGGAGCTTATGGTGAGCATGCTCTTACTGTATTTATGGTTGCTGCATCAAAAACTCTTCCATTATATAATAAAGTGGATTCAGTTCATTTTTGTGGCAAGGTTATGTACACAAACCATACTCCAGCAGGTGCATTTAGAGGATATGGGGCCGTTCAAGGAAATTTTGCATTAGAATCTGCAATTGATGAATTAGCTGAGAAATTGGGAATGGATCCTATAAAGCTAAGAGAGAAGAATATGATTAATCAGGGTGAGACATCACCAATATTTAAGATAATGGGCGAAGGCTGCGAGGGCATAGAGATGTCTATTGAAAGCTGCAAATTAGATTATTGCGTAAGGCGGGGCATGGAACTTATAAGATGGAAATCTAAATATCCAAGAAACAATATAGATAAAAGCACCGTTAGAGGAGTAGGAATGGCTATAGCTATGCAGGGTTCTGGAATTCCTTACATGGATATGGGTTCTGCTGTATTAAAACTTAATGATGAAGGTTTCTTCAATTTACTTGTGGGGGCTACAGATATAGGTACAGGAAGTGATACCATACTTGCACAAATAGCTGCACAGACTTTAGGAGTAGCAACAAGTAATATAATTGTTTACTCCTCAGATACAGACCTTACCCCTTTTGACTGTGGTGCCTATGCTTCTAGTACTACATACATTTCAGGAAATTCAGTAAAAAAAACTGCTGATCAAATGAAAGAAATGATAGAAGAAGAAGGGGCTAAAAGGCTGAATTTATTGAAAAATGAAGTTGTTTTTAATGGAAAATATGTAAAGTCGTTAGATACTAAGGATAAAATATCACTTAAAGAATTATCTGAGCAATTGTATTATAATCATGATCAAAAGCAATTAATTGCAGCTCAATCTTATGTTGGTATAAAGTCCCCTCCACCATATATGGCAGGTTTCGCTGAGGTAGAAGTGGATTTGGAAACAGGTAAAGTAAATCTTCTAGATTATGTAGGAGTAGTAGATTGTGGAACTACCATAAATCCAAACCTTGCAAAGATACAAGTGGAGGGCGGGTTAGTTCAAGGCATTGGCATGGCTATGTTTGAAAATGTTAAATATAGTGAAAGCGGCAGGCTTTTAACAAATAGTTTAATGCAATATACAATACCTACAAGGCAAGACATTAATAATATAACAGTGGAATTCGCGGATAGTTATGAGCCTACAGGCCCGTATGGAGCGAAATCAGTAGGTGAAATAGGAATCGACACACCACCAGCAGCTATCGCTAATGCAATTTACAATGCTACTGGTGTAAGAATAAAAACTCTTCCTATAACTCCAGAAAAAATACTGATGGAGCTTAAAAGGAGAAAATCACTAAAGGGGGATGCAGCGCTATATGAATGAGAAAATAGGTAAACCTATTAAAAGAGTAGATGCTGCAGAGAAGATAGGTGGTCAAGTAAAGTATTTAGCAGATATTGAATTTGAAGGTATGCTTTATGCAAGAACTCTTAGATCCACAAGGGCAAGGGCTAAGATTATATCTATTGATATTTCAGAGTTACCTGAAGGCTATTACATTGTGGATAGGAGTGATGTGCCAGGAAGAAATAGAGTTAAGATAATATTTTATGACATGCCTTTCTTTGCGGAAGATGAAGTTAATTATATAGGTGAACCTATCTTATTAGTAGTAGGTCCTGATAGGGAAGAAATACTAAGTATATTATCGAACATTAAAGTTGTGTATGAGGATATGGAGCCTATTTTAAGTATGGCAGATGCATTAGCAAATACTAGGGCACCTATATTTGGGGATAATAATTTATATGCAGAGTATGCATTCAGTAAAGGAAATCTAGAGGAAGTAGCAAAGGGTGACATAAAAAAGTTTGAAGGAGAATATAGTACAGGGTATCAAGAACATATATATTTAGAAACTCAAGGAGTAGTTGCAGAATGTATTGACGATAAAATAAGAATATGGGGTTCTATGCAGTGCCCATATTTTGTTAAGGATGCGGTAGTTGAAGCGTTAGGTTTTGATAAAAATAAAGTTCAAGTAATTCAAACTACTACAGGTGGTGGCTTCGGTGGAAAAGAGGAATATCCTTCATTATTGGCTGGTCAGGTAGCAGTGGCAGCACTAAAAATCAAGAAACCTGTCAGGTTAATTTTAGATAGGGCTGAGGATATAGAAGTATCTACGAAAAGGCATCCATCATCTATAAAAATTAAAAGTTATATAGGGTTTGACAAAAAAATATTAGGCATGGATGTAGATATAAAAATTGACGGAGGGGCGTATTCAGGACTTTCAAATATAGTTCTTCAAAGAACCATGTTTGCAGCAATTGGAGTTTACAATGTGGAAAACGTAAAAATAAATGGGGTGGCCCTAGCAACTAATAAGGTTGTTGGTGGAGGATTTAGAGGGTTTGGGGCACCACAAGCCTTTTTTGCATTAGAGATGCATATGGACTATATATCAAAGGAGCTTGGCATAAATGCATTGGAGTTTAGAAAGTTAAATATTCTAAAGAAAGGAGATATTTCATCTACTGGTGGTGTAATTAGAGAAAATACAATGCTACCTGAAATTATAGAGGTTATAGAGAATATGTCTAATTATAAAGGGAAAGTAGCAATGCCTAAAAAAAAAGGAATATTAAAAGGTATAGGCTGTTCTCTTTTCTTTCATGGTTGTGGGTTCACTGGTAGTGGGGAAAAAGATATTATAAAGGCAAAGGTAAAGCTATTAAAACATAGGGATAGAACTGTAGAAATTCTTGTCTCTAATGTTGAAATGGGACAGGGAGCACAAACTACTTTAAAGAAAATAGTAGCATATACATTAGAAATACCTATTAATAGAGTTATCTTTAAAAATCCAGACACTGATAAAGTCCCAGATTCAGGACCTACAGTAGCGTCAAGAACCATCACCATTGTTGGTAAGCTTCTACAAGACGCTGCTATAGATATGAAAGAATTTATGGGGAGTGATATTGAACTTGAAATATTAAAAAATTACAAACATCCAGAGGGATTTAAGTGGGATGATGAAACATTTAAGGGGGATGCCTATAATACTTACGCTTGGGGAGCAAACGTTATAGAGGTTGAAGTTAATCCTATAACTTATGAGGTTTCTGTTACAGATATCTATGCAGTGTTTGATATAGGAGAGGCTATAGATGAGTTAATCGTACGTGGACAAATAGAAGGTGGAATGGTGCAAGGCCTTGGATATGCAGGGATGGAAGTTATGCGACATAAGGATGGACGGTTACTTCAAAGAACTAATACCGATTATGTTATCCCTACTGCTATGGATTTTCCTAAAATACAAAGTGAGCTTGTAAATAACCCTTATATAAATGGTCCTTTTGGAGCCAAAGGTGTAGGCGAAACTACGCTAATAGGAGCAGCAGCAGCCTATGCTCTTGCTGTGCAGAATGCTATAGGACACAATATAAATAAAATTCCTGTAACCCCTGAATATTTAATGGAGGTGATGAAAAATAAAAACTAAAATTAATTTTAATTTGAATTTTAAAAATGTATCTATAGTAGCAGAACCTATAAAAAGACTTTTAGATGTTTTAAGAGAAGACTTTAAATTTATAGGTGTTAAAGAAGGTTGCGGCGAAGGTGAATGTGGTGCATGCTCAGTAATTATTGATGGAAAACTAATAAATTCATGCCTTGTACCTATAGGAACACTTGAGGGCACAAAAATAATTACTATTGATGGATATAGAGAAACTCCTAAGTATGAAATAGTGAAACAATCCTTTGAGGATGTAGGTGCAGTACAATGCGGATTTTGTATACCTGGAATGATAATGGCAACGGAAACATTATTAAGTAAAAAGCCAAGACCTAGCGAAGCAGATATAAGAGAAGGGATATCTGGAAATTTATGTAGGTGCACAGGATATAATATGATTGTAGAAGCAATTTCTCTAGCTTCAGTAAGGGGGGATGGCTTATGGTAGAAGCTTTTGCACCCAAGAGTAAGGCGGAAGCCTTACAGTTTATAAATAACAGAGAGTGCACAATTATAGCAGGTAGCACAGATTTAATGGTAAAAAGAAAGAAATGGTCTGGATGTCTACCATACTTTAATAGTGATGTAATATTTATAAGTCATTTGCAAGAACTTAAAAATATTAAAACAGATGGGAAATATTTAATGGTTGGAGCAGCTTGTACACTCACTGAATTACAAGAAAATACATTGATGCCGCCTTACTTCAAGGAAGTAATATTATCTATGGCATCACCAGCTATTAGAAATATTGCAACTATAGGAGGAAATATATGCAATGCATCACCAGCAGGGGATATATTTCCACTCCTATATGATTTGGATTGCACTTTAATAATAGAAAGTTTAAACTACAGACGAGAGATAGAATTAAAAGATTTTATATTGGGGCCTGGTAAAAAAGATTTAAAAGTAAAGGAGCTTTTAGTAGAAATAAAAATTCCAGTATATAACTTCAGTTCATTTTACTATAAGAAAGTAGGTACAAGAAAATCCACATCTCTTTCCAAGGTATCCTTTATTGGATTTTATACTTTAGAGGATGAGAGGATAAAGGATGTAAGAATGGCATTTGGGGCAGTAGGACCAACTATTGTGAGATCAAAACCAGTGGAAGATAGAATTAAGGGACTTAATAAGCAGGAGCTTGAAAGTATTTTAAAAGAAATAGAAGAAGAGTACTTTAAGATTATTCTGCCAATAGACGATCAGAGGTCTACAGCCGAGTATAGAAAAGGAGTTTGTTTGAATTTAGTAAGGGACTTTTTGGAAAATATATTTACTAGTAATTCAGCAACACCTTAAGTAAATATGTTGTAAATAATAGAGAGTGGCATATGCCCTCTCTATTATTTCGTTCTATCATTAATGTTTAGCAAAATTTAAGATTTTTTTAATTTGATTTTAATGTTACAAATATATAATATAAAATATTGGGAAATATAAAAAATAAACAATTACAAAAGGAGAAAATATGGATATATTAATTAACTTTATAAACGGATTAATGCATATCGATAAATATTTAGCGCTAATAATACAGCAGTATGGGATCTTAACGTATGTTATTATATTTGCAATTATTTTTATTGAAACAGGTTTGGTTGTTACACCATTTTTACCAGGTGACTCAATGCTATTTGCAGCAGGAGCGCTCGCAGGAATTGGATCAATGAATATAGTTACTCTTCTAATAGTAGTATATATTGCAGCAGTACTTGGGGATACTGCAAATTATCATATTGGTAAAAAAATTGGGAAGAAGATACTGGCGAAAGAAAAAGTAAGGTTTATTAATAAAGAGTATTTAGCAAAAGCTCAAACGTTTTATGAAAAACATGGCTCAATGACTATAGTTATAGGAAGGTTTATCCCTATAATTAGAACTTTTGTACCTTTTGTAGCTGGTGTGGGAGAAATGAATTACTCAAAATTTATACCATACAATATAATTGGTGGGGGACTATGGGTGAGTCTATTTTTAGGTGTGGGTTACCTATTTGGTAATCTAACTTTTATAAAAGAAAATTTTTCTTATGTTCTAATAGCTATTATAATCATATCATTGTTGCCTGGGGTTATAGTTTTTATAAAAGGAAAGAGAAAAAACGGTATCCTAATTAGGATGAAATAACTAATTCAGAATAAAAAAATATTCATATATTTAACTTATAAGTATATTTTAATATATATTTAGGTAAATTCTATAGTATAATAAAAAAGCAGTCAATAATTGATTGCTTTTTTATATACCAGTATTGAGTAGTATAATTATGTAGATATATTCCATAAAATAGAAGGGTGCAAAGGTTCTAAAATTATAGGAAGATATTACAATTAAAAAGGCTGCAATGAATTATAGGATAGTACCTAATATGATAAAGGATGTGAAGCATGGGAAGAATAAAAAAAAGTGGAAAAACTAAAATAAGTTCAGGGAAACTTTTTTTATTATTCATACTATTTGAATTAATTTTCACAGTGATTACAGGACCTTACATGGTTTATTATGGACCATTTAAAAATGTAAAAACAACAGTTGTAGGAGCGGCAATGACTACTTATACATTACAATGGCTTGCAACATCATTTTTATCTGATGAAAAAATAAAACAAATTATGAGTGAACAAAAAGTTCAATCTATAGTTCAAAATAATTTAGAGGGTGTAGAGTCTGGAGTAGTCGTAGAAAATAAGAATGATAATAGTATTGAGAGATATGATGTATCAGGAATTAAATTTAACGGGTATTTATTAGTAGTTAATGACCCAACTAGGGTAAAAGTAGGTTACACTAGTAAATTAGGAAAAGAAGGGGAACTAACTAGTGATATTGCAAAGGATAACAATGCTATAGCAGCAATTAATGGTGGAGGGTTCACAGATGAGGCAGCAGGGTCAAAATGGACAGGCACTGGAGCAAATCCAGCGGGAGTGATAATATCTGGTGGAAAAACTATTTATGATGGAATAAAAAACGAAAACGAGAAAAGACAAACTGTAGCATTAACTAAATCAGGAAAGTTATTAGTTGGACCTTATTCTACTAAACAAATGGGAACATTTGGTGTAACCGAAGCAGTATCTTTTGGTCCAGCAATGATAGTTAATGGACAGAAAATGATAACTAAAGGTGATGGGGGTTGGGGTATTGCACCTAGAACGTGTATTGGACAAAGGAAAGATGGAGCAATATTATTATTAGTTATCGACGGTAGAGAATTAAGAAGTATAGGTGCTACATTAAGAGAGGCACAAGATGTATTATATGAATATGGAGCTTATAATGCCACTAACTTAGATGGAGGTTCGTCATCTACCATGTTTTATGATGATGAAGTTATAAATAATCCTTGCGATAGCTTGGGTGAAAGATCTGTATCTTCAATTATATACGTAGAAAGTAGAAAGTAGGTAAGAGGGAATTATCTAAAAATTATCTTATTTACAATAAAAGTTAAGGCATTAAAATTATGCCTTAATTTTTATTTTTTGAAACTTATTCATTATTTTATTATTTTGCTGTTTTTGATTCAGGATCGACAAAGTAAATTCGGTTTTTAAATAACATTAAAACATTCAAAAAATACAATTAAAAGTCTTAACTTGACATGATGTTGTCTAGTTAAGAAAGTTATAATAAAGTATATACAAAAGGAGGGAAACTCATGGCAGAAGCTTTAAAAAATATGTATGACAAAGAATTTTTGCGTCAATTTGGTGACAAGGTGCATGCTATTTACAAAATATTTGATGTTGAAAAGTTCATACAAACCACAATAGATGATACGTGGGATGAGCTTAAACTAATGGTCAGAATGAATAGAATAACTGAAACACTTAGGTTATATCTGCCTCAAAAATACGAATATGCAATAGATATACTGTTTGCTATTGATGAATCCTGTGTTGGATTCCCTTATCTTTTCTTCCCGAATTTCGTGGCAATGTATGGTCAGGGAAATGAAAACTGGGAGCTTTCTATGGTAGCATTGGAACGATTCACTGTAAGGTCATCATCGGAATTCGCTGTAAGAACCTTTATTATGCTGGATCCAAAGCGAATGATGTCACAGATGCTAGAATGGTCAGGAAGCAGCAATGAACATGTACGAAGGCTTTCGAGTGAAGGGTGTCGTCCGCGTCTTCCATGGGGAGTAGCACTTACTGCGTTTAAAAATGATCCAACCGCTGTAATCCGTGTGTTGGATAAATTAAAACAAGACCCTTCAGTTTATGTACGTAAGAGTGTTGCTAATAATTTAAACGATATCTCTAAAGATAATCCTTTAGTTGTTGTTGAAATAGTAAGGCGCTTAAAAGGAGTTAATTCATACACTGACTGGATATTAAGACATGGCTGCAGAACATTAATACGTAAAGCCCATCCAGAAATAATGAAGTTGTTTGGATATGGAGAATCTATAGATAGACCTGTTACTAGCAGTGCTTTTTTGTCTGTAAATCCTCCTGAATTAAAAATTGGAGAGAGTTGTGAGCTTAAATATAATCTCGCTATTCGTAAAGGTGAACCTATGCATATACGCATTGAATATGGAATTGATTTTGTGAAGGCAAGGGGAAAGAAGTCACGTAAATTATTCTTATTGTCCGATAAAACAGTATCTGGTGGGCAGTGTATTACCGGAATACGGGTGCACAGATGGGTAGAGCTTACTACCCGAAAACATTATCCAGGAGAGCATAGAATTGCAATATTAATTAACGGGAGTGAGGTAGCAGTTACAGTAATGAATCTAAAATTATAATAATTCTTTGTGAATTGATAAGGATAAGACTAATTAATGAATACCTTTATACAATACATTTTTAATCCATCATTAATAATTATTAATGGATGCTGATATTAGTAATAAAACTATAACTATTACAATAGAATTAAAAAGAGTCAAAACTAAAGCAATAGGTGTATTAGAAGAGGGTAAGAGCCCAAATATATATTGGAAGGGTGGAGAAAATTTTGAAGGTTATAGTTATTGGTGGTGGATGGTCTGGTTGCACTGCAGCAATCACGGCAAAGAAAGCTGGTGCAGAAGTAGTATTATATGAAAAAACAGATATGCTTTTGGGCCTTGGCAATGTAGGTGGCATAATGAGAAATAACGGAAGGTATACTGCAGCGGAAGAAATAATAGCATTAGGTGCAGGAGATTTTATACATTTAACGGATGAGAATAGTAAACATAAAAATATAAGTTTTCCTGGGCATAAGAATGCCTGGTTATGCGATGTAAACAAAATTGAACCAGCAGTTAGAAGATATTTAAAAGCTATGGGTATAGAAGTAAACATGATAACAAGAGTAGTCGATGTTAAAAAAGAAGAGAATAAAATAAAGGGGATATACTTATCAGACAAGGAATATATTGAAGCAGATGCATTTATAGAAACTACAGGTTCAGCCGGACCAATGAATAACTGCGTAAAATATGGCAATGGCTGCGCAATGTGTGTTTTGAGATGTCCAGCTTTTGGTGGAAGAGTAAGCATAAGTAGTAAAGCAGGTATTGAAGATTTACATGGTGAAAGAGAAAATGGCGTGTATGGGGCGTTTAGTGGTTCATGTAAACTAGCGAAGGGTTCTTTAGCTGAAAATATTATAAAACAACTGGATGAAAAAGGGGTAGTTGTTGTAAAAGTTCCAGAAGAAGATGTAAATTTAGACAAACTTAAACAAAAGGTATGTCAGCAGTATGCACTAAAAGAGTATGCAGAAAATTTAGTTCTAATAGATACAGGTGACGTTAAGCTTATGACTCCATTCTATCCATTAGAAAAACTTAGAAAAATTGAAGGTTTTGAAAATGCAAAATATGTAGACCCATATGCTGGAGGGATTGGAAACTCTGTAAGGTATCTATCTATAGCTCCGAGAGAAGATAGTATGAAGGTTTTGAACTTAGATAATTTATTCTGCGCTGGCGAAAAAGCTGGGCTATTTATAGGGCACACTGAAGCAATGATAACAGGAGCTTTGGCAGGTCACAATGCAGTTAAAAGCTATCTAGAACTGCCTCTTTTAGTATTACCAAATTCCCTCGCCGTTGGAGACATAATAGCCTCTGAAAATGAGACAATGAAAACTAAAGAAGGAAGAAGAACCAGATTTACTTTCGCGGGAGCAACATACTTTAAGAGAATGCAGGAACTTGGACTTTATACTCTAGATATAGATGAAATTAAGAATAAAGTAGAAAATCTAAATTTAACTAACATATTTAATACAAAACTTATATAGCAAGAAATGAAAAGGTCGACTTTAGAGTCTGACCTCTTTTTTATTCCATTAGAAAGCATTCATTTACGAAGAAACATCTTTGCTTTTTTTTAGTGAGTGGAAACCAAATATTATACAAGAGTAAAATGTAATTAATCTCCATAATAATATAGCAGCCATTATATTATTAGATGCAAAAAACAAACTAAAACACATATAGAAAGCACCTTCTGCACCACCCATTGCACCAGGTGACGGTATAACTGCTGTTATCATCATTATAAATGCAGTTCCAGCTATCATACTACCTACATTAGCACCCTTCATACCGAAACTAAGATAAATAAAATAAGGGATAATAAAGTATATAGTTAGCTGTAATATGGTATAAATAACAGCTTTAACAATTAATCCTTTACTATGTTTTGCTATCTGCATATTATCATGAAATTGATCTAAATTATCATTGATGCCTATTTCTAATTTTGATATATTCTTTACTAATCTGAGCTTTGCTAATATTTTAGAAAAAACCATTATAAACATGTGTGTTAATTTTCTATATTTTGAAAATATAATTAAGCATATAATTACGCTAGCATGAACTGCAAATCCTATGCCTATTAAATAAAATAAGTTGCTAGTGTTTCTTTTAAAAAAGTTTATTTTCCAGAATATAAGAATTAAAGAATATATAGTTAATATAGTTTGATATATAATAAATTTAATCATAAGGGCTGAACCAGATTTGCCAGCCCCGAGTCCTTGCTTTATGAGAGCATACAACTGCATTGGTTGTCCTCCGGATGCAAAGGGAGTTATTGAATTAAAATATTGTCCTATCATAGTAACTTTAAACGCTTCTTTGAATTTATAATCTTTTTTCATTAAGAATACAGTGTTCTGTAAGATTTTAGCTTCAAAAACCCAATATAACACCATGGAAAAAATAGCTGCGACTATCCATTCAATTTGCAAATGTTTCAGTTGATGTATTAAATCCATCCAACCATGAGTGAATACAATTAATAGTATAAAAATAGCTGCAGAGGCTATTCCTAAAATTAAATTAAATTTATAATTTTTCATAAACTTACCTACCCTTTATTTCTATAGACTTTCTTTGTTTAATTGGAGTTATAATAGTTGTAACTTGTTATATAATTTTATAAAATTATATAAAATTTTAATATGATATTTTCAGGTAATCTAGTAGCATAACACACAAAAATTTGGTTCGTCATTCATTTATAACAGTTCCCATTAGATTCACTCCTCTATATTTTTGTTCGATTATATTATTATTAATTTTTCTACTGTTTCAAGTTGTAGTTACTATTATCATCATAAAATGGTTATAAAGAATATATAAACAATTTTTTCTATTAATTACAAATTACTTTAACTATTATATCATAGAACTTAAGTAACATTTTTAAATACAGACCGTATTATTTTTTAACGAAAAATAGCCGACTTCCACACAAACAGTAGAAATCGGTTATTTCAATTAATTATTGAACTTCTGAAAATTACTTAATCAATTTATTTTCCCTCAAAAAGTCTTCAGCAACTTTCGCTGGTTCCTCTCCAAGCTTATCAACTTTATAATTTAAGTCTATCATTTTCTCATCCGTAATTGTACCACCTAATTTATTAATTAGATCTTTAAGTTCTGGATGTTTTTGGAGAGTTTTACTATTAACTATTGGTACAGCATCATAATTTGGGAAGAAATGTTTATCGTCCTTTAAAACCTTAAGTTTATATGATTTTAATAACCCTTCAGTACTAAAAGCATCTATAGCATCTACTTTTTTATTACCTATAGCAGTATAACGAAGTCCTCCATCAATTGAACTAAATTCTTTGAATTTAAGGTTATATAGTTTGGTTATTCCTGGATAACCATCTGCTCTGTTACAAAATTCTAATGTAGCACCGAGTTTAAGCTTGTCTCCAACCTTTGCAAGATCTGAAATGGTCTCTAGATTGTATTTTTTTGCAGTGTCTTGTCTTACAGACAATGTATAAGTATCATTAAACCCAAAAGGCTCCAGCCAAGTTATACCGTAATTTTTAATGTAATAATCACTTACAACTTTATAAGCTTTAGCTGGATCATTAATTGGTGCTCTCTTCATAATACCAACTAGACTCATTCCTGTATACTCAGGGTACATGTCTATTTCACCAGATTTTAATGCAGAATACGCAAGGCCTGAACCTCCTAAATTTAAATGTTTTTCTACTTTAATATCTGTGTTTTTTTCTATTAATGTTGCTAGCATATTACCGAGTATTATTTGCTCAGAACTGTTGTAACAACCTACCACAATTGTGTCACTTTTTTTAGTGGATATGTATACACCAGTAGCTATCAGTATAACAGCTAAACTACTAATTATGATTTTTTTTGTTTTATTAAATTTATATTTCTTTTTCTTAGATAGCTTAATTGTTCCATCCGCTTTCCTGATTCCTGGAGGTGTTACACCTTGTTCTATTTTTTCTACAATGTAGTCCATTAATAGGGCGAGTAAACATGCAGGAATAGCTCCGGCTAGAATCATATTGTTATCTACCGTTTGCACACCTGAGAATACCATATACCCAAGTCCACCTGCACCTATAAATGCTGCAATGGTCATAAGTCCAACAGCCGTAACTGCTGATATTCTTATACCTGTCATAATTATTGGGAACGCAAGTGGTAATTGAACCAACTTAAGTATTTGTTTATTTGTCATACCCATTCCCTTAGATGATTCAATTACATCCGGATTTATATTCATAAGTCCAGTATATGTATTTTTTATAATAGGAAGTAGTGAATATAAAAATACCATAAGTATTGCTGGTGCACTACCTATTCCCATTACTGGTATTAGAAACCCTAATAGAGCTAAACTAGGTACTGCTTGTATTAAATTTGCAAAACCTATAACTGGTCCTGCTAACTTCTTAACTCTAGATATTAATATACCTAAAGGAATTCCAACAATTATAGCTATAACGACAGCAAATACAGTTAATTCAATATGCTGAAGTGTTAAATCTATTATCTCTCCTTGTCTTGAAAATACAAAATCTTTAAAACTAATAATTCCATTTATTATACCCATTAATCCTCATCCTCCTGGTTAATATACTGATTGCTTAAAACAAGTAACAAGCTACTCTCAGTAATTAGTCCAACTAATTTTGAACTATCATCTACAACTGGAACATATCCAATTTTAAGCTCATTCATTAGATTTAATATGTCTATTAAAGAGTCATCTAAATTTACGGTTTTAATCTCTGTGCCCATAATAGTATTTACCTTTAGAGAACCTGTGTAATTCCGTATAATATCTTTTATAGTAATAATTCCTTCTAATTTGTCTTCTTTATTAATGATCAACAAACTGTCTACTTTGTTTGCTTTCATGATTTCGAGTGCTTGTACTACTGTTCTGCTACCACTAGTTGTAATTGGTTCTGTAATCATAATATCTTTAGCTTTTATAAACCCTGGCTGCTGCCATATTCTGTTTTTTCCTATAAATTCTTTAACAAAATCATTAGCAGGGTTATTTAAAATTTCTTCTGGAGTATCAAACTGAACAATGTTTCCGTCTTTCATAATGCAAATTCTATCACCTAGCTTAAGTGCTTCATCCATATCATGTGTTACAAAAACTATTGTTTTTTTAGACTCCTGCTGAAGGTTAAACAATTCATCTTGAAGCTGATTTCTCGTAATTGGATCTAAAGCACTAAAAGGCTCGTCCATAAGAATTACATCTGGATTTGTTGCCCAAGCTCTTGCCACTCCAATTCTTTGCTGCTGACCTCCACTTAATTCACATGGATATCTGTCTACATATTCTTCTGGCTTCATTCCTACCATTTGTAGAAGTTCAGTTGTTCGAGCAAGAATCTTATCTTCTGGCCATTTTTCGAGCAATGGTATTATTCCAATATTTTCTCCTACAGTCATATGTGGTAAAAGCCCTGTTTGCTGTATGACATATCCCATATTTCGTCTAAGCTTAATGGTATCTTCCTTTAATATATTTTTACCCTCCAAGTATATACTTCCTGATGTTGGTGAAATTAACTTATTTATCATTTTTAAAGTTGTGGTTTTACCGCAACCACTTTGTCCTACTATAACTACGAACTCTCCCTTATTTACAGTAAAACTAATGTCGTTAATTACGGTTTTGTTCTTAAAAACCTTCTTTAAATTCCTAAACTCTAACATATAACCTCTCCTCAATATAATAATAGAAAGTTAGCTAATTTTATTAATTATAACTAACAACTTATATAATATCATAGGATTGTAGGTTTGGAAAACTCCATAAACTATGAATAAATGTGACATTTGTATCAATATTAGTGTATAGTCGATATATGGGTAAAAATGACCCATATGCTTGATATTAGTACTATTATTGGCTATATAGTGTTTTTAGATTTGGTAAAAGGTGATATGAGGGTTAGAAATGGGGAATACGGATGTGAATTAACTGCATATAAGTAAAATAAATGTAGTTAATATTTATTCATACTGCTGAATCTTTCTAATTTTTCGACAAAAAGTGTAGCAATCTTTGATAAGTTTTTTTCATGAACTAAATAAGAAAAAAATCTATTGTATTTTGTTTTAGTAGGTATGATTTTAAGTTCATTATTATCGGCGGCAGCAGTCACTACCAAAGATGAAATGAAAGTTACTCCTAAATTGTTTTTAACGGCTTCTTTAATGGCGTAATTACTTCCAAGTATAATGAAATGTTTTGGTGATATGCCTTCAGTGTTTAGAAATATATTCAAATATTCACCGGTTCCAGAGCCTTCTTCTCTGTGTATCCATGTTTGATTAGATAAATATGGCTTAAGTCCGATATTTTTATCATAAGTAAAGGAATTGGGAGTTACAATAACCATTGTATCTTTATAAAAATTTTTAAAAGTATAGTCCTGAACAGGAACTGTGCCTTCAGTTAAAGCAATATCTATATCGTAATTTTTGAATTTTTCATAAATATTATGAGTATTTTCTATAGCAACTTCTAGCTTCACATTTGGAAACTGTTTTATAAATTCTCCAAGTATTAATGGAAGCAAAAATTCTCCTATAGTCATGCTTGCACCAATTTTTAAAGTGCCAGAGGTGGAATTATGATAGTTATTAAGTTCCTCTTTTGTATCATCTAAAAGTGAGATTACTTGTTTAGCCTTTTTATATAAAATTTGGCCAGTTTGTGTAATTAATATATTCCTTTGTTTGTTAGATCTTTCTATTAGCATTGTGTTAAAGTATTTTTCTAGAATTTTAATGTGTAAACTTACACTAGGCTGAGAGATGTTGATGTTATTTGCGGCCTTCGTGAAGCTTTTTTTATCTACAACAGCAATAAAACTTTTTAATTCTTCAATCAAAATTATCACCCTACCTATCAGAAATATTAATAAACATCATAGAAAACATGTATTATACTTATTGGTTAAAAACCAGTATACTATAGACATAAGAATGTTGCAATATGAAAGGATTGATATGGATGAAAGCTTTAAATGATATTCTTCTTGGTGAAATTGAGGGTTTTAGAGCACTTGGATATAAATTTTTAAATGGTGAAGTAAGTAAAATGGATTTTAAAGGAGCTTCTGGGGGTATGGGTGTGTATGCCGAGCGGAGTGGCAAGGAATTTATGATAAGATTTAGAATGCCAGCTGGAATAGCTTCTATTAAAGATCTTAAATTAATTTATGACTTTGCAAAGAGATTTAAGGTAGAAAGTATACATATAACTACGCGACAGGCAATGCAGTTACATGGGATTACTATTGATGAAGTTTGTGATGTTATGGAGGAAGGTATAAATAAAGGCTTATATGTAAGGGGCTCAGGTGGTAATTACCCTAGGAATGTTTCTACATCTCCACTATCAGGGGTAGAGAGTGCAGAGGTTTTTGACATATCACCTTATGCCGTAGCCGTAGGACAACACTTTTTAAGTAAGATATATACATATAAACTTCCAAGAAAATTTAAAGTTGCATTTTCAAGTAATGAAAAGGATGAGTCGCATGTAACTGCTACTGATTTGGGGTTTATGGCAGTTAAAGAAAATGGCGTAGAATATTTTAAAGTATATTTAGGTGGCGGAATGGGAAAAAATTCAAGATTGTCCGCTGAGAGTGAACAGTTAATTAAGCCGGAGGATATTTTATACCATGTTGAAGCAATAACGGAGCTCTTTATTAATGAAGGTGATTACGTAAACAAAGGAAAGGCTCGTATAAGATATATTAAGGAAAGAATGGGTGAGGAAAGATTTTTAAACTGTTATAATAGTTATTTAGAAAAAGTTAAGGCTAAAGAAAATCTAAAAATTAAAGTAGAGAATAAGGTTTATGACAAAGTTGGTATTAAAACCTCTATAAAAAGTTGGAGACTATTTTCACAAAAACAAAACGGATTATACAGTGTATATGTTCACCCAATGGGAGGTCAATTAAAAAGTGAGCATTTGAAACTAATAATTGATGAAATAGAGACTATGGATGACGTAGAAATAAGACTCGCTATGACAGAAGGATTGTATATTAGAAATTTAAATGGCAAAGAAGCTGAGATATTACTTAGATTAACTGAGGGAATGGGTGGAAATACAGCGCTAGAATGTTCTGTTGCTTGTATTGGAGTTCCTACTTGTCAGATGGGAATTTTAGAAAGTCAGCGTACGTTAAAGGAAATATTAAGCTATTTTAAAGAAAATAATTTAACAAAAGATATACTACCTAGTGTTCATATATCAGGATGTACTAATTCTTGTTCTGTGCATGAAATAGGTTTAATTGGGTTTTGTGGCAAGAAGAAAAGAGTACAAGATGAACTTACAAATGTATTCGAATTACACTTTGGCGGAGATCTTGGAATAGGTAAAACTAAGCTTAGTAAAAATTATGGTGATATTAAACAAGAGGAAGTACCAAAGTTTTTATTTGAACTTGCAAGTGCTGTAGACAACGCTAATAAAGATTTCACTAGTTGGTCTGAGCAAAATGTAGATGAGTTTAATAAGATAATAAACAAATATATAGTATAGAAGTTTATTCTATAATTATAAAAGGTGTAGAAAATTATTCTTATAAAGTGCAAAATAAAAAACATATATACGATATTGTTAAATTAAGGGAACTCTATATAAATTAGAGTTCCCTTAATTGCGATATTAAGCAGTTTAGTAAGTTATATTAAATTTATACAAGTACAGTGGTTAACAGTATTTTAACTCCAACGAGTGCTAAAACTGAAGCGACAACACAAAGGGTAATAAAAATGGATGTATTTTTTGACATTTCAGTAACATTCTTATTTTCAGGATTCATAATAATTTGTCTCCATTTCTGACCTTATAGGCTATTATATAAATTTAATATTGACCTGATATAATTTTTAAAGTGATATCTTAGTGATGGAAGCATTGCATTATTTTTATAACAATAACTTCTAAGTATTATATTACTAAATAATTATTACGTTTAGGTGTCAATATTGTAAACAATTTATAACTAATCTAAAAAAATTACATAATTTTCTCTCATACTAAACGTTTCATAATAGACTAGGGTGGCAGTGACTCATAGATTACTTGTAAATATTATGAATTTATATTAATATATACATATAAAGGTTATCCAATAATAAAAAGCATAGTGGATTGGTATGAAGTCGTATTAAATATGGCTTCATGCCTATTTTTGAGAATATTAAAAGCCAAAATTGAATTAACAATAGTGGGATAATTCGTCGTCAAAATTTTAATGAACTTAATAAAAAATTAATATTTACCTAAGAAATTTTTAATATTTATTATGTGATATATAAATTATATAATAAGAATTATAAGATAAGAATTAATAATAACAAATAAATGGGAGGCAATCATGAAAAAGAAAATTATTATTGGCGTTGTTATAGTGGCTTTAGTAGGTATTATTGCGGGAGTTCAAATTACTTCAAAAAATAGGAAGCAGAGTACAATTGTAAAAATGGAAAAAGTTTCAATAGGCAATGTAAAGATGTATTTGTCCACAACGGCTACCATAAAATCTAAAAATGAAAAAGATTATTCGGCATCAGCAACAACTAGGATTTTGAACGTTAAAGTTAGTGTTGGCGATATTGTTAAAAAGGGTAATACTCTTTTAACTTACGATACAGCTGATTTAAACAATCAAATAGAGTCTGCCCAAATCACTTATAACGATACTATATCTAAAAAAAATGATGCATTAAATAAAAACAATGAATCAAAAGATACCATAGCAAATACAGAAGATATTCCTACGAATGCCACAACAATCAGCGCGGCAAAAGCAAGTGAACTATCAGATGAAAATGTAAAACAACTCAACAATGCTGTTGAATTGGCAAAAACAACTCTTGATGCAGCAAAGAATAAGTTATCACAAAATTCATACATTGCATCTGACATTAATGGGGTAGTAACGGATGTTAATGTTATAAGTGGCCAAACTGGAAGCCAAGAAACGGCTATAATTGTACAGGATATATCAAGCTTAAAAGCAGTTGTTAAAGTTGGAAAATATGATGCTGCTAAAGTAGAAATAGGTCAACCAGCAACAATTATGAGTAATGGCAAAGTTTATAAAGCTGAGGTCTCAAAAATCTATCCAACAGCTACAGTTAATACAACAGCAACAGGTGGGGATACAACTTTAACTGTAGAACTTAATGTATTAGAAGCAGCTCCACAGTTAAAAGTAAACTTTGACTCAGATGTTGATATATTACTTAGGCAAGCACTAGCAGTTGTAAAAGTTCCTGCTGAAGCAATATTAACTAATAAAGATGGATCAACTTATTTGTTTGTCTCTGAAAATGGTAAGGCAGTTCAAAAAACAGTGGAACTAGGAGTACAATCGGATGCATTTGCGCAGATTGTAAGCGGTGTAAAAGCTGGCGAGAGTGTAATATTAAATCCAGGAAGCACCATTACAAATGGCATCTTTGTTAAAGATGCTTCAGTTACAGGAGGAAAATAATGATTGAAGTAAAAGATATATTAAAAAGGTATGTAACTGGTGATATTGATTTTACTGCACTTAAATCGGTAAGTCTTAAAGTTAAAAAGGGCGAATTCACTGCGATTATGGGACCTTCAGGTTCTGGAAAATCAACTTTTATGAATATCTTAGGATGTTTGGACAGAATGGACGCAGGTACATATTTTTTAAACGGTCAAGATGTTTCAAATCTTGAAGATAATCAACTTGCCCTAATTAGAAACAAAGAAATAGGATTTGTATTTCAAGCATTTAATTTACTTCCAAGAATATCTGTACTTGAAAATGTAGAACTTCCAATGCTTTATGCAGGGATATCACCGAAAGAAAGAAGACTACGAGCACTCTCGGCACTTGGAAAAGTTGGGCTTAGCGATAGAGTGAAACACAGGCCTAATGAAATATCTGGTGGCCAAAAACAAAGAGTTGCAATTGCAAGAGCAATGGTTAACAATCCTGCAGTTATTATGGCCGATGAGCCAACAGGTAATCTAGATACAAAATCTTCAATTGAAATTATGAAAATATTTCAAAAGTTAAATTCAGAAGGCTCAACCATATTGATGGTTACGCATGAAGATGATATAGCAAAATGTGCAAAAAGAGTTGTAAGATTCCTAGATGGAGATATAGTTGATGATTACCCTGTTGAGGGAAGAACAATATTATAGATAATATATTAAACGCATACTTTTCACAATGAAATGGAGGGCAGTTATGAACATCTTAGAGAGTTTCAAAATGGCTATTTCTAGTATTCTATCAAATAAAATGAGATCTTTTCTCACAATGCTGGGAATTATAATAGGAATAAGCTCAGTAATTACTATTGTTTCTCTTGGTAATGGGGGAAAAAATTATATTGCAGAACAATTTGCTAAAATGGGATCAAATACAGTTACGTTAACTGTAGATTCTTCAAAAATAGAGCAGACAAGTGATTACTTTACGCTTGATGATGTTAAGCAAATAAAAAATAGGGTTGATACAGTTAAGTATATTTCTCCGACTGTATCAGAGAAGGGAACAGCGAGAACTGATACTAAAACTAGTACAGCAAATATTACCGGTGTTAACACAGATTATTCATTGATAAGTAATGTAGAGATTGTCTACGGAAGATTTCTAAATGATAGAGAAGTTGAGGAAGGTAAAGCAGTTGTAGTAATTGACCAAACCTCAGCAATATCATTATTTGGAACTGATGATGCTGTAGGGAAGTCATTTAAATTAGGACCTGTAGCATCAAGCAAGAGTGCTACTGTTGTTGGTGTTTCAAAAGCAAGCAGCATGTTTAGCGGAAGTGGTGGTCCACCAAGTAGAAGTGGGAATAGTACACCAACCCTCGTAACAGTACCAGTTACATTTTTGAAAACTTTATATCCAATAGATTTTAATATTTCGACGCTTAGTGTAGCATCCACGTCTCAAGAGAACTCGGTGCAAACTGGTAATGATGCCTTGAAAATTGTTCAGGATAAACATGACAATAAGACTCCAGATCTTTATAAGGCTACTAATTCAGCTAGTATGCTTGCCTCAATTAATCAAGTTTTAGGAATATTTACGAGCTTTCTTAGTGCTGTGGCAGCTATATCTCTTTTAGTTGGAGGCATTGGTGTTATGAATATAATGTTAGTTTCAGTAACTGAAAGGACAAGAGAAATTGGTATTAGAAAAGCAATAGGGGCTACAACTAATGCTATATTATTTCAATTTTTAACTGAATCTGTTATTTTGTCGCTTATAGGTGGACTTATAGGAATGATACTTGGTATAGTGGCAGCTCAAATAATAGGATCTTTTGCAAATATTGTTCCTAGTGTCTCAATCATTGTTGTCTTAGAAGTCATATTGTTCTCGTCAGCGGTTGGTGTATTCTTTGGAATTTATCCTGCAAGGAAAGCTGCAAAATTAAATCCTATAGATGCACTGCGTTATGAATAGAACTTAAGGAGGAATTTTCACATAAGAAGTATTGATAAAGCTTACGATATAAAATACAATGGGTACCCTTTTCAAAGTACCATATTTAAAAGTAGTAAAAATCATTTAATTAAATATTAGGAACATAAGGAAAAGGTGTTAAAATTAAATTTAACATCTTTTCCTTATTAATAGAACTAAGTGATAATTTGGTATACTTTGTAATATAATTACACAAATAGATAGTTTATTGAAGGATTTTACAAAAGAGTATTGAATACTTAATAGAGGTAGATTTTAAGAGAAATTAAAAAACATTGAAGAAGGAGGAATTTATTATGAGTTTATTAATTTTAGCACCAATTTGTTCTATATTAGCCCTTGGTTTTGCCGGATATCTTGCAAGTAAAGTATTAAAAGAAGATGAAGGAACAGAGCAGATGAAAAAAATTGCTGTTGCTATCAGAAAAGGTGCAGATGCCTATCTAAAAAGACAGTACACAGGAGTGGCCATCTTCTTTGTAGTTATGTTTGTAGTTCTTGGAATACTTGCGGCATTTGGGTTTCTTACCCCGGTTGCACCATTTGCATTTATAAGTGGAGGACTCTTCTCAGGTCTCTCAGGCTTCATAGGAATGAAAATTGCCACCCATGCAAATGTTAGAACTACACATGCAGCTGGAAAAAGTCTTAACAGTGCTTTAAAAGTTGCTTTTTCAAGCGGTGCAGTAATGGGACTTACTGTTGTAGGTCTTGGACTTCTTCATATTAGTATATTTTATTATGTATTGGATTTTATGTATAGAGATTTAGAACCGGCACTAAGAATTCAAAGTATAACAAGTGCGCTTATTACCTGTGGAATGGGAGCTAGTGCCATGGCATTATTTGCACGAGTTGGA
Organism: Clostridium algoriphilum; assembly: GCF_020443705.1. Lineage (GTDB taxonomy): Bacteria > Bacillota > Clostridia > Clostridiales > Clostridiaceae > Clostridium_AD > Clostridium_AD algoriphilum. The sequence continues at coordinate 67,737 of NZ_JAIZZK010000006.1, forward strand.
GGAGGAATATTTACTAAAGCTGCAGATGTAGGTGCAGATCTTGTTGGTAAGCTTGAAGCAGGAATTCCAGAAGACGATCCAAGAAATCCAGCAGTTATAGCTGATAATGTTGGAGACAATGTTGGAGATGTAGCTGGTATGGGAGCAGACCTATACGAATCCTATGTTGGGTCAATAGTAGCCACTACTGCTCTTGCCGTAGCAGCTGGACTTGGAGTTTCGGGTGTTGCAATTCCTATGACTATAGCATCTATAGGCGTACTTGCATCTATTATTGGAACCTTCTTTGTTAAATCAGGGGAAAAAGCTGAGCAAAAGGGTCTTCTAGCGGCTCTCAGGCGAGGTGTTTATGTAAGTTCTGCAATAATTGCGATTCTTTCCTTCTTCCTAGTTTGGAATGTACTTGGATGGAATCACATAGGAGTTTACTTTGCAATATTAAGTGGGCTTATAGCAGGTAATTTAATTGGGTTTTGTACAGAGTACTTTACATCAGACACATACAAGCCTACTCAAAAATTAGCACAGACAACAACAACTGGTGCAGCCACAGTTATAATAGGTGGTCTTTCATTGGGAATGATGTCTACTTTCCTTCCTGTTGTAATCGTAGCTACGGCTATAGCAACTAGTTTTTATTTTGCTGGAGGATCAGCAGATTATAATATGGGTTTATATGGTGTAGGTTTAGCGGCAGTAGGTATGCTTAGTACACTAGGTATAACATTGGCTACGGATGCTTATGGCCCTGTGGCAGATAACGCTGGTGGTATTGCAGAAATGACTCATCAGGATCCTATAGTACGTGAGCGAACAGACGCTCTTGATTCTTTAGGAAATACTACTGCAGCTACGGGCAAAGGATTTGCTATAGGTTCTGCAGCTTTAACAGCTCTTGCGCTTATCGCAGCATATAAAGATCAAGTAGAGATTATTGTAAAAAAAGAAAATTTAGATTTTGTTCTTAACTTGTCAATATTAAATCCCGCTGTCCTTATAGGATTATTTATAGGCGGAATGGTACCTTTTGTATTTGCAGCACTTACCATGGATGCAGTAGGTAAGGCAGCACAACTTATAGTTGTAGAAGTTAGAAGACAATTTAAAGAGATAGTTGGTCTTATGGAAGGTAAAGCAGAAGCTGATTATGCACAATGTGTTGATATTTGTACAAAATCAGCACAAAAGGAAATGATTCTTCCTGCACTACTTGCTATTATTATTCCGTTAGTAGTTGGGTTACTTTTAGGTGTAAATGGAGTGGTAGGATTACTAGCAGGAGCAACTGTAACAGGTTTTGTACTTGCTATTATGATGGCAAATGCAGGTGGAGCTTGGGATAATGCCAAAAAACATATTGAGGCTGGAAACCTAGGTGGAAAAGGATCAGATTGTCATAAAGCTGCTGTTGTTGGTGACACTGTAGGAGATCCATTTAAGGATACCTCAGGTCCATCTATAAATATATTAATTAAGTTGCTTTCAATGGTATCAATAGTATTTGCAGCAGTTATTTTGCAGTTTTCAATATTTTAGCTTTAATACATTATTGTACATTGTTGATATGATATATTTAAATATGTCATATTAAAAGAGATAGAAGGCATTAGCCTTCTATCTCTTTTAACTGTTCAGTATTTGTTCCTGTTTTAATATTATTCGTTATTATGTGGGAGCAAACTGTGCTTCAACATTTTACAAATTTTATGATTATACTCCAAGCAAAATGGGTAAACTAAATAAGCGCTGAATATCCAGTGTAATTTTATAATCGAAGGGAGAAAACTTATGAATAAAAACAATTCAGAAGAAACGAAGCAATTAAATAACCAACCAGGAGCAAATAGAGATGGCAGTGATGCTACAAACAGTGATGTAACTAGAATGTATGACGCATCTAGTATGACTAGCGGTCCTGGCGATGCTACTCAAGAAGAAAGAAATAAAGTTAAAGCAGAATCAGCAGCTAATGGCACTAGTAAAAAATAATTTTTAGAGACATAAGAAAATAAGAAAGCCAGTGAAATTTAATCAATTTATGATTAAACTTCACTGGCTTTCAATATTAGTTTTTTGATAGTATCATAAGATTACTATTTTACTAATTCGAAATCATCTTTTGTAACTCCACATAATGGACAAACCCAATCTTCTGGAATATCCTCAAACTTAGTGCCTGGTTTTATTCCACCATCAGGGTCTCCTATTTCTGGATCATACTCATAACCACAAACTAAACAAACATATTTACTCATAAAAACATCTCCTCTTAATTTATTTATTATATACTAATTAACTTATTTATTATATACTAATTAACTTATTTAATAATAATGATATTATTTCTGTCAATCTTTAAAATAATTTAACATTATCAATGTTCATTATACATTACTTCTGATTAATAATGTTAACCAACATTATTATATTTAAACAATATTTTTATTATTCCTATTTGTTTAAAAATTAAATAGAATAAATATAAAATTTGTGTAGGATAATAAAGAAAGGTAATTAATATTAAATTAATTGCTATAATATTTTCTTGATGTTACAATTATCACCGTAAACTTATAAAAATTTAATATCAGCTTTAGGTGCCTTTTAAAAAGGGTTAAAAGGGAAAGTGGTTGAAAGCCACTGCAGCCCACCGCTACTGTATTAGAAGATGAAATCCAAAAACCATTGGGAAACTGAGAAGGTTGGAGAGTAAGATGATGCTAAAGCCAGTAAACCTGCCTAACGCTTAAAATTTTAATCTTCGGAGGGAGGATGAAAAATGCGTAATTTAGCAATAATATTGGGTTATCCAATACACAAAAATTAAATTGCATTATTCCACATCTTTGAGGTGTGGTTTTTTTTATTTACTAAATTTTTTGCATAAGTAGCTATTATTAAAATTAAAAGGAGAATACTATGAGAAACATTGTACTCATAACAGGTGGCGCAAGGAGTGGCAAAAGTTCTTATGCCGAGAAGTTGGCTAAAGAAACTAGAGGTGAGGTACTGTATATTGCAACTTCAATTCCATTTGATGATGAAATGAAAGATAGGGTAAAAAAACATAAGGAAAGAAGACCTGATAATTGGTCTACTTATGAAGGTTATAAGAATTTAAAACAAGTATTTTATAACACGAAAATTCACTTTGATCTTATTTTATTAGATTGTATAACAATAATGGTTACAAATCTTATGTTTGACCGGGCAGGGGATAATTTTGATGATCTTAATAATCAGGCTATAGATAAAATGGAGCTTGAAATTTTACAAGAGGTAGAGGCCTTTCTTGATGAGGCGGAAAAAAGCTTGAAAACGGTAATTCTCGTAACTAACGAAATTGGTTCTGGAATTGTACCCGAATATAAGATGTCAAGGGTCTTTAGAGATATTGCAGGTAGAGTAAATCAGTATATCGCATCGAGGGCGGAGGAAGTTTATATGGTGGTTTGTGGTATACCAATTAAGGTCAAATAGGAGGAATTTATGGAGGTAACCTATGTTCAAGACAAAAAATATAATGAGTATAGTTTTAGTAGTTATTGTTTGCTTTGTGTTTAGTGCATGTGGTAACAAAGTTACGAATGATAAGAATATTAATACTACCAAAAAAGAAACAAGTAACGTTGTATATCCTTTAAAGGTGGTTGATTCTTATAAGAGAGAAGTTACTATTGAAAAGGAACCTAAAAGAATTGTAGCAATTGCACCAAATATAACAGAGATTATCTATGCACTGGGAAAAGGGTCAATTGTAGTTGGTAGAAGTGATTACGATGATTATCCAAATGAGGCCCTTAAGGCTCCATCAGTTGGTGACTTATTACAGCCAAGTATAGAAAAGATTGTTGAACTAAAACCTGACGTAGTTATTGCTTCAACTCTTTTTAATAAGGATATTATAAAAAAATTAGAGAATCTTAATATAAAGGTTATAGTGCTGAGCGATGAAAAAGATTTTACTGGTGTACATAATACAATATCAAAGCTTGGACAGGTTGTAAATGCTAGCGGAAAAGCACAATCAATAACATTAAGCATGAAAAAGAAGGTTGCGGATGTAACAAGCAAGGTAGCAAGTGCTAGAAAACCAACAGTGTACTATATAGCAGGGTTCGGTAAAAGTGGTGATTTCACTGCTGGGAAAGATACGTTCATCGGTAATATGATAGAAATGGCTGGTGGGAAAAATGCAGCAGACGATGCAATTGGTTGGAAATACAGTCTTGAAAAGCTTGTGGAAAAGAATCCTGATGTGCTAATATGCTCTAAGTTATACAACTCAAAAAAAAGTATAGAAGCTACTAATGGATACAAGAATTTGAAGGCAGTAAAGAAGGGCAATTTGCTAGAAGTTGACGAAAATATTATTGTTAGGCAAGGACCAAGACTTGCAGATGGGCTAGAAGCAATTGCTAAGTTAATTCATCCTGAACTTTTTAAATAGAAGGAGTTAAATTATCATGACATTCATTGATAAGAAAAATTATTATAAAAGAATTTTAGTTGTGGGGGTATTTTTACTCTTCATAGTTATAATTATTGCTACTAATTTAGGGGTGGCGGATATTTCTTTGAAACAGACAGCCATAATTATTATGAGTAAGATTCCAATAGTAAATAACTTTGTTTCATTAGATGGTATAAAATATACATCTGTAATTATACTTCTAAACTTAAGACTTCCTAGAATACTATTGGCCTGCCTTGTAGGAGCAGCACTCTCAGTGGTTGGTACTTCTTATCAGGGCATTTTTAAAAATCCAATGGCGGACCCATTTATACTTGGAGTTTCATCTGGGGCAGCACTTGGGGCCACTATAACTATGGTTTTTCTTAAAGAAATCCATTTCTTTGGAATGAGCATGATAGCATGCAGCGCTTTTATAGGAGCTATAATAACTACCTTTTTAGTTTATAACGTTGCGAGGGTTGGCATAAAGGTTCCAGTGGTTACACTGCTACTTGCGGGTGTCGCTTTAAATTATTTATTATCTGCTATCATTTCATTAATGATGACCTTTAATAGAGATAATATCGAGGAAATTGTTATGTGGACTATGGGTAGCTTTTCAACAGCAGGTTGGAGTGACGTAATTTTACTGTCTATTATAACAGTCCCATCAATATTGTTTATAGCTGTATTTTCAAGAGATCTAAATATTATGCTACTTGGAGAAGATAGTGCTAGAAGCCTTGGCATCGATGTAAATGGATTCAAAAAATATATATTTGTAATAAGTACTTTAATGGTGGCAGTTGTTGTATCTGTAAGTGGAATTATTGGTTTTGTAGGGCTTATAGTTCCTCATGCTATCAGAATGATTTTTGGACCAGATAATAGGGTTGTTATACCATTCTCTGCACTTTTCGGAGCTATATTTTTAATAATTTGTGATACTCTTGCAAGGGTGGTACTTCCTCCGTCAGAAATACCTGTTGGAATCATTACTTCGATTTTTGGGGTGCCATTTTTTATATTTTTATTATATAAAGCAAAGAAGAAGGCGATTTAGTTGATAGAGATAAATAATGTAAGTTTTTCATTTGAAAGAGAAGTATTAAAAAATATCAATATAAATATAAAAAGAGGAAATTTTTATACCATTCTAGGACCAAATGGATCAGGTAAAACTACTCTTTTAAGGATATTATCAAAATCATTACATATGGATAAAGGCGAAATATATATTGATGAAGAGGAATTAACCCAGATAAAATCAAAGATTCTAGCAAAGAAAATGGCTGTGGTATCACAAAGCACAGAAATTGAATTCGATTTTTCAGTACAAGATATAGTTCTTATGGGAAGAATACCTCATATACCTAGGTTTAGCTCAGAAAGTGAAAAAGACATGGAAATAGCGAAGAATGCTATGGAAATGACAAATACTTGGGAATTTAAAGATAAAAGTATAAATGCACTAAGTGGTGGAGAAAGACAACGAGTGGTTGTTGCACGGGCGATTGCTCAAGAGACAGGAATAATTCTTTTAGATGAGCCTATTTCTCACCTAGATATCCATCAACAAATTGAAATAATGAATCAATTGAAACAATTGAATAAAAATAAAAATGTAACAATTATTGCGGTGTTACATGACCTAAACATTGCAGCTGCGTATGCTGATCATATGATATTAATGCATGATTGCAAAGTCTATAAAGATGGAGCCCCAGAGGAAGTATTAACAGAAGATATAATTAAAAAGGTTTATGGATTAGAGGTATATGTAACAAAAAACCCTAAAACAGGGAAGACTTTTATTATGCCTTTTTAGTGTGAAAAACTAAGCACAATTATAATTAATTGTGCTTAATTTTTCATTTAAGACTATCATTTACGTACGACTCATCAACCTCATAAAATATATCCTCATTAATATTTCTATAAGAATTGTGGTACAATTCATTGCCTTCCATGTTGTACCTAGCTCTATATTCATCGGTATAAGGGCTACTGTAGTCCTCATTATAGCGAACACTGTAGTCTTCGTTATAACGAACGTTGTAGTCAACCTCATCTAAAGGTATTAAAGGGGCTACTGGTACTAAATAGTAGGTGGGATAATAAATTATCATATTCATTCCTCCTATTTATAGTCTTCACAATAGATTTTAAAGTAAGCCTTTGGAAACTTACATAGTGGACAAAAATCAGGTGCTTCTTTTCCTATATGAATATATCCACAATTCATACATTGCCATTTTACATCAGTGTTTCTTTTAAACATCATGCCGGCTTCAAGATTTTCATATATTTTCATAAATCTCATTTCATGACTTTCTTCTACTTCTTGTAATTCTTTATAGAAATTTGCAATATCCATAAAACCTTCTACTATAGCTTCCTTTTCAAATTGTTTATATAAGGTGTTACTTTCATGAGCTTCTCCTTTTGCAGAGTCTTTTAAATTTTCTGCAGTATTTTTATTCATCTTAAGAAATCTATTGAAAACTTCTCTTGCATGAGCCTTTTCGTTGTTTGCAGTAGCTTCAAAGATAGAAGCTATATATTCATATCCTTCTTTTTCTGCTTTTTCAGCATAAAATGTATATTTATTTCTTGCTCTTGACTCCCCCGCAAAAGTACTTAAAAGATTTCTCTCAGTTTTACTACCATTTAATTGCATTTCTATTCCTCCATTAAGTAATTTATCTTCCTTATTATTCTATTCATTATGCTTTTAAAGGTTACATTAAAAAAAGACATCACATAGAATATATTAAAAGTGCTTGTGATGGGTTGAATGAAAATGTAGTTGTAATTAAAAACATTTTAACAAAGAATTTAACATATATATACTAATATGAAAGAACTAAAATTAATTAGGAGATAAATATGCATGAAGTTTCTATAATTCAAAATGTTATTAAAATAGTTTCAGAGAAAGCGATTGAAAATAAATTAACTAAAGTTAATAAGGTATCGTTAAAAATAGGGGAGTTATCTGGTGTTATGCCAGAATGCTTAAATTTTGCATTTGAGATCTGTATAGTAGATACACTGCTTGAAGGTTCGACTTTAGAAATAGAAAAAGTTAATGCAGTTGCTGAATGCAAAGATTGCAAACAGAAATATCCAATCGACCATTTCAATAAACTTTGTCCATGCTGTAATAAATTTTGTTCTAGTATTATTAGTGGATATGAGCTTTATGTAAATACTATAGAAGGAGATTAAAATATGAGTGAAATAAAGGTAATTACCAATATACTTCAAAAAAATGATGAGATAACCTTAATAAATAAAAGACTACTATGCGAAAAAGGCATCTATGTAATAAACTTAATGAGTTCACCTGGTTCAGGGAAGACATCCTTACTTGAAAGAATAATAGCTAAGCTTAAAAACAATATAAATATAGCTGTAATTGAAGGAGATATTTATACCACGAAAGATGCCGAGCGAATAGAGGCTCAGGGCGTTCCAGTGATTCAAATCAACACTTGCGGAGCGTGCCACCTTGATGGCCAAATGATAAAAAATGCATTAAATGCATTAACCCTTGATAAAATTGATTTGCTTGTAATAGAAAATGTAGGTAATCTAGTTTGTCCCGCTGAATTTGAAATTGGTGAAGACATAAAAATCTGTGTTTTGAGTACTACAGAAGGGAATGACAAACCTTTGAAGTATCCACTAATGTTTGAGAAAAGTGGTGCAATTATTTTAAATAAATTAGATTTAATAGAATTCACTGATTTTGACAAAAAAGATTTTTATAGAGATATAAGGTCTTTAAATGCTAATGTAGATCTATTTGAAACATCCTGTGTTAAAAATCAGGGTATAGATGAAATATGTTCATGGTTAATGCTAAAAATACAAAGTAAAAAATTAAAAGTTAACAATAGATAAAGAAGAAGCAAAAATAACCTTGGATATTTTTAAGGAGCTTACTCTAAGGATATGTTAGATTTTGTACAAGAGGGCTAGAGATTATGTATCTCTGGCTTTATTTATTTAAAATATGATTATTCAGTACCAAATACTGCATAATTAAGATATTCTTTCAATATATATTAAGAATGGATAAATAGGAGGGAGTATTTTGAATGGAAGAAGACTTATAAAGAGTGCCATAAATGAAATTCATAAGGGTGAGGCAAAGAAAATTAATTTTGTATGGATGGAGGCTAATGGTTGTATGGGAAATATAATTTCCTTTCTTAATGCAGATAAGCCGGATGTTCCTTATTTTCTAAAGGAAATGGTTAATTTGAAATTTAGCCCCAGCCTTATGCAAGCAGAAGGTGAAGTTGCCTATGAAGAATTCTTGGAAGTTTTAAATACTGATTTTATATTAGGAGTAGAAGGGGCTCTAACTAATATGGATGAGGGCTTTTATAATATATTTGCAACCTATAAAGGCAGGAGGGTACCTACATCAGAAGCTATTAATTTAGCGTCAAAGAAAGCAAAAGCAATAATAGCTATTGGAACTTGTGCTTCGTTTGGAGGAATATCAGCAGCTAAACCTAATCCAACAGGATGCATAAGTTTAGAGGGTTTCCTTCAAAAGGAAGTAATAAATATTCCAGGCTGCCCTGCGAACCCTTTGTGGGTTATGGGAACTATAGCTAGTATTATTCTTCATAAAAAGATTGAAGTAGATGAGAAAGGGCGACCAATAATGTTTTTTAAAGAAAGCAACCACACTAATTGCCCAAGACGCTCGTATTTTGATAATAAGGTATATGCAGAGAAACTAGGAGAAAAAGAGTGCATGATAAAGGTTGGATGTAAAGGCCCTATTACAAAAGCTTACTGTCCGCTTGGATTATGGAATTCAAGAATAAATTGGCCAGTAGAGGCTAATACGCCTTGCATAGGTTGTGCTAGTGAATTTTTCCCGGATGGTACAGAACCATTTGTTAAGTACTGAAAAATGTTTAAAAACCACAGGTAGATAACAATTGATAGTTCAAATTTATTCTAGAGTGAGGTGATTGTGGTGACTACCAAAATAACTATAGACCCTATAACTAGAATTATGGGTCCTTTAAGCATAGAAGTAGAAATTAAAAAAAATAAAGTAGTAGAAGCTAAAAGTGGTGGGATTCAGTTTAGGGGTTTTGAAAAGATGTTAATAGGACGGCCCCCATTAGATGCAGTATATTTTACGCAAAGAATATGTGGCATATGTTCTACATCACATGGATTAGTAGCAAGTCTTGCACTTGAAGATGCACTAAAGGTAAAGCCGAATGAGAATGGAGTAAAAATCAGAGATTTTGCTCATGGAGCTGAGTTTCTTCAAAATATCATGAGGCAAATTTGTATTTTTGTATTTCCCGATTACGTGAATATAACATTGGTTCCAGGAAATTCAAACTATGATTTTAGACTTCCCGAGAAATACACAGAAAAAATCAATAAAGACTATGTGAAGGCACTAGAATGTAGTCGCCTTGCCCATGAAATTATAGCTCTTATAGGTGGGAAAGTACCACATAACCATGGTGTATTTGTGGGTGGAACCACTGCAAACATGGATGCTTCTAAAATTATAAGAATGAAATCCCTACTGCACTCTATTAGTGAATTTATGTGTGGAAACATGGTTTACGATATAAATGTTATAGCTCATTATTATCCAGAGTATTTTAAAATTGGTGGTGGGACAAAGAATCTTTTAACCTATGGACTATTTCATGATTTGCATAATAAAGATATGGAGTATGTACAGCCTTTAAGTTGTATTGACGGTGAGGTAGCTAATTTAGACGTAAAAGCAATAACGGAGAGTTCAGCATTTGCTTGGTATAAAGATTCGAAACCTACTGAAGTTCCATCAAATTATCCATCTGAAACAGATATTAAAAAGCCGGGAGCATATACATTTATCAAAGCACCTAGGTATAAAGGTAAAGTTGTACAGGTTGGGCCACTTGCTCGTATGATTTTATCAGGTTCCTATAGAAATAGTATATCCACCATGGATAGGCTTATGGCTCGGGTACTTGAAGGGAAAAAGATTTGTGAAAAAATGCTCATAATACTTGATGCAATAGAGCCTATACCAGCAGTACAGGAAAAATATATTATTCCAGAGAGTGCACAGGGAATAGGACTTTGTGATGCCGTTAGGGGAGCGCTCGGACACTGGACTACTATAGAAAAAGGGGTCATAAAGAATTGTGATATAGTTACTCCTACTGCTTGGAATCTATCACCAATAGATGAGATGGGTCAGCATGGGGCTCTCGAGAGTGCTCTTATTGGTACTGAAATTCAAAACCTTAAGAATCCTGTAGAAATAGGCCGTATAGTGCGCTCTTTTGATCCTTGTATATCTTGTGCTACCCATGTTAATACAGAATACGGTGAGCCTTATTGTATAAATATTACTTGATACATCTAAAATAAAACATTATTCATCTAACTAAATATTTCTAAAAATGCCTAAGAAGATATGAATTATATATGTATACAATATAAGGAGAATAGTGAAATGAGTGAAATAAAGATTAGTATTAATATGTTAAATACTAATGAAGAGATTCATGAGGAAAATAAAAACCTTTTCGATGAAGAGGGCATATTTGTTATAAATCTAATGAGCGCTCCTGGGTCCGGTAAAACTACTATACTTGAAAAATTAATTCCAAAGCTTAAACAAAACTTAAATATGGCGGTAATTGAAGGAGACTTATATACCACTAAAGATGCAGAGCGGATTGAGGCCAAGGGAGTCCCAGTAGTACAGGTTAATACTGCGGGATCTTCGTATATAGAAGGATCTAAGGTAAGGGAAGCATCATTAAACTTTGATTTAAGAGAGATAGATCTTATTATCATAGAGAATGTAGGGAGCTTAGTATCTCCGGCTGAATTTGAAATTGGAGAGGATATAAAACTTTGCGTGCTTAGTGTGACGGAAGGTAATGATAAGCCTTTAAAGTATCCATTGATGTTTGAAAAAAGCACAGCGATAATATTAAATAAAATTGATTTAATGCAATTTACGGATTTTAAGGAAGAAGAGTTTTACGAAGATACTAAATTATTGAATGACAAAGCAAAGATTTTTCAAACCTCTTGCACTAAAAATATAGGAATAGATGAACTAAGTGAATGGATTTTGGAACAAGTAAAGAGAAAAATAAGTAGTCACAAATAAAAATTTCAAATCCTGTTTATAGCAGGATTTTTTTATATTAAGGGGTTGAATTAATATGGGTAAAAAGGTTATTGCTATAGGTAATAGGTTGATGATGGATGATTCAGTAGCAGTGTTAGTTTTAGAAAAAATTAAAAATATCATAGAGGATAAAGGTATAGAGGCTATTATAGGAGAAACAGATGTAGAATTTTGTTTTTCAAAATTAAATGAATGTGATGTATTTTATATCATTGATTCAACATATTATGGAAATTCACCAGGCACTGTAACTTTTAAAAGCTTGGATGATATAAGAAAGATTAGAGGTCAGAATAGGTCTATTCACTCTTTAGGATTATTGGAATTAGTGAATATGTACAATTTAAATATTAATGGATACTTTGTAGGAATAGAGATTGCTAGTATTAATATAAATATTGGTTTAAGTCATATTTTAGAGGGAAAATTAGAATGCATATCTAGTAAAATATTGAAGTTTATTATTTCATAAATACTCTAAATGCAAGCATATGTTGATAATAAGAGTGAAATTGGAAGTTTGGAAAGTAAACCTAAAAATATTATTTAGGTAAAGATTATGTCAATTAGAAAAAGTAAGCAAATGAGAGTTTTTTTAACCAATGAAAATATGATTACCGTTTACTAAGCCAAAAACTTCAATGAGTTGTTTTTGACTGCTGAGTTAAAAGATGGTATACCTAGAAAGACTAATTATTATAATTATAATGTTTATAACTAATTGAAAGTATATTATGTTTAACAGTTATTATATAATGATTTGCCTAAGAAAAGAAAGTAAATAGATAAATAGGAAAATTTTAATGAGTAGGTGAAAAAATGAAATACTTAAGGCAATTAATGATTGTTTTAATTCCATATCTTATTGGTACTGTATTACAACTAACATTACAGTTACCAATTCCAGGATCTGTTATTGGACTCATTTTACTGTTTTTAGGATTACAAGTAGGAATAGTTAAAGTTGAAATGATAGAGGAACTTTGTGAGTTCTTGTTATCGAATATGTCTTTTTTCTTTATTCCTGCGGGGGTAGGTTTAATGACAGCTTTTGGTGTATTAAAAGGAAAATGGATACCATTTATAATTATAGTTGTTTTTTCCACATGTTTAGTTTGGACTGTAACGGCTTATATGGTTAAATTTTTAAGGAAGGGACGAATAAATGAATGAATTAATTACTTCACCGATCTTTGGCGTAATAGCATCTCTTATAGCTTATGAAATTGGGATCTTTATAAAGAAAAAAGGGAGACTTTCAATATTTAATCCGCTATTAATAGCAATTGTTATATTAATACTTTTTCTTACAAAATTTCATATTACATATAAAGACTATAATAACGGAGGTCAAATAATTTCGTTCTTCTTATTTCCGGCTACAGTTGCATTAGCACTACCTATGTATAAAAAATTTGTTTTATTTAAAGAAAATGCTACTGCAATACTTATAGGGATTTTTAGTGGTGCTATTTCGGGTTTTATATGTGTAGCATTTCTTTCAAAATTATTTGGACTAACTAACTTGCTCACAAAATCTTTAATGCCAAAATCTATAACAACACCTATAGGAATAGCTTTGTCAAAGCAGTTAGGTGGACTTTCATCAATTACTGTCGTAGCTATTATTATGACAGGAATTATAGGCTCTATTGTTGGACCTTTTTTATATAAAATTTTTAAAATTAAGGATAAAGTTGCTCTAGGTATTGCTATGGGAGCATCTTCTCACGCAGTAGGAACAGCGAGGGCTATGGAAATGGGAGAAATCGAGGGAGCAATGAGTGGCTTAACTATGGCTATATCGGGGGTTGTCACTGTTCTTTTATATCCTCTCTTATGGAAAGCGTTTCTGCAAATGTTTAATTAATTGATTATAATATAACTAGCTAACTCTATAAATATAATGTATGAAGATCAAGGAGGTATTATAATTATGAAAAAAGAAGAGAGTAAAGGCCCATTAAATAAGTTGTTTGATTCAATAGACAATTTATTATCAGATGAAAAAGAGCAGAAACTAAGAAGCAAATTGGGAAAAGAAATACGCAAATTCATTTTTACAGAAGAAATAGTTGAAAAACTTAATGAGAGTGATTTTACAGGTCTAGTTGAGGAAGGAGAGGAAACAAAGGTGCTTTTTTCTACGATATTTCCTATTTTTGTAGAAAAAAATGATGTTATTTTTAGGCTGTATAAGCATAAGGTTGAAGTGGATTTGTCAGATGAGATGAGTGATAGATATATTTACATATTTTCAGATGGGAGACTTACATCAGGTCTATTTCAATGTTTTAAGCTTTATGATGATGAATATATTTATGGAGTCAAAAAAATAATAAATATGATACCAAGTTTTAAAGAAACTGTAAAAGAGACTCTAGTAAATTTAAATAATAATGAAGCTTTTAATAAACAAGAGATGGGAAATGTTAAGGACAGAGAAATAATAGCCAAAAACAATTATGATAAATTATTAGAATGCTTAAGTCAGTTTGCGTAAATATTTTAATTAATAATATAAATCTTAAAATTTTCCAACATATATTATTTATATAGTAAGGGCGGAGTATATACTCCGCCCTTACTATAAATTTAATCTTTATAATTTGAAAGTATAGTGGTGGCATCTTGTAGCGCTCCACTTACGAGATTAAAATTATTTTCAATTTGTAGTTTGTTTTCAGGCTTTTGTACTGTACTGAGTGCATCGCGTAGACAGCTTTTCGCATTTCGAAGATGATATGCCACTTCTTCAAAATGTTGCTTACAATTTTTCGTTTCCATAGGGTACCTCCTTAGTAAATTAAAAAATATTAGGATACTACTTAGTAACTATATTATTATATTCAAAAGACAATCAATTGTTACTATATTATTTTCATATATATAATCATATTCGTTTTTTATCACTAACATTACAATTTTTAATTTAATTAAGTAATAGAATAATCTATTCATTAAGGTTTTATTCAAGTACAGTATAGGGTTAAATGAAGCTAGAGATTATCTTTATTTAGAAAGTGACCAAAAATTGATATAGGCAGATTTAAATTCATATAAATAAATACTCGTTTTACCTGTCGTTTTGACAGGTAAAACGAGTGAGTATTTTTTTAGTTATGTTTCCTCCAAAACATCTAACACATAACAACAATTTTATAGGGTGTAGTTTGAGCTGGTATACTCCTTGTGGTAGCACCATAGATAACAATTAAATCCCTGTTTGCAGGGTATCTTGTAAAGGATTGCCCATTTTCTAGTACTATCTGTGTGAAGGGGCCAATGTTTAATTTTAAAGCATTATCGCTACTAACCATCTGATCGTTAAAATTGTCTACCTTCACATTTTGGTAGAGTGTATCTATTGCCATAACAATTGCTCTAAATTGTGGTGGGAAAATGAGAGGAACAGCTGCATTTGCATCATAAAATCCAGTTACCATATCTCCAAGGGACACCATTACATGGTCTACAAAGTAAGTATTCGGTTCTACAACAAAATTTACTAAAGTTCCATATCTGTTTTCTACAGATATTAATTTATAACATCCTGCTCCTTCTCCGGATTCGTCTATTAAAAAATCATTAATCATGGTAATCATTCCGTAAAAAGGTTGAAATTTTTTCATTTTTATCCTCAATTCTTCATTACTATTTTAAAAACATTGGAAACTACTAATATCTCTTAAATCCATTCCAAAATATCTCCAAGTATTTCTGTTCCAGCGAAATCCAGATACAGATCTAGGACCCACAAATGTAAGGAATGCCCAGAAGCCTCTTTCTCTTCTTGGCCATATATATACCAATCTAAAGATACAAGGTCTAATTGCCCCCGCGTCTATAGCTAGAGGGGTAGCACCAAATTGTTGTGATTGAGGTTGGGATGGTGTAAAGTTTGGAGGCGCTTGGGGCGGCATTCCTTGAGGTGGCCTACCCTGAGGTCCTTGAGGTCCAGGTTGAAAGGGTGTGGGAGGAGCCATTTGCCTGTATGGACATGTTATAGGAAAATCTTGAGTTTCGTTAGCATACATGTAGTTTGGATCATAAAATCTAATAAAATCGTCATCAATATACATTAAGTTAGCTCCTAAAAGTATTTACATTACAGTATATGATGTACTCTAGGTTTCTGTTATAAAAATTATATTTTTATTTCACAACTCAGCATATATGTATTATAATACAACAGGTAAAGACTTTAATATTTACTATTAATAAAATGTAAATACAGTAAGTTTATGTTCTATATATTAGGGGGGATTATTTTGAAAATGAAAAAGAGTACAGTTATAGTTATCGCAATTGTACTTGGAATGAGTATTGTAGGTACTCATTTACATAATAATAAATATATGCAAAAAATTAATATTATTGAACAAAACATAAAAAATGAGAAATTTAAAGATGCAGAAAATAATATTAAAGATTCTGAGTTAAAAGAGGAAGATGTAAAGAGTTTAAGCTCTAAAATAAAAAAACAAAAAGAAATTGTAAGAGTAAAAAAAGATATAGAATCTAGCTTTAGATATTTAACTGGTATAAGTAGCGAATCAGAAAAGAATTCAAGCAAAGCATTGATGTATGCTTTTGGTGGTTATATGAAAACAATAAATCATGATAATATAGAAAAATGCAAAACCCTAGGTATAAGTGAGTATTTATCAAGTCAAGAGGACAGGTATTTAAGTTATCTTAAAGACTTTGGTATAAATGAAAATGAAGTTATTAGAATATGTAAGCTAAAAAGATACGAAAAACAAGCAATTATATATAATAATAAGGTTGTAGTAAAACAAATAGAAGCTAATGTAGAAGCAGATAAATCAATTAGAAAGGCTACTTCAGCTGAATCATTTGAATAATAAATGTTAACTTGTAAATACATATTCCTTTCTGATATAGTTATTGGCTGTCCAATATATGTCTACATAAAATATATTTTAAAACTGTACCTATAGAACAAACACTTTTAAAAAGGTGATTATTCTATAGGTATTTTTTGACTATTTTAGCGTGTAAATATATTATACTAAGTTATAATATGTTTATTTTTGGTAATTGTAGTAATTATTTATGTTTTTCAAACTTTTTCGCAATAAATGTAACTTTTAGCAATACATTACATCGCATTATAGTGTATTATAGTGTTAATTGGTAAATTTTCTAAGAAAGGGGAATAAATAATGAAAAAAAGAAGTGTAAACGCTCTTGGACTTTTTAGTATTTTATTTATAGGTTCAATATATCTTTATTTTTTAAAGAGCAATAATGATAATAAAACTAAAACTGAATGTTTAAAAACTCAATTTGAGTCCCTTAAACTTGAGAATAAAGCTTTAACAAAAACAAATTATGAGCTTAATGAAACAAATTTAAAAATTTCAGAAAAGGCTAACAGATTAAAAAATATTAATAATTGATATAGAGTGTTAGGCGTATTAGGAGGAATAAGGAAGGAATATGATTAATTTAGTAATAAAGAAAAAGCCCTCATCAAAATTTGTATTAATTAAAGTTTTTATTTTCACTATATGTATTTCTCTACTTATAAAGGCAGCTGTTAGCCAAGCAACAGTTGTAAGGAGTCAAGAAAAAAAAGAGAAAAGCAATTTATTCGTGCAACAAATAAGTCAAATGAATAGTGACAATGAGTCGTTAAGGTTAAAAAATAAAAATCTTAGAACTTCCATGAAACAAAATCAGATATTATATAGAGAAAAATTAGCTAATACAAAAATAGCTTATTTAACATTTGATGATGGACCATCAAATAACACTTTAGAAATATTAAAGATCTTAAAAAAATATAACATTAAAGCAACTTTCTTTGTGAATGGTCACCCTGAATTAGGATATTTGTATAAACATATTTCTGATGACGGACATATATTAGCTAACCATACCTATAGTCACGAATATAAAGACGTTTATACATCAGCAGATAATTTTAAAAAAGATGTTTCAAAATTAGATGCGTTCCTTACCAATATAACAGGTAAAGAGCCTAATCATATTTTAAGATATCCAGGTGGATCTAATAATACTGTTAGTCAATATTATGGTGGGAAGGGGATTATGGACACGATGATTAAAGAAACAAATAAAGAAGGCTACATTTATTTTGATTGGAATGTGGATTCTACTGATGCATCAAGCTATCGTCAAAGCAAAAATAAAATTGTACAAGCAGTTTTAACTGAAAGCAGTCGAACTAAACATCCAGTTGTACTAATGCATGATTTGAACCCAAAGATTACGACTGTACAAGCCTTACCTGAAATTATAGAGGGTCTTAAGAAGAAAGGATTTATTTTTGATGTACTTTCTGAAAATACTTATGCACCACAATTTAAGGTTGCAACTTAGATTTCAGTTATAAACAATCTACTGTAATTCTACCCTATAGTAGAAATATAAAATAGTAGAAATATAAAATAGTAGAAAAAGGCTTAAGTTAAATAAAATTAACTATAAGCCTCTCATGTTATTGGAATCTTAATGCCTCTATTGGGTTCAATTTTGATGCTTTATTTGCAGGATAAATTCCGAAAGTGCTATTTTAAATAATTGTGATATCCTCATAACCTCACCTCTTTGTTATTCAATTCATCGGAAGTTATGTGACCATCTCTAACTGTGATTCATTAGTGTAGATTTACCTGCACCTGAGGGTCCAAGGATTTAGAACTTGAACTACCATTACTACTACCGCCTTGTTGTCCACCACTGCTTGGCATTTGGCCTCCCATAGATCCATCTTGTCCACCCATACCACGTTGAGCAGTAGTGCTACTGCTACTTGAAGGGAGCTGAACTAATACTGCTTGTCCAACTGTAACGCCTTTTGTAACTCCAATATAGTCT
This sequence comes from Clostridium algoriphilum, assembly GCF_020443705.1. Taxonomy (GTDB): domain Bacteria; phylum Bacillota; class Clostridia; order Clostridiales; family Clostridiaceae; genus Clostridium_AD; species Clostridium_AD algoriphilum. Next base: position 86,258 of record NZ_JAIZZK010000006.1, read on the forward strand.
TCAGTTTCTATACCTGTTGTAATTTCTACTAATTTACTATTAGAGTTCATACTTGATGAGCTACTATTATCTTGTCCACTATCTGAACTAGTAGTACTCTGAACCTTTACGTATTTTTTACTATTACTCTCAACTAAGAATTTGTAAGAAGTGTGAAATTAAAATTCATAAATTAGATTAATTAAGTTCATATAATAAAAGAATATGTTTACAAATAGACTAAATCATAGTATTATGAGAATGGATATCAAATGATTATGTATACTAAATAGAAAAATATGCAATTTTTTTATGCATTTATTGATAATGAAATTCAATATTAACAGAGAATGTGTGAGGGGTGATTTTATGACAAAGGCAATATCATTAATTGAAGTAGAATTGAAAACCAAGGTAAAAGTAGTAGAAGTAGCACTAGAAAGTAAAGTACGAAGAAGAATAATGGACATGGGGATAGTTAAGAATACAACACTTGTAGTAACTGGGAAAGCACCTATGGGAGATCCAATAGAGCTATCGGTTAGAGGATATACTTTAAGCCTTAGAAAAAACGAAGCAAAGGATATTATGGTAGAACTAATTTAAATGTAGCTTATGTACAAAAATAATAATGGAGGTTAAAATTATGAGTATGCCACTTAATTTTGTCGGAATAGGTAAATTTGCAGAAATTCATAGCGTACAAGGCGGAGAAAACATCTGCAAGAAGATTATGGAGATGGGGATGAGCAAAGGTGCTATTGTAAAGATGATGAAAAATGATAGTGGTCCTGTAATTGTTAAGGTTGGAGAAACTCGATTAGTACTAGGACGAGGTATGGCACAAAAAGTTATGGTAAGAGAAGTATAATATAATATGAAATCATGGGGGAATACATGGATAATATGAGTAATAAGAAGAAAGATTTAGTTATAGCTTTAGCTGGTAATCCTAATTGTGGAAAAACTAGTTTATTTAATTCATTAACTGGTTCTAAGCAACATGTTGGTAACTGGCCAGGAGTTACAGTTGAAAAAAAAGAGGGCAGGTTTAAGTTTGAGGGAAGAAATGTAATTGTTGTAGATTTACCAGGGACTTATAGTCTTGGAGCATATTCAGAGGATGAGGTAGTAGCCCGTGACTTTATCTTAAAAAGTAAGCCAGATGTAGTAATTAACGTAATTGACTCAAGTAATATTGAAAGAAACTTATATTTAACTATGCAGATTCTAGAAACTGGGGCAAAGATGGTTTTAGCTCTTAACATGATGGATGAAGCAAAAAACAAGAACATAGAAATAAATGTTAAAAAAATATCGAAAACCTTAAGTATACCAGTAGTTGAAACAGTAGCTACTAAAAATGAAGGCATAAAAGAACTTATAAAGGAAGCCATAAGAATAGGTGATTCGGAGCAACATAATACCTTTAGAATTAATTATGGTAAAGATATAGAGAAGGAAATTGAGTTACTTACAGAAACTTTTTCACAAGTTTCAGCTACAACGCAGTACCCAGCGCAATGGGCATCACTTAAGCTTTTAGAAAAGGATGAATATATAAAGAAATATGTAGAAGAGAAAGAAAATGCCGAAAAGGTAAATACTACATTAGATAAAAGTATAGAGAATTTAATTCAAAAAATAGGGTATGAACCAGATGCATTTATAATAGATAAAAGATATGAACTTATAAGTAAAATAGTTCAAGATAGTGTTAAGAAAGAAACATCAAACGTTGAGAGTACTTCTGATAAAATGGATAAATGGACTACTCACAAGTATTTAGGAATACCTATATTTGCAGTAATAATGTTCCTAATGTATCAGATAGCAATGACCTTTGGAAATGGATTTTTAGGAGGCCTTGTAGATAGTGGATTCAGTGCTTTAGGAGAATTTGTAGGTGGCATTCTAGAGAGCATGGGAACACCAGCATTATTACAATCATTTGTAACTGATGGAATAATAGGTGGACTTGGATCAGTATTTGTATTTACACCTATGATTTTCACTATGTATTTTCTTATAGCTATACTTGAAGACAGCGGATACATGGCAAGAGCAGCATACATAATGGATAAATTTATGAATTCAATAGGATTGCATGGTAAAACAGCGGTATCTCTTATAATATCTAGTGGCTGTAACGTTGCAGGTATTATGTCTACAAGAACTTTAGATAGTAAGAAAGATAGGATGATAGCTATACTCATAAACCCTTTTGTATCCTGTAGTGCAAGACTTCCAGTCTATGCATTGTTTGCTGGTGCCTTCTTTGCAGGCAGAAAGATTTGGTTCTTTGATGCAGGTGGAGTTATTGTATTCGGTCTATACATTTTAGGGATTGCAGTTGCAATACTTATGGGTAAATTTTTAAGCGCTAAAGTATTCAAAGGAGAAGAATCTTATTTTGTAATGGAACTTCCACCTTATCGTGTACCTACAGCTAAAAGTGTATTAATTCATATGTGGGAAAAATCATCTCATTTTTTAAAAAAGATGAGTACAATTATATTAGGATTAGTTATAATTGTTTGGATACTTTCAAACATGCCTTTGGGAGTAGAACCAGGAACGAGAGATAGTTTAATTGGATCAGTAGGTTCAGTTATTGCACCAATATTCAACTTAGCAGGTTTTGGAACTTGGCAGGCCGGAGTGTCACTTATAACAGGCCTTGCTGCTAAAGAAGCAGTAGTTAGTACCTTGGGAACTGTTTATGCAGCATCAAATGATGCATCATTGACTGCTGCTATTCAGCAAGCATTTACCCCTCTTACATCTCTAGCGTTTATGGTAATGACTTTATTGTATTGTCCTTGCGCAGCGACTATAGGTGCAATAAGAAGAGAAACAAATTCTAGAAAATGGGCACTTATAGCCGTTATATATACTTGTGTTATCGGGTGGGTTGGAGGAGTTTTAGTATATCAAATAGGAAAACTTCTAGGTTTTAGTTAGTAATAAGACACAAATAAATATCAAGTTGGTATGAGTATATTATAAAGTTGTTAAATGTTTTCATATAATTAATTATAGAAAAAAGAGATAAGATTAGCATTTTATTGATAATGAGTGTCAATATCATAGAATATATAGTAGGGAGGTGAACTTATGTGCATATTACTCATAGGTGGAGATAATATTGGTAGTATCACTGAGAAATTAATGCAGAATGGATTTAGTGACATAGAGCATATAACTGGTAGAAAAAAGGATGCTAAAAATTTTAGAATGCCTGGTCACATAGATTTAGTAATGGTCTTGGTAGATTTTGTAGGTCATCAATTAGCAAAGGTTGTTAAAGAAGAATCAAGAAGATCTAATGTTAAGGTTGTATACTCTAAGCGTTCATGGACACACATGGAAAAGAAAATACAAGAGTGCGCGAAGGAACTTGCGGGGGCTGAGTAAGTTGCTATTTACATTTAAGAGAAAGCAAAAATTATGGTGCAAAGGGGGAATATATAATGTTAATGAAAGTATTGAAAAGATTATCTCAAGGCGCGCGGTATTCTAATAAGATAATGGCTAAGGAACTTGGAATAGATGAAGGAATGGTTGAGCAAATAATATTACAACTTGAGAGGATGGGATATATCGAGGCAGAAGAGATGGCGACCTGCTCTGGTGGATGTGATTGCGGAAGTAGCTCTAAAAAGGGAAGTTGTTGTAATACTTCAAATGTGGATATAAAAATGTGGAAGATTACAAGTAAAGGGAGAGAAACGGCATTAACGGTAAAATAGTTTTAAAAAAATGTTAAATAGGTCGTAAAATTATATGTGAATATATAGCTTACCTATGGAACCTTTTTAATAGGCTACGAATAGTACAGTACAAAGACCTTTCAATAATAATATTAACATACACTTAGTTCTCCAAAGAGGGTGTATAAATTCAGCTTAGCACAAATGCTAGGCTGAATTTGTTTTTTGAATATTTATCTATTTTATATTTAGCTAAATTGTAGAGTATAAGAAGAAATAACATGGAGTAAACTTCCATGTTATAGATGTTTGTAATATTATTATATGCTCAAATCTCTTTTTCTATAAAATACATATGTGATAGTTAACATTGCTGAAATAATTAATATTGATAAAATTACAAAACTTAGTTGAAAGCCACCGCTAGATATTAAATTTTTAGCCTCATAATATTTAAATGGTGTAAAGTATTTAAGATTTTCAAGTTTGCCGCTTAAGTCTATTGCCATAGATAATATATATGTGATTAAAAGAACTGCCATAGATATGGTTGTTGCATTCTTTGGATTTTTGCAGCAAGCAGCTATAGATGTGCCAATAAACATAAATATAAGCTGCAAAATAAACATTCCACCCATTAAGAGTACTATCTCTGAATTTACGGCTTCCCCTTTACTATATTTTCCTACTATAATAATTGAAGAAACCAAAGTGATAATATTAAATATTAAAATATTTACAAAGGCTGCAGATAGTTTTGATGTTATAATTTTATTTCTTGAAATAGGTTTTGAAAGTAGAAATTCTACGGTTTTATCACGTTCTTCCTTTGAAATTATATCAGCTCCAAGCATAGCAGCATGAATAGTTGCCATAAGCGCTAAATATAAAAAGAACATTCCATAATAACCGCTGGCCTTTGACAGATCAAAACCACCTATACCAAAAATTGTTTGCATAGATTTCGGCATTTGTGCAAATAAATCATTCATAGATTGACCGGAAGATGATAATGCAACATATTTGCCCATACCAGCAAAAACCATAAATAGAATACCAAAAGCCCATATAATAAGCCCTTTTCTATGGGCCTTCATTTCTACAATAAATACATTCATAAACTAACCCCCTCGTATTCCTTATTATCTATTAAATAACTATAAATTGATACACCCGTTAAATCATCATCTTCGAAGCGAAGTCGACGTTAAACAGCATGAACATCCTTTTTAGAGTATACAAAATAACTGGCAGCAATTGCTGCAACAATAAACAATATTTCTATTATAATAAATGAGATCTCATAACTAGAGTTTTTTATAATGTAGTTTGTGTCAAAATACTTAAAGGGTGTAATATAACGCATGGCACCATCTCCCGACGTCGCTGCAAACATACCAATAATAAAGAATGTAAATACAGTGCCAAGGGAAATAGGTAGCACAGATTTAATCTTTGGCATCACAACAGAAATTATAATCCCCAAAGCAAGAAACATAAGCTGAATGAAAAACAATGTAATAGAAATCATAAAAAATAGCTTGTAACTGTAGTCTTTTGTTGAAACAAAGGACACCATAATGCTACTCGCTACTAAGTAGGCTACATTGGTAATTACAAGACAGGTTAATGCAGCCATTAGCTTTGATGTCATAATTTCTGTGCGAGTAACAGGTTTAGTTAAAAGGAAATCTGCTGTTTTTTCGCGGACTTCCTTTGATATAATGGAGGTTCCTAGATTCATAGCTTGAATGGCACCACAGAGTGTTGTATATAAAAACATATAGGAGTAAAACCCCAAAATAGAAGACATACTATCTACAGAGAGTCCCATTGCTTTTCTTACTGGTTCTGGGAAACCTTTCATTATTCCTTTAAAAGCCTCAGCTTCTTTTGAAAAAGCGGGAAACAGTGATAAGAAAAGAACAACAAGTGTTATTAAAGAACAGGTCCATATAATAGTGGATTTTCTATACGCCTTCAATTCGTGACTAAACATATTCATAGTTTTTAGTCCTCCTTTTCGTAGTAATGCATAAAGATTTCTTCAAGGTCTGGCTCTTCAATCCAGAGATTGGATATTTCTATTTCTGAAATCTTTTTCATAATAAAATTAATATTACCACTAAATAAAAAGCTTATTATGTTACCCTTTATATTAAAATCGGTAACACCGCTGAACTTAAAGTAACTATCATCTATTTTTGAGTTTACCTCGATTTTAAATTTCTTATGGTTATTTTCTTGTAATGTACTAATTTTATCAAGTTTTATAATTTTTCCCTCTTTAATAATTGCAACGCGGGTACATAACCTCTGAACCTCACTTAAAATATGAGAAGAAAGTAAAATTGTAACACCCTTTTTATTCTCTTCCTCAAGGAGTTCAAAGAATTTTTGTTGCATAAGTGGGTCAAGTCCACTAGTAGGTTCATCAAGTATAATAAGTTTAGGTGAGTGTAACAGTCCTTGGACAATACCAACTTTCTTTTTGTTGCCAAATGATAAATCATCAATTTTTTTATTAAGATCAAGATCCATTATCTCTGCCAGTTCACTAATCCTTTTACTACAATCTTTCTTGTAGAAACTAGCTGAATACTTTAGTAGGTCAATAACCTTCATATTGTCATAATAAAAGACTTCTGATGGTAGATATCCTATTTCTTTCTTTATCTCAGGTCCAAATTCAACGCAGTCCTTACCAAAAATCGTAGCGCTGCCACTAGTTGGATAAATTAAAGATAACAATGTTCTAATTGTTGTTGATTTTCCTGCACCATTTGGACCAATAAACCCAAAGATTTCACCTTCGCAAACATTAAAACTTACATCGGTAATTCCCCTTGCATTGCCATAACTTTTAGTCAAATTTTTGATTTCAATAACATTCATTAATAAGACCCCCTTATTATTAAACTAGCCATTTATATGACTAGCATTATTTATAGAAACAATTTTTTAAAACATTCATATAAAGATCTGCTTCATCAAAGGCTTTTTGATAATCCTCTTTATTTGAAGTTAGTAATTTTTCGTTTTTGGTTATTTGGGCTCCGAAACCCTCAAGGGTCCACATTATAATATTAATGCATTTTTCTGTATCTAGACCCTTTTTGAATTTTGATGTGTTCATATTTTTAAATATCTTATTATAATTACTAATGGATAGTTCTTTATTTATAAGTTCTAAATCGCTCTTTATATTTTCAGATTTATCCCTGTATGCAACTTCAATAAATATAAAGATAGCTGCATATTTCATTAATAATTCTAACTTTATAACTGAACATTGACGTAACTTAATAAAAATATCTGTTTCATCCATATTAATTTTTTTGTAAAATTCATTGATATAGAGATTGATACAATAGTCATATAAAAATAAAAATAAACTTTTTTTATTCTTAAAATAGTAAAATAATAAACCTTTTGATATGTCAGCTTCTTTAATAATTGCATTGGTAGACGCGTTTTCAAAACCTTTTTGTGCAAATTCTTTCATAGCAGCATCTAATATACGTTCTTGCTTTTCTTGTTGTAAGTTTAGAAATTTAGAAAACATTTTAATAACTCCTTTCTTAACGAACAAATATTGTTGACCACATTAGTCAATTAAATAATAGCATTATTGACTCATAGGGTCAACTGTTTAAAAAATATTTTAAGCAGGTAACACTCCTATTTTCTGTATCCTAAATTTTATGTTACAATATAATATATTATAATGTCATAAATTTAGAATTATGCAGTTTTCTACTTTAGCCTCAAGACATATTTATTATATATATACTTTATTTTTAATGGTTTTAGGCAAAACAATGAGACAATAAGTGGAGGCGATAAATTTTGATTGGTAATGTTTTTAATGTAATGCAAAAAAGAGTTGGAAAACTACATTCACGTCATGAGATACATGAGTCCTTTAGATTTGGAATTCTTCTTGCAATTGCTGGTGGATTTTTGGACTCCTATACCTTTATAGGAAGGGGAGGTGTTTTCTCTAATGCTCAAACTGGAAATATTGTACTCTTAGGAATATATGCTGCAAAAGGCGAATGGGTGCAGGCACTTATTCATATTCCACCTATATTAGCTTTTATAATTGGGGTAATTGTTGTTCAAGCAATAAAAAACAATTCATCACGCCTGTTTATATTGGATTGGCCAAGGGCAGTTCTAGTTTTTGAAATTATTATTCTTTTTATAATAGGATTTATACCAAACTCGTTTCCTGATACTATTGTAAATATTATAATTTCATTCGTTGCTTCGATTCAAGTAGCTTCATTTCCTAAACTAGCTGATTCCCCATATAGCTCAACCATGTCCACAGGAAACCTGCGATCAGCTTCAAAGGCAGCATATATTGCTTTTACGCAGAAAGATTCCGAAGCAGCTATTCGCACTATTCGGTTTTTTAGCATAGTCCTCTCATTTTTATTTGGTTCATTTTTAGGCGCTCTGTTGACATTTAGTGTTGGAGTTAAGGCAATATGGGGGGCTGCTATTGTATTAGTCTGTGTTTTTATATTATTTAGCGTTGCCGAAGGTCGAAGCAAATAAGGGAAGACACAAAGACATAATCTAATCGCAGATTTAAGCAGACTTATATAATTATAATAGTAATTAAATTCTATTGACAATAAAATATTGTTGTTGTACTATGTGAGTCGTGTAAATACACGAAACTTTAAAAATGGTATAAATAGAATTAACATAACTACGAGAATTAACTAATGGAGGTAGTAGAATGAAAGTATTAGGGATAGTAGGAAGTAAAAGAAAAAATGGTAATACAGCATATTTAGTGCAGCAAGCATTACATGCAATTGAGTCTAAAGACGTGGAAACTGAGCTCGTTTTTCTTGGAGATTATAATATTAAAGGCTGTACTGGATGTGAAGGATGTAAAGACACATGCAAGTGCGTAATAATGGATGACATGCAAAAAATATACCCACTAATTATCAACTCTGATGCTATTATTTTAGGATCTCCAACATATTTTTATAATATAACATCAGACATGAAAGCTTTTATTGAAAGATTATATTGTTTTCAAATATTTGATAAAAATGAACGCTCGGTTTGGTCAAGTGTAAATGAAGTATTAGGTGGAAAATATGCTTCGGTTATAGCTATCTGTGAACAAAATAATGAAGAAGATATGGGGTTTACTGCTGAAGCTATGAAGAAACCTCTTGAAGGTTTAGGATATAGAGTACTATCGACTGTTAAAGTTCTAAATTTGTTTAAAAAGGGCGAAGCACTGCAAGATAGAATTGCTTTGGAACAAGTAATAATGGCTGGACAAAAACTAGAAAAAACGCTTAGGTTAAGAAAAGAAGCAGAGAAAAAGTTTGAAATACATATAGATTAAATTAAAATGGAGGTAAGTATATATGGAAGACAAGAAAATAAAAACAAAAGTTATAAGGCCTAAATTTGACAGTGATTTAGATATTATAGAGTTATGCAAAGAAAATATTGAAGATGAAAGTATATTTTCTTATGGAACAATTAGTGATTGTTCTTTAGAAAATCATGAAGCAGACAGAATTACCTTTAAACAAGTAATATTTAAAAAAGTTATTTTTAGTAAAATAACTTTTAGACGTATAGAATTGCTTAATGTGAGATTTGAAAATTGCGATTTATCAAATGTGGATTTTAATGAGGCTTCATTACATAGGGTAGAATTTTTAAATTGTAAAATTATCGGTATTAATCTAAATGAAGCCACCTTACGAGAGGTAATATTTGAAAATTGTAACGGACAATTTGCTTTTTTTAGTTATTCTAGTTGTAAGCAAGTGGCATTTCTTAAATGTCAATTACGGTCTTCAGATTTTCAAAATTCAACATTTTCAAAAGTCGAGTTTCAAGAGTCTAATTTAGTTGGGGCGCAAATGAATTTCACAAGTCTTAAAGGGATAGATTTTACTAGTTGTGAAATTGAAGGTATGGGCATAAATATTCCTGATGTTAAGGGTGCAAGAGTTACCACTACGCAAGCTATTTCGCTTTCTGCCATACTAGGTCTCATTATTAAATAAAATACCCTATATAGGGAGGTTGATAAAATGGAAAATAATTCTGTATTAACACCAATAGAGGTTGCGAAGATACTTAAAATTACAAAGAATACGGTTTATGAATTGGTGAAAAGAGGAGAACTTAACTCTTACAGGGTTGGTAACAAGATAAGAATAGAAATGAAGGATATAGACATTTATAAGAATAGATCTAAGAAAATTCAAAAGTCTAAAGGAAGCGACAATGAGTTAGCTAATGCTTATACAACAATTGTGAATCCATATCAAGCAGAAAAAATTCAAAAAAGTTATGGCTTCGTTATTTGTGGTCAAGATATCATGCTAGATATATTATCAAGACATTTACAACATCACTCTAAAGGAGTTCAGGCACTTAGGTCCTATGTTGGAAGTTATGACGGGTTGTATGCTCTTTATCATGGGAATGTCCAGATTGCTACAGCTCATTTATGGGATAGTGAGACCGGGGAGTATAACGTGCCTTATGTAAAAAGAATGCTTCCTGGAATACCAACGATTATAGTGCATCTTGCTAATAGAATGCAAGGATTTTATGTCCAAAAGGGTAATCCTAAAGGAATAAAAGGATGGGAAGACTTAAAATGCCCTGGAATTACTATAATAAATCGCGAAATTGGAAGTGGAACAAGGATATTATTAGACGAGCATTTAAAAAAGCTTGGAATAAGTGGTAATAGTGTAGCTGGATATGAGAGGGAATGTTTTTCACATCTTGCTGTTGCGAGTGTCATTGCAAGAGGCGGAGCAGATGTTGCTATTGGAAATGAAAAAGCTAGCCAGCAGGTAGCTGAAATTGATTTTATCCCGCTACAAAAGGAAAGCTACGAGCTTGTTATTAAAAAAGAAAATATGGATAAACCACATTTTCAAGCTGTCCTTGAAATTCTTAAGTCCCAAGAATTTAGACTGGAACTCGAGGGTATTGGTGGATATGATTTAAAAGCTTTGGGCGAAATAACTGCAGAGACATAATGTAATAATGGAGTGACTTAGTATTGGGCTAAATCACTTTTTATTTTATTATAAAAAAACATTGAAATTTTTAACATGTTAAATTATAATAAAACATAACAAAACATAACAAAACACAAAGTGAGTTAATTTTAAAATGCATTTTGTTGTGTTTAATCAGTAATATAAAAACTATAGGGGGGAAAAAATGAAAAAGGGAGTACGTTCTTTACTAGTTATGTTTTTAATAGCATCTACATTGGCAATGGGGGGGTGCGCTCAGAAGGCTAAAACTGCAGAAACAGCAACGCCTACAGCGACTCAGAAACCAGTTACATTAACAATTTCTGCTGCAGCGAGTCTAACTGAAGCTATGGGGGAAATAAAAACACTTTATAGCAAGGAGAAACCCAACGTTACAATAAATTATAATTTTGGTTCTTCAGGTACATTGCAGCAGCAAATAGAACAAGGTGCTAGTGCTGATTTGTTTTTTTCAGCGGCTACAAAACAGATGAATGCACTGCAGAAAAAAGGTTTACTAATTGACAGTACAATGGTTAGTTTATTAGGAAATAGTGTCGTGCTTATAACTAAAAGTGATTCTACACTAGCTATTAGTGATTTTAAAGATTTGAATAATAGTAAAATTAAGAAGATTGCCTTGGGGGAACCGAAAACTGTTCCTGTAGGTCAATACTCAGAGGAAATATTGACATCTTTAAAAATTCTTGAAAAAGTAAAAACAAAGGCTGTTTACGGAAAAGATGTTAAGGAAGTTTTATCTTGGGTGGAATCGGGAGATGCAGATGCAGGAATTGTATATGGTACTGACGCCAAAACTTCTAAGAAAGTAAAAGTTTTAGTTACTGCTGGTAAGGAATTATATAAAAAACCAGTTGTTTATCCAGTAGCAGTAATTAAAGCTAGTAAAAATGTAGATGATACAAAGGCGTTTTTAAAGTATTTATCTAGTGATAAAGCAAAAGCAGTATTCGCATCGTATGGTTTTAGTTTTCTTGTAAAATAAGTTAGGAGTTGGAGTGTATGTCAGAATATTCACCATTATGGATTTCCATAAAAACCTCTATAACAGCTACTTTTATAGTGTTTTTCATCGGAATTGCAGTAGCTTGGTTTATGGCTAGCTATAAAGGACGCGTCAAAGGATTATTAGATGGAATTTTCACATTACCAATGGTGCTACCTCCAACAGTTGTAGGATTTATATTGCTCTTAATTATAGGGAAAAATTATCCTATAGGAAAGATATTAAGTGGATTTGGAATTAATTTAATATTCACATGGTTTGCTACAGTTATAGCTGCAACTGTGGTGGCATTTCCTCTAATGTATAGAACATGTGTAGGTGCTTTTAGTCAAATCGATGTTAATGTTATTAATGCAGCAAGAACCTTAGGAGTATCTGAGTGGAAGATATTTTGGAAGGTGGCGGTACCACTAGCTTGGCCGGGAATTGCGGCGGGTACAGTACTAGCTTTTGCAAGGGCACTTGGAGAATTTGGGGCTACAATAATGGTTGCTGGAAGCATTCCTGGTGAAACGCAAACAATTCCCATTGCAATATATTTTGCTGTGGTAGCAGGAGAAACTGGTAATGCTATTAAGTGGGTTGTATTAATATTCATAATATCTTTAACGATTATGGTTGCCAGTGATAAATGGGCCGAGAAGCAAATGTTTTTAGTATCCTCTGCAAGGAGGAAATGATCATGAGCTTAGATGTAAACATTATAAAAAGATTACCAGGATTTGAACTTAGAGTCGATTTTAAGGCGGATAATGACATTTTAGGATTTCTAGGAGCATCAGGATCAGGAAAAAGCATGACACTGAGGTGTATAGCTGGCATTGAGACCCCAGACAGTGGAAAAATAGTATTAAATGGACGAGTACTGTTTGATTCAGAAAATAAAATAAATGTGCGTATTAGAGAAAGAAAAGTAGGATTTCTTTTTCAAAATTATGCTCTATTTCCTAATATGACTGTAGAACAAAATATTGCTTTTGGGCTCATTAAAAGTATTTCAAAAGTTGAAAAAGAGCATAAAATTAAAAAGAAAATTGTAGATTTGCAGCTTACTGGGATGGAAAAAAGATATCCTTATCAACTATCAGGGGGACAACAACAAAGAGTCGCACTTGCAAGAGCTCTGGTTGTGGATCCTGAGATATTACTCCTTGATGAACCTTTCTCAGCATTAGATGAGCATCTTCGCAATAGTATGATTATACAACTTATGGAGGACCTTAGGTCGTTTAAGGGAACCTCAGTTTTTGTTACACATAATATGGAAGAAGCATATCAAATATGTAATAACATAATAATTATAGAAGGCGGATGTATTGATGCTAGAGGGCATAAGGATGCTATATTTAATAACCCACCAACACTTTACTCTGCAAAGCTAACAGGATGTAAAAATATTTCAAAAGCTAGAAAAATTGGGCCTAATATTATAGAAGCTATTGACTGGGGATGTAAAATTACTTTTAATTATGAATTAGAAGATGATATAACATACCTTGGTATAAGGGCTCATTATCTAGAACTTAGTGGAGATGATAAAGTCACAAATACTTTTAATTGTTGGGTTGTTTTTACCAGTGAGGCTTTATTTAGAATAAAAGTTTATCTTAAATTTACGCGACCTATAGTAGATGAAAAAGATTACCATGTAATGTGGGATATATCTAAGGAGGAGTGGGATTTAGTGAAACAAAACCCTTTTCCATTAAAAATAAGAATAAATACAGAGAAAGTTATACAAATAAAATAAAATGGTAGCAGGGAGAGGACTTTTAGTCATCTCCCTGCTACCATTAAAAATACATATTAAAAACAGCAAATCTATGATTGTATTATATACTTACAGATACTGCCTTTCTCTCCTGTAATTTATGGTCATTCAATAAAAATAACATTTTATAATATTAAACTACTGAAAGTGTAGACTTACTATACCATCAGTGGTTTTTTATGTGTGTTAAAATATTCTATTTAAATTTATCTTAATTGTAAATATGGGTTAAATAATAATTAATTAATCAAAAGTGTACTTTAAAATGAAATTAATTGAAATATTTTTTAAATATATATAATTAGATAATTATAAATTTGGTACAAGTCATATCAATTATGAGCTCGTTTTCAATAAAATTTGATTTGAGAAAATTCATCTATGTCAATTGTTAGAATTGTTAAAAAAATGATATTTTAACCAAATAGTACTTGCATTTATTTAAAATCACCAGTACAATATAACCAATATACAAGTTGGAGTTGTTTAATACTGTTTAAACCATATTCACACAATGCAAGTAAGGCTGAAATTATTTATTGGCATGTATATTAACTTAAAGTAAATAGAGTGAAACATTTAAAACTGTTTCACTTTCATTTAAATAGATACGTATAAGGAGGATTATGACAATGAGACAAATAGCGATTTATGGAAAGGGTGGTATTGGAAAATCTACTACAACTCAAAATCTAACAGCAGGTCTTGCACAAATGGGAAAACAAATTATGGTGGTTGGATGTGATCCAAAAGCAGATTCTACAAGACTTCTATTAGGTGGGCTTGCACAGGTAAGTGTTCTTGATACTTTAAGAGAAGAAGGCGAGGATGTAGATCTTGATTCAATATTAAAGCCTGGTTTTGGAAATATACGATGTGTTGAGTCAGGTGGACCTGAACCCGGTGTTGGTTGTGCAGGAAGAGGAATCATTACTTCAATTAATATGCTTGAAAGTCTAGGTGCCTATACTCCAGATTTAGATTATGTGTTTTATGATGTTTTAGGTGATGTTGTTTGTGGAGGTTTCGCAATGCCAATGCGTGAGGGAAAAGCACAAGAAATATATATAGTTGCAAGTGGTGAAATGATGGCGCTTTACGCAGCAAACAATATTGCAAAGGGAGTACTAAAATATGCGAACAGTAGTGGAATAAGACTCGGTGGTATCATTTGTAACAGTAGAAACGTTGATAAGGAAATAGATCTTTTAAAAGCATTCGCTGAAGAACTTGGAAGTCAGTTAATATATTTTGTACCACGTGACAACATGGTTCAAAGAGCTGAGATACATAAACAAACTGTAATTGAATTTGAGCCGGAGGCAGAACAAGCTGAAGAATACAGAAAACTTGCTAAAGCAATTGATGGAAATAAAATGTTTGTAATTCCAAAACCAATGTCACAAGAAAGATTAGAAGAAATATTAATGGAGCATGGGTTAATGGATATCTAAGACATGCAATTCAATCAGTTTGAAGCCTTATTGAATAACATGTCAAAGAAAATATTTTTAAAAGTGTCCATGCTTATTATATCAAATAGTTAGGAGGAGTCAAGAAATGATAATGATAAGGGCTATAATTAGACCAGAAAAAATAGGTATTGTACTTTCGGAACTAGTTGATGCAGGTTTCCCTGCAATTACTAAAATAGGTGTAGTTGGTAGAGGTAAGCAAAGAGGATTAAAGGTCGGAGATATACAATATGATGAGATTCCAAAGGAAATGCTTATGATAGCAGTTAGTGATGAGGATAAAGAAGATGTTATAAAAATAATTATGAGAAGTTCAAAAACAGGTTTAAAAGGTGCTTTTGGAGATGGTAAGATTTTTGTAAGTGCCATAGATGAAGTATATACAATAAGCTCCGGAACTGAAGGTTTATAAGGAGGTAAAAAAATGAAGGAAATTACAGCTATAATTCGAATTGATATGGTTAATAAAACTAAGGATGCCCTTCTTAAAGAGGGCTTCCCCTCTATAACTTGTAAAAAAGTTATGGGACGTGGAAAGAAAAAAGTTGCATATGAATTATTTCAACATGTTACATCTGGTGAAATTCTTACTCCTGTAATGGCTGAACAATTATCAGAGCAGCATAGACTTATTCCAAAGAGAATGCTTATTATAATTGTAGAAGACATGGATGTTCAAAAGATAATAAAAACTATTATTAAGGTTAACAAAAATGGTAATCCGGGAAATGGGAAAATATTTGTGACCACTGTAGATGACGCTGTTAGAGTTAGAACAGGTGAAGTTGGAATAGAAGCTATTCAATAATCTAGTATTTTTTATATATTGCATTTCGAAGCAGGTAATTAAATAAGAAAGATTAAGGAGGTACATGAATGCCATTAAAGTTATTAAAATGTGATCAAACTATTCCTGAGAGAGAAAAGCACTGTTACGTTAAAGCACCAGGGGAAAGTATAAATGATTTTTTACCAAGTTCGGATATATCAACTATTCCAGGCTCATTATCAGAGAGGGGTTGTGCTTTCTGCGGAGCGAAACTAGTAATTGGCGGAGCACTTAAGGATACAATTCAATTAATCCATGGACCTATTGGATGTGCATACAATACTTGGCATACAAAACGTTATACAAGTGATAATGATAACTTCCAGTTAAAGTATGTTTGGTCCACAGATATGAAGGAACAACATGTTATATTCGGTGGTGAGAAAAAGCTAAAACAGTCTATTTTGGAAGCTTTTAGAGAATTTCCTAAAATTAAGAGAATGATGATTTATACAACTTGTTCTACTGCACTAATCGGAGATGACATACAGGCAGTTGCGAGAGACGTCGAAGCAGAACTCGGAGAGGTTGATATATTTTGTGTAGAGTGTCCTGGGTTTGCAGGTGTAAGTCAGTCAAAAGGACATCATGTATTTAACATGGCTTGGATGAAAGAGAAGGTAGGCGAGATTGAACCTGTGATTACTAGCCCTTATACAATAAATTTTATTGGAGATTATAATATTCAAGGAGATACTCTAGTATTAGAAAAATATTTTGATAAAATGGGTATTCAAGTCATAGCACATTTTTCTGGAAATGGAACTTATGATGAGCTTCGAGGTATGCACAGAGCAAAGCTTAATGTTGTTAACTGTGCAAGATCAGCAGGGTATATTTCTAGTGAATTAAAGAAAAAGTATGATATACCACGTCTTGATATTGATACTTATGGTTTTAACTATGTGGCAGAGGGACTAAGAAAACTTGGAACATTCTTTGGTATAGAGGATAAAGCAGAAAAAGTTATAGCGGAGCAAGTGGAAAAGTATAAGCCTAAGCTAGAATGGTACAGGGAGAAACTAAAAGGTAAAAAAGTTTGTATATGGACAGGTGGACCAAGGTTGTGGCATTGGACAAAAACACTTGAAGATGAGTTAGGAATGGAAGTAGTTGCAATGTCTTCTAAATTTGGTCACCAAGAGGACTTTGAAAAGGCAATTTCAAGAGGTCGTGAAGGAACGATATATATAGATGATGGTAATGAACTTGAGTTTTTCGAAATTTTAGATGAAGTTAAACCAGATGTTATATTTACAGGTCCTAGAGTAGGAGAGTTAGTTAAAAAATTACAAATACCGTACATTAATGGACATGGTTATCACAACGGACCATACATGGGTTTTGAGGGTGCTGTAAACATGGCGAAAGACATGTACAATGCTATTTATTCTCCATTATGGAAATTATCAAAAGAAGACATAAGGGAGGCTTTATAAAATGGAAGATAGAGTTGCAGAAATAGTCTCCTTTATTCAACAAAGATATTTATGGCAATTTGCTCCACGAACTTGGGATAGAGAAGAAAATATAAATGGTATTTTAGATCAGGCTAGTGAACTTTTAATAGGCCAAGAAGTATCGCTTGACACTCCAAAAGAAAATTGTTTTTATGCTGATGCAAAGTTTTTCGTTAATGAAATTAAGAGTAAGTTTTTATGGTTAAACGAAATGGATAATGCTCAAAGAAAAGCATTAATTAATTCCACAAAAGCAAAAATGATTGAAATAACTATAACAAAATCTCTGAATTTGGAAGTTGATAATCCAAAATATTAGATAAATAAAATATAGGATTGTAGAAGTGATAAAACTATATTAATAATAAAATTTATATTAAGAGGTGATAATATGTCTTTAGTAATAAATCAAAAAGAACGTCAAGGTATAATTAATCCTATATTTAACTGTCAGCCATGTGGTGGACAATATGTTGCTATAGGTATAAAAGATTGTATCGCTTTGGTACATGGTGGGCAAGGTTGTTGTACATTTGTTAGACTTATGTTTGCTCAGCACTACAAAGAAAACTTTGACATTGCATCTTCCTCATTACATGAAGATGCAGCAGTATTCGGAGGCACTATGAGAATAGAAGAGGGTGTTTTGACGCTTGTAAAAAGATACCCTGATATAAGAATAATTCCTATTATTACTACCTGTTCAGTAGAAACTATTGGTGATGATATTGAAGGATCAATTGTAAAAATTAATAAAATATTAAAGAAAGATTATCCTGACCGGAAGGTTATACTTGTTCCATTCCATACACCTAGTTATTCTGGGAGTCAGGTAAGTGGATATGATGTAGGAGTTTTATCACTTGTTAAAGAACTAGCTAAAAAAAGTGAACCAAATGGTAAGTTGAATATTATAACGGGTTGGGTTAATCCTGGAGATGTATCTTTAATAAAGCGTTATTTAAAAGAAATGGACGTAAAGGCAAATATATTATTGGATACAGAAAGTTTCGATGCGCCTATAATGCCTGATAAATCAGGTTTTGCTTGTGGTAATACAACTATAGAAGATATTGCAGATACGGCTAATTCTATAGCTTCCATAGCTTTATGCAAATATGAAGGTGGTAGTACAGCTCAGTATTTGGAAGATGAGTTTAAAGTTCCAGCAATAATAGGTTCAATGCCAATTGGTATTAAAAATACAGATGAGTTTCTTAAGAATATAAGTAAACTTACTGGGAAAAAGATACCTGAATCTTTAGTTAGAGAACGTGGTAGAGCACTTGATTCGATGGCAGATCTTGGACACATGTTTTTTGCAGATAAGAAAGTAGCTATCTATGGTGATCCAGATTTAGTTATAGGACTTGCGCAGTTTTGCTTAGAGGCACAACTGCAACCTGTACTTCTTTTACTAGGTGATGATAACAAGACATATCCAAAAGATCCTAGGTTTAAAGAAATAGAAGAGAATTCTAATTGTGAGATTGAAGTAATATGTAAGGCTGATTTATGGGAACTCGAGAGAAGAATAAAGGATAAATCCTTAGATATCGACTTAATACTCGGACACTCAAAGGGTAGATATATTGCTATTGATAATAAGATACCAATGGTAAGGGTTGGATTCCCGACCTTTGACAGAGCAGGATTATATAAATATCCTGTTATAGGATATAAGGGAGCAGAGTGGTTAGCAGAAACCATAGCAAATACTATTTTTGCTGACATGGAAGCCAAAAAAGATAGGGAATGGATACTAAACGTTTGGTAAAATAACATAATTCAAATAAAAATTTACGGGTATGACTACAAGTTAGTCATACCCGAATCTATAAAAGTCTAGGTAGGAGGTAGAAGTCATGGATATTTCTGATAGTGTTGTATTTTCCGGCCATTTGGGTGAGCTTTATAAATTGGCTAAGGAAGGAAAAATAAAAACTAATCTACAAGGTAGTCATACTCGTGCCTGTAAATTCTGGACCGCTATGAAGATTTTGAGTGGTATTAAAAATGCTATAGTTATTGCACATGGTCCAAGTGGTTGTGCTTATGGAGTAAAACAGGCATATAAGCTTACAAACTGCCGTAATAGTGGATCACCTTATGAATCGGTTTTAAGCACAAATATAGGAGAAAAAAATATAGTTTATGGTGGGGAAAAAGAATTAAAAGGGGCTATTTTAGAAGTAGATAAAAAATATAAACCTGATATTATCATTGTGGCAACTAGTTGTGCTACTGGAATTATCGGAGATAATATCGATAGTGTAGTAGATGACCTTAAAGGTGAAATAAATGCTGAGACAATGACAGTACATTGTGAAGGGTTCTCGGGAGAATATCGAAGTGGCTTTGACTTGGTGTTTAAGGAATTAGTAAAATTAATGGAGCCCCCCACTCCAGAGCTTAAGACTAAATTATCTAAGTCCGTTAATATTGTAGGCGGCAAGATGGGACCAGAAAGAACCGAGGTAGATACCGATGTAAAGGAGCTAATAAGACTTATTGAAGGTATGGGAGCCAGTGTTAATTCAGTTATTGCTGGTAATTGCAATTTAGAAGAGCTAAAGAAAGCTCCAAGTGTTGCAGTAAATTGTAGCTTATGTGTTGATATAGGGTATGTCATAGGTAAAGAAATGCTATCACAATTTGGTACTCCGCTTAACTCGACTATACTTCCGTATGGTATAAGCGCTACTGAAAAATGGATAGAAGGTGCGGCTAAACATTTAGGAATGGAAGAAGAAGCTAAGGCTTTAATGGAGAAGGAATATAATAACATTAAGATTGAATTTGAAGAAACTAAAAAGAATCTAGTGGGTAAAACAGCAATAGTTGAAGGTCACGATGCTGTAAAATCATTAGCTATAGCTCATATGTTAGAGCGAGATTTCGGTATGCGCGTTGTAATATTTAATTTTCATCCTTGGAGCACAGGGGCAAGGGAAACTAGTATTGATTATCTCTTAGAAACCGGCATAGATCCAGAGATATTAATTACAAAGGGCACACTTGCATTCGGTAGATATGAATCTATGAAACAAACAGAAGATGAACTATTGAATTTGATTGGTGGCTTAAGTGCAGAATCAGTGGTTTATTTCGGTTCTTCATTAGCCTTTCCCAATATTCCGTTGGTGGATCTAAATGCAATATTAAATAGACCGAGATTTGGATATAGGGGAGCGTTAAAGGTTGCAAAATGTATAAATACTGCGTTTAAGTATTCTTTTAGACCACGAAGTTATCTAACTAAAAGAATAGTGTTCCCGAAGAATGCAGGAATGGCATCTGCTTTATCACTAACTCCCAAATTATCAGGTGACTTACCTGATTGCACGGTTTATTCAGCAGGTAGGAGGCGAGGAAAATGTATGAACGAATAAAATTTGAAGATAGCAAGTATAGTAAAGATCCAGTTTTAGGTTGTGCACTTGAAGGTGTAGCTAGCATTATAGCCGGGATTGAAGATGTAAGTGTTGTGATTCATTCTCCTCAAGGCTGTGCTGCAACGGTTGCTAGTGCATATGATGCTCATGAAATTGATTTCACGAAACGAAAAATAGGATGTACTCGTCTTTTTGAATCAGATATTATAATGGGAGCAACGCAAAAATTACAAGATATGATAAAAGAGGCCGACGTTGCATTTAAAACTAAGGTCATGTTTGTGGTTGGAACATGCTCAGCGGATATTATTGGTGAAGATATAAATGCTATATGCAAAAATATGCAGCCAGAAATTAGTGCAAAACTAATACCTATCATGGCAGGTGGTTTTAGAGGCAATAGTTATGATGGCATGGATATAGGTCTTGAAGCTTTATTCCCATTTATAAAAAAAGAAGAATCAAAAGAAGTTAAAACTGTTAATATTATAGCTCCTCAGGCAAATTTAAATCCTACTTGGTGGGCAGATTTAAAATGGGTTAGTAGAATATTAGAATATTTAGGTATTAATGTACAATGCGTAATAGCTCATAATACATCTTTAAGTGAACTAGAAGTTGCAGGCATAGCATCTGCAAATATTCTTTTAAGTCATGATGTCGGCTATAAGTTTGCGCAAAAGATGCAGGATATACATGGAATACCTTTAATTCTTGCAGATATTCCACTACCGATAGGTATGAAAAATACAACTGGGTGGCTAACAGCACTTGGAAAATATTTTGATGTTGAGGAAAAGGTACAGCAAATAATAGAAAAAGGTGAGGAATTTGTTGTTGAAATTCTTCGAAAGAGAGCATTAATGATTATTCCAAGATATCGTAATTGTAGAGTTGCAATATCTGCAGATGCCACCATTGGAATTGGTCTTGTGAGAATGCTTTTTGAGGAACTTGAGATGATTCCTGAATTATTGTTGTTTAAATCTGATATGCCAGAATCACAAAAGATCCTTGAGAGAGAATTAGATGATCTAGGGATTTCGCCTAAAGTAGCATTTTCTATTGATGGTTATCAGATAAAAAAGGCATTAGCAGATATAAAGGTTGATGCAGTCGTTGGGTCAGCCTGGGAGAAATACATAGCGGAAGAAGTAGGAATAAAAATAGATTTTGATGTATTAAATCCCACAAATAGAGATGTTTATGTTGATAAGGAATATTTCGGATATGAAGGTATGCTAAATATTTTAGAGGTTTTTGCAAATGATTGGGAACGTGCATTTCGTTCAAAAGAAATAAATTGGAAAGAGTGTTAGGTAAAGCATAGAAACATACTTAAAAAGTTGAGGTGAAAATTATGGATTGCAATTGCTCAAAAACGGAGAATAAGATTTCAGACATTATGTTAGAAAAAACAAATAGGCATCCTTGTTATTCTTTTGATGCTCACAATAAATTTGCTAGAATGCATTTGCCTGTTGCGTCTAATTGCAATATTAGTTGTAATTATTGTAATAGAAAATTCGACTGTGTAAATGAAAGCCGGCCTGGTGTTACTAGTGAAATACTTACACCTAAAGAAGCTAAAATAAAGTTTGATAGAGTAAAAGAAAAAATCGGACAACTTTCCGTAGCAGGTATTGCGGGACCTGGAGATGCCTTGGATAATTGGGATAATACTAAGAAATCTATAGAATTAATTAGAACGGAAAATTCTGATATAGTATTTTGTCTCTCAACCAATGGTTTAATGTTACCTGAATACGCACAGGAGATTATTCAATTAGGTGTAACACATGTTACAGTAACTGTAAATTGTTTAGATAGCAAGATTGGTGCAAAAATATATAAATATGTTAATTATAAGGGTAAGCAATACGTTGGAGAATTGGGAGCAAAATTGTTATTAGAGAATCAATTAAAAGGTATTGAATTATTAACTAGTCAAGGAATTATTGTAAAAATAAATATTGTAATGCTTGAGGGAATTAATGATCAGCACATACCTGAGGTTGTTAAAAAGATGAAGGAACTTGGAGTTTATATTATAAATATTATGCCATTAATACCTGCACAAGGAAGCGTTTTTGAAAATCATCCTCAAACTAATATGAAGAACTTAATAAAAATGAGAGATATATGTGAATTGGATGTTCGGCAAATGCGCCATTGTAAACAATGTAGGGCGGATGCAATTGGATTACTTGGTGAGGATCGTTCACAAGAATTCTCAAATAAGGCTTTAAAAGAGGAAGTATTGGAAGTAGTTGAAAATCAGCAAAATGTAAAAAAAATAAAAGTTGCAGTAACATCTAAGAATGGTAGACTTGTAGATTTGCATTATGGTCATGCTAAAGAGTTTATGATTTATGAAATAAATGGTTTAGATTTTAAATTCATTGAAACAAGGCAGGCGGATAAATACTGTCTAGGGAATGAGGAATGTGATGAAGAGGAAGCTCGCAGGGAGGCTGCGGTTGATTCAATTGCTGATTGTGATGCTGTTCTTACTTTGAGAATTGGAGATTATGCCGAGAAAAAGCTACTGGAGCGAGGAATACGAAGCGTTATATATTGGTATACAATTGAACAGGGTTTGAAGTTGGTTCAAAAGGAATTGATAAATTAATAATTGTTTCCATTTACTTTAGTTCGAAAGTTAAAATTGAATTATAAATTTTTTATTATATAATTAATGATTTTTAGAGGGAGGTGATTTAAAGATGGAAGCTATAGTTAGGGTAATTGATCAAACTGTAAATGAAGCTCTAAGATTAGGAATTGGAATTAGTAATATTAAGTTAATGATAAAAAAAATGCAAAAATATCCTGTAGAAGCAGTAGATGTGTATTTAAAATATTGGGAAAATAGTTGTTGCATATTAGGACAAGCAGATATATTGGAATTAGTGCGTTGTGTTGTTAATACTTCAGGTGAAGAAATGGCTTTAGCTAAAGAAATAGGTTTTTCCAAGGTAGTAATAACTTGGGAACATCATATTGGAAATCTATCTTTAGTTCAGCTTTTCTCAGCTTTAGTTGAAGCTAAAGCTTTTGCTAAGGAAATCTATCTATGTATTGAAAATGCCTCTGAATTTGAAAGCAGTGAAATAGAATTGTATTGGCCTATAGTTGTGAAATATGGAGTTAAAAGATTAATTTATAAGGATAAGAACAGTAATATGGATCCGTTTAGGACTTTTGAAAATTTAAAGCAACTTAAAAAGGTGGCACCTTGCCCTCTTGAATTTATAGGTAATAATGGTTTAGGGTTAGCTACCTCAAATAGTCTAGCAGCATTTAGAGCTGATATAAACTATATAGGTACAGCAGTTGGAGGGGTAGGTTTATGTGGAAATGCCGCAATGGAAGAAGTTTTGATGACACTTAAGCATTTGTGGAAACAGGGACAGGTAACTAGTGGATATTCATTAGCCTTTGATTGCTCTGAGATATTAAGTTATATGGGATTAACGTTGTCTGTGGATAAGGCTATCATTGGTAATAATATTTTTGCTCATGAGTCAGGGATTCATGTTGATGGAATATCTAAAAATCCTTATTTATATGAAGCAATTAAGCCTGAAGAAGTAGGGTTAACTAGGCAAATAATAATTGGAAAACATTCAGGCATGGCTTCTATTAAATTTAAATTTCTTCAGTGGAATTTGAATTTAAGTCAATTAGAGGCAAGGGAAGTGCTAGCCAAGGTTAAAGAACTTGCGATAGATCAAAAAAGTGCATTATCAGATTATCAACTTAAACAATTATATAAAAAACAACATCAAATGCTTGGATAAATAATTAGATATAAGGGGGGAGGATTAAATATGAATTCCAATTCGAAGTTTCAAATTGTAGATACTACACTGCGAGATGGCGAACAGTCTGCAGGTGTTGTTTTCTCTGAAGAGGAAACAATAAACATTGCAACTGCACTTGATAAGGCAGGTGTTACTTGGATTGAAGCGGGTACACCCGCAATGGGAGAGAGGGAGCGAAATACATTGAAATTACTATTAGATTTACCATTAAAAGCAACACTGATTGCTTGGAATCGCGCAAATTCAAATGATATTCGTGCATCTATTAATTGTGGTTTTTCTTGTATTCATATATCACTTCCTGTATCTGATTTTCATATTTTTCAAAAATTAAAAAAAAATCGTGAATGGGTTTTAGGAAGGTTAGAAAAAGCCTTAGATCTAGTTAAAAGTTACGGATGTTCTATTATTGTTGGTGCAGAGGATTGCTCTAGAGCTGATCCGGAGTTTTTCCTTCGCTTCGCTGATGTTGCAGCAAAGTACGGCACTATGCGAATTAGGTTTGCAGATACTGTTGGTTGTTTGGATCCTTTTAAAACTTTATCTAGTTTAAGTGATTTGGCAAGGAGGTGCCCTATTCCTATTGAATTCCATGGCCATAATGATTTTGGGTTAGCGACAGCAAACACTCTAGCAGCTTTTAAAGCAGGGGTAGCTTATTCTAGCGTTACTCTAGATGGACTTGGAGAGAAAGCTGGCAATGCACCTTTAGAAGAGGTAGTAACTTCATTATCAAAACTTTATAACTATAACTGTGGAATAGATCTTCATGTTTTAGCAAATTTATCTGATATAGTAGCTAAAGCCAGTGCAAGGCCGCTATTTCCATATAAGCCTATAGTTGGATATATAAATAGGAATAAATTCAAATAAATTGCTGAAATTTATATCTAGTGAGGAGGTGGAGTCTTTGTTGAATTCTATCAAGAAATTCTTATCATATTTCACAATTAGTAAGGATATAGATTGTTCGTATACCGAAGATTTTGATTTAGATGAGGAGATATTTTATTATTACTATACTATGAAATTATAAAAAAAAGTTTAAAGAGGAAGTGTAGGAAAATGATAAAAAAACGCAATGGAATTTTAGATAGGACAACCATTATTAAATTAATTTGTACAATTGTAGTACTCGCAAATTTAACTGGATGTACAAAATCTGTTAATACTTCATCAGCAAATAATTCTAAAACTATGACTCATGTAGTTACGGATATGAAGGGTAGAAAGGTAACTATACCAAAGAGTGTAAACAAGGTATTATCTCTTAGTAATAACACCACTGTTGACATATATACTATTGCGCCAGACAAACTCGCCGGTTTGAGCTTTGAGCTAAAAGATGCTGCAAAAAAGTATATAGATGAAAAATATTATAAACTCCCAGTAGTTGGAACCACTTCTGATAAAAAGATTGATTATGAATCTATCCTTAAAATAAAGCCAGATTTAATTGTCTGCTCAGAGGAAGATCAGCCTTATGCAGCTGATGAAATTCAGAAACAACTAAAAATTCCAGTTGTAATGGTATCTGCTAATCTTGAGGATACTGAGAAAGTATATACATTTTTGGGCGAATGTCTTGGTGAACAGAAAAGAGCAAAGGAACTTTCTGACTATTCTAAAAAAGCTTTGGCTAATGTAAAGGCTATGGTGAAAAAGATTCCAGAGGATAAAAAAGTTAATGTGTATTATGCAGAGGGAGCAAGTTGGCTTCAAACTGATATTTCTGGAAATATACATACAGAAGTTTTAGATATTGCTGGTGCTAAAAATGTGGCAGATATAGCTGAAGCAAAGATAGGATCCATGGCAACTGTATCAATGGAGCAAGTTATGTCTTGGAATCCAGATGTGATTTTAGAAGGTGCAACTGCCGCTAAAGGAAAACTATATTCAAGTGTTAGTGAGGATCAGAATTGGACAAAAATTAATGCGGTAAAAAACAATAAATATTATAAAATTCCAGCGCTACCTTTTAACTTAGTTGATCGTCCTCCTTCTGCTGTAAGAGTTCTTGGAGTTCAATGGCTTTCAAATATGTTATATCCAGGATATGTAGAGATAGACATGAGTAAAGAATTCAAAGACTTTTATAAGTTATTTTATAACTATACGCTAACAGATGAAGATTTAAAAGAATTATTAAACCATGCTACTTCATAATTGAAAAATTTTGAATTCAAAGGAATTCATATGAAGAAAGGAAAATGAATAATATGAAAAGTAAAAAATCTGCCACGTATATGTGTAGAGCTTCAGCAATGTTACTAGTAATATTAATATCTTTTTCAGGATGTAGTGAGAAAAGTAAAAATATTCAAGTGAAAACCACATCGGAGATAAAGAAAGACATTGTCATCACAGATATGGCTGGACGTAAAATCAATATTCCGAAAGAAGTAAATAAAATTAGTTGCATACACCCAATTCCTTCACATATGGTCTGGAGATTGGCACCAAAAAAAATGGTGAGTATTGATAATCAATTTAAGGATAGATTATTGTTTATGCCTGAGCAAGAGGTTAAAAGACTTAAAGGTCTTCCTATAACAGGAACTTTTAACACTGGAGATATGGAAACAGAACAAATGCTAATGATAAAACCTGATATTATTATATCTTTAAAGAAGGATGTAAATCTTGATAAGGAACAAACTAATTATTCAGCTCCTGTAGTTGCAGCCTCAAAGAACAGTCTTACTGATTATGAAGAATCTTGGAGATTAATTGGAAAACTGGTAGGTAATGAAAAAGAGGGAAATGAACTAGCAGATTATTGGCATAGCACTATGGCTAAGGTTACAGACATAACATCTAAAATTCCTGAAAAGGATAAGTTAAAGGTATATTATGCTCAGCCACAAATTAATACAACTGTTGGATCTAAGACTATAATGGCATCAATAATAAGGATGGCTGGAGGAATTAATCTTTATGACACAATTTCAACTTCAAAAGCAGATGAAGAGAATGAGAGTGTAACTCCTTCTATGGAGGAAGTACTTACTTGGAATCCTGATGTAATTATAGCGAAAACAGCAAAGGCACGTTATGAGATACTCTCAAGTTCAGAATGGAAAAATATAGATGCTGTAAAAAATAAACGTGTATATGCAACCTTAAAATATGAAATGTTAGATAGAATTCAGTCCTTAATGGGACTCGAATGGACAGCAAATGTTTTATATCCAAAAAAAATAAACTTAGACATTAATAAAGAGGTAAAAACCTTTTATTCAAAGGTTTATTTGTCTAAATCAATAATTGATACACAAATTCACGAGGAAATGAAATAGATAAAATGAACTACTACTATGATTAATATGAGTGCGCATTTGTAGTATTTATTATACGGGGGTGAATAGTTATGAAACTTGAAATAAAAAAGGCTGTTTGTGGATATGGGTCAAAAGTTGTGGTAGATGGAATATCTGTTAAAGTAGAATCTGGAGAGATATTATGTTTATTGGGTCCAAATGGTGTGGGTAAAACTACTTTATTTAAAACAATTTTAGGCTTTTTAAAATTAATGAGTGGAAAAATTACTTTGAATGATCAGGATATACAAAACTTTTCTAAAAAGAAATTGGCAATGGCTATTGGTTATGTTCCACAAGCACATATTCCTTCCTTTCCCTATAACGTATTAGATGTAGTAACAATGGGTCGCACTGCTCATTTGGGAATGTTTTCATCACCATCTAAAGCAGATGTAAAAATCGCGGAGGAAGCACTAGAAACTTTGGATGTTTCATTTTTGAAACATCGTATCTACACTGAACTTAGTGGCGGTGAGAGGCAAATGATCTTAATTGCAAGGGCACTTACTCAACAAAGCGAAATATTGGTAATGGATGAGCCAACCTCAAATTTAGACTTTGGAAATCAAGTTAAAGTGCTTGAACAAATTAATAAGCTTGCAAAAATGGGAATAGGAATAATTATGACTTCACATTTCCCAGATCATGCTTTTCTTTGTTCAACTAAAGTTGCACTATTACAGAAAAACAATATTTTTACTGTAGGAAGCGTAGAACAAGTGGTAACTGAAGAAAATTTAAAATCAGCATACGGTGTAAATGTAAAAATAATAAGTAGTGTAAATGAGCAAGGTAAAACAATTAAATCTTGTGTACCATTAATTAGCTAACATATAAATTTATAGATTTCATTTGCAAGGGGAGGTATATTATGGAGATTGAAAAAGATAATCTTTTGGAAGTGAGTATTAATGAAGTTAATCTAGAGAAATCAAAGAAAACAAAAGAAAATCGAGCGCCATATATAATTACTAGTTTGATTTTTATTCTAATTGCCATAATATTGATATCTTTTACCCTTGGTAGATATACCATATCATTGCCAGAGTTGTTTGAAGTTTTTACGGGAAAGGTTTTTGGACTTGCACCAACATGGCCTTCAACTATTGAAACAGTTCTTTTTAATGTGCGTATACCAAGAATTTTAGTGGCTATTATGGTGGGTGCAGCGCTATCTAGCGCTGGAGCCACTTATCAAGGATTGTTTAAAAACCCTATGGTATCACCTGACATACTTGGAGCTTCAGCTGGAGCTGGTTTTGGTGCTGCTATGGCTATATTAATGTCTTTTGGCAATGTTGGAATTCAAATAACAGCCTTTATATTCAGCCTATGTGCGGTGTTTCTAAGTTATATTTTAAGTAAAATAATAGGTCGCAACAATAATGTCGTTATGATATTGGTACTTACGGGTATGGTAGTGTCTAATCTATTCTCAGCGTTCACCTCAATAACTAAATATGTAGCTGACCCAGAGAGTAAACTGCCTGCTATTACTTTTTGGTTAATGGGAGGACTATCATCAGTTACATCAAATCAAGTAATAGTGTTACTAATTCCATTATCTATAGCCATAGTTCCACTTTATCTATTGCGTTATAAGATTAATGTTCTTTCCTTTGGGGAGGAAGAGGCTCAGGCTATGGGGATCGATACTGGTAAACTTCGTTTGATATTCATACTATGTGCCACTCTTTTGACGGCGGCTTCAGTATCAGTAAGTGGCATGATAGGTTGGGTAGGGCTTATAATACCCCATATAGCTAGATTAATAGTGGGACCCAATTACAAGGTGCTTTTGCCAACTTCTTTACTTATTGGAGGTATATTTATGTTGGTGGTAGACAATATAGCTCGTTGTATTTTTGTAACTGAGATACCACTTGGGATATTAACTTCAATTATTGGGGCACCGTTCTTTATATATCTATTGTTAAAAGGAAGGAAGGGTTGGGTTTGAAGATTGAAATTAGACTAGCAAATGATAATGATGAAACAGAATGGACAGAAATGTGGTTAAACTATAATGAATTTTACGGTGCAGAGGTACCTGAAAGTATTACTGCGTCAACCTGGGCTCGTATAATTGATCCAGTAACTCCAATAGGTGCACTTGTTGCCATTTATAACAGTGAAACTATAGGTTTCGCTAACTATGTTCTTCACTCCTATACTTGGAGCAATGGGTTTGCTTGCCTAATGGATGATTTATTTGTTATACCTAAATATAGAGGACGTGGTGCTGCAAAGTTGATGATCCAGAATCTAATTAACATGGGCCATGAACATAATTGGACGAAAATTTATTGGATGACTCGTCAAGGAAATACTACGGCGAGGGCTCTTTATGATAAATTTTGTTCTATAGATGGATTTGTAAGATACACTATATCGCTTGATGGTATAAGACCAACTGCTGGAAATAGTAAATAAGATAATAACTATTTTAAAAAATTAAGAGGAGGAAGAAAAATATGGGTATGAAAATTGCAGTTTTTATTGGTGAGGATGGCAAAACAATATCTTTAAATCAAAGTGGTACAATTAGTGTTTATATAAAGGAAAAAGAAGAATGGAAAATAATTAAAGAAGTAGATTTTGAGAGTAACGATTTAATGAGTTCAGAAATAATTCGGGATAATGTTAAAACCATGGCAAGTGCTCTTGGTGATTGTAAGGTTTTTGTAGCACGTGGTGTTAAAGGAATACCATATACAGTTCTTGATGGCATGGGATTCAATATTTGGAAGGTAGACGGAGCACCAGAGAATTTTTTAGAACTTGTATTTAAAGGTGAGGAAGAGGAGAAGCTTAATAAACAGAAACCGGAAATTATACCTACCCCTATAAGAAGTGGTAAGGAAGGAAACTATTTTATTGATATGAAAACAGAGATGCAAAATAATTCGAACTTAACCACCAAACAAATACTCCTGCCTTTCATTTATAACACTACTTTCAATGAACTTGAAATAATTTGCCGTCATGTTCCACATTGGTTTGAAGGGGAGTTTAATAAACTGAATTTAAGATCAGAGATTGAAAAGATAAATGAAGGAACTGTTAAGGTAAGGGTTTATTCTAAGGATGTTATTGGCAAAATGATAACAAAAGATATGACTATTGGAAAAATCCTTAGAAATAATCCTGAAAAAATACATGTTCTAATGGATTTTGGAATGGAGTGTACAGGATGTCTTTCAGTAAAATTTGAAACTTTAGAAAAAGCAGCTAATGTGCATGGTGTTAATCTTGATCAATTAATTTATGGATTAAATAATTAGAAACAGGTCGCCTTAAAATTATAGGCGACCTGTTTTTAAATATTTTGTTTCTGCATTAATTTAGGCTGCTTTTTTCTAATTCATCAATAATTTCTTGCTCTACCAAGTCCATATTTGTCTTTCCTATATAACCGAATTTAATCTGATTATTTCTTATAAAGCTCATAGCCTTATAATAAGTAGCATGATTCATATAACCAGAATAGAAAAACACATAATCATAATTTGCTAAAACACTAAAATCAAAATTTTCATTGAAGCCGTGTAAAGATCTAAGTTCCGGATATTTTCCCCTGAATTTTCTTCTCCATTCTTTAGCTCCACCGATGATGATAATCTTGTTATTTCCAATATAATCAGCTAATGTATTTGCTGAAGTTGATGGAATATAATCATTATTTACTTTAAATACATATTCTCGTAAAACATTCAATTCATTTCTATATTTTTTCTCTTCCGATAATTGCTTTTCAAGATTATTAATTTTGTTTTGCATTTCGACTACTTGGGAATTATGTGTTTTGTTTAATTTATTTATTTGATTATTTAAATTCTCTTCGAAGTTTGTATTTTGCTGATTAAAAGTGTTTAGCTTAGTTGAAATGCTTTTATTTGCTTCTTTGACAGTATTTAAGTTTTTCTCTAAAGAAGTTACTTTAATAAGTAACGTTTGTTGATTACTCTCAAAATATAAGTCTCTAGTTTTTTTATATTCATTAATTAAAGATTTTATAAAAATACCATTTACAACAGATTCAATTATTACTTTAGGATCTGAAATTTTATTGCCTCTTTTTATATAGGCTAATAGTATCTCATCGATATTCAGGAAATTCGAATCTGAGAAGAGGTGATTTATATCAAATTTATTAATAATGAACATGTTTTCTAGGATTCCACCTAATTCTTCAATATGATGGATATCGCTATTTAAAATATCTTTAAAGCTATTTATTTTACCATATTCTCTCTTGAGCGTTGCTTTAATTTCTTGTATTTCTAATTTGTGTACCTCTAATTCTTTAGTTATATCTCTTGTCATTGGATCATAAAATTCAAATATTTTTATATCATCAATAATTGATTTAAAAAACCCCTGATCAACTTCTTCTACACTACGATATATACCAAAATAAAAATATACTGCCGCTTCTATTCGTGCTTCTGTTTTTCTGGTTATTTCATCCATTTGGAGATATCGTTTAGTTAATTCTTTTTTATCATGTTTTTTAACTGCATTAAAAACTACAGAATAGGATTTTCTTAATAATTTAATTACAGTACTTCTTAGGTTATAATCTTTCTCTGCAATTAAAAGGATACCCAGTGCTTTTCTTCCTTCAATTTCTTGTTGGAGTGTACCTTGTGTCATAATAACATGATTGGTACAAGAAGACATTTTAATAGCTTCATAATACTTAATTTCATCAAGAAGATATAACCTATTAATATCTTTTTTTATTTCAGAGTTTCTGATCATCGCAATACTAACATTAGCTAATATATAATTTTCAAGAATATTTGGAGAGACATTCCAAGTTTCACCTATCATTCTTGAAAAACTTTCTATAGTTAAATTTATTTGATCTAAATCTTCTTTAACTAATTCCACTTATGGAATGCCTCCTTTGATAGTAAATTTTAATTATGTTAATTATTTATTTATTGTATCACTTAGTATATAATTATGGTAGAATTGTATTAAACGTAATGAAATTGTATATAAACATATTATAATGCAATTTTTAAGATAAATCAATAACATAATTGTGTGAAATTTCATTTATTATAAAATAAATACTATTAGACAGATTAGACAGTACTTGTAATATTTCGAAATATATCACATAATAAAGTTATTGAAGTAATTGTTTTTCGGAAAAGTCGAAAGGAGAATTGTTTATTATGGAAGCAAACTCAGGTCTAACAACTCAGGAAGTTGCACAAATTTTAAATATTTCTAAAAATACAGTATATGAATTAATTAAAAGAGGGGAACTTCCTTCCTATAGAGTAGGTAGAAAGGTCCGTATAGATGCAATTGATATTGAAGAGTACAAGAATAAAAGTAGAACGAATACTAAACCTACACGCACTAGTTTAGAAAAAACGAATAATTCAAATATTTCTTTGTTAAATTCAAGAACATCTTTGCCAAATTCAAACTATAAAAGTGATTTTATAATATGTGGGCAAGACATTCTTTTGGATGTATTAACAAGGCACTTAGAACAACATCCTAATGGACTTCAAGCGCTTAGATGTTATATAGGAAGCTACAATGGTCTTGTTGAGCTATATAGGGGAAATGTGAATATTGCTACCGCGCATTTATTGGATGCAGATACGGGGGTTTACAATATTCCTTATGTAAGGCGGATACTTCCAGGAGTGCCTTGTGTTATTGTACATTTAGTGTGTCGCATGCAGGGTTTTTATGTGGCTAAGGGAAATCCCAAAAACATTACTACATGGGAGGATTTAGCTAGACCAGATGTTTTAATGATCAACAGAGAAAAAGGTTGCGGAGTGCGTGTTTTAATAGATGAGTACTTATGTAAACTTGAAATACCATGGCAGTCAATTAATGGATATGAAAATGAAGCTTTATCACATTTAGCAGCAGCTAGTGCTGTTGCACGGGGCGATGCTGATGTAGCTGTAGGAAATGAAAAGGCTGCTCTTCAGGTTCAATATGTTCAATTTATACCTAGGCAAAAGGAGAGATATGATTTAGTTATTAAAAAAGATGATATAAATAAACCTCCTTTTAAAGCAATATTAGAAATTCTTAATTCAAAAGAATTTCAAGAAGAACTGCGTGGAATAGGGGGATATGATATGAGTGATACTGGAAAAATAGTAACGCAGAGATAATAATTTTCTAGGAGATGCAATTAAACATAGTGCTAAAAAGGATAGAAGCAATGGTGAAAAACCAAAACTTCTATCCTTTAAATTTGTAGTTAAAAATTTTTAAATATGTAAAGTTAACTAATAGACTATTCTGTCATTAATAGTACGGAAGAAGCTTTTATAACGGAAGTTACATCTAAATCGATTTTTAAGCCTAAATCATGTATTGCAGCTATTAATACCCAAGACAGAAGATATATATAAGTGATTTTTCAAATTTATTTTAAATAAACATATTAATTTATAAAAAGGGAATACTAAATTTAATATTAGTTTTACCAAGGAGGTTTTTATAGTGAGTGACATAAAAAAAATACCATTAGTGTCCTCTGAAATATCAGGGTTATGGGATTCTTATATGAGCGATAGTTTAATAGTAAAAGTTCTTAGTTATTTTCTGAATAGGGTAGAAAATAATGATATCCGTATTATGTTGCAACAAACTTATGATTTATCAAAGGCGCATATAACTGAAATTACTGATTTGTTCAATCAGGCAAAATTGCCTATACCAGAGGCATTTTCAGATAATGATGTTAACATTAATGCACCTCGTTTATTTACAGATTCTTTCTACTTGGCATATTTATCATTTATGTCAAGAGTTGCAATGCATAATTATACGTTAATTTTAAATCAAATAGCACGTTCCGATATTAGAGAATATTTTTCGAAACGTATTAATGAATCTATAGATTTATATAACAAATCAGCAGATTTACGATTAGAAAAGGGTATATTTATACGGGCACCATTTGTAGAAGTACCTAAAAAAGTTCAATATATTAAAAATCAAACTTTTATGTTGGATTTTTTTAGTGAAAAGCGACCAATGTTATTAAGTGAAGTTACTCAATTATTTGGAACTACTTTTTCAAATATAGTTGGAAAAGCAATAGCAACTGGATTTGGTCAGGTTTCAAACAATGAAAGAATATCTAATTTCTTTTTTGAAGGTATGGATTTATCATCTAAAATTATTAACAAATTGACGGAAGTATTTTTAGAAGAAGAGATTCCAATTCCTTCGTCCTCAGATTCATTTTTAACTGATTCTACAGTAGCACCTTTTTCAGAAAAGTTAATGCTAACTCATATGTTAGTATTGTCTTCTTCTGGGGTAAGTAGTCTTGGTATGGCTATAGCAGAAAGCTTAAGAAGTGATTTATATGCCATGTATTTTAAAAGTATTGCTGAAATTATGAAATATTCTCAAAAGGGAGCCAAAATAATGATTGAAAATGAGTGGCTTGAACAACCACCTGATGTAATAAAACATAAAAATTTGGTAGGAGTTAAAAAGTAATCTTCCTAATAAAATACTATATAAACTATGTGTTGAAAAAAATTAAAAGAGTAATTAATATAAACAGATACTTATAGGCTAAACATCTTTAAAAAAAATGTTTGGTATATAGGTATTTTTTATATGATTTAAGAACGTCTATCAAACCATAATATAAACGTCCTTAAATAAACTCACTTTTACAATTGTTTTTGAAAACATTGTATGGCTTGTACTCTTGTTGTTTTATAAAGTTATTAGGGTACATTTATATTTATTATAATTTCAAGAATGGACCATGTCCAGTTGCGATATATTTAACATCAATATCTCGCAATATACTTTGCAATGTTTTAAGAGCATTTTGGCAAGGTATCTGCTTAGCCGATATTTTGTTTATTTCATCATACCAACTTGGAACAGCTACTGTTTCTCTTTTTATAAAAAGATCACTGCTAAAAAACAATTGGCGATCTAGATCAACAGCTAATATACCTTTCCATAAGTGCATTTCAGATGGATATGCAATAAACTTTAATTTGAAATTTTTTGATTCTAACATATCATTAGTTTTTTTAATTATAAGTTCATTTGTAAATCCAAATCCTCTTAACTGCATAGCAGTTACTTGCGAACAGATGGTCTTAATGTTTGGAAAATGGAGTAGCAGATAACGTAATCCCCCACATTCATCACTTTCAAAATGAGATATAAATACATAGTCTAAAGATTTATCACCTAATAATTTTTTTAACTTAGGTACAAGTAATTTTATGTGGTTACTGTTTCCTGTGTGAAAAAGAAATGGCTCTTCACCCAAAAGTAAATATTGATTAAAAGTTATGGGAAAACCTTCATTAATACTACTAAATTGATAAAAATCATTGAAAACTTTAATTTGCTCCATATATATATAAATCTCCTTTCGTGAAAGCTTTTAATAATAATATTGTCTCAATAAAAACATTAGGTTACAAAATAATTTGAAATTATCAGCAAATTTTTATAAAGTTGTATGTATTTACTAAGCCATGAAAACCTTTACTTAGCAATGCTGAGTTAATTTAAACATTGTTATTACTTCCTAATGTTAGACTAAAGTATGTTAATAGCATAAACTATAAGATTTACAAGTAAATTTTATAGTTTTGAATATTCAGTTACTTTAATATGTTTCTTGTTTTTATATTATAGCATGAAATATTAACAATATTATTAAATATAGAAGAATTAATAAATATAACACAATTGTAATTAAGTTACATCAAAAAAGTGATATTTAAGGGAAATAATTTCATTTTACATATTACTATACCCAAACTGAGAAATTTGCAAGGAATATGAAATTTGTTTAAGTGTCAGAGCCTAATTGACAATGTTGTAAAATTATTTGAGATTAAGTATGAACTTGCAACCTGTTTAACTATACTTTAAAAATAATAGTGTAATTAATCTATGTAAATTTAATTACAGCTGGGGCTATATGGTGAAAATAATTGATTATTCCTCCATTTTCCAGACCTCATGTAGATTATACATATTACAAGTGATGCGAATGTTGCAAGAGGCGATGCAAATCCAATTTCGTATAGTGTGATACCTGCCATTTTACTTAAAACAAAAGACAACGGGATACGAATTATAAAGGTAGCAATCAAACTGTGAATCATTGGAAATAATGAATTACCACAACCACTGAAAAACGAATTCATAGAAAATACAAAGCATACCAAAATGCAATCGATACTGTATGATTTCAGGTATAATGCAGCTGTTTCTATAACCGTTGCATCCCTCGAAAACAACGCTGTCAGCGATGTTGGATGCCATTGTGCATATGCATAACATATTATGCCAATGATTAAAGAACATCCTATACCTACATACAAACATTGTTTTGCTCTTTCTTGCTTTCCTGCCCCCATATTTTGAGCTGTCATTGCTGCGATGGCTGAAGCAAATGCAATGGTTGGAAGCATTGTAAACACAATTATTTTTTCGACAACACCTACAGATGCAGAAGCAGTAAGGCCCATTACATTAATAACTGCTGTAATTATGATAAAAGAAATATTAATTAGACCATCCTGTAATGCTATTGGCAATCCTAACTTAAATATCCTCTTTGCTTTTTCTGATTCAAGCCTAATATGACTGCGATGAAACTCAAAGGAAAAACCTACTTTTATTATATACGAGACTCCAATTATGAAGCTTATAGCTTGAGCCGCTATAGTAGCAATTGCCGCGCCTGGTGCACCCATATGGAACCCTCCCACTAATATTAAATCTATGACAATATTAGTTACGCAAGCTACTGCGATAAAGTATAATGGTGCTTTTGAATTGCCTAACCCTCGTAGAATACCGCTTAACGCATTATAACCTATAATAAATGGAATACCACAAGAACAGATAAAAATATATTGTTTTGTGTATTCAAATGCCTCTGCGGGTGTATTCATTAAATTTGTAATAGCACCCGTAAGTATGACCATACTTACAGTCAAAATAGCTGCCATGATACCAAATATGCATATGATAGTCCCAACTGATTCTGCAAGATCATTGTATTTTTTTGCACCCAAATAGTTACCTAATAAAATGGTGCCCCCTGTGGTTAGGCCAAGAATAACACTTGTAATTGTCTGCATAATCTGGCTTCCTGTAGCCACAGCAGAAACTTGCGCCGAATTATCAAACTGCCCAACAACTAGCAAATCCGCTGCGCCATAGAGTGCTTGCAACAAACTTGCTAATAGAAATGGAAATGCAAATTTTAATAGGGTGGGAGTAACATTTCCCTCTGTTAAATCGTTATGTTGTTCCATTAATATATAAACCTCCTAAAAATAAAAAAATGCTGAATAAGACAGTTGATCTTACTCAACCATCTTATCCAGCATATATCTACTTATATACCCTCCGATGAATAGATTATATATTACTACATATGCAAGGTATTGTCAAAGTTTTTGTTCTTAATGAAGGTGTATTCATTTATGATTATCTGGAAACTAGTAGTTTTTTTAGGGCCATCTCTAGGCCTTTGACAGATAACTTATACATATCAAATTCTTTTTCTAGAATATCATAAGTTTCGTACAAGGAACTATAGTAAATTGGGCGTACAATCGGGTTGAGCCATACAATATGTTTATATTTTTCTTTTAAACGGGTTAACCAGTTCATGGGAGACATTTTATCTGTGACGCCACCATAGTTGTAATAATTGTCTCGAGTTAATTCTGAAGGTTCCATCATAGCATCTCCTACGATAATTACTTTATATTCACTACTGATGTTGTGAAATATCCAGTTGGTATCAATGGCTTGTTCAGAATTCATAGTAGGGTCCGCGTAAATTTTGGGATGTATACAATTATGAAAATAATAGATTTTCAAATCCTTAAAGTGATTAGATTTATTCACTGCTTGGAACAAAGAGCTGCAAAGGTTGCTATAATATTGCATAGAACCACCAGAATCCATCAGCAAGAGCACCTTGACGGTGTTTTTTCGCGGTTTCTCGTAAACCAATTTTAAATATCCTCCGTTGTTACTGGTTTTTTGAATGGTTCCGTTAATGTCTAATTCAGTTTTTGGGGCATCTATTCTGTTGGAGAATTGCCTCAAGTGGCGGAGGGCTACTTGAAATTGTCTAGTATCTAGTTTATTGTCATTTCTGAAGTCTCGGAATTTTCGATCACCGGCTACGTAAAAGGCTGATCCGTGTCTAGATTGACCACCTACGCGAATACCGTTGGGGCTGTAGCCACTGTTGCCGAATACAGAAACGCCACCAGTACCCACCCAGTAGCTACCACCGTTATGTTCTTCTTTTTGTTCTTTTATTCGTTCCTTGAACATTTTTTCGATGTCAGTAGTGCTTAATTTTTTATTTAGTTCTGCTCTTTCCATATCAAAAGGTTTGTCTATCTTTTCTTTTGGATGTTCGAGCCATTTTAATAATTCCTCAAGTAATTTGTCTGAAGGTTTTATGTCTTTAAAAAATTCTAAAAAAGCCTCATCAAACTTATCAAAATCTACCTCGGTTTTGATGAGAACAGCACGGCATAAGTAATAAAAACCTGTAAGGCTAGAATCGCTTAACCCTTTATCTAGGGCTTCAATGAGGGTTATCCATTCATTGAGGGATGTATCTAACCCTTTTGCTCTTAATAAGTAAAAAAATGAACTAAACATATGCCTTCACCTACTTGCCTAAAGATTCCCGCATAGTGTCAATGTCTTCGTTTTTTTTCAGAAGTACACCGCAATAGGGGATTTCTTCTTTGATTTTGTCTGGGTCAATACCACCAACGATAAGAGCCTGAATCCAGTCGATGATTTCTGAGGTGCTGGGTCTTTTCTGGATATGCGGTAATCCGCGGATCCAGTAAAACGCGTCCATAACCTGTTGTAATAGATGCTCTTCTATATTTTTAAAGTGTACGTTAACGATCTCTTTCATTAATTCTTGATCAGGGAATTCGATATAGTGAAATATGCATCTGCGTAAAAATGCATCAGGCAACTCCTTTTCTGCATTGGAGGTAATGATTACGATGGGTCTTTGTATTGCCCGTATGGTTTCTTTTGTTTCAGGGATATAAAACTCCATTTTATCTAGTTCCCAGAGGAGGTCGTTAGGAAATTCCAGATCTGCTTTGTCAATTTCATCAATTAATAACACTACTTGATCTGCAGAGCTGAAAGCCTCACCTAGTTTGCCATGGTTTACGTATTTTGAAATATTATCTACACCTTCGCTATCAAATTGGCTGTCGTAGAGCCTTTGTACCACGTCATAAACATAAAGGCCATCCTGGGCCTTGGTAGTGGATTTGATATTCCAGATAATTAGTTTTTTGTTTAGCGTCGTGGAAATAGCTTGTGCCAGCATAGTTTTTCCTGTTCCCGGCTCTCCTTTAATTAGAAGTGGCTTTTGCAAGGCTATAGAAATGTTTACGGTACGCATCAATTCTTCTGAAACTACATAATCATTGGTTCCTTTGAATGTATTATTATCTATTTTTATCACAGTTTATCACACCCTTAATAAATGAATTTATTGTTTTGATTATAAACGTTTTCATATATATATGTCAACTATAAATAATAGTTGGAAAGTTGGTTAATTGGTTAGGAAAAGATTTTATGGTATTCCTTTTGGGTTTTAAAAGCGGAGATGTTTCCCCAATAAAGAAAGCAAAGAGAATGGGCTCACTTATTTACTAAAAGGCAATCCCAAATTGTTAGATGTAACAGCTTATATTCTAATTTTGTTTAAAGGGTTGTATGTAGCTAGCTGTTGACTTCATGAAATTAATAAAGTACAATGACATTGATAATCATTATCAAACAAGAAGTTAATAGTAAAGGAGCTTACATTATTTTAATTTATACTCTGATTTTTACAATAATTTTATCGTCGTTTTTCACATTAAGCATCAAAAGGAATCATTTGGCTTATTATTTAGTATCAGCATTAATTGGGATTATAATAACTACTTATGAGGTGCTGAGGGTAACTTCTAGTGCGAAACTTTATGGAACTGTTCTTTACCTAGAAAAAGTTTTTATAGGAGGTTATGTTTCTATAGCATTTTTTATTTTAATAATGTTCGCAGGTGCTATTAATCCTAAATGGGTAATAACAAAAAAACTACTAAGTATCAGGGCGGAACTGGCTATTATTGCATCTATTTTTATAATGCCACATTCTATAATATATTTAATTCGATTTATTGTACTTAAACTTCCAAAGGCTTTTAAAACAGGCGTAATACCTAAACTATACATAGCTTATATTAGTATTGGAATTATAGCTTTTTTTATAATGATACCATTATTTATTACATCATTTAAAAAAGTTAGACGTAAAATAAAAGGAATTCAGTGGGCAAGGCTACAAAGATTTGCGTACATATTTTATTTTTTAGTATATATACACATTTTACTTGTATTATTAAATGGAAAATATATTGAATGGTTAAAATTAAGTAGTTACACAACAATATTTGGTATATATGTGGTTTTTAAATTAATAAAATATAAAAATAATAAACAAGCTAAATTAGACTATACAAAGAGGGTGGATAAAGTAAAAATGTAATTTTTATTTATACAGATTAGATATAAGATAATTATAGAATTGCATAGAACCTAGAATAAGTATCCTATATTTAAAGAAAATAAAACATTTTTTAATTCAATACAAAAAGCATGAAGTTATAGTACTTCATACTTTTTGTAAAATTCATTCAAATAAAATCCATATAAAAACGTTTACTAAAGTGGCAAGTTAGAGAAATCTGTTTTTCTTTTTCTCTTGCTCTTATTATTATGACCATGAATTGTAGTAATATACAAAGGTTATATAAAACATTGAGATAAATTTTCAAGATGAATTATTTATTCTTAGTTAAGAGATCTATAAATGCCTTTGAGGCATTGGATAGATAACGATCTTTTTTCCAAACCAGTGCAATTTTAATGGGGATAGGAGTACTAAGTGGAATTTTTGCTATGTTTTCATTGTACTCAACAATTTCCTTTAATAAAAAAGAAATGCCAACCCCATTGGAAATAAGGCTCTTGATGGTGTCTAAGTAGTTGGATGATAAAATAATATTAGGTTGAATATTGCAATCATTAAAAGACGCTAATATCTTTTGCCTTATGTAGAAGCCTTCCTTTAATAGGATAATGGGTTCGTTCTCAATATCTTTAAATGTAATGGTTGATTGTTTACTTAAAGGATGTTCTTTTTTTAAGCAAACCAAAAGTTCACTATCAGTAATAGGAAGGGAAGCTAAAGAGTTATTGGCGGGGTCAGTGATAATCAGGCCTAGATCAAGATCTTCCTTTTCTATCATTTGTTTTATTGTAGTAGATCCATATTCTGTAATATTAAGTTTGATATTTGGATAGGATTTTTGAAAATTAACAAGTAATTTTGGGAATAAAAAAGTACCAATCATTGGAGGGACACCTATTGTAAGGACGCCCTTTTTAAGATCCTGGTAATCCCTCATTTCGGAAGCGGCATTGTCTACTTGTCTTAAAATTTCATCTACCCTTTTCAAAAAAACTTTTCCTTCAGCTGTGGGGATAAACTGTTTTTTAGATCTGTCAAAGAGCACAATAGACAGTTCTTTTTCTAGATTTTTAATGGAATTGGTAATAGTAGGTTGAGTTACATAAAGTTTTTTTGCAGCTTGCGTAATGTTATTTAATTGACAAACCATTTGGAAATACTGTAACTGTCTCAATTCCATGATGCATCCTCCTAGTTATAAGTTTTAACTATGATATCATAGTTAAATAATATTTTTAATTTAAAACATTATGTGTTATTGTTTTAACAAGGAACTAAATAATAGCAAATTGTCCTTAAAACAAATATAAGTAGTTAAAAAGAAAAAAAATAATGTTTATT
The DNA here is from genome assembly GCF_020443705.1 of Clostridium algoriphilum. Taxonomy (GTDB): domain Bacteria; phylum Bacillota; class Clostridia; order Clostridiales; family Clostridiaceae; genus Clostridium_AD; species Clostridium_AD algoriphilum. Next base: position 129,044 of record NZ_JAIZZK010000006.1, read on the forward strand.
TATTAAAAGTGTTAAAATATTAACAAGATTTAGGGAGTTATAATATTATAACCATCATAATATTATAACATATTTCACTAGTCATAAGTATAAACTGTTATATAATAGTTGAACCGTAATTTTAATTTAGAATACAAATGTTATTGTTTTAACAAAATGTTATACAAAAGGCTACTATTTTTATATAACATAAGTGTTATAGCGAGAAAAGTAATATTTTTTATTGGAAAGTGTTAAAATATTAACAAATTTGAAGGGAGGTGTAAATCTAGACTTGTTTATTTAAAAGTCTAGATGAGTAAATATGAAATATAGTTATTTTCCAGGTTGTACATTAAAAACGAAAGCTCAGGAATTAGAAAAGTATGCTCTAGATTCTGCAAACGTTTTAGGTTTTGAATTACAAGAGCAAAAAGAGTGGCAATGTTGTGGTGCTGTGTATCCTCAAGGCAGTGATGAAATAGCTACTAAATTATCCGCTGTAAGAAGCCTCGTGGGAGCACGGGACAAGGGTGAGAAACTAGTCACTTTATGTGCAGCTTGCCATCACGTAATTAAAAGAGTTAATGATGATATGAAGAACAAAGATGATATAAGAACAAAGGTTAATAATTATTTGGAGTTACCAGAAACTTATCAGGGAGAGACAGAAGTCCTTCATTACCTTGAAGTGCTTAGGGATGAAATAGGTTTTGATGAGTTAGCTAAAAAAGTAACCAACCCTCTTACTGGTAGAAAAATAGGAGCATATTATGGATGTTTGCTTCTTCGTCCAAGCAGCACAATGAACTTTGATGATCCAGAAAATCCTACTATTATAGAAAATTTTATAAAAGCTATTGGTGCAACACCTGTATTATATCCATATAGAACAGAATGTTGTGGAGGCTACCTTTGTATAGATAAAAAAGATCTTGTAAATAACATGACAGGCAGTATAATTCAATCAGCTGCATCGCATGGTGTAGAAGAGATTGTTACTGCATGCCCCCTTTGTAAATATAATCTAGAACTCAGTGAAGAAGGGGCGAAAAATAAACTATCTATCAGCTATTTCACTGAGCTTTTAGCAGAAGCTTTAGGTGTCAAATAAGGATAGGAGGGGATAGTGCAATGAAAAGAGTGAAAATATTTTCTGATAGTAAATCAAAAGAGTTAGATCAAATTGTTCATATAAGTGGACAACGGATACAGGATTGTATCCAATGTGGAAAATGTTCAGCAAGTTGTCCTGCAAGCGAAGGGATGGATATCCTACCTCATCAGGTCATAAGATTATTGCAAACAGGTGAATTGGACAAGGTTATAGAGAGCGAAACACTTTGGTCTTGTGCTTCATGTTTTACATGTTCCGAGCGTTGCCCTAGAAACATAGATATTGCAAGCGTTTTAGAGGCAGTTAGGCTTATTATCATTAGACGTTCAGGAGAAAATAAAATGTTAGCTGATGATGTCTTTGCAAAAATAGATAATAAAATGCCACAGCAGGCAATTGTAAGTGGATTTCGTAAGTATAATAAATAATTTTACAAAAAATAAAAAGTAATTGTCATTTTTAAAGGAGGAATCAAATTGCAGAGGATTGGAGTTTTTGTTTGTTGGTGTGGAAGTAATATAGCAGCTACCGTAGATATCGATAAAGTCATAGAAGAAGCTAGTAAAATGCCTGGAGTTGTATATGCCAAAGACTATCAATATATGTGTTCCGAAGTAGGTCAGAATTTGATTAAAAACGGGATAAAAGATCTAAAGCTAGATCGTATTGTTGTAGCATCATGTTCTCCTAGAATGCATGAGGCAACATTTCGAAAAGCGGCAAAGGCAGCGGGCTTAAATCCATATTTATTAGAAGTTGCAAATATTCGCGAACATTGCTCATGGATACATAAGAGCAAAGAAGAAGGAACCCCAAAAGCTATTGCTCTTGTTAGGGCTGCAGTGGCTAAAGCTACATTAAATAAGGAACTTATACCAGGTCAAATAGATGTAACACATAGAGCACTTATTATAGGTGGAGGAATTGCAGGAATCCAAACAGCAATTGATATAGCTGAAGCTGGTTATGAAGTTGATATTATTGAGAAGACACCAAGTATTGGTGGGAAAATGTCTCAGTTAGATAAAACTTTCCCAACATTAGATTGTTCAGCCTGTATTTTGACACCAAAAATGGTAGATGCATCGTCTCATCCAAATATTCACTTATATACTTACAGTGAACTAGAGTCGGTTACTGGATATGTTGGAAACTTTGAAGCAGTCATTAATCAAAAGGCACGTAGTGTAGACTTAGATAAGTGTACAGGCTGTGGAGTCTGTTCTGAAAAATGTCCATCAAAGAAAGCTAAAAGTGAATTTAATGAAGGATTAAGAACCAGAGCGGCTATTTACATGCCATTCGCACAAGCGGTTCCTAATGTACCTGTTATAGATAGAGAAAATTGTATAAAGTTTAAAACTGGAAAATGTGGTATTTGTGAAAAAGTATGTACAGCGGGTGCTATTGATTATACTCAGGAAGATACTAAAATAACAAAGAAATATGGAGCTATAGTTGTATCCACTGGTTATGATCTTATAGGACTCGAAAAATTTGGTGAATACCAGTATGCAGATCACCCAGATGTAATTACATCCCTTGAGTTTGAGAGATTAACAAATGCTGCAGGTCCTACAGGTGGGCAGCTTCTATGTCCATCAGATAAGAGAAAACCTAAGAAAATAGTATTTGTACAATGTGTTGGATCAAGAGATAAATCAGCAAGAGGTAAAACATACTGTTCTAAAATTTGTTGTATGTATACAGCAAAACACGCAATGTTAATTAAGGATCACTATCCTGAAATGGAAGCATATGTTTTTTATATTGATGTTCGTACACCAGGTAAAAACTTTGAAGAATTTCAGAGAAGAGCTGTTGAAGAATATGGAGTTCATTATATTAAAGGAATGGTTGGTAAAGTTTTCCCGGATGGAGAAAAACTACAAGTTCACGCAGTAGATTCTTTGACTGGAGAAACAATTGAAATTGATGCGGATATAGTAGTACTCGCAGCGGCAACTAAGGCTAAAGATGATGCAACTACAATTAAGAGAATATTAAGCATTAGTACAGATAACGATAATTTCTTTACAGAAGCTCATCCAAAACTTCGTCCTGTAGAAACTCATTCTGCCGGAATATTTTTAGCAGGAGCTTGCCAAGGACCAAAAGATATCCCAGAAACGGTTGCACAAGCAAGTGCTGCAGCAGCTAAGGTTATTGGAGTATTAAGTAAGGATAAACTGGTTAACAATCCATGTGTATCAGAGGTAAACGAAGCAATTTGTAGTGGATGTCTTGCATGTACTAAGATATGTCCATACGATGCGATTTCATCTGGTACTGTAGAGGTTAACGAAAATGGTAAAAAGATTACTAAAATAGTAGCAAAGGTAAATGAAGCCCTTTGTCAAGGCTGCGGTGGATGCACAGTAGCATGTAGACCTGGTGCCATTGACCTTAAGGGATTTACAAATAAACAGATTTTAGCGGAGGTGGATGCCATATGTCGTTAGAAGCCGAGAAAATCGAGGAGATAGATAAAGTTGAATTTGAACCCTTAGTTGTAGCCTTTTGTTGTAATTGGTGTAGTTATGCAGGGGCAGATTTAGCTGGGACAAGCAGATTCAGCTATCCTGCTAATGTTAAAATAATTAGGGTACCATGTTCATGTAGAGTTAGTGAAAACTTTGTACTACGTGCCTTCCAAAGAGGCGCTGACGCCGTAGTAATTGCCGGTTGTCATCCAGGAGATTGTCATTATACAAGTGGAAACTATCACACAAGACGTCGTTTTTCGATCTTGACAAACTTACTTGAATATATGGGAATAGAACCAGAACGATTTAAAGTAGATTGGATTTCAGCAGCGGAAGGACACAAATTTGCAAGTGTTATGAATGATGTATTAGAGAAAGTTCATAAACTTGGTCCTAATGGAAAGTTGAGGGATGATAGATGGATAAGATAACACAAAAAATAAGAGAGACCGCAAAATTAGCTTTAGAAAAAGGCGAAGTAGAGAAAATTATAGGTTGGGCAAAAGGAGATACTTGGGATGATTCATATCCTGTATTTGTTACAGATGTAGATAAAGCAGATTCATTAATCTGGGACAACTTCTGCGTTAATAACGTAAGTAAATATCTTATTAAAGAACTAAAACAAAGTAATAAGGTTGGTGTATTTTTAAAAGGATGCGATTCCCTTGGGTTTAACCAACTGATAGTTGATAATAGAATAGACAGAACAAAGGTTGTTGTCTATGGCATAAGTTGCCCTGGTATGATTGACCCAGAAAAAGTAAAAAAAGAAGGATTAAATAAAGGCCTCAAAAGCGTTAAAAGATCCGGAGATCAAATTATATTTGTAACAAGTGATGGAGAAAAGAAAGTAGCAAGCAAAGAATTTGAATTTGATAAATGCCTTAAATGTAGACATCCTAATCCTGTTGTTTATGATCAGTTAATGACAGACACTTTAGAGGAGAGAGAAGTAGATTTAGAAGCTAGATTTAAAGATGTAGAAGATCTTGAAGCGCTATCTAATGACGAGAGATCAGATTATTGGAAAAATCAATTTTCAAAATGTATAAGATGTAATGCTTGCCGTAATATATGTCCTGCATGTAGTTGTGAAAAATGTATTTTTGATAACACTAAAGCAGAAGTATCAGGTAAAGCAAAAGCAGATACTGAAGAACAATTTTATCACATTATTAGAGCTTATCATGTTGCAGGTCGATGCGTTGAATGTGGAGAATGCAGTAGAGTATGCCCAGCAGGTATCCCACTTCATAAATTAAATAGTAAAATAATAAAAGATTTAAATGGACTTTATGGCGAACATGAGGCAGGGCTAGATTCATCTGTTGAAGCCCCAATCGGTATGTTTAAACTGGATGATTGTGATTCCTTTACAGAGCATGGAGGTGGAAAAAAATGATGAAGAAAATATCAAAGAGTCAGTTTTCACAGCTTTTCAGTAACATTGATAAGTCATATCAACTGTTTTTGCCTGTTGAATTAGATGGTAAAGTTAATTTCGACCTTTGGCAAGAAGGTGACAAGGTGAATATAGAAAAATTGAAAACTAATATTTCACCTAAGAGTTTTATTTTTCCTCAAAGCGAAACTTACATGAAATTTAAAAGAGATGGCAAAAAACTCAAGATAGATAATGTTGGAGGAAAAAAAGAAGATTACGTAATCTTTGGTGTTAGGCATTGTGATGCAAGTAGCTTTAAGCTTCTTGATAATGTATTCCTAGAAGAACCTGTAGATAGATTATATGAGCAAAGACGCGAAAAAGGAACAATAGTTACCATGGCCTGTTTTGAGCCAGAAGAAAATTGTTTCTGTACTTCATTTGGAATTAAGCCAGAAACGGCTCCTAAAGAGGTAGATGTAACTACATGGGATTTAGGGGAAAGTATATTGTGGCAATCACAAACTCAAAAAGGTGAAGCACTAACTGAGAAACTAAATGATATTTTAGAAGATGCAACAGATCAAGATAAAGCAGAATTAAATAAATTACAAGAGTCTACAATAGGTAAAGTGAAAGAACTTCCTTTAGCAAATTTAGACCCTACAAAAATAACCGGAGAGCTTAATGATTTATTTGAATCTGAAATTTGGCAAGAACTTAGCGAACGTTGTTTAGGTTGTGGAGCATGTACTTTTGTATGTCCTACTTGCCATTGTTATGATGTTGCTGACTTTAAGGGTGATGCACAAACAGGAGAAAGATTCCGTTGTTGGGATTCATGTATGTTCTCAGATTTTACTCTAATGGCCCATGGAAATATAAGAAAGACGCAAAAGGAAAGATTCAGACAGAGGTTTATGCATAAACTTGTTTATTACCCAAATAATCATGAGGGTGTATATGCTTGTGTTGGATGTGGAAGGTGCGTTGAAAAATGTCCTGTTCATCTGGATATTGTAAAAGTAATTAAAAAGTTAGGTGGTGAATAACAATGAGCTGCAGCTGTAATGAAGAACATGTAAACCCTTTGATACCTGAGATTGTTGTGATAGCGGAAATGAGGGCAGACACTCAGGATGTAACTACTTTTAGAGTTACCAAACCAGGCGGTGGAAAACCGTTCGAACATATGCCAGGTCAATGTGCAATGATTTCAGTTCCACCACTTGGAGAAGCAATTTTCTCAATTACTTCTTCTCCAACGCAAAAAGATTTTATAGAATTTAGCGTAAAACGATGTGGTGAAGTGACTGAATACCTACACAGTTTGGAAGTTGGAAGTGAAATAGGCGTTCGCGGACCCTATGGAAATAATTTTCCTGTAGATGATGTACTAAAAGGAAAAGATTTACTTTTCATTGGTGGTGGTATAGGACTAGCACCTATCCGCTCAGTTATAAATTATGTAATGGATAATCGTGAAAATTATGGAAAGGTAGATATTTTATATGGATCAAGAACACCTGGAGATCTTGTTCAATCAGAAGATATCTTTGAAAACTGGCCATCGAGGCCTGATACAAAAGTTCATTTGACTGTTGATCATGAAACTGAAGGATGGGATGGACATGTAGGATTTGTTCCTAATTATATTAAAGAGATTGGATTTAGCACAGATAAAGTGGCTTTGATATGTGGACCACCTATCATGATAAAATATAGTCTTCAAACGCTGTTAGAAATAGGATTTAAGAAGGAACAAATATATACAACTTTGGAATTAAAAATGAAATGTGGCGTAGGAAAATGTGGACGTTGCAATATCGGAGATAAATATGTGTGTAAAGATGGTCCAGTATTTAGATGCGATGAAATAGATGAGCTTCCAGACGAATATTAATGTAAACACTAAATCAGTTTAATCCATCCCATTATAGATTAGGGATAAAGGAGGCATATAAAATGTCCAATAAAGAAATGGTGGAAATATATATATTAAATAAAAAATACACTGTACCTTCGACACTTACAATTATGGATTCATTGGAGTATGCAGGGTACCAATTAATTAGAGGATGCGGATGTAGGGCTGGATTTTGCGGTGCCTGTGCCACAATATATAGAGTCAAAGGTAAGCAAGAATTAAAGGTGTGCTTAGCATGTCAAACAAAGGTTGAAGATGGTATGTATTTAACTCAATTACCGTTCTTCCCTGGAAACAAAAAAATATATGATATGAATGAATTAGAGCCAAATGCTGATACAATGATGAAGCTTTATCCTGAAATATATAGCTGTATTGGATGTAACTCTTGTACAAAGGGATGTCCACAAGACCTTAATGTTATGCAATATATTGCTTATGCTCAAAGAGGTGACCTTGAAAAATGTGCACATGAATCATTTGATTGTGTTATGTGTGGAATTTGTGCTTCAAGATGTCCAGCTGGTATAACTCATTACCAAGTAGGCGTGCTTGCTCGTAGACTTACAGGTAAATACATTTCTCATGAAACAGAAGATTTGACAAAAAGGGTAGCTGAAATTCAAGAAGGCATGTATGATGATGCATTAGCAAATCTAATGAGTAAAAACGTTGATGAATTAAAGGATATATACAATACAAGAGATATTGAAAAGTAAAAATTACCCTAGAATCACATAAAATATAGTTATATCAGGGAGGTATTTAAATGTATACAGGAGCAATGAGGGAGCTAATAAAGAAGGTTGAAGCCACTCGTCCCCAAAGATTAGGAGTTCAGTTTCCAAGAATGACTGCCCAAGAAAAGGATGATATACTAAAGGAAAATTATCCTGATTATAAAGATGATAAATTTAGAAATCTAAATGTTGGAGTAAACAAAGGATCAAAGGTTCCTCAGGAACTTGCAGAGCTTCTTGAAGCTAAAAGTAGACTTCAAGATTTAGACATGGACTTAACTAAATTTAATTATGATGTAGATGTATTGATAATAGGTGGTGGTGGAGCGGGTGCTTCAGCAGCCCTACAGGCAAACGAAAAAGGCGCAAAAGTAATGATAGCTACAAAATTACGTTTTGGAGATGCCAATACTATGATGGCTCAAGGCGGAATACAGGCTGCTGATAAGCCAGAAGATTCACCTGAAAAACATTACATGGATGTAATGGGTGGAGGACATTTTACCAATGTAAAAGAACTTGTTAATGCTCTTGTAACGGATGCTCCAGAATCAGTAAAATGGTTAAATGAACTTGGAGTAATGTTTGATAAAGAGGATGACGGCACAATGGTTACTACTCATGGTGGTGGAACCTCAAGAAAAAGAATGCATGCTGCTGAAGATTATACAGGAGCTGAAATCATGCGTGTACTTCGTGATGAAGTTCATAACAAACAAATTGAAGTAGTAGAATTCTCCCCTGCTGTGGAGTTATTACTTGATAAGGATGGTAAAGCTGCTGGAGCTGTTTTATATAATCTTGAAACAGAGGAATATCTAATCGCAAGAGCTAAAACTGTTATCATAACAACTGGAGGAGCTGGTAGACTTCATTATCAGGATTTTCCAACTACAAATCATTATGGTGCAACTGCAGATGGTCTTGTATTAGGATACAGAGCTGGAGCAGAACTTATCTACGCAGATGCGGTTCAATATCATCCTACTGGCGCAGCATATCCATCACAGATATTTGGTGCACTTGTTACTGAGAAGGTTCGTAGTTTAGGAGCAACACCTCTAAATATAGATGGTGAACAATTTACTTATCACCTTGAAACTAGAGATGTTGAATCATCTGCATTCATTAGAGAATGTTATAAAAGAGGTAAAGGTATTGACACAGCTGCAGGACAAAAGGGCGTATGGCTTGATACTCCATTAATTGAAATGCTTCTTGGTGAAGGAACTATTGAGAAGAGACTTCCAGCTATGATGAGAATGTATCAAAAATTTGGTATTGATATGCGAAAAGACCCAATAATAGTATATCCAACACTTCATTACCAAAATGGTGGACTATTGATAGATGAAAATTGTAAAACTAAGGTAGAAAACCTATTTGTTGCTGGAGAAGTTGCAGGCGGAATTCACGGTAGAAACAGACTAATGGGTAATTCACTATTAGATATTATCGTTTTCGGACGTAGAGCAGGAAATAGTGCTGGTAATAAGTTCAAAGAAGTTGAACTTAAAGAATTAAGCCTTGATCATGTTAAAGCATACCATAAGAGCCTTGATGAAAATGGCATTAGTACAGATAAAATTTCGCCTATGTTATTACCTCATTACACTCATGGAAGTGAAAATGATAAATAATATTAATGAGTTTACATTTGCGATAAATAGAAATATTTATCGCAATAAAAATACATTTAATATCTTTAAAACTAACAATTATCCCTAATCAATAATTTAAAATAATAGGAGGATGATAAGTATGAATATTAAAGAAGAAGCAATGGTGTGTCACAAAGAGTGGAGAGGTAAAATTGAGGTAATATCTAGAGTTCCAGTAGCAAGTAAAAAGGATCTTTCTATAGCTTATACACCAGGTGTTGCACAACCTTGTCTTGAAATTAGTAAAAATATAGATTTATCATATGACCTTACAAGAAGAGGGAACCTAGTTGGAGTTATAACAGATGGTACTGCTGTTTTAGGACTTGGTGATATTGGACCAGAAGCTGGAATGCCAGTAATGGAAGGAAAATGTGTATTATTTAAAGTTTTTGGAGATGTAGATGCTTTCCCTCTATGCCTTCAAACTAAAGATGTAGATGAAATAGTAAGAACAGTTAGCTTACTTCAAGGTAGTTTTGGTGGAATTAATTTAGAAGATATAAGTGGACCTAGATGTTTTGAAATCGAAAGAAAACTTAAAGCAATATGCGATATCCCAATTTTCCACGATGATCAACATGGAACAGCTGTTGTAGTTTGTTCAGGAATAATTAATGCCTTAAAAATAGTAAAGAAAGAAATGAAGGACATTAAAGTTGTAGTTAATGGCTCTGGAGCAGCAGGTATTGCTGTAACAAAATTATTGATGAGTATGGGAGTACAATCAGCTATTCTTCTTGATAGAAAAGGTGCCATCTATGATGGACGTGAGAATTTAGGCGGAGAAAAATCTCTAATGGCTAAAGTTACTAACAAAGATAAGGTTAAGGGTCAATTAAAGGACATTATCGTTGGAGCTGACGTGTTTATAGGAGTTTCAGATGCTAATCTAGTAACTCAAGATATGGTAAGAAGCATGGCAAAAGATGCTATTATATTTGCTATGGCTAATCCAAACCCTGAAATATTACCAGATTTAGCTAAAGAAGCTGGAGCAGCAGTAGTTGGAACTGGTAGATCAGATTATCCAAATCAAATCAATAACCTTTTAGCATTCCCTGGAATATTCAGAGGAGCATTAGATGTTAGAGCAAGTGATATTAATGATGAGATGAAGATTGCAGCAGCAAATGCTTTAGCTTCATTAGTTAGTGATGAAGATTTAACTGCAGATTACGTTATTCCATTACCATTTGACCCAAGAGTTGCAAAAGCTGTATCAGAAGCAGTTATGGAAGCTGCAAGAAAATCTGGAGTAGCTAGAATATAATAAGGTAATTCGAAAATTATGTAAGCTTTAAAAGTAAAACATTTGGAAGGAGTTGCTGGTTTATGCGTAAAGTAGATGTAATAGAAATAGAAAATGCTTTAAGGGACATGAGTATAAAGACTAATTTTTATGTGGGAGACGATGTATTAGATGCCTTTCATAAAGCCGAAAAGGAAGAAACATCTCCTGTAGGAAGAGATATTATAACTAATTTGCTTAAAAATGCTGAAATTGCAAAAACTGATCAAGTACCAATTTGTCAAGATACAGGTATGGCTGTAGTATTTGTAGAAGTAGGTCAAGAAGTTGAATTAGTTGGTGGAAACATTACAGACGCTATTAACGAAGGCGTAAGAAAAGGATATAAAGAGGGATATTTAAGAAAATCTGTTGTTGCAGATCCTTTACACCGAAAAAATACAGGGGATAATACTCCTGCAGTAATATATTATGATATCGTACCAGGAGATAAAGTTAAATTAACTATAGCTCCAAAAGGTTTTGGTAGTGAAAACATGAGTAGATTAAAAATGCTTAAACCATCAGATGGTTTAAACGGTGTACTTGACTTTGTTGTTGAAGCCGTTTCACTTGCTGGTCCAAATCCATGCCCACCAATAGTTGTAGGTGTTGGAATTGGGGGAACTTCTGATAAAGCAATGTATCTTGCTAAGAAAGCTTTAACAAGAAACATTGGTAGTCATAATGAAACAGAGCATTTAAAAGAAATTGAGTTAACTTTACTTGAGAAAATTAATGCACTAGGAATAGGACCTCAAGGACTAGGTGGAAATACTACAGCCCTTGCCGTTAATGTGGAAGCTTTTGCAACACATATTGCTGGATTACCAGTGGCAGTAAATATTAACTGTCATGTGGCAAGACATGCAGTAACAATTATATAGGGAGGGGAAAAGATGGAAATCAAACATATATCTACTCCTTTAACACAGGAAAAGTTGAAGGATTTGAAATCGGGAGATAGTGTCTTAATATCAGGAACTATGTATACAGGAAGAGATGCAGCTCATGCAAGGCTTGTAGATTTAATTAATAAAGGTGAAAAATTACCTTTTGATCCTAAAGATTCCATTATATACTATGTTGGACCTGCTCCAACTAAACCTGGTAATGTAATAGGTTCAGCTGGCCCAACTACTAGTTATAGAATGGATGATTTAACTGTTCCATTGCTTGAATTAGGCCTTACAGGAATGATTGGAAAAGGGCTTAGAAGCAAAACTGTAGTAGATTCAATGAAGAAAAATGGCGCAATTTATTTTGCTGCAATAGGTGGAGCTGGAGCTCTTATCTCAAAATCAATAAAAGAATGCGAAATTATTGCATTTGAAGATTTGGGTCCAGAAGCTGTTAGAAAACTTACGGTAGTAGATTTTCCAGCTGTTGTTGTAATAGATAGCGAAGGTACTGATCTTTATGAAACAGAGAGAAAAAAATATCAAAAAGTATAGTAATAAGATAATATGAAAAAATGTAAAGAAGTAAAGGTATGTGTTAAATCACATACCTTTACTTCTTTGTTATTAGCATGTATAGACATAATATAATATAGCAATAATTTATTTAAGTGTATTAAAAGAATATTCTTGAGATTTCAAGTATTCGATAACTTGAGGTAAGGCTTGAACGGTTGTTTCTTTGTCAGGTGCGTCATGCATTAAAATAACCACATGTTCCTTTCCTTCAGAATACTTTTTAATATTATTTAATAGTTTGGTTACTGTAATATTGTGTCCTTCTGCATCACCGGTTAGATCATTCCAGTCAATATAATGGTACCCATAATCCTTAATTGCTTTTCTAAAAGGGCTCATAGCAGAGCCAAATGATCCACCTGGAAATCTTAATATTTTACTATTATAATCGCTACCAATTATTGACTTTAGCACAGCATCACATTTATTAACATCCCTTATAAAGGCACCTGTATTAGAATAAATCTGATTATATTCGTGAGAATAGGTGTGATTTCCTATTGATTGTCCACTGCTTGCCTCCATTTTCACTAAATTAGGATCTACTACTGCTCTATTACCAACTATAAAAAAGGTGGCTTTAATATTATAGCTGTCTAGTATTTTTAGAATTTGTGGAGTAGTTTTAGAAGAGGGACCATCATCAAACGTAAGATAGGCTATTTTATGTCCATCTGAATTATAAACGTTTTTAGTTGAAGAATCTGTAGATGCTTCTTTAAAATTCAATTTAACTCTTTTTGAATGTAGTGGGGCATTTGGTGAAGGTTTTGAAATATAAGAGGTTAAACCTAAAAAAACAACTAAAATCATTAAGGCTATAATAGCTCTTAATTTTGTTGTTATTATCAATTTTTTGTCATTTTCGAGTTTTAATATAATACATCACTCCAATTATATTATAATTAAATTTTTTATAGAATTAGTGCATATCAGATAATAACATTACTACGGAATTTATTATTATATATATAGGATGAGTTAAGTTTAAATTATAGATGTTTCTAATAATATTTATATGAGAGTGAGTGAGATTTATGATATTAATATTTTAATTATATTATTATTTTAATATTAAAATGCGATTTACTGAATCCGTATATTATATGGTAGTTTTATACTATAAATGAATTTTAATAAACCACATACTAGAAGTGATATAAAGTATGCGGTTTTATAGTACTCTAATACATAACTAGATTTTTAATTGGAGGATGATGAAAGAAATTTAAAATATATATCTGCTAGAGCTTTAAAATCTAAACGTGCAGCCGAATCTATTATATAAGCGGATGTTTTTGCCTCCTTTATTCTAAATTCATTTAACTCACTAATTATTTTATCAGCATTTCCTATGCCTATACCATGTCCAAAATAGCTCCCATAACCAAGGTCTATGACATTTTCTCCTTGCCATTCGGGCTTTACTGGGTTCACATCAGGGTTATTAAAGTACCTTCTATCCCCAGGTAAATAATCATTTCGTTTTTCTAAATACCCCGCGTCCTCAAGCAGATCATCTATATAATGCCAATTCATTAAATGTATTTTGGGAAATAATTGATTAAAAAGTTTTTCAGCAAATACATTAAGTAAAGCTTGATAATAAATTATAATTATTGCAGTAGCGCATTCCGTACTATATTTAGAACTGTTTATAGAAATATCCTCAATAGCAACACTTGGAGTAATTCCTTTTTTTAATATAAATCCACCATTTTTACTGCGTTCCCAATAATCAACGTTACATGTTGATTTGCGAAAGGTACTAAAGGACATATCGCTTTCATTGAGTTTTTTAGCAGCAACAACAATATTTTTTCGTACTTTTAACTCAAACTGCAACTGATCTAATGAATTGTACTCATACTGTTCCTTGCTTAAATTTAATATATTAATGGTGTCTCTCTCAATATCATTATTTTTATACTGATTTTTAAAAAAATCAATTTCAAGAGTATTGTTAGAAATTATAATCATTTACTGACCTCCTTATATAGAGTGATAGTGTTAACACTATCTTTGTTTTATTTATTTGAATCCTTGCATTAGCAAGGGTTTAAGCTACTTTTATAATAAAAAAAACAATGACCCCCTCTATTTGTTATAATTG
>NZ_JAIZZK010000007.1 GCF_020443705.1 Clostridium algoriphilum
AATGTTTGACATAAAAATACTCCTCCTTACAATCTTTGATAATCACTTATCTCAATTATTGCCAAGAAAGAGTACATTATATTCTGTTTACACAAAATTATTTACAGGCCCGCTAGTAATAACAACTCACCAAAAACTCTTCCACAGAGGAATTAGGTGTAGGCCAATGTTACTTTAATATAATTATCTATCACTTAATGGAACGTAAGTTTTACTTCCTGCAACGCATTTATATGCAGGTCTAATAATCTTACCATTGTTTATTATTTCCTCTAGTCTGTGAGCACTCCAGCCAGATATTCTTGCTACAGCAAAGAGAGGAGTGTACATTTCATCTGGTATATCAAGCATTTTATATACAAAGCCTGAGTAGAAGTCTACGTTTGCACTTACACCTTTGTAAATCTTTCGTACTTTGGCAATTACAATAGGCGCTAGTTCTTCTACTTTTGCATAAAGGTCGTATTCATCTTCTAGACCTTTTTCCTTAGCAAGTCTTGCAACATATTTTTTTAGAAGAACGGCTCTTGGGTCTGATATAGAATAAATGGCATGGCCTATTCCGTAGATTAGGCCAGATTTATCAAAGGCCTGTTTAGTAAGTATTTTTGATAAATATTTTTCGATTTCCTCATCATCTTTCCAATTACTAACTTTTTCTTTCATATCTTCAAACATTTGCATAACTTTTATGTTTGCACCACCATGTTTTGGACCTTTTAGAGAACCAAGTGCAGCGGATATTACTGAATAAGTATCGGAACCAGAAGAGGTTATTACATGTGTAACAAAGGTGGAGTTATTACCACCTCCGTGCTCTGCGTGAAGCACTAGAGCAAGGTCGAGTAGCGCCGCCTCGAGTTTAGTGTATTTACTATCATCGCGAAGCATGTACAAAATGTTCTCAGCAGTACTTAAATCGACCCGTGGGCTACGAATAATCAAATTATTATCTTTATGATAATGAGCTAGAGCGTGATAACCATAAACCGCTATGAGTGGGAAACAAGCAATCAATCTCATGCATTGCTCCAAAACATTGCTTGCAGAAGTATCGTCAGCTTTATCGTCTATGCTATAAAGTGCTAATATACTTCTTGCTAGCGAGTTCATTATGTTTTTACTTGGCATTTTTAATATCATATCTCGTACAAAATCGTCAGGAAGATTTCGGTATTTAGAAAGCAAATCTATAAAATTTTTAAGTTCTTCTTTATTAGGAAGATCACCAAAAAGCAATAAATAAGAGGTTTCTTCAAATCCAAATCGATTATCATTAAGGAAGCCATCTACTAGATTTTCAATGCTTATGCCTCTATATTTTAAAGAACCTGCAACGGGAACCATCTCGTCATTTTGAACGATATAAGAATTTACTTGACTAATTTCAGTTAAACCTACAAGCACTCCTCGACCATCAAGATCTCTAAGCCCTCGCTTAACTTGATATTTAAGGTATAGCTCTGGATTTATAAAACTTTTTAACTTTTCAGGAATTATTTGTTCAAACTCTTTTAATTTATTAATATCCATAATATCACACCTCACATTAGTTCTAAATATATGTTCTTATAATTGTTTTTATGATTTTTTATATAAATGTTTTTTATTTTAATTAATGAATTTAATAACGTTACATACTATATTACACTACATTACGTGTTAATACATAAAATGTAGTGAACTTTATATTAATGATAAGGTATCGAAGGTAAAATCTATAAGTATGAAAGTTTAAGGGTATTAGAGAGGGGGTCTTGCTATAAGCTGCGTGAGTATAACATTATATATCCGACTTTCTCTATATTTTACTTGATATATAAAGATACGTTTTTAATATGTTCAGCATAGGTTTTTGAAAATACATGCTCATTAGTTTTACTATTTAGTACATAGAAAAGATAATCAGTAACTGCTGGATGAATAGCAACATTTATTGATTTAATTCCTGGATTGCATATTGGTGATGGGGGTAACCCCTTATTTAAATAGGTATTATAAGGTGATTTTACCGCTAAATCTTTATTGTATAGCTTAATCTTAAACCCAATTATGTATTGAATGGTTGCGTCTATTTGTAGTGGCATTTTTTTATTTAACCTATTGTTAATTACACTTGCTATTTTTGGCCTGTCTATATCTGTTCCTGCTTCTTTTTCTACTAGAGAAGCTGTTATTATAATATTTCTTATATTTAACTTGTTTTTAGTTATGTAACTTTTATTTGGTTCAATATTTGTTTCGAAGGTTTTAAGCATTTTATTTATAATTGTTTTACTTGATGAATCTTTTCGAAAAGTATACGTGGCAGGATATAAGAAGCCATCTAACATGTGTTTATTACTTGGAACTCCTTTTAAGAACCAGTGATTAGTATCATCTGTCCAGTTCTCGACTTGATTTGTGAAATCATTCGCTGTAACTAATCCTGATTTTTGAAGCGTTTGTCCTATTTTTTCATATGTATATCCCTCAGGTATAGTTACTTTTACTACATTATATTTATTATATAATTTATAGCCTAGTTGAACTATTCCATATGATGTTAAAATAAGAACAATTAATATAAGTATTATTTTTTTAAATTTCATAATTATAAGGTTCGTATTCTCCGTAACCGACTGGGCTTACAAGAACCAATTTCAACTCCTTTTATGCAAAATGTATTTTTAGAATATTATATATGTATAAATTACAGATATATTTCTTATATAAAAAATATATCTTATTAAGATATGAATCTCTTTTCTTTGGTTAGTATTATTCAGAGTCATATCAATAGCCGTGTCTTAAATATTGTATCATAAAATTCTAATAATATTTTGAAATATAAGTTATTTTTGCAATAAATATTAAATTAATATCTATAACATGAGATCATTTATTTTATAGGGTTTAAATAAATGAGGGAATTGTACATAGAAATAGAATTGCGTAAGCGTAGATATTACAATAAATCTTACCTATAGGTAAGTCATCTAACTTAAAAGTGCGTACTTGTTTGTAAAATATCGCAGTCTTATAATGGTCACATGTTAGAAAAAAATATCAATTGATAAAAGTAAACGGAGGTATATATTATGAAGGTACTTGCTTTAAACGGAAGTCCTAATAAGAACGGGAACACTTATGAGGCAATAAAAGCTGTTGCTATAGAGCTTGAAAAAGAGAATATAGAGGTAGAGATTATTCATGTAGGAAATAAAGTAATTCGTGGATGTTTAGCCTGTGGTGGATGCAGCAGAAATATGAATGAGCGATGTGTTATCAAAAATGATGAAGTAAATGAATGGATTCAAAAAATGAGTAAAGCTGATGGAATTATTTTGGGTTCACCTGTGCATTATGCAGCAATAGCTGGAACAATGAAATCATTTTTAGATCGTGCATTCCTCGTGACATCTGTAAATGGAGGTATGCTTAGACATAAAGTAGGAGCAAGTGTTGTTGCAGTAAGGCGAGCAGGTGGCGTTCCAGTATTTGATCAACTTAATAATTACATTAATTATTCTGAAATGGCAATGCCTACATCGAACTACTGGAATGTAGTTTTTGGAAATGCACAAGGGGAAGCTACTCAAGATAAAGAAGGAATGCAAATTATGAGTGTTTTAGGCAAAAATATGTCTTGGCTTATGAAACTAGTTGAACTTGGAAAAGATAAAGTAGAAGAGGGAAAAAGCGAAGAAAAAATATTTATGAATTTTATAAGATAAAAAATTATATGGCCATCGTTACTTTCAATCGGAGCGATGGCTATGTTTTATAACTTTTTTGCATCATTACAGTCTAAATCTATTGACATAACCTTGTTTTTACCAAGAGCTTTTGCTCTGTACATAGCTTTGTCCGCTGATATAAATAAAAAGTCTATATCTTGCACAGTAGGAGTAAGTGAAGCAACACCAAGACTTGAGGTAATGGTTATTGAATCTGACTTTCTAACAATTAGGGGGTTATTTTCTATAGCACTCCTCAAATTCTCCCCAATAAGCTCTGCTTCTTTAAAGGATGTGCCAGGTAATAATACAATAAATTCTTCACCACCAAAGCGACCTAGAATATGATTATCACTTAAATTTTCTAAGCAGACTTTAGAAAGACGTTTAAGCACTAGGTCACCTGTATGGTGACCTAAGTTATCATTTATCTTCTTAAAATCATCAATATCAATCATAATGGAGGAAATAGGTTCAAGTGATGCCTTAGCATTATTAAAACTTATATTTGCAAGTTCAATAAAACTACGTCTGTTGTACAAATTAGTTAGAGGGTCTATGCAAGCTAGCTGTTTAGTTCTACCGTGCAATTTAGCATTTTCTACAGCCATTCCTGCATGGAAAGCAAAGGATAAGGCTACGTCACAATGATAGCTACTATAAATGTCTTTTTTTATTGAATCCAACGTTAAGATGCCTATAATCTTGTTTTTAAATATTATAGGTATTCCCATCCAACTTTCGATATTAGTTAAACCTATATAATGAGTAAAACGTGGGTCATTTTTCACATTAGAAACTAATAATGCAGTGTTAGTCTCATATATTTCTTTAAATAACTTATCGTCATCTTTATTAATGCAGATTTTATAAATTTCATCTGTGTTTTTAAAACCATATGCTGCAGTAATGTTAAAGTGGTTGTTTTCTTCCATAAAAAATGAGGCGCTATCATAGGGTACTAATTCTTTCAAACCTTTTAATAATTTATCCAAAACCTCGTCTAAATTTAAAGTGGAATTTAGGAGAAAAGAGGCTTCTCGGAGTTTTTCTGCTAAGAGGTATTGTTCTTTTTCCTTAGATAAATACTCAACTTTTATGCATGCTTTAGATTGCTTCATTGCCAATATAAAAGAATCTAAAAGCATGAAAATAAAAGCTCCTAACAAAGAATAATTATTGATATTTTTTATACCTATATAATGTAGCAATGACATAGAACCTATTATAATAGTAGCAAAGCAACCAATTATAATAATTATGAATCCTTTCTTTTTGATATAGAATGTTTTTAAAATAACAAAAGCAGCATATATAATCATAAACAAAGTAAAGATTTGAAATATGATAAGGAGTTTTGATGCAAGTAGTGGGGAAATAAAAATAGTAGAAACTATAAAAACCGAGCAAAATAATTTGCAGACTTTGTTAATGATTTTTGAGGAGTTTTCTTTAAACACTACACACATATAACCTAGCATAAAATAAGCAGCTGCATAAAAAGTTATATATTCTAGTTTAAAATCAAGGCCATAAGTTAAGTTACTATATAAAGATAAGAAAAAGCTGTTACCAACAAATAAAGCTCTTAAAGATATAATTATGCATAAAGCTCCAATATAGAGCTTATAAGAATCTTCTGTTTTAAAGAAATACAACCACAGGTGGTATAAGCCTGTTATAAGTAAAACCCCAAAGTAAAAGAAATTAAGAGCAATAGAAGCCTCTCTTTTACTCATCATTTGGGACTCTGTTCCTAAATATATTTTGTCTCTAATACCACCATCGCGAAAGTTATGGTTTGACACTTGAAGTACTAAGTTAACCTGTTCACTATTATTCATAAAATAACTGGTTATAGGTACAGATTTAGGGATCTCAGTAGAACTGGTTGTACCAACAACACCATTAGATGAGAAGAGGCTTCCATTCACCCATAATTTATATGAGGATAACATGGAAGGAACACTTATACCTAAAAGAGTATTTTTATATTTTGAATTTAATTTTATATTTAAACTATATGTAGCGTATCCATTAGCATCATAATTTTTATTATATTTATTCCAAGCAGTCGGCATATCTATATAAGAGGGGACATGAGAACTTGTAATAAGGTCGTTTGGAGATAATAGTTGCTTCCAGTAAAATTTCCATTGACCACTAAGGGCAGTATATCCGGTTTTATTAAAGTCCCAATTAGAAAGCTCTAATATGCCGTTTTTAGAATTAATATTTGATGATGTATTGGGAACGGTCAATTTATTTAAGGAAAAAATAATATATAATATAGATGCTAATATAATGATAGATAGAGTTATTATAAATGATTTCCTTTTTATCATTATATTGGAGCCTTCTTTTACATATTATAGTATTATATTACATTAGTATTATAAAAATGTCATTATTTATTTTAAAAATTGTATATATAAACTTTAAAAAATTAATATAACACATAGTTATAATCAAAGTATTTAACATAACAAAATTAATTTAATATTTACAAACCATGAAATCCATTACTTATAAGATACTATGATATACTTAAAGTGTTTTTAAGAAATGTAGTTACATGGAGGTATTAATGTATAAATTAATAGCAATAGATATGGATGGAACATTATTAAATAATGAAAAGAAGATTTCCCAAGCTAATTTTGAAGCAATACAACAAGCAAAAAAAAATGGAGTAAAAGTTGTACTAGCGTCAGGAAGACCATTAGTTGGGTTTGAAAGATATTTAGAAGAGCTTAACCTAATTGGAGAGGATGATTATGCTGTAGCATTTAATGGAGCGCTTGTTCAAAATACTGAAGGCACCAAAACAATATCTAAAACACCATTATCTCTCGAAGATTATAAAAGTTTATATAAGCTTAGTAAAGAGCTAGAAGTGAATATACATGCACTAACTGAGGATTCAGTAATTTCTCCTAAAGATAGCGAATATACAAGGCAGGAGGCATACTGGAACGGTATCCCTAGTATAATAAGCCCTGTGGAAGATGTAGATGAAAGTACCACTATAGTTAAGGTTATGTTTGTGGACAAGCCAGAAATTATAGATGAAGTAATGAAAAGAATTCCTGAAGAAGTAAGTAATAAATATACAGTAGTTAGAAGTGCACCTTTCTACTTAGAGTTTCTTAATAAAGCAGTTAATAAAGGTGCAGGAGTAGCAGCACTTGCAGAAGCGTTGAATATTAAACAAGAAGAGGTTATATGTGTAGGAGATGCAGGTAACGATATTCATATGATTAAGTATGCTGGACTTGGAGTTGCAATGGAAAATGCATTTCCAGAGGTTAAAAAAGTAGCTAACTTTATAACTAAAACAAATGAGCAAGATGGAATAGCATTTATTATTAATAAATTCATTTTGAATTCGAAAGAAGACTTTGCAGAATTTGCAGTATAAAGAAATAAAGAAAAGCTAGTAATAATATAAAATTACTAGCTTTTGTATTTTTTGTAATTTATTATACTTTAATCAATATTACATATTAAATTAATTCGGTCATTTCATCTCTTCTGTTTTGTTGCCTTTCTTCCATATTTTTCAAAGCCAGGGGATCCATATGATCTTTGTTATGTTCTATATATCCTTTCGCAAAAGTATAGTTTTTTTCTAAAGTTTCACTTTGATCAGAATCTCTTTGTCCTCCATTTACAATTTTATCCTCTAAATTTCCAATGTTATCTTCTCTTGCAACTTGTTTTACTATCGCATTGCTTAAATTTTGTGATGACGCAATATCAGCATGCCTTTCTAAATGTCTTTCTGTTCTAGTATGATTTTCAACTATATTTTCTAATGCTTCTATTCTATTAGCTTTTTCTATTTTATAACGGTCTTCATTATTATAAATATTTTTAGTATTAGCCATTAAAAGTCCTCCTCTTTTTAATATTGTAATATTATTATTTTAGGTTTTTTACCTTCTTGAAATACTATGAGATGCTTGGAATATAATATATAAAACATAATTAACACGATATTGTGTATATATTGGATAGTAATGTTAAAAAAAAATTTTTATTATTTTATTAATAATCTGATATAATTACATGTATGTAATAGATTAATGGGAAAATTGGAAATAATAGTTGGAGTTTTAAGATAAAATCTAGGAGGGTCATAATGTCAAAAAATAAAAAAATCATATTAGCTTTTGTGTGTTTAGCTGTTATAGGTGGAGCATTATATAGTACAACCTATTCAATAAAAAAACATGAAAAGTCAGTACAAGCTACAAAGATTAATGAAGAAAATATAAGGGTAAGTAGTGCCGCAAAGGCAAAAGAAGTGGCGGAAGAGGCAGCACTAGCAAAAGTTGCGAAAGCAAAAGAAGTAGCGGATGCAAAAGCAGCGGCAGCATTGAAAGCAAAAACGAAGAAAGAGGAAACTGCAAAAGCACTAGCGGAAAAAACAGCTAAGGTAGACGCAAAATTACAGGTTAAAACCGAGGAAAACAAGAAAAATTCTAATTCTTCTCAAAAGGTTGTTGTTATAGATCCGGGACATGCTAGTGTTACTAGCAGTGTAACAGAGCCACAATCGCCGGGTTCAAGTACAATGAAAGTAAAAGAGCCAGGTGGAGCTCAGGGCATTAATTCAAGAACTCCTGAGTACGTGGTTAACATGGCAGTAGCAGTTAAGTTAAGAAGTTTGCTTCAGGCAAAAGGATATTCTGTAGTAATGACTAAAACTCAGAATAGTCAAATGCTTGGAAATATTGCAAGAGCTGAGGTTGGAAATAAAGCTAATGCAGATTTGGTTATAAGAATTCATGCGGATTCAAATAATAACTCATCTGCAAAAGGTGCATCAATGCTTGTACCTACAGATGCTAAAAATACGGATTCCATATATACTGCAAGTAAAAAATATGGACAAATAGTTTTTAGTAGCCTTGTAAGTGGCGTTGGTATGAATAATAGAGGCGTTGTGGAAAGAGATGATATGACGGGATTTAATTGGTCTAAGGTTCCTGTTATTCTGGTAGAAATGGGTTTCTTATCTAATGTTAACGAGGACAAATTGCTTAATACTGATGATTATCAGGCTAAGATAGCAAAGGGATTGGCAGATGGAATTGATAATGCATTAAAATAAAAATAATCAAATTCTCTTGCGTGCTTTGCAACCGAGCTCAATGAAATATATTTCTCCTGCATGTCTTGCAAATGAGCTCAAAACAGGAAAATTAATTAAGAAATTCTAGTCATTTGCAAATATAAAATTCTCTAACACTCACATTCGGCGTCCTGCCTCAGGTTCGCTAGCTTGCACCTCCTGTGCAAGCTTACGAGAATTTTATATTGGCAAAAGAAGAATTTTTAAATGAAATTTCAATGTTTTTTCGCTTCTTATTGCAAGTCACTCCGGGGAAATATTATAATTCATACGTTAAACAATGTATTATATATGAAAAATTAATTGTCTAGCGCCCACACTCGTTGTTGTAACTCGAGTGTGGGCGCTAGACTGTTTTCTGATAACATTCATTGTATCCTTGATCCAGTACTTAATTTATTTGCTTTTTATTAAAGATGCGGAGACAATATAGCGATCTGGAGCATCACCAATAAAATTGAAAGGATAGCAGGTGGTAAGGGTCAGTATGGCACTTGCGGTAGGTACAATAACTGTTTTGTCATCTTGATGAACAATTCGCGTGCCATTTACTTCATATGTAAATGTACCAGCTGATGTCTTAACAATCAATTTATCTCCTATCTTTAAATTACCGATTTTACTAAAGACAGTATCGCGATGTCCGGATAAAACACAATTATCTTTTTCACCTGGAAGTACGCTTTGTGAAAAGTGACCTATACCTTTCTTCAAATCATTATCACCGGTACCCTGAATGATGGGTAGTTTTTGCTTTAAGGCTGGAATTGTGAGACTTCCAATATTGTCACCATCCACAGGATATACAGAATAAAGGGGTTTGTCTGGTGTAGCTTTAGCGATTGAATTTTGTGTGGGGGTGGCATCCACAGAATAATTAGACTGTGACCATATATTAAATGTAGCCCAAGAAATACATCCTATCCCAAAGACCATAAATGCCAGAAAGAAAGCAGTAACTAATGAAATCTTGCCCCGCAATAGTCTTATTTTATTCATGTTTTTTTCTTCTATTTAAGCCTAAGGCTCCAATAATTGTTATAACAGTACCTATAAGGAGTAAATCATACAATTGCGAGGAGGTCTTCGGAAGCTGACCACCTGTAACAGTATGTTTAACAACTACCGGTTTTACAACTGCAGGTTTTAT
The DNA here is from genome assembly GCF_020443705.1 of Clostridium algoriphilum. GTDB lineage: Bacteria > Bacillota > Clostridia > Clostridiales > Clostridiaceae > Clostridium_AD > Clostridium_AD algoriphilum. Next base: position 10,010 of record NZ_JAIZZK010000007.1, read on the forward strand.
TACTACCTTACTGATTTTAGGAATATTACCACCCTTTATAGCAGAAGTAATTTCTTTTATTGGCTGTGAGTTTGGGTCATCAAATAAGTTTATAATATTAAATGAATTTGCTGAAGTAAGCATTGGTAAATTAATATTTACTATTCCATTAATATTGCTGTTAGTTACCTCAAAATTTATACCCACACTATAAATACCTGTTGGCATAACTTCACTTGCACTTTCACCAAAAACCTTACTTAATTTAGCCATATCTATATGGAGGTCTATAACACCTTTTGTACTTATTACATATCCATTTTCATCTATTATATATGTAATATCAATTCCTTTACTCCCAAGTATATGTACATCCTTAAGCTTGTCCATTGTTTGATTAAATTGGTCTAAAAATTCTTGTGATTCTAGCGTTGTAAACATTTGTTTCATTTCAACTTTTGTAGAATTAATTTCTTCAGTTGATGCGCCACTATTTTTCATTTCAGTAATGGTTAAATCGCTTATAAGATTTTGCATCTCTTTATTTTTTGCAGTTAAATTAACTACGCTTCTTACTATGTCTTTAAATTTAGCATCATCAATTTTAACTTTATATTCATTACCAACCTTAGTTATAAGATTATAATTTGAGCTTAATTGTGACGAATATTTCTCAATAAGAGTTAAAATAGATTTTTGTAGTTCTTTGTTTTCACTTATCATTTTCCCAAAATCCATACTACTTAGGTCAGTTTGCATCTCTGGCATATTTTTAATCTGCTGCAAATCTAAGAGCATATATTTATTCACATATTGAGGATCCAACATCATCATTTCAAATAGTTGTGGTGATTTTACAATTTCCTTAATTACTGGGGGGTTGCTTGTAAGATTTATATCACTCCATAATTCTCCACTGTACGGGCTTCCACCTACATTTGCTGACATTTTTGCATATTGCCTTAAAATTGATCCATCACTATTACCAGATCTTTTAGTATCAATATTTACTTGTAAGTTGTTTAGAATTTCACTTACCAATCCGAAATCTTGCTGATCTTGATTTGAAAGTCCATCAGCCTTAAAAGTCAGATTTAATTTTCCAGTGCTCTCCATTGAAGTTACCATATTTGTCTTCAATAGGGCATCCGAAAGTGTTTTTGTTTGAGCATTTACTGTATAAGTCGGTAATACAAAAACCAACACAGTTATAGCAATTATAAACGAGCAAACCTTTGATTCGAATTTTGTCATGTCATCTACCCCCATATTATATATATTTACGTTTTACTAAACTATAGCATAATGTAAACAAACAGTAAACAATAAAAATATGGTAAAATTGTGATAACAGTGTGAATTTTTAGTTGGATGTTAATTGACCATTAATATTATAAAAAGGATGTTCTAATGGCCTTATTTTCATTATTAATAAATTAGTACTATAATGAAGGGTGAACAATTAATATAGTATATAGTTCCAAGTATTCAAGATTGCTTGAAAACAAGCATATGTATGCTTTGAATAAGTTTAATTAGGAGGAAATTTTATGGAGAAACTAGAACGAAATGATATTTGTTGGTGTGGCAGTGGTAAAAAATATAAGAAATGTCACTTAGAACAGGATATATTTATAAGAAATATAGAGGAAAAAGTAGGTTATAAAATGCCTAAAAATGCTATGAAAACAGAGCAGCAAATAGATGGTATAAGAAAAAGCTGTATACTGACTCACGACATACTCGATATGGTAGAGCAGAAAATAAAGGTGGGAGTTACTACAGAAGAAATAAATACTTGGGTACATGAATATACAGTGGACCATAATGCATATCCAGCACCATTGGGCTATGGTGGGTTTCCAAAGAGTGTATGCACTTCAATAAACAATGTAATATGTCATGGTATACCAGATGACACAGTTTTAAAAGATGGAGATATAATTAATGTAGATGTGTCTTGTATACTAGATGGCTATTATGGCGATGCAAGTAGAATGTATAAGATAGGGGAAGTGTCTAAAGAGGCATCAGATTTGGTACGTGTATCAAGGGAATGTTTAGAAAAAGGCATAGAACAGGTGAAACCCTACAATACATTTGGAGACATTGGATATGCTATTCAGAATCATGCAGAAAGCCATGGATATTCCGTAGTATATGATTATGGTGGTCATGGTGTTGGGCTAGAGTTTCAGGAAGAACCATTTGTAGCGCATATTGGGAAAAAGGGTGAAGGGATGATAATACTGCCTAATATGATTTTTACTATTGAACCTATGATTAATATAGGAAGTCCAAAAACTAAAGTACTTGAAGATGACTGGACTGCAACTACAATAGATGACTCATTGTCATCTCAGTGGGAACATAGCATACGGGTTACTGATACCGGATACGAAATATTAACATAGATATACTGTTTGTTCTAAATACCACTCATTTATTGGGTGGTATTTTTATTATTATATATGTCAAAGTTGTTTTATAAACTAGTCCAAACTTATGAAATTAATGTTATATTGTTCCTTAATTGGTACTTGACAATATAAGGATTAAGTATTATATTTGTATTGTGATCTACATGATGTAGTACACTTAATACACATAAGGCAAAGAAAGTGAAAATTTTATTATTTGAGAGAAGGTGACCACTTGATAAATATTGATAGCAGAAGCAGCAAACCTATTTATGAACAAATTATTGAAAAAATAAAAGAGAATATAATAAAGGGAATATTTAAGCCAGGAGACAAACTGCCTTCTGTACGCGAACTTGCCTCGTTAATAACAGTCAACCCAAATACAATAGGTAAAGCTTATACGGAGCTTGAGAGAATGAAGGCAATTGAGGTTATAAGAGGGAAAGGTACCTATGTCGTAGAAAATTTTGAACCTATTATGGATGAAGCAAAGATGAGAGAAATAAAAGAAAATATGAAGAGAATAATTATAGAAGCACATTATATAGGTCTTGATAAGGATATGTTAATTGAAATGCTTAATGATATTTATAGTGAATTTTAAACTGATTAAATTAATACAATGGGGGTGCTAGCTTGATAGATATAAAAAATGCGAGCAAAATAATAGATGGTAAATATATCATCAAAAATGTAGATTTACATGTAAATAAGGGCAGTATATTTGGAATAATTGGAGAAAATGGTGCAGGAAAAACTACATTGATAAAATGTTTAACTGGTATTTATAAGGTTGATGAGGGGTCTATATTAATAGATGGAGAAGAGGTTTTTGATAATAATAGAGTAAAGCAAACTATAGGTTACGTATCCGATGAGAACCAATATTTTTCATCATTTAAAGTAGAAGAACTCCTAAAGTTTTACAAGAAAACATATAATGATTTTTCGGATGAAAGATTTAATGAACTTAATAAAAAGTTCAAAATTCCTATCGAGCGAAGAATACGCGAACTTTCTAAAGGAATGAAGATGAGAGTCTCGATTCTTTTAAACTTAAGTATAAAACCTGATATTTTAATACTTGATGAGCCTACATCAGGACTTGATCCTATAATTAAAAAAGAAATAATGTCAATTATTGTAGATGAAGTCGCATCAAGAGATGTAACTGTATTTATTTCATCTCACCACTTGGATCATATAGAGAGAATATGTGATAACGTAGCAATAATTAAAAATGGTGAAATAAAACTTATGAGTTCTATGGAAGAAGCAAAAAATTGTATGAAGAAACTTCAAGTAGTATTTAAAAATAATGATGACTTACGTAAAGAGTTATCTTCTCTAAGTGGAGTAACTAAAGTCGAAACTATTGGAAGAGTCAACTATATAATCACTAAAAGTTATACAAAAGATTTAGAAGAAAAGCTTTATAATATGGGCGCTGACTTTATAGAAATTGTAGATATGAGTCTTGAAGATATGTTTATATATTTCGTAGAAGAGGAGGATAAAAATGAATAAAATTATAAATAAGGCCCTTTTCTATAAGGAATGGATAAATGTAAGATGGGTAACTCTTTTAACTATTATTGTACTTTTATATTTTAAGGTTTATGGGGTTATATCATTATTAAATCAAAATAAAATTAATATTAAACAGGTAGGTACAATATGGACTGATAGATGGTTCAATAATGGACTATATTATGGAGGAAGTTATTATTTTGTAATGGTATGTATTGTAATAATACTTGCAATAATTTTATTTATAGGTGAAAAAACTAGTGAAACACAAGGATTTATAGCTTCTATGCCATTTACAAGGAAAGAAATAATACTTAATAAATGGATAGTTGGAGTGATAAGTTTGATAATAAGCTTTATAGTAACATATATAGTTTTAAGCTTATTTTATTTGGCAAATATAAATACACTTAATACAACGTTAAATCCATATTCTGATATAGTTAAATGGTTTTTCATGGATATATTTCAGTACGTTTTTATTTTTACATTTATGATGATGGCACAGGCTGTTATGGGAAATAGTATAGTGGCCGCAATAGTTGGTGGAATAATTATTTATGTACCATCATTTATATTAATGGTAGTGCAAGATTTAGTTGTAAGACACTATGGGTTTGTTGAACATATATATAAAACCTTTGATAAAATTGCTGGCTGGATAAATATTTATAGTTACAATGTAACCCATCAGGAGTGGTTTAATCAAGAAGCTAATAGTGGAAAGGATATGTATCAAACTTTTTATTATACTAATTATAAATCTAAATTATTAATCTTTTTCATATTGACTTGTATATTTTTATACCTAGCGTATTTAGCTTATAAAAAAAGAAATTTAGAATATAATTTAAGACTAATAGTATTTGGTAATTTAAGGTGTGTATTTATCTGGGGGTTTGCAATTTGTTTAGGGCTTTTGGGTGGATCTATTTTTGGAAGTGAGCACCTAAGAGTATTTGGAATTTGTACTGTTATATTCATAATTATTGGATACTTTATATCAAAACTATTACTTAAGGTATTATCAGCAGGGAAGTAGTTAAAGATATTTAGGGCAAAGGCACTATTTATTTGGGGTAGTGCCTTTAATCTTAAACAAATAAGGTAATGCAAAATTATAGGGGAGTGATTTAAATTGAAAATCAAACCATATAGAGCTTTATTAGGTTTCATGATTATTATAATTTTTATGTCTGCTTGTGGTCAAAAAGAAACAAAAAATAATCTTATTATAGGAAATAAGAGTTCTGAAATTATAAGTAACATCGCCGTTCAAAGAGTAGGTAAAACTGATGTTATGGGTAGCAACTTAAAGCATAATGAGCATTGTTATTTTGATATGGGCGTGCAAGAAAATTGTACATACATTGTGGAATTTGAAGATGCAAACAATAAGAGTATTCATAGCAAAAAAATTACGTCAAATTTTAATGAAAATGATATAGTAAACATAAATATTTTTAAGGATGATAAAGGAAAATGGTCTATTATTTTAGAAAATCAAAATAAATAATAAAAAAATGAAACAAGAGAAGCAATCGCTAAAGTAGATCGGACTTTTTCTGCTTTATACTTTTTTTATAACATGGTTGTCTTGGTTAATTATTATCATAGGTAATAGATATTTTAATGCTCTTTGGTATGATTAGCCTATATTTTGGATACAATGTTAATTGGCTGGGACCAGCTATTGGTTCTTATATTATTTATCTACAGTTCAATGAAGATTTTGGTGAAGGATCTTTTGTTAAGTTTGTCTTTGGTAAAAAACAGATAGAAAAGTGTGGCTGATATTTGGATTATATATGTCAAATGTTATCTTAAAGTTGACTATTCATAAATATTCAAGTGAATTATGTGTTGGGAATGGTTGTATAGAAAAAAAATATGCTTCACAAATGTGCAAGTATGTAATATAATGCATATATCAAAATCGTTTTAGAAAGTAGTGATTAATTTGTCAAAATGGGATGAAACAAGAATTTTGGTTAAAGTGTCACAATTATATTATATAGAGGGCCTGACTCAAAATGAAATATCTAACAAGTTGGGTATTTATAGAACTACTATAAGTAGACTCTTAACGAAGGCTAAAAAGAAGGGTATTGTAAATATCACGATAAAAAGTGAAAACAATGAATGTTTTGAATTAGAAAAGATTATGGAAAAAAGGTTTGGTTTGAAAGAGACATGCGTAGTTCCGTCAGAACCAATGCAATCCTATGATACTAAAGTACAAATGATTGGGTATGCAGCTGCAGAGTACCTAAAAAGAATAGCAAAAGATGGTGATGTTATAGGCTTTGCCTGGGGAACTACTTTAGCTTCACTATCAAGAGAGTTAACAGATTGTAAAACAATATCTGCTAATATTGTTCCACTAGTTGGAGGTTTTAGTGGTATAGATAGTGAAAATCATGTATCAACTATAGTTTCTAAAGTTGCATCAGAATTTAACGTGAAAGGGCATTATCTATATGTTCCTGCCATAACTTCTGATAAGGCTATAAAAGATGCAATAATGCAAGATGACAACTATAAAAATATATCACAACTGTGGAATAAAGTGAATAAGGCTTTTGTAGGAATAGGGTCACCAGGTAAATCATCCAATTTAGTTTGGTCAAGCGAGTACAAGAGTAAAGATATAACAGGCTTAAAAAGTAGTAATGCAGTTGGTGAAATATGTTCAAGGTTCTATGATGTTCAAGGTAATGTAATTTTCAGTGACTTAAATGATAGGACAATTGGTATAGAATTAGATATGTTAAGAAATCTAGAATATTCTATTGCTGTAGCAGAATCACAAGAGAAAGTTCCTTCAATATTGAGTGCACTAAAAGGAAAATTTATAAATGTATTGATTACTACTGAAGACACAGCCAGATTAATTTTGGATCTAGATAATCAAATTAAAAGAGCAGAGTATTAAAAAAAAGAATATAGTAGCCCTCATCTTAAGTGGTGGGGGCTACTATATTCTTTTTTTGATTTATCTATGAATATTTATTAAAAATAAAGCTATTTAATCAAGCATGAGTTGAAGCACAAGAATAATATGTTTGCGCTTCTTGAAAAATATTGTTATAAGCTTTGAAAGAGGAATTAGAAAAGAATTTAGAAAAATAATTTAAAACTAATTTCATAAAAAAAATAAAAATTACTATTGAAAAAAAATCCATTAAGATATATAATAATATCAAGCGACACAAATATCTGCTACATGCACAAATGTGATGTAAAAAATGTTAAAATTTAAAATCAAAATATAAGTATAAGGAGAATGAAAATTATGGATAAATCATGGTTAGAATTAGAAAACAAGACAGTAATTGTTACAGGTGGAGCATCTGGAATAGGAAAAGCTGTTGTTCAAGAATTTTTAGATAATGGAGCTAATGTAGTTGTAGGGGATATGAATTCTACTGCACCTAAATTTGATATTAGCGATAACAGTGGAAAAATGTTATATGTAAAGACAGATGTATCAAGTGCTGACAGTGTTAATGAAATGGTTGAAAAAGCAAAAGAAACATATGGTAAGATAGATGTTCTAGTGAATAATGCAGGAATAAATATACCTAGATTGTTGATGGACGATAAAGAACCTCATAGTAAATATGAGTTAGATGAAGTTATTTTTGATAAAATAGTAAACGTTAACCAAAAGGGAGTGTTTTTTTGTACCCAAGCTGTAGTTAGAGAAATGGTTAAAGTTGGAACTGGAGTAATAATAAATATGTCATCTGAAAGTGGCCTTGAGGGATCAGAAGGACAGAGTATTTACGCGGCAACAAAAAATGCTGTCAATTCTTTTACACGATCTTGGGCAAAAGAATTAGGCAAAAAAGGAATTAGAATTGTTGGAGCTGCTCCAGGAATTTTAGAAGCAACAGGACTTAGAACAATCGAATATGAAACTGCATTAGCTTACACTCGTGGAATTACTGTAGAAGATTTAAGAGCAGGATATAGCAAAACGTCCACAATACCTCTTGGAAGGTCAGGGAAATTGACCGAAGTTGCAAATTTGGTTTGCTTCCTTGCATCAAATAGGGCAAATTATATTCATGGAGTAACGTATAATGTAGCAGGTGGAAAAACAAGAGGGTAATAATTTTACTAGTTTTATTAATAGTTAAGTGTTATAAATTGGACGGTAAGGGAAAGACAAATAGTCTTTGTATCTTTCCCTTGATAAAAAAATAAAAAGAATTTTAAATTACTATTGTAAAAAATTACACTAAATTGTATAATAAAATTATGAATAACACAAATGACATACAAAATCACAGATGTGCAAAAAAAGAGTGAAAATATAAAACATGATTTTTAGACTTTAATTAAAGTAAACGTTTTATTTTAGTTTTCTACACTTTGAATAATTATATAGAGATCATTAATAAAAAGTATAATATATCAGCATTAAGTAAATATAAAACAGATAGGAGGGTAAATATGGTTTTAACTTTAGTAATATTAATAGGCTTTTCATGGATAGTGCAAGCAATATTTAGCTATTTTCAAATGAAAAATTTTAATGCTGAATTTATAAGATTGCGTAGGAAAGGAAAAGTAGCAATCGGTAAAATAAAGGGGAAAATAAGTGCAGGTACAATTGTATTGATATGTATTGATGATAACTTAGAAATTGTTGAGGCTAAAATAATGACAGGGATAACAGTATTTGCAAAGTTAAGGTCGTTTAAAGAAATTGAACATGAAAATTTACTTCATATAAATGAGAAAATAATAGATAAAATGAATCCTAGAAAAAAGAAAGCTACTAAAAATGCTGTTAAAAATTACTGCTCATTTAAGGAGGTGATTAGTTAAAGTTTCAACAAAAAATAATAAAGAGGTGTTGTTATGCAATTATTAACGAATTTAGCAACAGGGTTTATTGGACTTTTTAACGCAGGCGGAAAGGTATTCGTAGAAATGGTTACTGGCATAATTCCAACACTTATAATGTTGTTAGTGGCTATGAATGCAATCATTAAATTTGTTGGAGAAGAAAGAGTAGAAAAATTATTTAAAAAACTTGGAGGAAATCCAATTAGTAGATATTTGATTTTACCTGTAGTAGGAACATTCTTTTTCTGTAATCCTATGACTTTATCATTAGGTAAGTTTTTACCTGAAAAATTCAAACCAAGTTATTATGCTGCAGCTTCATTTTCATGCCATACTATGAATGGATTATTTCCACACATAGATCCAGGCGAATTGTTTGTATTTCTTGGTATAGCAAATGGAATTACAGCACTAGGTCTACCCACAGTAGATTTAGCTATGAGGTACTTATTAGTTGGAATGGTTACAAATTTCTTTAGAGGATGGATAACCGATTTTACAACATCATTTGTCGCAAAACAACAAGGAGTAGTACTAGGTAAAAAAGCTGTTTTATAGTATATGTTTAACTTAAGGGGGAAAGGTTTATGGAGCAATATAAAACTATTAAAGTTAAAGCAGGCTCAGGTGGATTTGGTGGTCCTCTGATAATTAAATTTACAGAGGCTAAACATAAAATAGTTTGTGTAACTGGTGGAGTAATACCAGAACTCGCTAATAAAGTTGCAGAACTAAGTGGAGGAGAAGTTATAGATGGATTTAAGACATCTGTACCAGATTCTGAAACTGCGTGTGTAATAATAGACTGTGGTGGTACATTAAGATGTGGAATATATCCAAAAAAGAGAATTCCTACATTAAACTTAGTTGCAACAGGCAAAAGTGGTCCATTAAAAGAGTTTATATTACCTGATATTTATATATCAGCTGTAAAACCTAATTGTGTGAGCAGTTATGAAGGTGAAGTAGAAGAAAAAAATGAATCTGCTCAAGTGGTAGGTAAAGAAGAAGAAAAAAAGACGTATAAATATACTTCTGATAAGAAAATAACTCAACAATCCTCAGGTCTTTTAGCCAAAATTGGTAAAGGCATGGGAGGAGTAATAGCTGTATTTTATCAATCAGGTAGAGACACAATTGATACTGTAATTCATACAATACTCCCATTTATGGCTTTTATAGCTTTGTTTGTTGGAATAATGACAAGTTCAGGATTTGGAGATGTTATTGCTAAAGTATTAACACCATTGGCAGGTAATATATATGGATTGTTACTCTTGTCAGCAATATGTTCATTCCCATTTTTGTCACCATTTTTAGGACCGGGCGCTGTAATAGCACAGGTTATTGGGGTTTTAGTTGGAGTTCAGATTGGCGCCGGCAAAATACCTCCACAATTAGCATTACCAGCATTATTTGCAATAAATTCACAAGCAGCTTGTGACTTTATACCAGTTGGTCTTGGTCTTGCAGAAGCTGAACCTGAAACCGTTGAGGTAGGAGTTCCAGCTGTACTTTACTCAAGATGGATAACAGGTCCAACTACCGTATTTGTAGCATGGATAGCAAGCTTTGGATTATATGCGAAATAATTAACGTATCTAAATATGATTATGAAATTATTGGTTTGTAAATAAAATCATTATAATGAGTAATATGGGTGAAAGCTTTTACTACTCATTATAATTTTATTAAATGGGAGGAATAATAATGAACTTAATATATAGTACGAAAATAACAAAAATAGGTGAGATGGTTCCACAATTTTATCCGGAAAAGATGATTATAATGTTTAAAGAAAATGCACCACAGGATTTAGCAGATTATTGTATTTTACATAATATTAATCAGCTTAATGAAGAAATTAAAACAGGGTATATATTAAAGATAGATGACACAGAATATAAAATTACCGCTGTAGGTGGTGTAGTTAATAAAAATTTAAGAGATTTAGGACACATTTGCTTAAAATTTGATGGAAGTAAAGAAGCAGCATTAGATGGAACCTTATATCTAGAAGATAAAGATATAAAAGAAGTTACAATAGGTGATGTAGTTGAAGTAATATCAGCTTAAGTATTCGTAAAATTAAATCAAAATAATATCAAAAAACTATCTGACGCTCAGATGGTTTTTGTTTTGGTTAACTGATAAATATAGTGGTTGACATAAAACTAGCCTAAGTATAATATATGCATATACATATATTGTACTGGAGGTTAAACTTATGTGCTGCTTAAACTCATCTTATAAAAAACATATACAGAACTGTACTTGTGGTGATCTAAGAAAAACCACCCGTACAATTACTCAATTCTATGACAAAATGCTTCAACCAACAGGACTTCGTAGTACTCAATGTTCACTTTTATTGGACATCTTTTTTAATGAAAATATTTCGGTTTCTAATCTTGGTAATATTTTACTCATGGATCAAAGTACAGTAACAAGAAATGTTGAGTTACTTAGAAAGAGTGGTTACATTGATATTAAGAAAGAAGAATTGGACTGTAGAAAAAAGTGTATATCTATAACTCATAAGGGCTTAAAGAAGCTTGAAGAAGCTACACCCATATTGAAGAAAGCGCAAAGTAAAATTGAAAATGGTATTGGCAAGGAAAGAATTGAAGAATTATTAAAGACATTAAAAGATATTGAGAGATTAGTAAAGTGAAAATTTTTTAGTATAATATATGCATATACATATGCAATTATTAAATGGAATAATAAAAATTATGTTAGTCTAATTTATGTAATATGCTGAAACTTAAATTAAACAAGGAGATGTACAAAATGAGTATTATAACTGTAAATGAAGAAAAATGTATTAAATGTGGACAATGCATTAAGGAGTGCCCGGTATTTGTTCTAAAAATGGGCGAAAAGGGACCAGAAGAAAAAGAAAAATCCAATTGCATTGCTTGTGGACATTGCGTTGCTATATGCCCTAATTCTGCTATAGATAATACAAAAACACCCCTAGCACAACAAATTGATTCAAAAGATTTTCCTAAGTTAAACGCACAGGAGGCGGAGCATTTTTTAAGAGCACGTCGCTCTATCAGAAATTATAAAGAGAAATCAGTATCAAGAGAAGAATTAACAAAATTGGTTGATGTTGCAAGGCTAGCACCCACTGGAAGTAATAGTCAAGGCATATCATTTGTAGTAGTTGAAGATAAACAATTAATTGAAAAAGCTGCTGAACTTACTATTAAGCTTATGGAGAGATCACCACTTAGAAATGTATTAAAAGAAACTATCAGAACTTACAGGGAAGATGGAGTTGATACAGTATTTCGTGGTGCTCCGAACTTAATTATAACCATTGCAGACAAAAACTTTTCAAATGCGAGAGGTAACTCTGTTTCTTCTTTGACTTATCTTGAATTATTTGCGCCTTCACTAGGACTGGGATCCTGTTGGGCTGGTTTTTTTGAGTATTGTGCATCCATTGAGAATTCACCGATGCTTAAATTATTTAATATTCCAGAAGGAAAAAAAATAACAGCCGCTGTTATGGTTGGATATCCTAAGTATAGCTATAAGAGGTTAGTGGATAGAAAACCTTTGGAGGTTATTTTTAGGTAATATAATATGTTATCAGTTGAATATTTAGTTAGACAAGCTCAGTTAAAATTTAATGAAATATAAAAAAACATCTGGATATCGGATGTTTTTTCTTTTAATATAATATATTAGTCTATCATAATACACGATCATCGCAATTTTTTATATGAGGTCTAAATCTTTTTCTTCTCTAAGAGAACATGCTAATGTGATGCTTAATGGTATAATATTAAGTGAAATGCAAAATAAAGATACATAAATGAACAAGTTAATTAATTCAATTGTTATTGAACATTAATTGATAACATACATATAATAGTAACCAAATTATTAAGATAGGGGGTAACAATGATTAAACTTGTAATTTTTGATTATGATGGTGTAATAGTAGATTCATTTATTACTGTTTATGATATATATAAGACTATAGGCAGTAAACTTAATGTAAAAATTCCGAGTACAATTGAAGAATTTAGAAAAACATATGGAGATAATTTTAGTGAATGTTACAAAAATTTAGGCATAGATAAAGATAATCAAACAAAAGCTATGAAAATTTTTGGAGAAGAGTTAGAGAACAAAAATCCAGAAATCTTTTGTGGAATTAAAGATGTTTTAAGCTGGGCAAATGAACATTATGAAGTAATTTTAATCTCTTCAAATTATACAAAAGAGGTATTACAAAAGCTTGAAAATAATAATATACATAAGTATTTTTCTTTTATAGATGGTAATTGTGCGATTAATAAATCAGAAAAATTTAAGTTTATACTTGAAAAGTATAAACTTAAGAGTAATGAAGTTATAGTAATTGGAGATAGATTGTCAGATTATACTTCTGCAATTGAGGCTGAAATTGAACACATAATTATAGTTGAATATGGTTGGGGATATGACAGAAATAAATGTCCTAATAATAAATTTGTAATAAATGAGGCAATTCAATTAATAGATGCTATTAAAGAGATCGATGTAAGTTGATTTTGTGATATGTTTCAAATCCATTATTTATAATATTAGCTCCATTAGGAATTTGTTTTATTACAAGACATATATTAAAAATATCTACACATGAACCCATTGCATTTATAAGGCATAGAAGAATAGTATAGCCATTTAATATTCCAAGCATTTTAAGTATAAATGGAAGTATAATAGATAATATGAAAAACGGCATAATTGAAATGAGTAGAAATCTTCCTTTTACAATTGGCTCATTAGTATACACAAACCCGTATATGCCGTTTAAACCCCAATATGTTTTATCTGAAGTCAGTACTCCAGGAATAAAACAAGCATGTAAAAATTCATGGAGTATCATGAATATTATTATTCCAATAAAATACAATAAAGTCCGTAAATCTATCATAAATTCAAAACTAAAATTTTGATTGTCCATCAATGCTTGAAAGGGTTCATATAGATTATACATAATAGTAATTACGATAACTGCATTCATTAACATAAAAGGGATGGATAGTAAAGTTGTTATTCCCAAATTAGATGGCTCTTTCAACTTTTTCCAACCACTTGCAAGTAGCTCATCACTTAAAGTCTTGTCAGTAGGGGGTATTTTCTTTACATATTTCATATAAACAATTTCCTCTCATTTTACATAAATTATTTTTATAGTACAATATTAATGTATTATATATTTATTAAATTATACAAAAATTAACAGAATATTCAAATATAAAATATAATAAACAACAAATTTATAGTTAAACGATAATAACATTGACCCAATGCAGTCCCCTTTCTAGTAACAGATTTTTATTATTTAATCTGTATACTTTAAGGGGAGTATATCAGTGTCTATAAGTACCAGTTTATTTAGATTATATCCCATTTATCTATAGATACAATCCCATTACAGATTATTTTTACTCCTTCATTTTCTCCACATTGATAAAATCTTGTGGTAAATACTTCTTCTCCCGAATTTATGAATATTTCTATAGAGGATGTATCTGAAAATATCCATAAGGATTTTAATTTATCTAATTGAACTTGTCTATTATTTCTTCCGTATCCACTTTGACCTAAAGAAAGTTCAAAGATTTTTTTATGCGAACTGAAAGTTAATTTACAATCATTTCTCATAATTAATTGGAAATCACCAACAAGCTGATCTATATTCAGTTTTAATTCGAAAACATCTCCATTTAATTCTCTGAATTTTTTTTCCTTATTAATGCGCATTTTATAAGCTATATGATTTTTTCGTAATTCTTCCGTTTCTACACAAGGCATTTGTATTAGTTTTTCATTTTTTATAAAAAGCACTCTTGGAATAGTTAAGGCATGTTGCCAATGGTTTTCTATAGTAGGGTTAATATAATCAGTTACATCAGTAAGTCCCATCCAGGCTATCATTATGCGCCTTCCCTTATTATCTAGAAAAGTCTGCGGTGCATAAAAATCAAATCCTCTATCTAATTCTATAAATTTATCATAATTAAAATTGTTTTTATCTTTATCAAAGTTTCCAATCATGTATCCGCTTTGATATATATTGTTATATAAATGCCCCTTAGCAGAAATTCCTTGGGGTGATATAATTAACACATCTCTTTTTTCTAATGTGAAAAAATCTGGGCACTCCCACATGTAGCCTAAAGCGTCTACCCCTCCTGCTGGTATACTTTGTATTTCCCATACCATCATATCTTTAGATTTATATAAAAGGATATAACCTTTATTATCTTTTCCTCTTCCACCTAATACCATATAATAATCATTGGCTTCCTTCCAAACCTTGGGGTCTCTAACATGTAAAGTGAAATTTTTTGGAAAATCTTTATTTGTTAATACTACTGTCTTTTCACCAAAATTAATTCCGTCTATACTTTTTACACAAATTACATTTTGATGTCTACCTGTAAGCACATAATCGTGGTTGCCTTCTTCTTTTACATTACCAGTATAAAATAAATATAATTCTTCTCCTTCTACTAATGCTGATCCTGAATAAACTCCATCTTTATCAAATTCGCTGTCTGGATATAATGCTATTCCTAAATTTTCCCATTTTAATAGGTTCTTAGATTTATAGTGCGCCCAAAATTTTAATCCACCATTAGCATCTAATGGGCAATATTGATAAAAAACATGATATTCACCTTTAAAATAACATAATCCATTAGGATCATTTAACCATCCTACCTCGGGCATAATATGATATTTTAATGCCCATTTATCTGCTTTTACTATGTCTTTAACATTATCTACTGCCTCAATTATATTTTCATTTAATTCTTGTGTTTTTATCTTCATAATATCCTACCTTTTCATAAACTATCTAATTTTTTTATTCTTCTTCTATGCCTAAAAAATAAGTTATACTAAATGAAACAGTTAACGCTATAATTAGACCTATTACATAATTAACCATTGAGCCTGGTTTTACTATTGTAAGAGCAGGAATTGCGGTTAATCCTATAGCATTCATAGCGACCTTTGTTGTTGCAACATAAGCACCTGCAACAGCGCCACCAGCAAGTGCAGCTAAAAAGGGCTTTCTAAACCTTAAATTTACACCAAATATAGCAGCTTCAGTTATTCCCAAAAATGCACTTAAAGCAGAGGGTAATGCTATAGATTTCGTTTTTGAATTTTTTGTTTTAAAATATACAGCTAATGCAGCGCCACCTTGTGCAAAGTTTGCCATGGACCATATAGGAAGTAATGTATTAGCACCAGTTTTAGCTAATAATGTAAGCTCGATAGCATGGAAGCTATGGTGAATACCAGTAATAACTATGATTGAATATGTTCCACCGAATAATAATCCGGCAAATATTCCAAATTTAGTAATTGCAAAAGTTAAAAATATGCTTATTCCATTTCCTATAAGCATTGCAAAAGGTCCAACTATAGATAATGCTAAAAATCCAGTTAATAAAACAGTTAAAAATGGAGTTACAAATATATCTAATACGTCTGGAACAATTTTTCTAATCCTTTTTTCTATTATGCTCATTATCCAAATTACAAGCAAAATTGGCAAGACAGTCCCTTGATAGCCTACTAGCGGCATTTTTATTATCCCGCCTAGTATAGGCATAGTTTTATATCCTCCACCTATTGTCCACGCATTTTGAAGTGAAGGATGAATCATTATTCCACCAATAACAGCCGCCAAATATGGATTACATCCAAATTCTTTTGCTGCACTAAATGCTACTAGTATTGGAAGGAATATAAATGCAGAAGAACTAAACCAATCTAGCATTGACCACCACCAAGTCTGAGACATTGACTCAAGACCAAAGGCTTTTAATGCCCCCAAAGTTCCCATTAATAGACCGGATGCCACAATTGCAGGGATTATAGGTACAAATATATTTGATAATACCCTTGCTATTTTTTGAATTGGGTTTAGCTTTTGCATAGCGTCATTTTTGACATCTGAAGTACTCATCTCTTTTATGTTTGCTTCTAGAGCAAAATAGGCATAAACTTTATTTACAATACCCTGTCCCAATATTACTTGATATTGTCCTCCGTTTAAGAAACTTCCTTTCACTAGCTCTACGTTTTCAATTTTATCTTTTTCGATAAGGCTATCATCTTTTAGAACTAACCGTAAACGTGTTGCGCAGTGGGCCGCGCTTACTATATTTTCTTTGCCACCTATAAGTTTTAATATTTCACTGGCAGCATTTTTGTATAACGTATCTTTGCTCATAACATTTTCCCCCTTAAAATAACATATTTAATTTTGAAATGTGGTATCGTTACCATGAAAAGTAAAAAAATAAATATTCATAATTACTTAACTTTTATATCCCTCCTTATTTTAACGGTATCGTTCCCACATATGTTTTTTAAAAAACTTGTTAAAGGATTACATTTTTATTCTATACCATTTTTCAACTTAAGTCTATACCCTAATTTGAATTATTTTGAACCTACTGGAATTTTATTTAACAACTCTATCATTACTTGATGAAAATGCTGATACTAGAGTAAAAGATAAACTCTTAAGCAATCAAATTAATTTGGGACTGTTTGCGATTCCACAACTTAAAAAAAGCACATAAGACAGCAAAGTCTTATGTGCTTTTTTTGTTTTACTAGATTAAATTGCCTTTTAGTACTTCTTCAAGTGTTTTCGATCCTTCAATGTCAGTTATTAAATTAGCCGAGGATTTGTTGTCACCAATTATAATTCCACCGGTTAAAACATTTTTATTAAAGAATAGTTTTTTGTATACATTGTTTTCGCTATCCTTTGAGCTGACAGCTTTAAATTGTTCTTTAGATATTTCACCTACAGATAAGAGCTCAAGTCCCATAGCATTAAATGATATGACACCTGTTGCGTGCACGTAGTCTTTATGGTCTCCTACTGCATTTGTACCTGCAATTTTCCCCATATCTACAGCGGCAGGCCAGTTACCATATACTGTGCCTGCGTATTCTGCAATATCACCACATGCATATATATCTTTAACATTTGTCTCCATCTTTTCATTAACTAATATACCGCGGTTAGTGTCTATATTGGTTTCATCAGCTATATTTTTGTTTGGTGCAATTCCTGTTGAGAATAGGACCATACTTGCATCAATTGTTTTTCCACTTTTGAGAGTGACTGATGTAACAGAGTTTTCACCGTTAATAACGGTTACTGAGTCACCTAATACAACTTGTATATCTTGGTTTTCAACTGCAGCTTTAAGTATAAGGCTGCCTTCATTATCTAACTGTTTACCAAGCAAGGAGTCACTGAATTCTACTACTGAAACATTTAGACCAGCTTTTTTTATTTCATATGCTGCTTCAAGTCCTAAAAGTCCACCACCTACAATTACTGCACTCTTAGCTGTTTTCATCTTATCTTTAATTGCTTTTAAGTCCTTTAGATCTCTTAAAGTAAATACTCCTTGTTTATCTATTCCATCAGTCGGAATCATGCGGTTTTGACTTCCGTTTGCTAAAATTAATTTATCATAATTTATAGATTTACCATCCTTTAGTAGTACTTGTTTTTCCTTAGTGTTTAGGCTTTGAACTTGTACTCCTAAGTTAAGAGTTATGTTATTTTCTTCATACCACTCTTTTGGAGAGAGGTAGAAAGTATCATCTTTAAGATCTTCACTTATACCATCAGAAATAGAAGGTCTGTAGTAAGTTAATTGTTCTTCATTAGATATTATTTCTATAGCACATTGTTTATTTCTTTTTCTTATAGAATCAGCAGCATAATATCCAGCAGCTCCGTTACCAATAATTAAAAATTTCTCTTTTTTATCGGAGCTAAAAGTTATCACTTCTTCTGATACCTCAATAAATTGATCTGCACTTGCGCCACAAGCAGGACATATTTCAGGTGGTCTTTGTCCATCAAATTCTTCTCCACAAACTACGCATTTCCATCTTTTTTCTGTAGAAGGTTTAGCCGGAGTGTTTCTTATTTTTATATTTTCAGCTATCTTCGCAGCAAAACTTTCACCAAATTTATAAGCAAAGTTTAAATCTTTTTCAGAAGGCTTAAAGTTAGTCATCATTGAAGGATATAAATCAAGATTGATTTGCTTCAATCTATCTACTACATTAGGAACACCTTCTCCACTCCAACCATAAGAACCAAATGCAGAAGCTACTTTTCCACCATGAACTATAGGATTTAGATTTATTAAAATATCCCATATTGGTTTTAAAGCGTCTCCGTTTATTGTAGGCGTACCAAATATAATCCCTTCAGATTTACCTATACTTGCTAAAATATCATTCATGTCATGATGAATAACATCATACATATTAACTTTGTAATTAGAACTAGAGTTTATTCCTTCTTCTATTTTCTTAGCTATAGATTCTGTATAGCCATAAGCTGAGACATAGCATAGAGTAACTTCTGGTACTTCAGTAGCTTTTTCTGGAAGGCTCCACTGTTTGTATTGATTTACTATGTTTAAAGGATCATCTCTTAAAACAGGTCCATGACCTGGACATATTACGTCTATTGGAAGATCTTTAATTTTCTCTATAGCCTGTAAAACATAAGGCTTAAAGGGTCCCATAATAGCGTCGAAGTAATATTTTAAGGCTTCTCTGTAATTTTCCTCACTCTCGTTTAGGTCATTAAATACTGCTTCGCTTGCGTAGTGACTTCCAAAAGAATCACAAGTGATAAGCAGCTTGTCTTCTTTAACGTAGGTATAAATTGAATCTGGCCAATGAAGAAAAGGCGCTGAAATAAAGGATAATGTTTTATTTCCAAGATCTAGAGTATCTCCATCTCCTACAGTTATGTATTCGAAGTCTCTATTTATGATTTCCTTAAGGAATTGGATGGCTGAAGGTGATCCTACAACTTTAGCGTTTTTAGCAATTTCTAAAAACTTTCCTACAGAGCCTGCATGGTCTGGCTCAGTATGGTCTACTACTATATAGTCGATATCTTCTACTTTAATGTTTAAAGAACTTAATCTTTCTAAATATTCATCAAAAAATCTCTCTTTTACGGTTTCAAAAACCGCAGTTTTTTTACTACCTTTTACTACATATGAGTTATAAGTAGTACCAAAAGGGGTATACATAATTATATCAAAAATTCTAAGATTAGGGTCTAGTGCACCTACCCAGTATATATCTTTTTTCACTTCTAATGCTTTCATTTATAACACTCCTTTAATAATTATTTAAGAATAATAGTTATTACCTAGAGTATAGTATAAGAAAATTTAGAATGCAATAACAATTTGCCATAAAAGTTTATTTTACCCATAGAAAGTAAGCTCTGTTTTACAGTAAACACTTTTTATGCTATAGTTTTATTGTTATTTAAAAGTATGCCTTTATAGTACTATTTTAAATAATAGAACTAAAGAAAATTTATAAATAAGGAGAATTTATATGGATTGGTTAAAAGTTTTATTGCTGGCAGCGGTGCCACTTTTTGAGCAGAAAGTGTCTATACCACTAGGAATATATGAGTATCATATTAGTCCTATAGTGGTGTTTTTTTTAACTTTTGTTGGAAGTTTGTTGCCAGTTCCTTTTGTATTAATATGTTTTAATAAAATATTTCAATGGTTAGGTAGATATAAATTATTTAGTGGTATATATAATTTAATCGATAAAAAGATAAACAAGAATAAATCTAAATTTGAAAAATTTGAGGAGATAGCACTTATAACATTTATTGCAATACCTCTTCCTACTACAGGGGTTTGGACTGGAACTGCGATAGCTGCTTTCTTAAAATTAGATTTTAAAAGGTCGGTTATGTGTGCGGTTGTAGGATCTTTTATATGTGGACTTATTGTTACAGGATTATCTGTAGCTTTTCCAGCTTTTTTAAATGTTTTATGATAAATAATCTCTTACCGAGTGGTAAGAGATTATTTATTTTATTGCTTATTAGTATACTTTAAATCAATTTAGCCACACTAAATAGAGGATAATTGAGAATCCTAAATGTATTCGTTACAGTGGGGAGAGATAGAGTATGAATGAAATAGATGGAGATAATAAAAGTCATTTAAATAAAGCTTATAAAAGTTTTTCGGAGTTAGTATATGTGGTATCTGCAAAAGAACTTGAGTTTTTTATTACAAAGGGTGAATTCACTAGTTATTTTAATAATAGAATGAAAAAAATATTATCAGAAATAAACGAGGAAAAAAACGGAATATTAGATGTGGGTGTGTTTTTTAATACAAAGGGTGAGATAACCCTTATAGATGCAGAGACGTTAGGTAAATTTATTGAGGATAATTATGCCTTGAAAATGGTGGAGTATTACAAGAACACTTCTTTAAATAGAATTATTAGAGAAGTGGTAAATGGAAGTGAGAAAGCTAAAGGAGATTTTATCTTAATTTCATACTCTATATTATATGACACACTTAATGAATTATATAAAACAATTAGTTGTAAAAAATCTAGTTTGATTATATATAAAAATCGATATGCTCTAGACGATTATCCAAATGATGATTGTACTATGGTTATTGCTGCATTATTAATATTGGAGGATTTATGTAAATACATTGGTGTGAATAGATATAAAATGATGAAACAGATAAAGGAAAAAATTTACAAATAACTGAATGAGATTAAAGCTTACACAAAATAAGGAGAGGAATAAACAAATATTATGATAATTATTTACAAAATAACTATATTTTTAAAATATAAACGTGGTTATAAAGAAAAAATACAATTTAATAAAAAAATATTCAATAATTTATAAAAAACTTTTAGATAAATTTATTATAATTTCGACAAAATAATTCACCACATTTATACTAAGTTGACTCACTATTCTTAGTTAATCGTGGCATTATGGGTGTAAAGGGTTGTTGTTGTCATTTAAACGAGATAATACATTTGATATACACATCATAAAATGACAGATTTTTTTAATAAGTAATGTTAATCTATTCTCATAACATAGTATAGGGGGAAAACATTATGGTAATTTTGGAAAACTTATTTAAAAAAGTAACAGATGGTGATGTAAATCATAATTATTTTTATAGACTAGTAAAAAGTCAGATTTCTGTTTCAATGTATGGTGAATTTACTAAGGTGCAAGCTTATGGTATTGAAATAGAAAGACAAGACATGGTTGATGGAACAGTTGTACGTATACAAAGAGATTGTGTAGAAAATATAAGTCCACAAAGATATAAAGTTAAAAATCTCTTAAAAATGGTATATGAAAACACAGTGTCACCTATTCACATGATTGATATATTGGGTGAGTATATCGATGAGTATACTAGTGATTTTGATGATGAAATGTTAAAAGACATAGCTACTTGTTAATATGCATATTAGCCTAACATATTTAGGAGCTGCTCCTCCTTCAGAGGGACTGCTCTTTTTTGTTATATAATGAAGAGTTTTAAAATTGAAAGATTTATGGTACTATTATAAATTAGAAGAAATTCAGTTTTAAATAATACATACATAGAAATTTGCCCATATAAATTCACTTTAACATATAATTAAAAAGATTTTATATAAAAAACTAAAATAAAGCTATTTATAATCAAGATTGTATTATATTATTGTATTATTATAGATTTATAATGATAAAGTTTAAATTTGTGTTTTGGATTTGATTACTAAGATTTAGGACATAAATTAACAGGTAGGAGTGATAGTTATGATTCTCGGTGTAGGTACCGATATAGTAGAAATAAGACGTATAAAAAATGCTATAGAAAGCAACACTAGGTTTTTAGAAAAAATATTTACAAGTGATGAATTAGAATATCTTAAAAGCAGAAATTTAAGACCTGAATACATCGCTGGAAGATTTGCTGCCAAAGAAGCGGTTGCGAAAGCTTTAGGCACGGGATTTAGAGGATTCGAATTTAAAGATATTGAAATTGATAGGACAACTCTTGGAAAACCAATAGTGACGTTGAAAGGGAAAGCAAAATTAATAGCCAAAAAAGAAGGGCAATATAAAATTCATCTTAGTATATCTCATGGGGAAGATAGTGCCGTAGCTTATGCTATATTTGAAGTCAATAAAAAAGATGAAGAAGAGTGTATACAAATAGTTGCAGATCCTGTTTTAGGATAGTTAAACAATATAGTAATAGTGTGAAACCATTAGTAATAGTATTAATAGTAGAGTGAGTTGTTGAAGTAGAAAACAATTAATAATTGTTTTTGCATCTCTAGAGTAATGCTAGGAGGATAACAATGAAAAAAAGAGCACTATTATTATTAAGCCTTTTACTGATTTTAAGTTCTATGCTATTAACTTCTTGTAATAAAAAACCAAAAGATACTAATGATATTACAACTTATTTAAAAAACATGGAAAGCTATACTACAGAAATGACTATGGATATAAAAAATGATAAACAAACGATTAACTATAATGCCAAACAATCATATCTGCAAGGAGGTGGATACAAATTAGAGCTAAATAAAAATAGAGTGTTTGTTTACAAAAATGACAATAAGATTTATGTCAGTGACAAAAACAATGGAACTAAGTATGTACAGAGTAAGGATTTTGACGGAGTACTTAAACTAAGTTTTATTGGTGAATACATAGGATTATTGTATACCAATGAGAAAATTGAATATGTAAGTAAAACTATCAATGGAATTGATTACACAGTAATTGATTTATTTATTCCTGGTAACAATAAAAATATTAATAAAGCAATGCTTTATGTTAATAATAAAAGCATGTTGCCGGAAAAGATGCTTATATACGATCTTAATAATAAAGAAAAAATTGCAATAAGATATACAAAATTTCTTCCTAACGTAAAAATTAATCCGTCAGAGTTTAAAGTTCGTTAGAAGTAAATTAAATTGCAATAAACAAATGAGGTGAAGGTCATGTTTAGACATTTAAGGCCTGTATGGGCAGAAATTGATTTAGATAAATTAGCTCATAATATGAGGGAAATTAGACGGCTTGCTAAGAGTGAAAATATTATAGCTGTTGTAAAGGCAGATGCTTATGGACATGGAGCAGTGGATGTGGCCCCAGTGCTTCTGAAAAATGGTGCCAATATGTTAGCAGTAGCAATCCAAAGCGAAGCGATGGAACTAAGGAAGTCAGGTATAGAATGTCCAATAATGATTTTAGGGTTTACACCGCCAAATTTAATAGATAATTTATTGAAATACGATATTCAACAAACCGTATACACATATAAATTTGCAAGTGAATTATCAAAGATGGCTGTAAAAGAAAACAAGATAGCTAAAATTCACATTGCAGTAGATACAGGTATGGGCAGAATAGGATATCTACCAAACGATGAGAGTGCTATGGAAGTATATAATATAAGTAAGCTACCTAATATACTTATAGTAGGGATGTTTTGCCACTTTTCCACCGCAGATGAAAAAGATAAGACATATACTTATGAACAAGTTAAAAAGTACGATGATTTTTATGAAAAGTTAAAAGCTAAAAAAGTGTACATAAAGATGAGGCATATTGCCAACAGTGCTGCTATTATAGATTTGCCAGAAACTCATTATGAGGCAGTACGCCCGGGAATAATAATATATGGCTATTATCCTTCTGACGAGGTAAATAAAGAGAAGATAAATTTATTACCTGTAATGACTTTAAAAACAAATGTAGTGCACATAAAAACACTTCCACCTGGAGAATATGTAAGTTACGGAAGAAAATATAAAACTCAAAAAGAAAGTGTTATAGCTACTCTTCCAATTGGATACGCTGATGGGTATACAAGGCTCTTATTTGAAAAGGGAAAGGTAATCTTAAAGGGTGAATTTGCTCCAGTTATAGGTAAGATCTGTATGGATCAATGTATGATTGATGTTACAGAAATAAATGGAGTAAAAGTAGGAGATGAGGTTATACTTATAGGTGAAGATGGAGACAAGAAATTTACTGCAGATATAATAGGAGACCTGATTGGTACAATCAGTTACGAAGTAGTTTGCATGATAGGTAAACGAGTTCCAAGAGTATATACTAAACAAGATGAGGTTGTGAAAATAAGAAAATACATATAGGATTCATGGTTTTATATGTAGAATAAACTATTTGTGTGTAGTGGTAATTGTTGAAAAAGGGCGAAATTACGAATAATTTCTTTGACAGATTGACATAGGTTGAATTATAATATATTTCATACATATTGTTGCTTTACTAATAGGAGGTATTAAATTCTATATGTCAACTTCAAAGAAACTAGTAATAAACCTCTCAAAAAAACTTTATATTGAATTTAATAAGGCACTTCAAAAAGATTGTAAAAAAAGAAGTGAATTTATTAGGGAAGCTATAATACTATATATTGAGGAAAAGAAAAAACTCAAATATATAGACGAAATGAAACAAGGATATTTAGAAATGGCCGAGTTAAATTTAAAAATAGCTAATATGGGTTTTGAGATTGATATTAAAGATTTTAAAGAATACGAAGTTAAGCTTTCGGAGAGTGATTTGTCAAATGACAACAATAGTAAAAAGAGGAGATATATTTTATGCTGATTTGAGTCCGGTTGTAGGCTCAGAGCAAGGTGGGATTAGGCCAGTGATTATACTTCAAAATGATATAGGTAACAAGTATAGTCCCACTATTATTATTGCAGCTATTACTTCTCAGATAAATAAAGCAAAACTCCCTACTCATGTTGAAATTTCTTCTGAAGAGTATGGTCTAAATAAAGACTCTGTAGTTTTGCTGGAACAGATAAGAACATTAGATAAAAAAAGATTAAAAGAAAAAATCGGTCATATGACTGATGGAGATATGAAAAAAGTAGATACTGCGCTTTTAATTAGCGTAGGTTTGTAAAATGGACAAGGAAATTTATTGCCCTTGTTGAATAGTAAGGGCATTTATTGCCCTTATTTTTGTTGTTACCCCTAAAAATTTGAAAATTATCTCATTAAAGTGTAGAATATTGTAATATTGGGTTTAATTGAAAAAGTAATCATTTATAAATTATGCTAAATAATTTAGCATAATTTGAATAATATTCACGGAAATTTTATAATAAATTTTATTACAGACCTAGTCATTATGGTATAATGTTATTAGTGATTTTACTGTAATGAATTACATAAACAGGGTAAGGAGAGTTGAATATGATACAATTAAAGAAAGTAAGTAAGATTTATGATAATAATGTAGTAGCTTTGTCAAATATTGACATAACTATTGAAAAGGGGGAATTCGTATTCCTTGTAGGTCCTAGTGGAGCTGGAAAATCTACTTTTGTTAAAATTCTTTTAAAAGAGATAGAACCAACTACAGGTAACATTATTATAAACAATATGGATATAACAAAATTATCTAGAAAAAAAGTACCGTACCACAGAAGAAAAATTGGAGTAGTTTTTCAAGATTTCAGGCTGATTGATACATTAAATGTTTATGAAAATGTGGCGTTTGCACTTAGGGCAACAGAATGTTCTGCAAAAGAAATTAGGAAAAAAGTACCTTATGTTTTAGATTTAGTTGGATTATCTAAAAAACATATGGCTTTGCCTAATGAAATTTCTGGCGGAGAGAAACAAAGAGTATCACTTGCGAGAGCTATAGTAAATAATCCTACTTTGTTAATAGCAGATGAGCCAACAGGAAATTTAGATCCTGAAACTGCATTAGGTATTATGGATATCTTAAATGATATTAACAAGGCTGGTACTACGGTACTAATGGCGACACATGCAAAAAATATAGTAGACTCTATGAAAAAGAGAGTAATTGCTATAGAAAAAGGTGTTCTAGTTAGAGATGAGCAAAGGGGAAGATACGGTTATGAAGATTAGTACAATTAAATATTTTATAGTTGATGCTTTAAAAAGTTTGAAAAGGAATAAAACCGTTAGTTTGGCATCGGTGGCTACAGTTGCAGCTACTCTATTTATTTTAGGGGTGTTTTTATTAATAGTTTTTAATGTTAATGCAGGAGTTCAAGAATTAGGTGCTAAATTAGAGGTAAAAATTTATCTTAATGATAAGGTAACGATATCAGAAAAGTCGGCAATAGAAAGAGCAGTAAATAAAGTTCAAGGAGTTTCAGAAGTTAAATTTGAAGACAAGGGTGATGCGCTAAACAAGGTAAAGAAACAATTTGGACCAGATAGCAAATCCTTAGTACAAGGATTTGAAAAACAGAACCCATTTCCAAATGCATATGTAGTAAAAGTAGATAAACCAGAAGTTGTAAGTAATGTAGTTAAAGCAACTAATGGGCTAAAGGGTATAGACAAGGTTAAGGATGTTAGAGAAGTTGTTGATAAAATTATAAGTATAACAAATACTCTTAAAATTATAGGTGTTGTATTATTTGTGACTTTAGTTAGTGTTTCTTTATTCTTAATAGGAAATACCATTAAGCTTACAGTATACTCAAGAAAAAAAGAAATAGGTATAATGAAATTTGTTGGTGCTACTGATTGGTTTATAAGATGGCCATTTATTATCGAAGGTATGATACTTGGTATATCAGGAGCAGTCATTTCTACTGGAGTACTATATTATGCTTATGCATTTGTTTTCCATAAGTATACTAGTGCAATCCTCGGAATTACGCTTATAAATCCTCATTTTATATTAAGCACTACTTTATGGCAATTTATGTTGGGCGGCTTAGTTATTGGAGCTGTAGGAAGCGCTATATCAATAAGAAAATTCTTAATTGTGTAATATTAAATAAAATTATTCATATGTTTATTTAATAATAGTGTTATAAAATTCTTATATTTACATAATAATATATAGAGAATTGCAAAGAGGTGAATAAAATGGGTGATGAAAATAAATTTAAAGTTGTAAAGAATAGTAATGAGATGCCTAAAGCAAAAAAAAGAAAAATGATTGTATGGATTGTAGTTTTGCTTTTGGTTACAAATTGTATAACTTTATTTATATCAAATCGAATTTCCTTAGGACTCCCTAATGGGAAAGTATTAATTGGAAGAGATGCTTATAGTCAAGTATTGAAATTCCAAAAACTGTTTTTAGTAAGAAATAAACTATATGAGTATTACGATGGTAAAATTAGTGATGATGTTTTAGTAGAGGGTGCTATAAAAGGCATGACTGATTCCCTAAAAGATCCTTATACAACTTTTATGAATAAAAAAGAGTTTACAGATTTTAATACACAAACAGAAGGAGCTTACACTGGACTTGGATTACAAGTAGGGGTTAAGGATGATAATATAGTTGTAATTGCACCTTTTGATGGATCACCAGCTAAAAAAGCGGGATTGATTTCTGGAGACGTTATAGAAAAGGTTAATAAAACAGAAGTATCTGGAAAAGAATTAGAAAAAGCTGTTACAATGATGAAAGGTAAGGTAAATGAACCAGTTTCCTTAACTATCAACAGAAAAGGAAAAGGTACTTTCCAGGTCAACATGAAACGTGCAACTATTGATTTGGTAACAGTTAAAGGTAAGATGTTAGCAAATAAGGTTGGGTATATTCAACTTACAATGTTTGATGAAAATACTAGTAGTAACTTTAATAAAAAATTAGCAGAATTACAAAGCCAAGGTATGAAGAGTCTAATAGTTGATATAAGAGGAAATCCAGGTGGACTTTTAGATCAATGTGTAGATTTAACATCTAATTTTGTGCCTAAAGGAAAAGTTCTAGTATACACAATAGATAAAAACAAGAAAAAGACAGAATATAAATCTAAGGGTG
This sequence comes from Clostridium algoriphilum, assembly GCF_020443705.1. Classification (GTDB taxonomy): domain Bacteria; phylum Bacillota; class Clostridia; order Clostridiales; family Clostridiaceae; genus Clostridium_AD; species Clostridium_AD algoriphilum. The sequence goes on from NZ_JAIZZK010000007.1 coordinate 38,520, forward strand.
GTCTAGCAGTAGGCATGCCATTAACTGTTCTAACAGATTCAGGATCAGCTAGTGCATCAGAAATTTTTGCAGGAGCTGTAAGGGATTATAAGGTTGGTACTTTAGTGGGAGAAAAAACCTTTGGTAAAGGTGTGGTTCAAACTATGCTTTATAGAGGTGTGGATGGTTTTGATGATGGTACCGCATTGAAAGTTACTATATCAAAATACTACACTCCGAATGGTGAAAATATACATCATATTGGTATAAAACCAGGAGTTGCAGTTGTTTATCCAACAGCACTTAAAGAGAAGGTATATGATAGGGATACAGATCCACAATTTAAAAAAGCTTTAGAACTAGCTAATGATAAAATTAAGTAATAACATAGGGATATTTATCCAAGTATCTACCAAGAAATTTGGTAGATATTTGGTTTTTAACAACGTTTTTATTCTACATGCGATAAGTAATGCTTTTACTTATGTTATGCTTCGAATATAACGTGTTTGACAGTAATATGGAAGGAGAATTTTAGTCAATGGAAATTGCAATACATACTTTAAGAGCAGTTGCTTATGCAATTGCAGACCCTTCTAATGCGTTTATTTTAATAATGATTGCGTTAATTTTTTATAATAAAAATAAAAAAATAGCTGCTATGCAAAAAATGATAATGGGAGAGAGTTTAGACTCACCTTTTGAACTAACTATATCTCAAATTGTAATAGGGATTTTTGCAGGGGCTATAGCGAGTCTAATATTTACATTTTCAGGGCTAGTTTTTGATGAAAATTCAAATATTTATTTATTGTTTATGGTGTCATTATTCTTTATGGCATTTAAACCTAGATTTATTTGTTTCTCTTATTCTGGTGCAGTATTAGGTTTAGCCAGCCTACTGCTTAAATATGCAGCCATTTCTTTACAGAAACCACAATTAAATGTTATTAACATTGATATTCTAACATTAATGACTTTGGTTGGAATATTGCATATTATAGAGGGAGGCTTAGTAATGCTAGATGGTTCAAGAGGAGCTATTCCGGTGTTTACTAACAGAGATGATAAAATAATTGGTGGATTCGCCTTAAAAAGATATTGGGCATTACCAGTTGCTTTACTCATACTTTTAAGTGCAACTTCATCAGATTTAGCAGTTGGACAGAGCATTATGATTTCTGAGTGGAGGCATTTGATACAAGGGGATATAGCCCAGCGAATAGTTAAAAGTTCAGTCATAGCATCTATTGCTTTATATGGAGTAATAGGTTATAGCAGTATAACTTTTACTAAAAGTAAGAGAAAGAAAACATTTACTTCAGGGGCTTTAATAATAGTCTATGGAATACTGTTAACGGCTATATCAAGACTTGCGATACTCGGAGTAGGTTATCAAATATTCATTTTAATATTTGCAGCAGGACTTCATGAAGCAATGCTACGATTAGAAAAGCATATGGAACTTACTTTTAAACCAAAATATGTTAGTAGTGATGATGGAATTATGGTGCTTGCAGTTGTCCCAAAATCGCCTGCTTTTCAAATGGGAATTCAAAGTGGAGACTTGCTTGTAATGGTTAATGATAAAAAAATAGAGTCTGAAGAAGAAATATTTAATATAATTAAAGGAAACTTTGATGCACTCTCTTTTAGAATTAAAAAACCCTCAGGGGAATTAAAAGACACCCAATTTAGCAATATAACTAATAATAAAAGACTAGGAATAGTAATTGTACCAAGAGAGGTGCCTAAAGACACAACTATAGTGAAAGTGAATGATGAAACATTTAAAGACATAATGGACAAAATGAAAGATAAAGATGAAAATGAAGACAAGAAATAAATTTTTCTTAGAGAATGCTATTATGAAAAGTATATATTGCTTAAATGCGTTCATTTCGCTAAGTAATTCTAAAATTTATTTTGTTTTCAGTTGCTAAAAAACGCAAACTCGCTTCACTCAAACATGCGTTTTTCTTTACACACCTGAAAATAAAATAAATTAAGAATTACTAAGGCTTATTCAAACGCATTCTACGCAATATATACTTTTATTAGCATTCTCATGGAAAAAGACATAATTTCAACAATCCTTCTGCTGTCATAAATGGCTAAGCGTATTAAAAATCTTAATAATGAATTATAATACATTAACTAAATAAATTTATTTTAATTATATACATCACTACAACATAACTACATTTATTAAGGGCAGATTAATAAATGGGTGATGTTTATGAAAAAAAAAATACTAGCAATCATAGTTTTATTTATTATATTATTACATCCAACAGTTATTTTTGCTGAAGGATTTAAGGATGTTGAAATTTTTGACCCAAAGCAAGAAAAGGTAGTTAAGGTAGTTAAGTTAAATCCGAAAATTAACAATATGGTTACGGAATGGATAAAAAATGTAGATGCCATTTATGGCAAAAGTAATCCTCTTACAGATGATGGGTATGCGGTTAGGGTACCACTTTACCCATCTGTTACTGTACAGAATAAAAACTTAAACACAGTTGTGAATGATGTCTATATAATAGTTCCTAAACATGAAACACCATTTCTTATGATTTTTGATAACGAAAACAGATTGCTTTGTTATCCATTTAAAGGGGATATAAATACATTGTCAAAAGTTTTAAATTTTAAACTTGAAACTGGAAGAAGTTTCTCTTTTCTTAATTGAGAACGAACTGAAATATTATTTAATTAAATAGAACCACTGTAAAGTATTATGAATTAATGCTTTACAGTGGTTTTATCTATATTAATGCAACTATAATTATGTTATGGTTATAAATGAATTAATTGGAATCTTTTTCATGAGAATGTTAATGCACTTCTACCCATGGTTTAAAATGGAAGTTAAAAGTAGCTTATTTTATCTAAAGTTTAGAAAGCAATACATAAAAAAACCCCTAGCCTAACATTAATATAATGGGAGGCTAGGTGTTTTTTATATATGGTTAATTATTTAAAATAGATGTTTAAAGGAAACTATGTAACATTCTTGACTGACATAGATATAATTGCTTCATAATAATTTTGTCAGCTTGAGACTGAGTTATAGTTCCATTACTTACAAGGGATGTTAAAGGATTTATATGATTTATCTTGTTACTAGTCATATATATATTATTCTCTCGATCGGTAATATCTTTTGTCTTTTCAAATGTTGTTTTCTTTGAACCTTCAGTTTTATTTAGTATAGCTTTAATTTTATTAGCTTGATTTACACTTATAGTGTTACCAGTTACAACGTTTTCATATTTTTTGTCTAAAGATTGGTGTATATTAGTATTTACACTTTTACATTCATTTGTTAATGAGGCCTTTTTACTAATACTTAATGTGTTAGTAGTTGTTGCAAATGTCGTAGTAACAGTGGATATAAGTATTCCCCCTGTTAGTAAGCCTGAAAACATTTTGGACTTAAAAGACACATGTTTCATTTTAATATCTCCTCATAATTTATTTTGAATCTATCCATAATATAATTATAGCCCTTATTAATACCAAAAAGGTGTCAATATGATGTCTATTTTGTTTACATTGTGTAAATTTGTAAATTCTTTAATTTAATATAGTATAGTAAGTTAGAAATTAATTAGACTAATGAATAATTATTATTAGTACATATTTAGTGTTAATGTAAGAAATGCAAAATACAGTAAATAATTACTAGAATAAATATTAGACTGACCCCCCTACAAAAGTTCATAATGATGTTATTATAGTAAATGTAGATTAATTAAGAGTGTTCTATATAGTGAACACTCATAGCTTATTATAGGATTAGAAATACGATATTGACATATCAAAAAGTTATAGTTAAAATGTTAAGTAACGAACAAACGTTCAGATAAAGGAAAATAAGGCGGTGATTTTATGTATGAGTTTAAGTTGCATTCAAAGTTTAAACCCACTGGGGACCAACCACAGGCTATAGATAGTCTTGTGAAAGGAATAGATGCGGGTAAAAAGTTTCAAACTCTTAAAGGGGTAACTGGTTCGGGTAAAACTTTTACTATGGCTAATATTATTGAGAGAGTTCAAAAGCCAACATTGGTGCTTGCTCATAATAAAATCTTAGCGGCGCAGCTTTGCTCAGAGTTTAGAGAATTTTTCCCTGATAACTGTGTAGAGTATTTTGTGTCATATTATGATTATTATCAGCCTGAGGCTTATGTTGCACAGACCGATACATTTATAGAAAAAGATTCATCTGTTAATGATGATATTGATAAATTAAGACATTCAGCTACATCTGCATTACTTGAGCGTAATGATGTTATAGTTGTGGCTTCAGTTTCATGTATATATGGGCTTGGTAACCCTGAGGAGTATAAAAAACTTACAGTATCCCTTCGGGAAGGCATGGAAAAGGATAGAAATGAAGTAATAAGGCATTTAGTAGATATACAGTATGAAAGAAACGACATTAATTTTATTCGGGGAACCTTTAGAGTACGCGGGGACACTGTTGATATATTCCCAGCTTCATCGTCTAGTGAAGGAATTAGAGTAGAGTTTTTTGGAGATGAAATAGAAAAGATTAGAGTTTTTGATTCACTTACAGGAGAAATTATCGGAACCAGAAAACATGTTTCTATTTTCCCAGCATCCCATTTCGCCACATCAAAAGATAAATTAGAGATTGGTATAGCACGAATAGAAGAAGAATTAGAGGTAAGGCTTAAAGAGCTTATTGAGGAAGATAAAGCACTCGAGGCACAAAGACTTAAGCAAAGAACTAATTATGATATTGAGATGATGCGCGAGGTTGGTTATTGTACTGGTATTGAGAATTATTCTAGAATATTAGATGGTAGGCCAGCAGGAACAGCTCCTCAAACTTTAATGCATTATTTTCCTGATGATTATTTAATGTTTATAGATGAGAGTCATGTAACTCTTCCACAGGTTAAGGCTATGTTTGGAGGAGATAAATCAAGGAAGACTAATTTAATTGACTATGGGTTTAGGCTTAAGTCAGCTTATGATAATAGACCCCTAACATTTCAAGAGTTTGAGGGCAGCATGAATGAAACAATTTTTGTAAGTGCAACTCCAAGTAGCTATGAAGAAGAACATAGTGAAAATATCGCAGAGCAAGTAATAAGACCTACGGGATTATTAGATCCTGAGATTGTTATAAGGCCAGTTAAAGGTCAAATAGATGATTTATATGCTAGTATTCAGGATACAATAAAAAAAGGGTTTAGGGTTTTAGTTACAACTCTTACGAAAAAGATGTCAGAGGATTTGACTAAATATTTTAGAGAAATGGATATGAAAATAACCTATTTGCATTCAGATATTGATACAATAGAAAGAATGAAGATAATTCAAGACCTTAGGCTGGGCACGTTTGACGTGTTAGTAGGTATAAATCTTTTAAGAGAAGGACTAGATATTCCAGAAGTAGCACTTGTTGCAATACTCGATGCAGATAAGGAAGGATTTTTGCGCTCCGAAACCTCGTTAATTCAAACGATAGGAAGAGCTGCAAGAAATTCAGAGAGTAAGGTAATAATGTATGCTGACAAAATAACAAAATCCATGAAAAAAGCTATGGATGAAACTACAAGGCGTAGAAAACTTCAGATGGATTATAACGAAGAGCATGGTATTACGCCAACTACTATTGTTAAAGATATTAGGGAAGTTATCGGATCTATAACAGTAGCTGAGGATAAAGAGGTATATGAAACTCTCGAAGCTGCAATGAGTGCAAATTACGAAGAGACTAAAAAGTTAATGGATAAGTATGAAAATGAGATGAAGCAATCAGCTAAAGATTTACATTTTGAAAGAGCTGCTGAGCTTAGAGATATAATATATAAACTAAAGAAGCAGATTAAAAACATATAATTATATTAATACAGAGGAGATAACCATGAGGGATAAGATTTTTATAAAGGGCGCCAAGGTTCACAATTTAAAAAATGTTGATTTGGAGATACCAAGAGACAAGTTTGTAGTATTTACTGGACTTTCGGGATCAGGTAAATCTTCGCTTGCATTTGATACATTATATGCAGAGGGGCAAAGAAGGTATGTGGAGTCACTATCTGCTTATGCAAGGCAGTTTTTAGGTAATATGGATAAGCCAGATGTCGAGTACATAGAGGGGCTTTCCCCTGCTATTTCAATAGATCAGAAAACTACTAATAGAAATCCACGTTCCACAGTGGGTACTGTAACTGAAATTTATGATTATCTGAGACTACTTTATGCAAAAGTTGGAACACCTCATTGTCCTAAATGTGGCAAGGAGATTACTCAGCAAACTGTAGACCAGATGGTGGATAGAATAATGGATATGCCAGAGAAAACTAAGATTTCAATATTGGCACCAGTAATAAGAGGGAAAAAGGGTGAACACGTTAAGGTAATAGAAAATATTAAAAAAAATGGCTTTGTTCGTGCTAGAATTGATGGCACCACTGTCGAGCTTATGGAAGAAGATATAAAGCTAGCAAAAACGAAGAAGCATAGTATTGAGATAGTAATAGACAGAATTTCCGTAAAGCAGGAAGTTCGCGGAAGGCTTTCTGAATCTTTAGAGAGTGCATTAAAACTAGCAGAGGGTACTGCTATCGCTAGCATTCGCGATGGAGAAGACATACTTTTTAGTGAGCATTTTGCTTGCATAGATTGTGGTATTAGTCTTGGGGAATTAGCACCTAGAATGTTTTCCTTTAATTCTCCATTTGGTAAGTGCGATACCTGTGATGGTCTTGGTACGCTTATGGAAATTGATGAGGATTTAATTATACCTGATAAGAGTAAGAGTATTAAAGACGGGGCTATTATGTCTTTTGGGGAAGGTAGCCTTAAGGAAGATTCTTGGACTTTCTCGGTACTACGTGCATTGAGCTTAAAATATAAGTTTAGTTTAGATACACCTATAGAGGATTATGATCCAGAAACTCTTAAGATGTTATTATACGGAACTAATGGAGAAAAAGTTAAGGTAGAGTATGTTAAGGAGTACAGATCAGGAACTTTTAATCATGCTTATGAAGGAATTATAAATAACTTAAAAAGACGATATTTTGAAACCTCGTCAGATTATATAAAAAGAGATGTTGAACAATATATGGGCGATAATGCATGTCCAAAATGTAAGGGCGCAAGGTTAAGCCCTGAGGCACTAGCCGTAACAGTTGGAGGCATGAACATAAGCCGATTTTGTCAGTTGTCAATTACTGATGAAGCAAATTTCTTAAATGATATTGAATTATCGGAAAAGAATAAGATTATTTCTAATCAAATATTTAAAGAGATAAATGATAGACTTAACTTTTTAAAGGATGTAGGGCTTGATTATTTAAACTTAGCTAGATCAGCGGCTACATTGTCCGGTGGAGAAGCTCAGAGAATAAGACTAGCAACTCAGATAGGCTCTAGTTTAATGGGCGTTTTATACATTTTAGATGAGCCTAGTATCGGTCTTCATCAAAGAGATAATGATAAACTTATTAAAACATTAAAACATTTAAGAGATATAGGTAATACAGTAATTGTTGTAGAACATGATGAGGATACTATGAAGGCAGCAGATTTTATTGTAGATGTTGGACCACAAGCTGGAGAACATGGTGGAGAAATTGTGGTTGCAGGAACAATTGAGGATGTTAAAAACTGTGAGAGATCAATTACAGGTCAATATTTAAGTGGTAAAAAGAAAATTGAGGTTCCAGAAAAAACTAGAAAATCTAATGGGCATAGTATAAAAATACTTAATGCAAAGCAAAATAACCTTAAGAATGTTAGTGTGGAGTTCCCTTTAGGGGTATTTACTGCAGTCACTGGTGTTTCAGGTTCTGGAAAGAGCACCTTAGTAAATGAAATTTTATATAAGGGTCTTAATAAAAAGGTGAATAAATCTAAAAAGAATGCAGGGCTTCATAAAGATATTTTAGGATCAGAGAACATTGATAAAATTATAAATATAGACCAGGGACCTATTGGGCGTACCCCAAGATCCAATCCAGCTACCTATACAGGGGTATTTGATGTTATTCGTGATGTGTTCTCAATGAGTTCAGAAGCAAAGATGCGTGGTTATAAGCCAGGTAGATTTAGCTTTAATGTAAAGGGCGGAAGATGCGAGGCTTGTCACGGTGATGGAATAATTAAAATAGAAATGCAATTTTTATCTGATGTATATGTGCCTTGCGAAGTTTGTAAAGGAAAAAGGTATAATAGAGAAACTTTAGAAGTTAAGTATAAAGGGAAAAATATTGACGAAATTTTAAACATGACTGTAGAGCAAGCTGTAAAGTTTTTTGAGAATATTCCAAGAATTTATAGTAAATTTCAAACACTAATGGATGTTGGCCTTGGATACGTAAGACTTGGGCAACCATCAACGCAGTTATCTGGTGGTGAGGCTCAAAGAATTAAACTTGCATCTGAATTATCTAAAAGAAGTACTGGTAAAACCTTTTATATATTAGATGAGCCTACTACAGGGCTTCATACTGATGATGTTAGCAAACTTATTAAAATACTCCAAAGGCTAGTAGATTCAGGGAATACAGTAGTTGTGATTGAGCATAATTTAGATGTTATTAAGTGCGCGGATCACGTTATAGACTTAGGTCCTGAGGGTGGAGATAAGGGTGGGACTATTTTGTGCACAGGAACGCCAAAAGAAATATCTCTAAATGTAAAGTCATATACAGGACAATATCTGAAAAAAATGTTATAATTCATATAAGGCTAGCATATTAAGTAAATGCTAGTCTTTGATTATTTTTTAAAGAGGAGAAAGTGCATTATGGCTAATATAAGCTTGTTTTTTAAATTTGCAATTATAGCGATTATTTACATTATAATAATATTTGCTTTAAAAATAATGTATAAGGACATAAAAGGTGGTGCAAAACAGAAACCGATTATGAGAAAAACTATGGGACTTGAAGTTATGGAAAGAGGAGAAAACTTTAATTTAAGAGTTGGTGCAGTTATTCCTCTAAACGATGAATTAACCATAGGACGAAAGGGAGATAACCTATTGATTTTGGGTGACAAGTACGTATCATCTCAGCATGCAAGGATATATTTAAAAAATACAGATTACATATTGCAAGATTTGAGAAGTACAAATGGTACCTTAAAAAACAAAAAAAAGGTAACAGACAAAGTGGGTATAAAAAAAGGTGACGAGATTAAAATAGGAACTTCAATTTTTAAAGTTATAGGTTAAATATTACAGCACCTTAGGTGGAAAGCAGTTGCGTAGATGATGATTAAAGAGGTGATAGTATGGAAAGTATAAAGGAAGAAAAAAAACTTCTAAGATATACTTATCTTTTGTGTATAGTTTTGTTTCTTAATTTGTTTTTAATTGGAAAAGATTCTTTTGATAAAGGCGCTATAATAATGGGTGTAATAATATGTTTGATTTTTGCGTATTCTCATTTTATTATAAGAAGATTTTTTCCGGATGGCGATAAGTATATATTACTATTCTCAAATGTTTTAGCAGTTATAGGCATGGGGATTCTATATAGGCTAGACTCTCCTACTGCACTTAAACAACTTATATGGTATACCGTAGGCATTGCCGTATTCATTTTAGTGGTAGTGCTTTTCCCGAGTTTGAAAAAATTTGGTAAATACAAGTATGTTTATATGGTGTGTACACTTGTACTTATGTCTTTAGGAAGTATACTAGCTAATCCCACTTATGGATCTAGAAACTGGGTAAGCCTAGCTGGTTTCACTTTCCAACCAACAGAATTTGCTAAATTATCTTTGGTAGCATATTTAGCAGCAGCACTACAGTATTATGGAAAGGATTTTCAGGGAAAGTCAGAGCTTGCTAGATTTAAGGCATTACTTGAGCCTGGAATTGTAGTTATGGTATCACTTGGGTTCATGGTAATTCAAAAGGATTTAGGATCAGCTCTTCTATTTTTCGCTATTTCAGTAACTATGCTTTATATTGCTACCTCAAATTTTAAGTATGTACTATTATGTTTGGTACTTTTTATTATGGGTGCATTTATAAGCTATAAACTATTTGGACATGTAAGGTTAAGGTTTATGATCTGGGGTAACCCATGGAAATATGGTAATAATGAAGGCCTTCAGATAGTACAATCTTTAATATCTATAGCTTCAGGTCATCTTTTCGGGACAGGTCTTGGACTTGGATATCCTAAAATGGTCCCTGTTGTTAACTCAGATTTTATATTTGCGGCAATATGCGAGGAAATGGGACTTCTTATGGGATTCGCTATTCTTATTTTATTCTTTTTACTGTTTTATAGATGCATGAGAGTTCCCGTTTATAGCAAGGATAACTTTACTAGGTTACTTGCAGTGGGATATAGTACAATGATAGCGGCCCAAGTTTTGGTAATAGTGGGGGGAGTAGTTGGAGCTATTCCACTAACAGGTATAACGCTGCCACTGGTCAGTTATGGTGGAAGTTCCATGATAATAACTTTCTTTTCACTTGGTATACTTCAAAAAATTTCGGAGGATGGACAAAGTTATGAATGATTTTGTTAATAATATAAAAAAGGTAATGTTAGTGTTTCTAATATTTTTTATTGTTTTAATTTCCTACATAACTTACTTATATGTATTTAAGAGCGAAACAGCCGTAAGTAGTTCATTTAATCAGAGGCTTTGGGCTGAGCGAAATAAGGTATTAAGAGGAACTATTTATGATAAGGATATGACAGCACTCACAGAAAGTACTAGATTAAGCGAAACATCACAAAAACAGACTTATTTACAGGGAGCAGTTTTTGCACATGCCATAGGTTATATGGATCCTAGATATGGACTTGCAGGCCTTGAAAAAAAATATGATGCAGAACTTATGGGCGAGGGTAACTCGTCACTTCCAAAGTTTGTATTTTTTGGTAAAGACAATGATCAGAAAGTTGGCAATGGATTAAGAACTACCCTTGACTCTGAACTCCAACAAAAGGCATATAGTCTTTTAGGTAATCATCGTGGGTCTATTGTGGCTATGAATCCTAAAACTGGTGAAGTTTTAGCCATGGTTTCAAAACCTTCTTATGACCCTAATAATTTAGATGAAAACTGGAAGAGCATAAATGCAAATGATGAAAGACCACTCCTTAATAGAGCGGTATCTGGGCTTTATCCACCGGGATCAACATTTAAAACTGTTACAGCAATAAGTGCTTTAGAAAACATTCCTAATGTTTACAATACCAGCTTAAATGATAATGGCAGTTTAATTGTCAATGGAACAAGACTACTAGGAAATTTTCAGGGTGAGACTTTTGGGAATATAGATTTTAGATCTGCTTATATGCATTCTAGTAATGTGTTTTTTGGGTCATTAGGTCTTGATGTAGGAAATAAGTCATTAAAGGAAACAGCAGAAAAGTTTTATTTTAATAAAAATATTCCGTCAATAGGATTAACTATAGAAAATAGTCAATTTCCAAGCTATAAAAATAATGAAAAAGGTAATATTGCGCAAAGCGCTATAGGTCAAGCTTCAGTTTTAGTTACGCCTATGCAAATGGCATTAGTTGTGAGCAGCGTTGCTAATGATGGTATTATGATGGAGCCAATGCTAGTTAAAGAAATATTAAGTAGTAAAGGCACATCAATAGATAAATTACAACCGAAACAACTAGGCGAAGTAATGACAAAGCAGAATGCTTCGACTATGAAGGGTTTAATGAAGGATGTAGTAGCTGAAGGTACAGGAAAGGGCGCAGCGCTTTCTAATATAGTGGTTAGTGGAAAAACAGGTACTGCAGACCATCAAGCAGATGTTAGTAATCAAGGGGCTGCTCATTCCTGGTTTACTGGATTTGCACCTTATGATAATCCTCAAATTGCAATTGCAGTAATTGTAGAGGAGGGTGGCCAAGGTGGTAATCTAGCTGCACAGATAACTAAGGAACTTGTTAGAACCTATTTGAAATAAAGCATTAGCTTCAATAAAGGTCTAAAACGTGCGAATGTATATAATGTTAATAATATAAAGTCAAATATTGTAATGATATTTGACTTTATATTTTGCACAAAAACACTTAATTAGTATTATAATTAGATATGTTGAAAGGTGAAGCAAATAGTCCTATAGGTAACATAACAGATGTAGCAATTTGTTATAAATTGCCCGGGAAATTTAATTGCAGGAGTATAATTTTGACCGCATATGTCTTTATGCATATTTTATTTATATTTAAGGGGGTGTTACATTGTGTTTGATTTTGAATATCAGCTAAAGAGTCTTCCAGATGCACCAGGAGTATATCTTATGAGAAATCATCTTGGAGAAATAATATATGTGGGGAAGGCAAAAATATTAAAAAATAGAGTAAGGCAATATTTTAAAAGTTCAAAAAGCCATTCTGTAAAAGTGAAGGCTATGGTTAAAAACATATCTGAGTTTGAGTATATAGTAACGGATTCAGAAATGGAGGCTTTAATACTTGAGTGTAATCTTATTAAAAGATATAGCCCCAGATACAATATTTTGCTCAAAGATGATAAACACTATCCCTTTATAAAGATAACGATAAATGAGGAATTTCCAAGAGTATTTGTAACTAGAAACATTGCCAATGATGGTGGAAAATATTATGGGCCATACACAGATTCAGCAGCTGTATATAGCACTATAGAACTTATAAAACAGATATACCCACTTAGGACATGTAGGAGAACTATTAAAGAAGGATTAAATCCTACTCGTCCTTGCTTAAATTATCATATAGGGCTTTGCAAAGCTCCTTGTGCGGGGTATATTAGCAAAGTAGATTATGGAAAAATTATAAAAGGTACAATGGAATTACTAACAGGAAAAGACAAAAACATAAAAGATGATCTTAAGTTAAAAATGGAAAGTGCATCAGCATCTTTAGAATTTGAAAAAGCTGTGGTATATCGCGATAAAATCATGGCGATAGATAAAATAAATCAAAAGCAAAAGATTATAATAGGAAATTGCGAAAATGAAGATTTTATTAATATATATATGGATGAAAAAGATGTTTGTCTTCAAGTGTTTTTCCTCCGAGATGGTAAAATAGTAGGACGTGAACATTTTATTTTAAATGACGAAGCAGACCAGGTACCAACTGAGCTTATAGAAGAGTTTATAAAGAGATTTTATGGGGCTACGGCATTTATTCCAAAAACAATATATGTGCCTTTTATAAATGAGACAGATATTCTTGAGCAGTGGCTTAGTTCTAAAAAGGAATCAAAGGTTATGATTAAAATCCCTCAAAAGGGAGAAAAGAAAAAGACCTTAGAGATGGTAGAAAATAATTCTAAGATAACTCTTGAAAATTTCAAATTAAAAGATATGCAGGATAAGGAAGTTCATAAAATAGCACTGCAGGAAATTGTAGAATTATTAGAACTTGATGAAATACCGGAAAGAATTGAATCTTATGATATATCAAATATAATGGGTGTGGATTCTGTAGGTAGCATGGTAGTTTTTGAAAATGGAAAACCTAAAAGCAGTGATTACAGAAGGTTTAAAATAAAATCTGTAATAGGAGCTAATGATTATGATAGTATGCGCGAAATCCTAGAGCGAAGATTTATTCATGGACTAGAAGAAGTAGAACAAATAAAAGAGAGACATTTAGAGTTAAGTAAAGGTAAGTTTTGTATATTTCCTGATTTAATTCTTATGGATGGTGGAAAAGGACAGGTTAATATTGCAATAGAAGTCTTAAATAATCTTAATATTAATATACCGGTATGTGGAATGGTTAAGGATGATAGGCACAAAACTAGAGGTTTGATATATAATAATATAGAGCTTGATATGAAAAGTAATTCGCAAAGTATGCACTTAATTACTAGAATACAAGATGAGGTGCATAGATTCGCGATCACATATCACAGAACTTTAAGGGACAAAAGAACTTTATATTCTATATTAGATAATATACCGAATATTGGTGGAAAGCGAAGAAGAGAGTTATTAAAGAAGTTTGGTAGTGTTGATAATATAAAGGTTGCAAGTAAGGTGGAACTACTGGATACCCCCTCCATGGATAGTAAGTCTGTAGAGTGTGTTATAGAATATTTTAAAAACAGTAAATAGTTACAAATGTAACCACTATATTAATGATGGATATAAACTGTTGAAATTTTTTTGAAAAAAGGGTAAACTATAGGAACTATAACTTCTGTACATAATTTTATGATTTGTGTTATGGAAGTATATAAATATATTAATATTTTCAAGGAGCAGAATATGAAGCAATATGCGAAACTGATTGAACAAATAAATAAGGTAACACTAAAAGAAAACATAAAGCTAGATGAACCTATGGAAAATCATACTTCTTTCAAAGTAGGTGGACCAGCAGATATTTTAATAACTCCAGAGAACCCTAGTGAGGTTCAAGCTTTAATAAAAATTTGCAAAGAGAATAATGTTATTTATTACTTAATAGGCAATGGGTCTAATTTGCTTGTACGTGATGGTGGAATTCGCGGTGTGGTTATAAAATTATGTAAGATTAATAAAATAGAGGTTCAAGGAAATAAGATAATTGCTCAAAGTGGAGCTACTTTATACGATGTTACTATGGTTGCATTGGACGAAGGACTTAAGGGAATTGAATTTGCTAGTGGAATTCCAGGTAGCATTGGTGGTGCGGCGGCTATGAATGCAGGAGCATACAATGGCGAAATGTCTATGGTGCTTGAAAGCACACTAGTTATTGATAATAATGGAGAATTATTAACTTTAACAAAAGATGAGATGGAGCTATCATACAGGAGTAGTGCTGTTTTAAAAAATGGATATACAGTCATAAGCGTTACTCTTAGTCTTCAAGTAGGAGATAAGTTAGTTATAAAAGCGAGAATGGACGAACTAAAGAAAAAACGAAGTGACAAACAACCATTAGAATACCCTTCAGCTGGTAGTACATTCAAAAGGCCAGAGGGTTATTTTGCAAGTGTACTTATACAAGAGTGCGATTTGAAAGGTACATGCGTTGGAGATGCTCAAGTTTCTGTAAAACATTCTGGATTTATTATAAATAAAGAAAGTGCAACAGCAAAGAACATCTTGGACTTAATTAAGTTTGTACAGGATAAAGTAAAAGAAAAATTTGGGGTAGAACTTAGCACTGAGGTTAAAATTTGGGGCGAGGATAAATAGTATTTTAAAATGCACAGTAAGTTAAACTTCTGTGTATTTTTTTATGTTTGCATATCTGTAATGATCCCTATATGTGTTATAATAAAAAATGATACTACATTAATACAATGGAGTATTTAAACATTTAAAATGGATTCATTGATAATGGGAATTGTTAATTTTTGTAGAGGGGGTATTTAAAATGAGATTTGTTATATTGACAGGGTTATCAGGCGCTGGGAAAACACAAACTGTACGAAATCTTGAGGACTTAGGATTTTTTTGTGTTGATAATTTGCCACCTTTATTAATTCCGAAATTTGCAGAGGCATGTTATCAATCAAATGGAAATATAGATAGAATTGCATTAGTTATAGACATAAGAGGTGGAAAGTTTTTTGATGATTTATTTGAAAGTTTAGCGTACCTAAAAGATGAAGGATATAAGTATGAAATATTATTTTTAGAGGCATCAGATAAAGTACTTGTTAAAAGATATAAAGAGTCAAGACGTAAACATCCTCTAGCACCAGAGGGAAGAGTTTTAAATGGTATTGCAACTGAGAGGCGAAAACTTAGAGATGTACGGGAGCGTGCTGATCATATAATTAATACATCAAAACTTTCTGCAAGGGAACTTACAGAAGAAATAAATAACATTTATAGTGAGGAAGGTCAAATAGAAACCAAGCTTATTATAACTGTGCTTTCTTTTGGATTTAAATATGGAATACCTGTGGATTCAGATTTGGTGTTTGATGTTAGATTTTTGCCGAACCCATATTATATTCCAGAGCTTAAGCAGTATTCAGGGAATGATAAACCTGTAAGAGATTATGTATTAGATTTTGATGGGACCAAAGTGTTTATTGATAAACTTCAAGATATGTTACAGTTCCTTATCCCAAATTATAAGGCTGAGGGAAAAAGACAGCTAATAGTTTCTATAGGATGTACAGGGGGAAGACACAGATCTGTAGCCATAGCGAATAGGGTTTATGAAATACTTGAGCATAATGGCTATGATGTTAATATAGATCACAGAGACGTAAATGAAGATGTAAATAGAGGTGACATTAAATTATGATGCTTAGTAAGTTGCTTGCACCTGGAGTTAATATAAAAAGGTGGATACTTCTAGGTATAGTAGGTAGCTCCATTTTAGCTTTCGGAGTCGTTGAAATCATAAATGAAACTAATTTTTCTTTGAGAAATATATGTTTTTCAATAATGTTAATAGGTTTTGGATCTTTAATAATATATATAGCTATAATTCAAATTATTAAGTTCTTTATTATACTTGTAAATAAGGGAAATTTAGATGTAGCTATTAACTCGAAGAAGTTAGGGGATTTAATCTATGAGAAGAGGGTACTTATAAAAGGACCTAAAATTGTAGTAATCGGTGGAGGCACTGGTTTATCAACTATGCTACGGGGGTTAAAAAAGTACACAAATAATATAACTGCAATAGTTACAGTAGCAGATGATGGTGGGGGTTCGGGGGTATTAAGAGAAGATTTAGGGATTCTTCCACCGGGGGATATTAGAAATTGTATGTTAGCCCTTGCCGAAACAGAGCCACTTATGGAGGAACTATTACAGTATAGATTTAAAGATGGAAGGTTAAAGGACCAGAGTTTTGGCAATTTATTTTTAGCAGCCATGGATGGAATATCAAACAATTTCGAAGAAGCTGTGCAGAAAATGAGCTCAGTACTTGCAGTAAAAGGAAAAGTTATTCCAGTTACTTTGGATAATATGGTTTTAAAGGCAAAACTTAAAAATGGAATGATAATCGATGGTGAATCTAATATACCACAAGGTGTAATAGATAATGATAGTGCTATTGATGAGGTTTTTATAGAACCTAAGGATGCTAGAGCGATTAAAGAAGCATTGGTTGCTATAAATGAAGCAGATGCAGTAATACTTGGGCCAGGTAGTCTTTATACTAGCATTATTCCAAATTTATTAGTAAGTGAAATAAGGAATGCATTAGATAAAACAAAAGCTATAAGAATTTATGTTGCAAATATAATGACTCAACCAGGCGAAAGTGACAACTATGGTGTTAAAGATCATATAAAAGCTATTAACAAGCATGCTAAATGCAAGGTTGTTGATTATGTGGTAGTAAACACAGGAAAAATAAGCAGTGAACTTGAACAAAAATACCATGATGATAATTCCAATATGGTTCACATAAATGAACAAGAGCTTACAAAAAATGGCATAGGGGTAATTAAGAGAGATTTTGTTGAGGTTGGAAAAGGATATATAAGACATGATCCAGATAAGCTTGCAGCTATTTTAGTAGAAACAATTATGGAAAAAAGATTATTTAAAGATAAAAAGAAAATAGTAGAATATTTTTATCTATCGCAAAAACTCAAAGAAAATAAACAAAATAAGGAGTAGAATAATGTCATTTTCGTCTAAGGTTAAAAATGAAATTTGTAGATTTACAGACATGAGTAAGAAGGAAGCCATGGCTGAAATGGCGGCTATAATGAAGGTTAGTGGGACTATTGGACTTGGATCTAACAAACAAGTTAATTTTCAAATAACTACTGAAAACCCAGCAATAGCAAGACTTATCTTTAAATTATTAAAGGAACATTTTAAGATTCATGCAAGGTTACTAGTTAAGAGAAGTAATTCGCTTAAGAAAAAGAATGTTTATGTTGTTATAATTACTGAAGAAATGGGTGTTAAAGACTTATTAAAGCAAGTAGCAGTTCTTGAGGACGAGAACTTTTTTTCAATAGATTATACAATACCGGAAAGATTAATAGATGCTGAGGAATGCAAACGTAAATATATAAGAGGAGCCTTTTTAGGTGGTGGAAGTATTAGTAATCCTGAAAAAAACTACCATGTTGAGTTTGTTACACATGATAGTGATTATGCAGAGGAGCTAAGCACACTTATTAATAGCTATGGATTATTTTCAAAAATAATACAAAGAAAAAGTAGTTTTGTAATTTATATTAAAGAAGGCGAACAAATTGTTGATCTCCTTAATATAATTGGTGCACATAACTCTTTATTGTTCTTAGAAAACGTAAGGATAATGAAAGAGATGAGAAATAATGTAAATAGGCTTGTTAATTGTGAGACAGCAAATCTAAGTAAAACAGTAAATGCGTCAGTAAGGCAAGTAGAAAGCATTAAATTAATACAAATTGAAATAGGATTTCAAAGATTGCCTAAAAACTTAAGAGAAATTGCTGAATTAAGACTTGAATACCCAGATGAATCTTTAAAGGAACTTGGTGCAATACTTGAGCCACCAGTTGGTAAGTCTGGGGTTAATCATAGATTACGAAGAATAGAAAAAATTGCTGAAGAATTAAGGAAAGAAGGAAGGTAGAAGGACAATGTCAAAACATGAGGAGATAGTTAATTTTATTCTTTCTTTGGAAGTTGGAACTAAGATATCAGTAAGGGGCATTAGTTCCCAATTAGGGCTTAGCGAAGGTACATCGTATAGGGCGATAAAAGAGGCTGAGAACATGGGTATTGTTAATACCGTGCCAAGGGTTGGAACAGTAAGAGTTGAGAAGGTATATAAAAAAAACATTGAAAGTCTTACTTTTGCTGAAGTTACAAGAATCCTTGATGCGACTATTTTGGGCGGAAAAGACGGTATAAATAAAATTTTAAATAAATTTATTATAGGTGCAATGGATATTGAGTCAATAATTAGATATCTAAGACCAGGTTACCTGCTTATTGTTGGAAATAGGGAAGAAGCACAACAGCTTGCCCTTGAAAATGAGGCCGCGGTATTGATTACTGGAGGATTTGATTGTAGTGAAAAAGTAAAGGCGATTGCAAATGAAAAAGGTATTCCTGTATTATCGTCAACCTATGATAGCTTTACAGTAGCAAGCATGATAAATAAAGCTATTTATGAAACTATGGTTAAAAAGGAAATTATTCTAGTTGAAGATGTAATGGATGTTAATACTACGTGTCTGATGGGCTCTGACACTGTTGCTACGTGGAGAAAACTAATGGCAGAAACTAATCATGAGAGGTATCCGGTGCAAGATGAGCATATGAAGATTATTGGCATAGTTACGCTTCGAGATCTTCAAGGACATAACGATGAAAATGAATTAATAAATAAAATTATGAATAAAAATCCTATTTGCGTAACACCTAAAACAACTGTAGCTTATGCTGCTCATATTATGGGTTGGGATGGAATAAAGATTTGTCCTGTAATTGATAAGAAGAAGTTAGTGGGAGTTTTAACTATAGAACATGTTATAAAAGCAATGGAGTTTGCACTAAGGCAGCCTCAAGTTGCGGAAACTTTAGAGGATCTTATATTAATGAATTTCACCTGCGTACATGAAGGTGATAATTTGCATTTCAATGGGCAAATTGTTCCTCAGATGTTAGACCCTTTTGGAACTGCTTCTTGGAGTTCACTCAATATGCTTCTATCAACTATGGGCATTATGGCATTAAGACAAAATAATAACATTAATGTATCGGTAGATAGCATTATGGCATATTTTATGAAACCTGTGCAAATGGGTAGTGATATAGATATATATACACAAATTGTGGATAAAGGTAGAAGTTTTTCTAAGGTAGAAGTAAACATGTATAATACGCATAAGGACCCTGTGGCAAAGGCTATGATTTCTGCGAAAATGTTTACTAAATAATATGTCTTTTTAAATATAAGGAGGTACAATAATGTTTACACACATAGTATTTTTTAAGTTAAAGAACATAGAGCAAGCAACAGAAGCTAAAAATATTTTACTTAGTATGGAGGGGAAAATACAACAACTAAAAGGGCTTGAGGTAGGAGTAGATGTTTTGCATTCTGAGCGCTCTTATGATTTGGCCCTTATTACTAAGTTTGATTCTTTAGAGGATATTAATTCATATGCAGTTAGTGAGTATCATGTGAATTCAGTGCTTAAGTATTTAAAACCTATGCTAGAATCTTCTAAAACTGTGGATTATGAAAGTTAGGTTGTTGACTAATTTACAGTCCACTGTGGACTAATTACACGACTTTGGAGGGAAGTGAAAAAGTGACTGAGGAACTAAAGATAGAAAAGAAAGAAGATTTGGGAAGTTTTGTGCATCTTCATGTGCATACAGAGTATAGTTTGCTTGATGGTTCGGGAAAAATTAAAGAGCTTATTGCTAAAACCAAGGAACTCGGCATGAAGAGCATCGCTATAACAGACCACGGAGTAATGTATGGATGTGTGGAGTTTTATAAGCAAGCGAAAGAGCAAGGTATTAAACCGATTATTGGTTGTGAAGTATATGTAGCAGCTAAATCAATGGATATAAAGGAAGCTAATAGAGAAAATGCTACGCATCATTTGATACTTTTAGTTAAGAATACTAAGGGTTATGAAAATTTGATGCAAATAGTTTCCTCAGCCTCAATTAAGGGTTTTTATTATAAACCAAGGATTGATTTTGAATTCTTGTCAAAGTATAGTGAGGGAATAATTGCTAGTAGTGCTTGTCTTGGTGGTGAAATACAGAGCCTTCTTTTGCGTGATAATTATGAGAAAGCAAAGGAAATAGCCTTAAAATATAAAGAGATATTCAAAGACGGTTTCTATTTAGAATTACAATACCATGGTATGCAAGACCAGTTTAAGGTTAATGAACTTTTAGTTGAACTTTCAAAAGATACTGAAATTCCCTTGATTTGTACTAATGATACTCATTATATAGAGCAAGAAGATTCAAAGGCTCATGATGTGCTTTTGTGTATTCAAACAGCTAAGACTGTTGATGATGAAAACAGAATGAGATACCCATCTGATCAATTTTATTTAAAATCTCCTGAGGAAATGAAAAAGACATTTGCCTATGTACCAGAGGCTTTGGAAAATACAGTTAAAATAGCGGAGATGTGTAATTTCGATTATGAATTTCATGTCTCAAAACTTCCTAAATTTCCATTGCCTGAAGGGGTCGACCCATACGAGTTTCTAAGAGAATATTGTTATAGGGGTTTGGCTCCTAGGTATGAAGTATTTAGTGAAGTATTAACTAAGGGTTTTTCTATAGAATATATAAATAAAATAGCAGAGGGTAATGCAGATGCTAAGCTCTATGTAGATAGACTTGAATATGAACTTAATATAATAAAACAAATGGGATATGTTGATTATTTTCTTATAGTATGGGATTTTATAAAGTTTGCAGTAGATCATGATATTCCGACAGGTCCAGGTCGTGGGTCAGCTGCAGGTTCGATAGTTGCTTATACTTTAGATATAACGAAGATAGATCCTATTAAATATAATCTTATCTTTGAACGATTCTTAAACCCAGAAAGAGTATCAATGCCAGATATAGATTCGGATTTTTGTTATGAGAGACGCCAAGATGTAATTGACTATGTAGTAGCAAAGTATGGATCTACTAATGTATCGCAAATCATAACATTTGGAACAATGGCTCCTAGAGCTTGTATAAGAGATGTTGGAAGGGCTATGAATTATTCGTATGCAGAGGTAGATAGAATTGCTAAGATGATACCAAGTGTGATAGGAATCACTATAAATAAGGCACTTGAGATGAATGCGGAGCTAAATACATTATATAAAGATGATTCACGTGTTGAAGCCCTTATAAATATTGCGAAGGCACTCGAGGGACTTCCAAGGCACAGTTCCACTCATGCAGCAGGAGTAGTTATCGCGTCAAAACCTCTAGTAAGTTATGTTCCTCTTCAGAAAAATGATGAAATGATAGTAACACAATTTCCTATGGGAACCCTGGAAGAACTTGGTCTTTTAAAAATGGATTTCCTAGGACTTAGAACACTTACAGTTATGAGAGATTGTGTTGATTTCGTGAAAGAGAATAGAAATGTATCTATAGATATAGATGATCTTAATATTGAAGATCATAAGGTCTACAAGATGATTGGGGAAGGAAAAACTGTAGGTATATTCCAACTTGAATCTTCTGGAATGACTAGCTTTATGAAGGAATTAAAACCTGACAATTTAGAGGATATTATTGCCGGTATAAGTTTATATAGACCAGGCCCTATGGCTGAAATACCACGTTATATAAGAAATAAGAACAGCATGGACAAAGTGGAATATGAAACCCCACAGCTTGAGGGAATCCTCGGTGTTACTTATGGTGTAATGGTATACCAAGAGCAAGTAATGGAAATTGTTAGAAAACTTGCTGGGTATTCTATGGGTAGATCCGACCTTGTTCGCCGTGCTATGTCTAAAAAGAAGCACAAGGTTATGGAAGAGGAGCGTTATAACTTCATCCATGGAATAGTTGGCGAGGATGGGATAATAGAAGTTGAGGGATGCCTTCGAAATGGAATTACAGAGAAGGCGGCTAATCGTATATTCGATCAAATGATGGATTTTGCATCTTATGCTTTCAATAAATCCCATGCCGCAGCTTATGCAGTTGTAGGATATGAAACGGCTTATTTAATGTGCTATTATCCTACAGAATTTATAGCTGCTATGCTCAACAGCGTAAAGGGAAATAGTGAGAAAATAGCTTTCTATACTAGGTATGCAGTGCAAATTAACATTGGAGTTCTGCCACCTAGTATAAATGAAAGTTATGCAGAGTTTACTGTAAAAGGTGATACTATAAGATTTGGTCTTTCAGCACTTAAAAATGTAGGGGTAAATGTTATAGAGAGCATTGTACGTAATCGACAAGAAAAAGGTGATTTTACTGGTTTTATGGATTTTTGCAATAAAATAGATACAGGGTGCGTAAGCAAACGAGCAGTAGAAAGTCTTATTAAGGCAGGAGCCTTTGATGATTTTAAAATCCATAGGTCACAACTATTAGCAATCTATGAAAAGGTATTAGATGGAGTAAATAACGATAGAAAGAGAAATATTTCAGGACAAATAAATTTGTTTTTAGACTTTGACAATGATTATGATAATTTTGAAATAGAGTATCCAAATATTAAAGAATTTAAAAAGAAACATCTTTTAGCTATGGAAAAGGAAATCACAGGAATATATTTATCTGGTCATCCATTAGATGAGTATGAAGAGACACTTAAAATACAAACTAATACCAGAATATCTGATATAGTAGTTGAGGAAAGCCTTGAAGAAGGTAATGAAATGCTCAGTGAAAGCTTTAAACTTCAAGATGGGGACAAAGTAATCATCGGAGGTATAATATCAACTGTTAGTAAAAAAGTTACCAAGAACAACGATATGATGGCTTTTATTAACCTGGAAGATTTATATGCAAGCGTTGAAGTAATAGTATTTCCGAGGACCTTTGAAAAATATAAGTCACTTTTAGAAGAGGACGAAATAGTAATAATAAAAGGTAGAGTAAGCATTCGCGAAGAAGAACAGCCAAAGATATTATGCGAAGACATTAAACCCCTCCTAAAGATTAATAGTGAGAAAATTTATATATTAGTCGAAAATGAAATCATGGTAAAGGATGCATTGAAAAAATTAAGACAGAACTTGGCGATATACAGAGGGAATACCCCCGTATTCATTTGTACAAAAGAGCCAAGAAAAATGTATGCTGTAGATAAGAGTTTGTTTCTAAGTGAAGAAACAGATACTATGGAGATACTAAGAAATATATTTGGAGAAAATAACATAAAAATTCAATAAGTTAGGTTTATTATAGTGGGAAATATTACTAATAGTAATTAGACTTATCATGGGAATAATAGTGGGAGATATATTTTTTCTCCCGTATTTATCCATTTAAAGGTTTACAGTGTCATGATTATAAAATATTTATAAAAAAAATAATTTTTTTTTAAATATTATGTTGAATAATTCAAGAATTTTGTATAATATTAAAGTATAAGGGTATTTTTAATTAGTAGAAATGTTTTTGTTAGCAAACATGAATATATTATAACCATAGTGGGACAAACTTTGTCCCAGTGGTACAAGAAGAGGAAACAATCAATAATTGTTTATCTCTCCCAGAGAACTATGAGGAGGAATGTTTATGAAGACAATTGCGGTATTAACAAGTGGAGGAGACGCACCTGGAATGAATGCAGCCATTAGGGCAGTAGTTAGAATGGCCATATATAAAGGCATAAGGGTTATGGGCGTACAAAGAGGATATAGTGGACTTATAAACGGAGAAGTTTTTGACATGGATAGGCACTCTGTTTCCGATATAATTCATAGAGGTGGGACTATTCTTAGAACTGCAAGATGTGAAGAATTTAAAACTGAAGCTGGAAGAAAAAAGGCAGTCAACGTATTAAGAGTATTTGGAATTGACGGATTAGTAGTAATTGGTGGGGATGGTTCTTTCGCAGGAGCACAACTTTTATCAGAGATGGGTATTGCAACTGTAGGTATTCCAGGAACTATTGATAATGATTTACCTTATAGTGAATATTCTATAGGGTTTGATACAGCGCTCAATACAGTACTTGACGCTATTAATAAAATAAGAGACACATCAAGCTCTCATGAAAGAATTAGTGTAATTGAAGTAATGGGAAGAAATTGTGGAGATATAGCCTTATACGCTGGTATTGGTGGAGGGGCTGAAGAAGTGATTATTCCTGAAAAAGGGTATGAAATAGATACTTTGTGCAAAACTATATTTGAAGGTAAACTAAGAGGCAAAATGCACAATCTTATAATCCTTGCTGAAGGTGTAGGCGGAGCAAATGAGCTTGCAAAGCAAGTCGAAGAAATAACAGGAATTGAATCAAGGGCTACAATACTCGGCCATATTCAAAGGGGTGGAAGTCCAAGTGCTTTTGATAGAATGCTTGCATCAAAAATGGGAGTAGAAGCAGTACAAGTGCTTATAGAAGGTAAATCAGGAAGAGTTATAGGCATGAAAGATGGCAAAATAATTGATGAAGACATCAATGAAGCACTAGAAATACCAAGAAAGTTTAATGAGGAACTTTATGAAATATCAAAAATTCTTTCTTACTAAATTGTCTACTATGATGATTTATCAAGAAAGTTTATATAGTAATGCAAATACAAAATAATTAACAACAAGAGGAGTAGTTTATGAAAAAAACTAAAATAATATGTACCGTGGGACCAGCTAGTGATAGTAGAGAAACAATAAAAGACTTAATGAATTCAGGAATGGATGCTTCAAGGCATAATTTCTCTCACGGAGACCACGAAGAACATAAAGCAAGAATGGATTCAGTAAAAGTTCTTAGAGAAGAACTTAATAAACATATTGCTATAATACTAGACACTAAGGGACCAGAAATAAGAACAGGAAATTTTGCAACTGGTAAAGTAGAATTAAATGAAGGTGCAGAATTTACTGTTGTTTGTGGTGAAGAAGTTATTGGAGACGAAACTATATGCTCAGTAACATATGAACAATTATATGAAGATGTTAAGCCTAATGATACTATCTTAATAGATGATGGCTTAGTAGGACTTAAGGTAGTAGAAGTAGTAGGAAAGAAAATAAACTGTGTTGTATCAAATAGTGGTATGATAGGTAACCATAAAGGTGTTAATGTACCAGGAGTTTCAATAAATCTTCCTGCACTTACAGAAAGAGATATTAATGACTTGAAATTTGGATGCGAACAGGGTGTTGACTTTATAGCAGCATCATTTGTAAGAAAAGCATCAGATGTACTTCACATTAGACGTGTACTTAATGAAAATGGTGGAGAAAAAGTACAGATAATCTCTAAGGTTGAAAATAGAGAAGGAGTTAATAATATCGACGATATCATTAAATTCTCTGATTGTGTAATGGTTGCTAGAGGAGATTTAGGAGTAGAAATTCCTACTGAAGAAGTTCCAATAGTTCAAAAAATGATTATTTCAAAATGTAACGCTGCTGGTAAAGCGGTTATAACAGCTACTCAGATGTTAGATTCTATGATTAGAAACCCAAGACCAACTAGAGCAGAGTCTTCAGATGTTGCAAATGCAATATTTGATGGTACAGATGCTATAATGCTTAGTGGTGAGACAGCTAATGGTAAATATCCTGTTGAGGCTGTAACAATAATGGCTAAAATAGCACAAACTGCTGAAAATGCTCTTAACTATGAAGATAAGTTAAAGAAGAAAAGAGAATTCCATACCCCTAATGTACCAAATGCTATTAGTTTAGCTACTTGTAATACAGCTATGGAACTCAATGCATCAGCTATTATTACTGCAACTCAAAGTGGTAACACAGCTAGAAAAGTTTCAGCTTATAGACCAGAATGTGCAGTTATTGCTGTTACTCCTTATGAAGTGGTTGCTAGAAGTTTAGCATTAAACTGGGGTGTAGTTTCAATATGTGCAAATAAGATAGAATCTACAGATGAACTTATAGATAATTCTGTAAATATGGCTTTAGAATCTGGATATGTACAAAAGGGAGATTTAGTAGTTATTGCTGCTGGAATTCCAGCAAATTATGTAGGCAGCACAAATATGATGAAAGTACATATTGTTGGTGATGTATTAGTACAAGGTAAAGGAAATATAACTGCATCAGCTTGCGGTACAGCTTGTTATGCTGAAAATGCAAAAGAAGCTAGTGACACTATGCGTGATGGTGACATTTTAGTTGTGAAAAAATTAGATGCAGAATATGTTGATTTATTAGATAGAGTTTCAGGAATTATTGTAGAAGACTATGCACATAGATCAAATGTTGTTATTGAAGCTACAGCAAAATCAGTTCCAGTAATACGTAATGCAACAGGAGCAGTAGAAATTATTAAAACAGGTTCATTCATAACAATGGATGCAGCTAGAGGTATAGTATATAGCGGTCGCGCTAATATAAAATACTAAGACACTCAAAAAAGATTGCCAGATAATTGGCAATCTTTTTTTTATTTATAAATATTTATAAAAACTGTGTATAATTTTCTTTATTATGGTTATAATTATAAGTACAAGCAAAATAACATGGCAACTGATTCTTTAGGGCATCTATATATCTATATGGTGCTTTTTTTTATTCCTTTCAAATAATATTAAAGTTATGTTGAGTTTAGGTAAAAGATCATATTTATTATGTAATTATTCTTATGTATAGTATAATAAAAGCATAAGATACAAACTATAACTAAAAATAAATAGTGGAGGGATAAACATGAGAGGAACTCTAAGTTGTACTGCAACAAGTTGTGTTAATAATATGTCGGGAATATGTTCAGCTGGCACTATCAATGTTTCGGGGTCAAATGCCCATAGCACTGAAGCAACACAGTGCGAAACATTTGCCGAAAAGGGATTAAAAAATTCATTAAGTAATGTACTTAATATGAATGTGGTTGGTGAGTTTAAGCAAGTATTTAGCAATGCAACTATAGAGATGAGTCCAAGTATTAGATGTGATGCTATAAACTGTATGCATAACTTAAAAGAAGAATGCCATGCAGAAAATATTATGGTGAATGGAATCGGTGCTTTAAGTAGTGCAAAAACAGAATGTGAAACGTTTAAAGAAAAATAGAATTTTAAAATCATAGAATGAACATTTTTTTAAACTATGCTAAAAGGCATCTTCAAAGAAGTGACAAGTCAGTGTGCTAGCATTTATGGCCTGACACTTCTTTATAGATGCCTTTAGTGTGGAAAAACATTAAAGTTAGAGATTGAGAGGAGAAACAATGAAAAGTAAGAGAATATTTGATGATTATATTATTCCTGTTGAAAAAAACATGGATTATATAATGACTATAGATAATATGGGATATGAGGGTGAAGGAGTAGGTAAGATAGATAACTTTACTGTTTTCGTTGCGGGAGCAATTGTAGGCGAAAAGGTACAAATAAAAATAGTTAAAGTATCTAAAAAATTTGCTTTTGGTAAATTATTAGAAGTGATTGATCCTTCAAAGAGCAGAGTTGAGCCAGTTTGCAGTATATATAAAAACTGTGGAGGTTGCAATATTCAACACATAGATTACAAGGCGCAATTAGATTTTAAAACTAATAGGGTAGTCCAGGTCATAAATAGAATAGGAAAATTGGATGACGTGATAGTGCATCCTACACTAGGAATGGAATCCCCATACAATTATAGAAATAAGGTTCAATTACCTGCAAGTAACAAAAACACAGAAGTGAAAATTGGTTTTTATGCGGCAAGAAGTCACGACATCATAGATATGGAAATATGCCATATTCAAGACTCAGTTGCAGATCTTGTAGTAAAGCTAACAAGGCAATGGATAAAAGAGTTTAATATTGAAAGTTATAATGAGGAAAACCACCAAGGTATTTTAAGACATATTATGATTAGAAAAGGAATTAAAACAGGAGAAGTAATGGTAGTATTAGTTACTAATGGTAAAAACCTTCCCCATAAAGAAGAATTTATAGCATTAATCAGTAAAAAGATTAAAGGGCTCGTAAGTGTTATACAAAATGTTAACAGTGATAAAACAAATGTAATATTAGGACCACTTTGCGTAACGCTTTGGGGAAAAGATTCTATAACTGATTACATAGGGAAATTTAAATTTGAAGTTTCAGCGTTATCATTTTTCCAAGTTAATTCGATTCAAACAGAAGTGTTGTATAGTAAAGCACTAGAGTATGCAAACCTAAATGGTGGAGAAGTGGTCCTGGATGCATATTGTGGTACAGGTACTATATCATTATTTTTATCTCAGAAGGCTAAAAAAGTGTATGGAGTAGAAATAGTGCCAGAAGCTATTGAAAACGCTAAAATAAATGCAAAAGAAAATGATGTACATAATACAGAATTTATAGTAGGAGAAGCAGAAAAGATTATTCCTAGACTTATAGATGATGGAGTACGTGCCGACGTAGTTGTAGTTGACCCTCCAAGAAAGGGTTGTGATAAAACTCTTTTAGAGGCAATTAGTCATATGGGACCTAGAACTATAGTTTATGTTTCTTGTGATCCTGGGACATTAGCTCGGGATTTAGGGATATTAGATGAACTAGGATATAAAACTTTAGAGATTCAGCCAGTAGACATGTTTCCACAGACGGCGCATATTGAATGTGTAGTTAATTTAGTGCGAAAAAATTGTATATAAATATATTATGTGCAATTTAATAACATACAACAGATCATAAAAGATGATAATATACATGGTGATATATTTGAGAAAATGATAATTAAAATGTGTACCCAATTTGGATGCTTGTTAATATGTGGAATAGATATGTTATAATGGAATTATACTATTGGATTATTTTGCGTAAAAAGGGAGTGGTCAAATGCAGAAGGTCGAAGAAATTAAAGTTGGAATAGGTTTTGCCACTGGAAGAAAAAGCTTTCAAAAGGTGCTGAGAACTAACATAAGCAATTGGAAGGAATCCGGTTTAGTAGCAAACAAACGGATTAGTTTAAATATTTTTGTCGCATATGATCTTCATTATAACAAAACCCAAGTAACAGATTACACTAATGTACATCCAGATCTAGTCAAGCAGATTGATAGTAGCAAGTTCATTGGAAGTGTTGCTATTAAAGAAGAAATTGACTATTTAATAAATGAAAATGTTATTAGTTTTGAGGAAACTCAAATGATATTTGGCAAGGGGTATGCAGCTAAGCGTAACGCTGTGCTATATAATGCTATAAAAAACAATATGGATTATCTGGTTTTTCTAGATGACGACGAATACCCAATGGCGGTTACTAATACTCTTGATACTGCTATTTGGGGAGGTCAGTTTGTTCTGTCAGAACATCTTAAAAATATTACTGATGCTGACATTACTCACGGACATCATTGTGGTTATATATCACCAATCCCATATATGGAATTTAATGAAATTATGACCGAAGCAGATTTTCGTTCTTTTATTGAAGCTATCAGCAATGATATAGTTAAGTGGGATAAGTTAAAGGCCATTATGAAAAATGGTGGAATAACTTATGCAGATACAAAAACATTAACTAGTCATGAGGCTGTAGAGGTTGAAGAAGTGAATCATTCAAAATTTATCTCGGGGGCTAATTTGTGTATTAATCTTACAAAACCTGAGCGTATTTTTCCGTTTTATAATCCACCGGGAGCTAGGGGAGAGGATACTTTTTTAAGTACATGCCTAAGCCAGAGAAAGGTATTACGCGTGCCATGTTATACATTCCATGATGGATTTTCTACATACAATCATCTTTTAGAAGGTGTTCTTCCTATAAGGTTAAAGTTTATTAAAGCTGATACGGAAAAAGTTACTACTCGTTTTTACAATGCATGTATAGGCTGGATTCGGTACAAGCCATTACTACTTTATATAACGCATCCAGATCACTATGAGGAAAAAATTAATCAAATGAGGAAGCAATTAAGTGTTACATTACCTAAAATATGCGAATATTTTGGGAAACCTGAATTTATGAACGTGTTAGGAGAACTTGAGAAATACAATAAAAATGTTAAAAAACATTATGGTGAATTTCTTGAAACACAACGTATTTGGGCAAAAATAATGAAGCATTTTGCGCAGCGAGAATAAGAATATAAGAAGCAACTTAATATACATAGAATTATAAAGGCTCCTAGACTAAAAGTTTAGGGGCTTTTCTATACACATATTTGGCTGGACATTTCATATTATAATTAGGAGATATATATTTTTAAAGGAATTTAAATAATTAACTGAAGATTGAGAATTGATAAAATATTCTAAATAGTATATAATTAGGTTTATTATAAAAAAAAGGAGGAGGATTTATGGAGTTATTTGGTAATATGGTCCAGCAAATTGATGGGTGGATATGGGGCATACCACTTATTGCTTTATTATTTGGTACTCATGTTTTTTTAACTTTTAGGCTAAAATTTATTCAACGATACATATTTAAGGCTATAAAGATTTCGGTAACTAAAGATGATTATGGAGAAGGCGATGTAAGTCAATTTAGTGCTTTAACAACAGCTCTTGCGGCTACGATTGGAACAGGAAATATAGTTGGTGTTGCAACAGCAATTGGTCTTGGTGGACCAGGAGCAGTTCTTTGGGTTTGGTTAACAGGAATTTTTGGCATAGCAACAAAATATTCTGAGTCTTTACTATCTGTTAAATATCGTGTAAAAACGAAGGATGGTGAAATGGCAGGTGGCCCTATGTATGTTTTAGAACATGGACTTAAGTCAAAATGGGCTGGAGTATTATTTGCATTATTTACAAGTATTGCAGCTTTTGGAATTGGATGTATGGTACAAGCTAATTCGGTATCATCAATGGTATATGAAACATTTAAAATTCCAACTTGGATTACTGGAGTTGTAATAGCTGCAATGGTAGCTATAGTTATATTAGGTGGAATAAAGAAAATAGCAAAGGTTTGTAATGTTTTAGTTCCATTTATGGCATTGTTCTACGTTCTTGGGTGTATTATACTACTTGTAATGGGATATAAAACTGTTGGAAGTACAATAGTGTTTATAGTTAAGGATGCATTCTCACCTCAGGCCGCCACTGGTGGATTTGCAGGGTCAGGAGTTATGATGGCGATGAGATATGGTGTATCAAGGGGACTTTTCTCAAATGAATCAGGTCTTGGTAGTGCACCTATTGTTGCAGCTGCAGCACAAACAAGGAATCCTGTTAAGCAAGCATTGGTATCTGCAACAGGAACATTTTGGGATACAGTCGTTGTGTGTGCAATGACAGGAATAGTTATTGTGAATTCAGGTTACTGGCAGGAGGGTGTACAGGGGGCTGCTCTTACTAAAGCTGCGTTCTCCGCTATCCCAATTGTAGGACCTATTATTTTAACGGTAGGACTTCTGACATTTGTATTTTCAACTATACTTGGTTGGTCATACTATGGCGAAAAAGCAATTGAATATTTGCTTGGTAAAAAGGCAATTATTCCTTATAGAATACTTTGGGTCATATTTGTTTATATTGGTTCTGTATTCTCGCTTAATCTAGTTTGGAATTTAGCAGATATATTTAATGGACTAATGGCAATTCCAAATCTGATAGCTTTAATATTACTCAGCCCCGTAATTGTTAGTGAAACTAAAAAGTATCTATGGGATGATAACCTTGAAGCAGTAGATAAAGATCTAATAAAAGTAATTGATGATAACGGAAAAGTTATTGATGAACATAAAAAAAATATTCAGTTGTAATTAAATTATATATATATTAATAAAGCCCCCCTGACATTTAAAACATGTTAGGGGTTTTTATGATTCTTCTTCACTATATAACATAAAATAACTAGTTTATTAAAGAAGTGAAAATTTTTCGTTTGTTAACACATAATAAATTTTTAATAGTGATATATTATAGGTATTGTGATAAAATACTAATGTATAAGATTTGAGAGGGGATAATCATGGATTTAGTAAAAAAGATTTTTCAAGATTGGATATTACCTATAATTGCAGCCATTATAATAGCGTTTGTTATAAATAAGCTTATTTTCTTCAATGTCACTGTTCCAACTGGATCTATGTTACCAACCATAAACTTAGGGGATAAAATTCTAGTAACAAGAGTTCATAACAAAAATAACCTTAAACATGGAGATGTAATAGTATTTCATTCAGATGAATTAGGTGAAGATTTAATAAAAAGACTTATTGGATTACCAAATGATGAGGTAGAAATTAAGGCGGACGGATCAGTGTACATAAATAATAAAATAATAACTGAGAGTTACATTGTATATCCAGGTGGTAAAACAGGAAAATTCAAGGTTCCACAAGGTAGTTACTTCTTTATGGGTGACAATAGAATT
Source organism: Clostridium algoriphilum (assembly GCF_020443705.1). GTDB lineage: Bacteria > Bacillota > Clostridia > Clostridiales > Clostridiaceae > Clostridium_AD > Clostridium_AD algoriphilum. The sequence goes on from NZ_JAIZZK010000007.1 coordinate 71,338, forward strand.
AACTCATTAGATGCAAGATATTGGGAAAAACCATATATACCTGGTAAAGATATAATGGGTAAAGCAAGAATTATAATTAGTCCTTTTAGTAGATTTGGAAAATTAAAATAATAAAATAGTAGAGTGCAAATGCAAGTTTGTACTCTACTATTTTCATTTTTTTGATATTTGTTTGGAAAAGACTTTATTCTTTCTAAACAAATAAGGATATATCTACTGCATTCAGTTTAGCCTAAGATAAAAAAACCGTTGTAAAGCTTTTCATAACCTAACAAAATATCTGAAAAATATTATCGGTATTTATTGTAGCTTTAGGAAACAGTATATACTTATACAAGTGAGGTTTTAGAAAACGAATTATATTATTAAAATTCTTTCAAATATTGTTAGAATGTGTAGAATGATCTTAATTTATAATGTCAATATGTGAAAAATAGAGTATTTTGTAGGTATTTGAGAAAAAAAACATTACAATATGAAAATTCCGTAAAAAACAACGAATTCTCATATTTAGTTATTTTAAAAGATTATGGTATTATAAATTTAATTAATAAATAATTAATATGTAGTATTTATAATTAAAAGGAGGACATATAATGGAGAAATCTAAAAAACTTTCGCATACAGCTTATGGTGGCATTAAAGGTGAAGATTACTTGCCATTTGTACCGGCCAGTCAAGCAATGCCAGAAATAACAGTCATATCTATAATAATAGGTATGGTATTTGCTATGATATTTGCTGCTGCAAACACTTATCTAGGACTTAAAGTAGGTTTAACTATTTCAGCAGGTATTCCAGGGGCAATTTTAGCTACAGGGGTATTGAAAGGTTTATTTAAGAGAAATAATATATTAGAGGCTAATATGATATCCTCAATTGCGGCCATGGGGGAATCTCTAGCCGCCGGAATTATATTTATACTTCCAGCAATTATTCTTTGGGGTATGGAATTAAAGCTTTCAACTATAGTTGTTGTAACACTACTTGGAGGACTTTTAGGAGTATTCTTTGTTACGCCCCTTAGAAGATTCTTAATAGTTGAAGAACATGGAACTCTTGTGTACCCAGAAAGTATGGCAGCTGCCGAAGTTCTTGTAACTGGTAGTGAAGGTGGAGAAGGACTTAAGACAGTAGCGACAGGACTCTTGGTTGGAGCAATTTATAAGTTATTCTCTGGTGGATTCAAGTTTTGGCTTGAAGAAGCTTCATGGACTATAAAGCCAATGCAAAGTACAATGTTCGGTTTTGATACATTAGCATCTCTTATGGGTGTTGGTTATATAGTTGGTGTTAGAGTTTCACTTTACATGTTTGGAGGTTCTGTAATAGCATGGTTCGGACTTATTCCATTAATAATGTATGTTGGGCAAGGACTACAAACACCATTATTTCCATCAACAGTAGTTATTAGTCAAATGGGAGCATTGGACGTTTGGAGTAAATATATAAGATATATAGGTGCTGGTGCCGTTGCAGCGGGTGGATTTATAAGTCTTGCAAAATCAGCCCCTACAATAATTAGATCTTTCAAATCAGCTATGTCTGGTATTGGAGAAAGTAAATCAGGAGTTCAAAATAGAACGGATATTGATGCACCAATAAGTTGGGTAATAGGTGCGGCAGTATTAGTATTTTTACTTTCTTGGTTATTACCAATAATTAATGTTGGTATAATTGGAGCAATACTTGCAGTTGTATTCTCATTCTTCTTTGCGGTTGTATCAGCTAGAATGGTCGGTATAATTGGAGCATCAAATAACCCAGCTTCTGGAATGACTATAGCTACATTGTTATTTGTAACAGCAGTATTAAAAGTTACAGGTAATGTTGGAGATAAAGGAATGGTTATGGCAGTTATTATAGGTGGCATAGTTTGTGCCGCTATCTGTGTATCAGGTGGTGCTGCGCAAAGTTTAAAAACAACTTATATAATTGGTGGTACACCAAAAAATGTACAAATTGGTATGTATTTAGGAATAATTGCAGCTGCAACAGTTGCAGGAGCTGTACTATTAATGCTTGATAACACATATGGTATAGGGAGTAAAGATGTTGCGGCACCTCAAGCAACGTTAATGTCAATGGTTATTAAAGGTGTAATGACTGGTCAACTTCCATGGGCATTAGTATTAGTAGGAGTAGCAATTGCAATATTTTGTGAACTTTCAGCAATTCCAATACTACCAGTTGCACTTGGAATATATTTACCAATACATTTAAATGCCGCTATCTTATGTGGTGGTATTGTTAGATTATTAGTTGAAAAGAAATTCAAGAAAAACGAAGAAAGACAGAAAACACAAGTGGAAAAAGGTATACTGCTTGCATCAGGACTTGTTGCAGGAGATGCTTTAATGGGTATTGTAGTTGCAGGGGCTGCAACAATAGGACTTGATATGGGATTCGGTGCTAAGTTATTCCCTGCATTAGGTGCAAGCTCGGAATTTTCAACATTAATGTTCTTTGCATTAGGATTATGGATTTACGTATTTGCTACAAAAGTAGATAAAACAACAGTTTAATGTTATAATTAAATATGGTATATATTATTTAATTTATGATTAAAATATAAAAAATATAAGTTAAGAGCCGTTACGGCTCTTAACTGTTTTGTAGGTGGAATGAATGTTAAATAAAAAAAACAAGGATAAATCACAAGAAAATTTTTTGCTTTATAGACCATTAAGAAAGATTGAAGAATGGGAAGTAACTGATGATACAGTAAAATTATTTTTCCGACATGACAAACCAGTGGAAAGATTCATGAGATGGCTTATAAAAAAATCAAAAGTTAGTGATATTAAACTTGATGATAGGGGTTCTATGGTTTGGCAACTTTGCGATGGTACTAGAACTGTCTATGATATAGCTTTAGCCATGGTTGAAAGATTTAATGACACTGAGCAAAATTCTATAGATAGATTGATTATGTTTTTGAGATATTTATCACGACGAGGATGGATAACATTTGAAAAATAAATATAAAAATAATAATATATCATATCTTAATTAGCTAAATGAGTGGAATTACTTTCTTAGTATATTGAACTACCTTAGTGAATTAAGACATTTAAAAAATATTAAGGGAGGGAATGAGTATGAAATTAAATAAATTAATTGATGTTATGAAAGAAGATATTATTGAATCTACACAGGAAATTATAAGAATTAAGAGCACCGAGAGTGAGGCAAAACCTGGAATGCCTTTTGGGGAAGGTGTAGCTAAATCACTAGAATGTGCTTTAAACACTGCAAAACGATTAGGTCTTCATACAGTTAACTTAGATGGCTATGTTGGGTATGCAGAGTACGGACAAGGTGAAGAATATGTTTTAGCCTTAGGTCACTTAGATATAGTTCCCGAGGGAGATGGATGGAATTACCCACCTTATGGTGCAGAAATTCATGATGGAAAAATGTATGGACGTGGAACTACAGATGATAAAGGACCAATAATGGCAACACTTTATGGATTAAAAGCAATTAAGGATGCAAAATTGCCTCTTTCTAAAAGAATTAGAATTTTATTTGGAACTAATGAAGAAACAGGAAGCAAAGAACTTGAACATTACTTAGAAAAAGAAAAACCACCAGTTGCTGGGTTTACACCAGATGCGGACTATCCAATTATAAATGGAGAAAAAGGTATAACTATTTTCAACATTGTAAAAGAGTTTAGTATCAAAAATAAAGGCGAAAAATATATAAAATATATAAAAGGTGGTCAGGCGGCTAACATGGTACCTGATTATTGCGAAGCCGGCATTATAGCTACAAATGCGCAGAGTATTGTTAAAGCATTAGGCATCTTTGTAGAAGAGCATAAATACAAGATTTCGGCAGTAGTTAACAAAAATCTGATAATAATTAAATCTATAGGCGAATCAGCTCATGGAAGTTTACCAGAACTTGGAACAAATGCAATCATGCAACTGCTTTCTTTTATAGGAACTATTGATCTTGGTACAAATGATGTATCAGAATTCATAGAATTTTTAAATAAAAATATAGGTATGGAAACACATGGGGAGTCTTTTGGTGTTTGTCTTGAAGATGAAAATTCAGGAAAATTATCTTTTAATGTTGGAACTATAAATATGGATAGAAATTCTGCAACAGTAACATTAAATTTAAGGTATCCTGTAACAAAAAAATTAGAAGACATGATGAATCCATTTAACGATAAAATTAATGGAACGGGTATTAAAGTAGAAAAGTTTGTTCATCAAGAGCCATTATACTTTTCACCAGATAGTCCAATTATAAAAGCACTTCAAAAGGTTTATACTGAGCAAACCGGAGAAGAAGCTAAATTGGTATCTATAGGTGGGGGAACTTACGCTAAAGAAATGCCTAATATTGTGGCCTTTGGACCAATGTTTCCAGGGGAACCAGATACTATTCATAAACAAAATGAATATATTACAATAGATAATTTAATTAAGAATGCTAAAATATATGCTCACGCATTATATGAACTTGCAAAATAAATAAAACTGAATGATTTTTAGGCCTATATCTTATAATATAAGACATAGGCTTTAGTATTTAAAAGAGTTAAATTGTATGTTATTATTTAGTAACCAAATTATATTATAGCCGTAGAATTAAATTAGATATAGAGGTATAATAAAATTTTATACTACTAGTATAATTCAGAGCATTGTATAAATAAGTTAGGTTGTATAAATACTATAAAAATATAGACTTTTTAGTGGGGGATAATTATGAAAATACAAGATATAAAAATGGGAAAAATTAATACACCTTTGATACATGCATATAAAGTAGGAAAGAAAGTCCTTACATATTCTGATGAGATAGTTATTAAAATGATTACAGATACAGGGGAAATAGGATATGGCAGTGCAGCCCCAACGCCTTTTATAACTGGGGAAACAGAAAATTCTATTATTGGAGCAATAAATTATATTAAACCTGAAATCATAGGTTTGGACATTGATAACCTTGAAGAAATCATGAAAGTGATTCATGATTCTATTCATGGGAATAATAGTGCGAAAGCTGCTATTGATATTGCTATTTATGATTTACTTTGTAAGAAATATGGAATTCCACTATATAAATTTTTAGGTGGATATAAAAATTCATTAACTACAGATATTACGATATCAAATGATACAGTGGAACAAATGGTAGAAAAATCTTTTAAAGCGGTGATGGATGGTTATACTTGTTTAAAAGTAAAGGTTGGAAATCATGTAGAACACGATATAGAGAGAGTAAAGGCAGTGAGGAAAGCCGTAAGGCGTGGCATAAAGATAAGGGTAGATGCTAACCAAGGTTGGAGACCAAAGGAAGCAGTAAAAATTATTAGGAAATTCGAAGACCTGGGCCTCGATATTGAGTTTGTTGAGCAACCAGTTAATTCTTGGGATATAGATGGATTAAAATATGTTACAGACAATGTAGATACAAAGATCCTTGCAGATGAAGCGGTTTTTGGCCCAACAGATGCTTTTAAGATAATTGAAAAAAGAGCTGCTGACCTTATAAACATAAAGCTTATGAAATGTGGAGGAATAAATAATGCCATAAAGATATATAATATGGCAGAAAATATGGGTATAAGATGTATGATGGGATGTATGTTAGAGAGCAGGATAGGAATAACTGCAGCAGCTAGTTTTGCAGCGTCTAAATCTAATTTAATTAAAGCAGATTTAGATACTATGTTGTTTTTTGAGAAAAATGCTATAATAGGTGGAGCATGTATAGAGGGAAATAATATAAGCATTAATGATTCGCCAGGTCTTGGTATTTCGGATGTTATTGGATGGCATGAAGTTTTTTAAACATATGTGATTAAGGCGTATTTAGACAAATATATCGTGTGTCTATTTGTTGAAAATTTAAGTGCGTTTTTAAATAGATTATAATCATAGAAATGGGGCGATAGTTTTGAACGATAATAGAAATGATATGGATACTAGTATGATAGAAGTAGAATTAAAGAAGCAACTAGAATTTAATATAGAGGAAGAAAAATTAAAAAGTATAGTTGAAATCATTAGCGAGGAAATTATAAAATATATTCAAAAGAGAAAAGAAATGACAAAATATATTTTAGAATATAGGAAAAAAGTAATAGAAGACTATAGAGATGATGAAGATATGGTAATTGAATATTTTGATCATGAGATATATGTAAAGGAAGAGGCTTTCAAAACTATTGATAGAAGACTTAAGGAATTAACTGCACTTAAGAGTTCACCTTATTTTGGAAGAATAGATTTTTCTGAAGAAGATTATGGTATTAATGAAATGTATGTAGGGAGATTTGGAGTTACTCCAGAGAATACATATGAACCTTTAATTGTAGATTGGAGGGCACCAGTAGCATCTTTATTTTATACTGGAGCTTTAGGGGAAGCTTATTATGATGCTCCTAAGGAGAAAATACCAGTAAATATTCTAGCTAAAAGGCAGTATATTATAAAAAAAGAAAAGCTTGTGGGCATGTTTGACTCAGCATTAGATATAAAAGATGAGATACTTCAAATGGTTCTTAGTAGTAATGCAGGAGAAAAGCTTAAAGATATAATAATGACTATACAAAAGGAACAAGATGATTTAATAAGACAGCCGAGATCTCAAACTATTGTGGTTGATGGTGTTGCAGGTAGTGGAAAAACTACTATTGCACTTCATAGGGTGGCGTATTTACTTTATAATTATAGAAAAATACTTCAAGATAAGGTTCTTATATTAGGTCCTAATAATGTATTTATAGAATATATATCAACAGTTCTCCCAAGTCTTGGTGAATCAGGTGTTAAGCAGACAACATTTAGAGACTTTGCATTTGATTTTTTAGAGCTTGAGGAAGTAATGACTCTAAAAGAATACATGGAAAAAGTGCTTAGTGGAGAAAAAGAATTTACAGAAGATATAATGTATAAAAATTCTCTGCAATATAAAAAATTTCTTGATGATGAAGTAGAAAAATTAGATAGTGAATATTTTACAATAGAAGATTTATTCTTTATGAATGAGTTAGTTTTATCTAAGGAAGACATAACTAAAATGTTTCGTGTTCATTATAAAACTATGCCTTTATTTAGGCGAAGTAAGAAAATTAAAAGAATTATTTATTCGAAAATCAGCAATGCTAGAGATGAAAAAGTTAGGCTTATACAAAAGGAATATGATAAAACTGTGTTTGCTTTATCTAAAGAAGAACAGGAGCTTAAAGTAAATGACTTAGATTTTAATAGAAGACTTAAGATTAGAGAAGTTATTAAAGAAGTACTAGATTTAAAGAAAAAACTTACCTGGATTGAAAATGGAAACTGTGTTGATTTGTATAACAAAATTAATGGTTATAAAAAATTAACTGAAAATGATTTAGGTGGTATCTTATACTTTAAAATTAAATTAGAAGGTATAAAGATGTCTAAAGAAATAAAACATGTAGTAATAGATGAAGCTCAGGATTACAATCAACTTCAATTCTTAGTAGTAAAGGAATTAACAAAATGTAATTCATTTACTATAGTCGGAGATAGCAATCAAAGACTAATACCATTTGAGGGCGATATACCTATGCATGACTTAAAAAATATACTTCCGAATCTAAATGTACAGGAGTTTAGCCTAAATACAAGCTATAGATCTACTAAGGAAATAATGGAGTATGCTAATAAATACCTAAATGCAGAGCCTATTGTTCCTATAGTGAGAAATGGTGAAATGGTAAAAGAGAAATTAGTTACTGATGAGGATGAACTTAAACAATTTATACTTCAAAAAGTTAGCGACTTTAAAATTAAAACTTATGAAAATATTGCAATAATCTGCAAAGATATAAAAGAAACAGAAAAGATATTTGAGTTAATTAAGGAAGCATTAAGTGTTAAGATCATAGATAGAGAAGATGCAGTATATCACAGCGGAGTAGTGGTGCTTCCGTCATATTTTGCTAAGGGACTTGAGTTTGATGCAGTTATCATGGTGTTAAATCAGCCTAGTGATATTGGTGAGCACAAAACGGATGTGCTACAGAATAAATATAAGCAAGAAGATAAACTTAGGTATGTGATGGCAACTAGAGCATTACACGAACTCTATGTTATTAAAAAAAGTTCGTTTTAAAACTTAAAAAATGATTAGATGTAATATTAATAAACAATATTATATCTAATCATTTTTTTATAGTATGCTATAACTTATACGAATTCATCTGTACTATGTTATTAGATCATTCCAATTTTCAACGATTTCATTTAATTCAATTAAGGTACTACTTTTATCTTTACTGTCTATGGATCCTTTGAGTCTAGCAAGGTTTAAATTTATATCCAATATCTCATCTGTTTCTACGCTATATTGAATTCGAGGTATAATTTTCTTCCAGGCAGAATCAATATTAGTTAGATCTGTCTGAAGTTTATCCCAATTTTCTACTTTTGCATCTTGCATAGATATATTTACAAAAGCAAATACATCTTCTGAAGAATTGTGAGGTTTTTTTAAATAATTACCCCCTAGCATTATTAATATAAAGGCTGTTAATGTAACTATTGGTATAATGTATGATATAAATTTTTTCATATGGAAAGCAACCCCTTTATATTATTTGTTTTTTTCTTTTATATGATCTTTATAAAAATCTACATGTAAGCCACTATTTGCATTGTATATGGCTAAAAACACTTCAGAAATATCATTAATACTTTGCTTTTTTAATTTGTTAATTAACCATCTTTCATTTCTGTTAATGCTTATTAAGTTCTTTTGAATAATAGATCCATCGTAAATTACTTCATAATCAATACTTGCGGCTGTGGTTTTAATATTAAGATCCTTTGGTGTAACTGGATCACATTCAGTCTTTTTTAAGATAGATAATGTACCATCTTTTTCAAGTACTGCATAAGCTATTTGATCTAAGTCAAAAATACCTTTATCTCTTAACTGAGCTAAAAGGTCACTTATTGTATAACGATAAGTTTTCATAGATTGCTCAAGTATTTTTCCGTTTGTAATAACAATAGTTGGCTTACCATCCAAAAATTCTTCTGCAGTTTTTGATTTAACAGTTATTAATTGAAGGATAAGACACAAGGTAGCCCAGGTAAATAATCCCACCCAGTGAGGCCATGCTCTACTAGTTAAATCTGTAGTAAGAGTGGATGCAGTGGAGCCAATAGTAATGCCAACTACGTAATCAAAAAAAGTTAACTGACTAACTTGCTGCTTACCAAGAACACGAGTAAATATTAATAAGGTAAAAAATCCGATTACACCTCTAACGAGTACTATTAAACCTTCATTCACTGTCACCATCTCCGTTCAATGTTATTTTAACCAAATTTATTATATATATGTTATAATAATTACAATTTCACGTAAAAAATCAAAAGGATGATAAGTATGGATTTGATAAAAATTGTTTCAAATGTACAGAAGACTTCTGAGGCAATATCAAGCGTTATAGGAGTAGATGTTACTGTTGTAGATAATAATTATAATAGAATAGCAGGTACAGGAAGGTATAGAAAATGCATTGGAGAAAAAGTAAATGAAAAATCTGCTTTTGGATTTGCTTTAACGCAGGGAGAAAACTTTATCATTGAAAATCCTAGAAAACATTTTGCGTGTTTAAAATGTGAAAATGCTTACACTTGCAAGGAATTTGCAGAGGTTTGTTGTCCGATTCATGTAGGTAATGACACGGTTGGAGTTATTGGGCTTATTGCTTTTGATGAAGAGCAACGTATGGCTATTATAAACAATGAAGTCAACCTAATGAATTTTTTAAATAGAATGGCCGATTTAATTACATCAAAGCTATTAGAACAAGAAAATACAGAGCAAATAAAGCTTTTGGCACGTGAGTTAGAAATAGTTCTTGATTCTGTAGATAGAGGTATTGTGGCTGCGGATCGCACGGGGAATATTTTTCATTATAATACAAAAGCAGCAGAGATATTCAAGCTTCATGGAAACGAAATTCAAACTACCAATGTAAAAGATCTTATTGGTAGTTTGAATTTTAAACATCTTATTGAAAAGCATAAGAATTTGGAAAATCAGGAATTTACTTATACTGGTAGTAAACATCACTTCAGAGGTATTTTTGATGCAAAGCCTATTAGCATTGGAGTTAAAAGCTTTGGTATTGTATGTGCGTTTAGTAACATCTCCGATCTGTTAAAAACAGTAAATAATATTACCACAGGAACTATCGTTACTTCCTTTGACAGTATTATAGGTAGTAGTAACTGTTTAGAACAAGTTAAAGTAGAAGCAAAAAAAGCTTCGAAATCAACTTCTACGGTATTGATTCTGGGAGAAAGTGGAACGGGAAAAGAACTATTTGCACGGGCTGTTCACTTTCATAGTAATAGAGCTGAGGGACCATTTATTCCAATAAATTGTGCAGCTATTCCAGAGCAATTGTTAGAAAGTGAGTTTTTTGGATATGAAGATGGTGCTTTTACAGGAGCAAGAAAAGGTGGCAAGTCAGGGAAATTTGAATTAGCAAATAAGGGAACAATATTTTTGGACGAAATTGGAGATATGCCTATTCATCTTCAAACTAAACTATTAAGGGTAGTACAGGAATACGCTATTGAGAAGATTGGTGGAAAAGAACCCATTCATATAGATGTAAGAATTATTGCGGCTACTAATAAAGATTTAGAAAAAAAAGTATTAGAAGGAGAGTTTAGGCAAGATTTATTTTATAGATTAAATGTAATTCCCCTAAATATACCTCCTTTAAGAGATAGAAAAGATGATATAGTAATTCTTGTGAATTATTTTTTAGACAAATATAATTCTAAGCTACAAAAGCATATAAATAAAATAGATGATGTTTCTCTTGAGATTTTTATGAATTATCTATGGCCAGGCAATATACGTGAACTTGAAAATACCATAGAATATGCTGTGAATATGTGCAGTAGTGGTGTTATAAAATGTGTGGATTTACCTAATAGGTTAAAAATTTCAGAAAATACGGTAAAGAGTTATAAAAATGTAGAGATTACACCTATTAAGGAACTGGAGAAAAGAGAAATTGAAAAGGCTCTAGAATATTTTGGACATAGCAAACAGGTAATTACAAAGGCTGCTGAGGCTTTAATGTTAAGTCGAGCAACATTATATAGAAAAATAAAGGAATATGGAATAAAACAGTCTCATACTGAGAATTAAATCTCAGTATGAGACTGTTTTTCTTTAATTATTATCATTTTGAGAAAAAAAGCATTGAAAGGGATATTTTCGGTACGATTTTATTGGCATGAAAATTGCTTTAATATGTATTAAGCATCTTCAAATAATATTCATAGGAACTACATAAGTTTTTGATATATTTTATTTCAGATGACTTAGAATAATTCATATAGGAGTGATTTCATGAAATTAAGAAATCTTATAATTAAAACACTAAAGGAAGAAGTTGTTCCTGCCATGGGATGTACTGAGCCAGTAGCTGTTGCTCTTGCATGTGCAAAGGCTAAAGAATTAATAAGTTTTAATTATATTGAAAAAGCAGAAATATATGTTAGCCCTAATATATATAAAAATGGATTGTCCGTTGGGATACCAAATACACAGGAAGTTGGGCTTTATATTGCAGCTGCCTTGGGTTTTATAGGTGGAGAAAGTAAAAAGGATTTAAGGGTACTTGAGGGAATTAACGAAACGCAAGTAAAACTTGCAAAAGAGCTTTTACATAGCAATATTTTAACATTAGATATCAAAGATACTGAGGATAAGGTCTACGTAGAAGTAAATATTGTAACGGATAAAGGCAATTGTAATGTAATTATAAGCGGAAAACATAATAGATTTGTTTATATTGAAAGATTAGGAGAAGTTATTATAGATCTGAGAAAAGAAGATCTGAGAAGTATTAATGGGAAAAACAGTTTTTATGATTTGAGAATAAGGGAGATAATAAAGGAAATTGAGAAAATCCCTCACAAAGATATTGCTTTTATGTTAGAGGGAATAGTAATGAATGAAACTATAGCTAAGGTTGGATTAAAAGAAAAAATGGGCATGGGCGTAGGGTTTGCTCTTAAAAAAAGTATACAGCAAGGGATTCTTTCAGAGGACTTAATGATTTCTTCAATGATGTTAACTGCAGCTGCTAGTGATGCGAGAATGGCAGGGAGAAATTTATCTGTTATGAGCAGTAATGGGAGTGGAAACAACGGAATTACAGCAATTTTGCCATTAGTAGCATATAAAAATATATTTAATGTTAATGATGAGGAATTAGCTAAAGCGGTGGCAATAAGCCATATTATGAACTGTTATATAAAGCATTACATAGGTAGGTTATCTGCATTGTGTGCTTGTGGTGTTGCAGCTGGAACTGGAGCAGGGATAGCTTTAGCGTGGTTAATGGGTGCTAGTTATGAACAAATAGATGGAGTTATAAAGAATACCATTGCAAACACCAGTGGTATGATATGTGATGGAGCAAAGGAAGGATGTGCAATAAAGCTTTCAACCTCAGCATCAGTGGCTGTGCAATCCGCAGTTTTAGCTATAAATAATTCTATTGTATGTGTTAGAAATGGAATAGTTGCAGAAACTGCAGAAGATACAATTAAGAATTTAGGAGTTTTATCTTTAGAAGGAATGAGTATTGCAGATACTGTTATATTAAATACCATGAAAAAAATGCAAAGAGAATGTGATGATGCAAAATCAGAAAAAAATATAGTAGGTCACTCAAAAAAAGAAGGCATTATTGCCTAGTATAATTATTTTGAAAAATCATCAAAATACTATTGAATTTTATTTTAATTCTGATATAATAAAGTTAACAAAAGGAAATTAAACGTATTCAAAGTTTTTAAATTTGTATTTCTGAGATATTCGTGAAGCTCTTATTTTCAACCTACAATATTTATACGGGAGTTCAAGATCTAGATGTGGATTTGGCTTATAAGACCAGTGTTAAATTGGCAAGGACTGTTAAACATCTCTGAGGACACCCACCTATCATAAAGATAGGTGTAAAAATTAGGGCAACGGTATTTTGGATTATAAATCTTAAAATTTTGATCAATTTATGAAAGAGATAGAAATATCTCTTTTTTTTATTTGCTCTAAATTATAGTTTTCTTTTTTATGATATAATTAGTATAAATATATAAGGCATCTACAAGTTATTTGAGGGATGATGTCTGGTAATGAGGTGTACTTTTATGAAAGAAGATAAAATTCTTGAGATGATAAAGAATAACCCAATTGTTATAAAAAACATAGAAAACCCCAGTAATGAAATGAAACTTATGGCTATAAAAAAAAATGGGATAATGTTACGTTATATTCAAAATCCTACTGATGAAATGAAGGATTTGGCTATAAAAAGCAATTCGATGTCAATTGAGTTTATAGAAAATCCAACTTATGATATGAAAAAATATGTTGTGGCAAAGCTTTGGAATACTTTAGAATTTATTAAAGAGCCATGTGAAGAATTAATAAAGATAGGGATCCAGCAAAAAGGCTACGCAATAAAATACTCTAGAAGTCCGAGTGTTCTACTTCAAAGATTAGCTGTAGAAAAAGATTACGACTCTATAAAATACATAGATAACCCAAGTGAAGAAATTCAAATAATGGCTATAAAAATAAATTATGATGCACTACGATATATAAAAAAAGCAACCATAAATGCAGAAATATTAGCAATACGCGAAAATGAAGCTGCAATAAAGTTCATTATAAATATAGATGAAGATAAAAAAATATTGTTTTTAAAGCATAATGCATTGGTAATAAAGTATTTTAATAATGAATTACCCAGGGATGCTGTAGAGGCGGCATTTAGAGAGGTATTATCTAAAGACGAGATTACTGAAAAATATGTTAGAGATTTTATAAATTGTGAAAGTATAAACGAGAAAAACGGCAATATATCTATGGATAAAATAATCTTTATTTATAAATATGGTAGTAGAACCTGTAAAAAAATAGCAGTTGATGAAAAACTTAATATGATGTAAAAGGGGATAAATTATGAATTTTAAGGATACCGTTCAAAGCGTAGAGCTTGTTATTGAAACGGATGAAGTACCTTTAATTGTAGGGGAAAGTGGGATAGGTAAAACAGCCTTAGCTAAAACACTGGCAAAACGCAAAGGTTGGAGCTTAGTTATTATAGACGGAAACCTTCTAAAAGAAGGGGAAATAGGTGGTCTTCCAACAATTGAAGATTATAGCTTTAAAGATGCGAGTGGCAAGGATGTTCGTGTTAAAAATACTGTTTACGCTGTTCACACAAAACTACAAGAAATTAATAGTCTAATAAATGATGGTCAAGAGGTATTTCTATTTATTGATGAAATAAACCGTTGTGAGCATACGGTTCAGCAAGAGCTTATGAATCTTATATTAAACAGAGAGATTAATGGTTATAAGCTAAATAAAGAGGTTAAGATACTCGCTGCAATGAATCCTTCTAGCAAATATGGAGATGATTTTGATTATCAAGTAGTTGATATGGATGCAGCACAAGAAAATAGATTTGTTTTGCTACATATGGAATGTGATTCATTAGCTTGGATTTCATGGGCTTCTGAAAATAAATTAGAACAAAAAGTTATAGAATTTATATCTACTTTTCCAGAATATTTACTTAGTAATCCAAAAGATGATCAAATAAGAGCAACTCCTAGAAGTTATGAGCGGGTTTCTAAAAGCTATAGTATATATAAGGAAAACAAAGCTACAATTGCTAAAAGAATATTCTTAAACATTCTAAAAGGTAACTTAGGTAATCAAATTGCCGGAGAGTTTATGGCATTTGCACAGGAAGATAATAAACCTCTAATTTCTTATGATGATGTTTTTACAGGCGTTAAATTATCTCTTGAGGTAATTGCAGAAGTTAAGAAGGAAAGCCATACTAGGTTATATTTGATTGCAAAAAATATTTTAAATATTTTAAATAAAAAAGAAGTTTTTAATAGTGATATAGAAAGACTTGTAGAATTCTTGAGGTTATACCCAGTGGACTTAGGTATGGGAGTTATGCAGGAAATTAAAGAAAACAATGCTAGCGTTTATAAGTTATGTTTGGAAAATGAAGCTTTCGTCGAAATGTATTTTAAAACCTACAATGAAATAAAAGGTTAGGTGAAATTATGGGGAAAAATTTTGAAAGTCTCAAAAATTCGCTTTATGATGAGATTTCTAATGTGGTAAGTATAAAAAATATGCCAACCAATTTTAAAGAGGATTTTATGCAACTTGTTAGCATGGTTAATTTTATGCTTATAGAAGATAATGAAAACTTTTATGGCTATTTTCTTCTTCAAATGTCTAGAGAAATAAAATATGATATAAGCGCGCCTACAGCTGTAAACTTTAAATTATCTAGGTATGTTATTTACTTTAATCCATATATATTCTTAAATCTAAGTGGCGATCAGATGAAAAGCACTATTAAACATGAGATATATCACATATTATCTTCCCACTTAAACCGCGCACGGGGTCTCAAAACTAAATATAGTACATTGGCTATTAATATGGCCATGGACATAGTAGTAAATCAATATCTGAATTATTTACCACCATATGCTACAACAATAGACAGTATAAATTTTAAGTATAGTTTAAAGTTACAACCTTATATGTCTATGGAATCCTATGCAGCTGAAATTCAAGAATCATTAAATCTGTTAGAGGAAGATGAGAATGAAGAGGATGACTCTAAGGAGAAGCATATAGAAAAAGAATATGATGTATCTAAAACTCACGATTTATGGGAAGAATCCATAGAGGGAGACGAGGAAACTCTTAAAAATTTTACTAAAAAATTTGCAGCACTTTCAGAAAAAGGAAAAGTTCCTCTTTATTTAGAGAAGACCCTCAAGGGACTGAAGGGTAACAAAGGTGAAATTCCTTGGAATCTATATCTAAAAAAGATTATGGGAACATTAGAAAGTGATAAAAAAAAGACCGTAGCAAGGAGAAGTAGACGTCAACCTAATAGATTAGATTTAAGAGGAGAACTTAGGGGACATACAGCTAGAATTACCTTGGCTATAGATATAAGTGGTAGCATAAGTGATGAGGAGTTTCAGGGAGCAATAAAAGAAGTTTTTAATATTGTAAAAACTTATAAACACGAAATAACTCTTATTGAATGTGATACAGAGATAAGGCAGGTATATAAGGTCAAATCTATTAACAGTGTACGGGAGAGGTGTAATAGTCGCGGTGGTACAAAATTTGAACCAGTGTTTAAGTATGTAAATAATACGGATACCAACATACTAATATATTTTACAGATGGAAAAGGTGAAGAAGAACTGGACGTAATGCCAAAAGGATATAAAACTTTGTGGGTTATATCAGGACGTGGTGATAAACTCTCATTGAAGGAACCTTTTGGAATAGTTAAAAAGCTAAAACCTGTAGAGATAAAAGAGGATACGCAGGAAAGGTTAGATGTAATGGTTGACGGCTTTTCCATGAACAGTCAGGAACCAATATATTAATTATGTTGGTGGGGAAAAAGTTGATGAATAATTAAATAAATTAAAGGTGGATATATATGAGAAATTTAAAAACGATATTAGAATATGATGGAAGCAGATATAAAGGATGGCAAAAACAAGCCGATAACGATTTAACAGTTCAAGGAAAAATAGAAAGTTCATTATCTAAAATGGCAGGGGAACGTATAGAGGTTGCAGGTTGTGAAAGGACAGACGTAGGAGTACATGCTGAAAATTATACGGCTAATTTCCATACAGATTGTGATCTAAGTATAGATGCTATTATGGATTATCTATATGAATCTTTACCGGATGATATTGTAGTTAAATCAATGGTGGAAGCAAGTGAAAGATTCCATGTAGGATATAACATAAAATCAATAACTTATGTATATAAAATAAGCAATAGTGAACAAAGAAATGTGTTCAATAGAAAATATGTTTACAACTCTGAAATGAAACTTAACATAGACGAAATGAGGATTACCGCAGAATCTCTAGTTGGGACTCATGATTTTCAGTATTTAGCGACAGTATCTCCTAATACTAAATCTACTGTTAAAACTATTAATTATATAAATATAACAGAAGAAAATAATATAATTGAAATAGAAATTAATGCAGATGATTTCTTATGGAATATGGTAAGGATTATTATGGGAAGCCTTTTAGAAGTAGGTAAAGGGAAAATTAATGCTATGGATATAGAGAAATTATTAACTGAAACAACGGCATCAGCATATATTCCTATGGCTAAAGCAAAAGGACTAGCATTAAGAGGCGTAGAATACTAAAAATGAAGTAGTGAGTGTATTCTCCTTCGTGCCTTGCAAAAGAACTCAAAACGGGAGATTCCATTAAGTAATTCTAATCTTTTACTCATATTAAATTCTCTATCGCTCACATTCGGCGTCCTGCCTCAGGTTCGCTAGACCACGCGTCCTGCGTGGTCTCACGAGAATTTTATATTCGCAAAAGAAGAATTACTAAGTGGAATTTCATTGTTTTATCGTTTCTTATTGCAAGTCACTACGGTGAAATTATCTTATTTATTATTCTAAGTACTACATAAAGAGATGTAGCTTTTACTTTCACAATTATACCTTGTATTTATGGGTAAACAAAAAGAGATAATATCAGGGGGGTCAACTCCTTGGTATTATCTCTTTTTAATAGCATCTTTTTTATTTAACTGTTACTATTTCATATTCATTGGTACCAAATCCTATTTCTTTTGCATGGTCAAGTCCAACTTTCCAATTTGTATCAGGATGTATGTTTGAGAATTTATCCTCACCTTCGTGATAATGGTTATCAGAAAGCTCACAGCCATATATTGCTGTTGCTTTATTAACCATATCAACACATGCTTGATCTAATGCTATTGGATCAAAGGATGCTGCTATACCTATATCTGGAATAATTGCTATATCATTTTCTGGAGAACAATCACAATTAGGAGAAACGTTCATAATGAAACTAATATGAAAATTTGGTTTGTCTTTAATAACTGCATAGGTGTATTCTGCAATTTTCTCATTAGCACTATCAGCAGACTCGTTCCACTTTACTGTTGCAGAGCCGAAGCGACAGACTGCAACGCATTGACCACAGCCTACACATTTATCATAATCTATAGTTGCTTTTTTATCTTCATTAAATGTAATTGCTTCATGTAGGCAATTTTTAATACATTGACCACAGCTTACACATTTACGATGTTTCATAAAAGGCTTAGAAGCAGAATGCATTTCAAGCTTTCCACCAACGGATCCGCAGCCCATTCCTAAATTCTTTAATGTTCCACCAAAACCGGTCATTTCATGACCCTTAAAATGAGTCATAGAAATAACTATATCTGAATCTGCAATGGCTGAACCTATTTTAGCAGTTTTACAATGTTTTTGGTTTATTGGAATTTCTCTATAATCTCCACCTTTTAATCCATCAGCTATAATTAAGTTACAACCAACTGAAATCGGATTAAAACCATTTTCCATAGCAGCTTCAATATGGTCTACAGCATTAGATCTTCTTCCTGCATATAAAGTATTACAGTCAGTAAGGAAAGGATTACCACCAAGTTCTTTCACTAGTTTAACTATACTCGCAGCATAGTTTGGCCTTATGTAGGAAAGATTTCCTGGCTCTCCAAAATGAATTTTTATAGCTACGAATTTATCTTTAAAATCAATGGTTTTTATACCTGCCTGGGTTACAAGTTTTTGAAGTTTATCTAATAAAGAATATCCCGGTTTTGTTCTTAAGTTTGTAAAATATACTTTTGATTTTTCCATTTATTTGCCTCCTGTGAATCTTATATTAATTTTTATTAGGTTTGATTATCTATACCTAATATTATAACATATTACAATTTCTATATTTATTGAATTTTTATTATTGTTTGATTTTTCCAACTTATAATTAAAGTATAAATGGAAATTTTTATATCTACACCATCCGTATATGCGGCTATCTAATCTTTAAAAAATAAAAAATACTTAAGTTTTAATTGAAGCATTTTATAAACCTATCTGCTAGTGAAGACATATATCTATCTTTTATCCATATTGCAGCTAGTGATGTTTCTAATTTTTCATTTTTTATTTCCTTATAAATAAGATTCTGATTACATGAAAGTTCAAAAGCGGATTTTGGAGCTATTCCAATTCCAAATCCTGCATTAGCTAGCAGAAGTGTTGTTCGTGCATCATCATTTTTGCAGAATACTTCCGGCTTAAAACCACTTTCTATACAGGTATCCATTATTAATTGTTCAAATCTTCGATAAAAAATTAATGGCTTTCCACTTAGTTGTTCTAATGAGATGTAATTCCCTTCTAAATCCGAAGAATATTTTTTTGTCATTGCCGCTATCATGGGTTCTTTCTTCATACATTTATAATTACAGTTTAAGGCTTTAAATGGCGTTCTGACAATTCCAACTTCTATGATCCCTCTATTTAATAGTTCTAGGATCTTAAATGTGTTACCTTCATGCACAGAAAATTTTACACCAGAATATTCTTCATGAAATTTTGACATAGTATTTTTTATGAGTAATGCACCAGAGGATGAAACCATTCCTATGGATAATGTTCCGTTTAAACCTTTTTTGAAATCGTCTATTTCATTTATTGTAGAATCCGAAAGTTCCAAAATTTGCTCTGCTCTAGTTCTTAAAATTTCACCAGCATCCGTTAAATGGATATGCCTTGGTCCTCTTTCTACAAGTTTTACTCCAAGTTCTCTCTCTAAAAGTTTAAGCTGTTGACTTAGGGGTGGTTGAGCAATGTGAAGCCTTCTAGCTGCAGCTGTTATTTGACCTTCCTCTGCTATTGTAAGAAAATACCTGAGCTGTTTAATGTCCATACTATTCCTCCTCTTATACATAGGCAGGCACTCCATATATAATTAAAATTACAAAACCAAACATTAATTAAGGCTTTAATATATATATGAATATCGTATGCCACATATATAAAACATATATTATTAATATGGAAATCCCTATGCTATAATCATATTCGCATGGAACAAAACATGCAATACTTTTTATAATGGAGTGATGATTTTTGTTTAAACTTTTAAAATACTTAAAACCATATAGGAAAGAATGCATTTTAGGACCCACATTTAAGCTTATTGAAGCATTATTAGAACTATTACTTCCAACACTTATGGCACTTATTATAAATAACGGGGTAAGCTCGCACAATACAAGCTATGTGTTAAAAATGGGTGGGATTATGTGTGCTATGGCCATCTTAGGTTTTTGTAGTTCTATGACATGTCAGTATTTTGCTGCACGTACTTCTCAAGGCTTTGGTACAAATTTGCGTAACAATTTATTTGAACATATATCTACGTTTTCCTATGTGGAAATAGATAAGTTCGGTGCCTCGTCTCTAACAAATCGTATTACTAGTGATGTAAATCAGCTTCAACTCGCAGTTGCTATGCTTATTCGTATGGCATTTCGTGCACCATTTATATGTATTGGTGCAATTATTATGTCAATGTTATTAGATCTTAGATTAGCTCTCGTATTGATAGTAGCTACTCCTATTTTTGGAATTATTATATACCTTATCATAAGTAGAACCTCTCCACTTTATCGTAAATATCAAAATAAATTAGATAAACTCGGAATAGTAATTCGTGAGAATCTTTCTGGAGCACGAGTAATTCGTGCCTTTGCAAAGACAAGGAACGAAGAAATAAGATTCAAAGCTGCAAACGACGATTTAACTTCAACTGCAGTTTTAGTTGGCAAAACCTCCGCTTTGTTAAACCCTCTTACAACTCTTGTTATGAATGTAGCAATAATTGCTATTTTATGGGCTAGTAGTTATCACATTAATGCTGGCACGCTTTCTCAAGGCACAATTATTGCATTTGTTAATTATGTTACACAAATATTATTAGCACTTGTTGCACTATCAAATCTTGTTATTATATTTACAAAAGCATTTGCATCTGCTAGCCGTGTTAATGAAATACTTGATACCGTAGCATCAATTAAGGACGATGGAATGCAAATAGAAAAATCTTCGCATGATGATAATGATGTTTCCATTGAATTCAAAAATGTTTTTTTTGCATATGACAGTGCTAGCGACTGCGAACTAATGGATATTAACATATCTATTAATAAGGGAGAAACAGTAGGCATTATAGGAACTACAGGTTCCGGTAAATCCACTTTCATAAATTTAATTCCAAGATTTTATGAGGCAACTAAAGGTGAAATAATAATAAATGGAGTAAATATTAAAGATTATTCTCTAAAAAAACTTAGGGATAAAATTAGCATGGTACCACAAAAATCTGTTCTGTTTACTGGTAGCATTTGCGAAAATATTCGCTGGGGAAAGAAAGCTGCCTCGCAAGAGGAAATCATTGACGCCGCAAAAATAGCTCAAGCTGACGAATTTATAAAAGAGCTACCTAATGGCTACAATACACAAGTAACCCGTGGAGGTCTTAATTTTTCTGGCGGACAAAAGCAAAGACTGACAATTGCTAGAGCAATAATTGCAAAACCTGAAATCTTAATACTTGATGATTCCTCTAGTGCACTTGATTTTGCAACGGATGCAGCCCTTAGAACTGAGCTTAAAAATTGCAGTGAGACCATGACTGTACTTACTGTTTCTCAGCGTGCCAGTTCTATAAAGCATGCAGATAAAATTATTGTATTTGACGATGGGAAAATAGTAGGAGTAGGTATCCATGAGTATCTTATGACAAATTGTGATATATACAAAGAAATATGTCTTTCACAGCTTTCAGATAAGGAGGTAAATAAATAATGAATAAAACTATATTTAAAAGAATTATAAAATATATGTCACGAAGTAAAGTATATGTTGTATTTTCTCTTTTAAGCGCAATTATAACAGTAATTTTAAGCCTTATTGCACCACTGCTAATAGGTAAAACTATAGATAAGATGATAGGAAAAGGTCTTGTTGATTTTAGTTATGTATTTAAAATTATAATTGCAATAGCTATAGTTTATATAGCTTCAAACATATTTAATTGGCTTTTGATATATTTAACTAACTTAATTGCTTTTTCTAGCGTTAACAATATGAGGCAGGATCTTTTCAAAAAAATAAGCACCCTACCATTAAATTTCTTTGACACTAAGCCTCATGGTGATACCATAAGCAGGTTCGTTAACGATATAGAAACAATTTCAGACGGAATGATTCAATGCTTGTCCACACTTATTACAGGTATTGTTACCCTAATAGGAGCTATAGGCTTTATGTTCTACTTAAATCCTGTTATGACCTTAGTAGTTTTGATTTTGTCTCCAGCTTCTTATTTCATGGCAAGATTTATCACAAATCGCTCCCAGAAGATGTTTAAAAAACAGGCTAAAGTTTTGGGTGATTTAAATGCTTATGTTGAAGAAATTATAGATGGTCAAAAAGTTGTAAAAGCGTTTAATTATGAAGATGACACTATTAATAAATTTAAAGATATCAATAATGATTTATATAGTGCAGGTGTAAAATCTCAATTTTATGGTTCTTTATCAGGCCCAACTACAAGGGTTGTAAATAACATAATCTACTCGTTTATTGGTATTATTGGAAGTTTTGCTGTTATTTTTGGTAAACTCACAATAGGTGACATATCAAGTTTTCTTATATATTCAACCTTATTCTCAAAACCTCTAAACGATATAACCGCAATATTTACACAGATTCAATCAGCTGCAGCTTCTGCTGAGCGTATATTTTATGTGCTAGACATGGAATCCGAAATAGCTGACAGGAAAAACGTAATTGATCTTCATAACAATCGAGGTGTGATTTCTTTTGAAAATGTAAATTTTGGATATGCATCTAATCGTCCCCTTATTAAAAATTTTAATTTAACTGTGAAGTCGGGTAGTCGAATTGCCATCGTAGGTACAACAGGTGCAGGTAAAACAACTCTTGTAAATCTATTGATGAGATTTTATGAGATTAACAGTGGAGGTATATTTATTGATGGGACCAATATAAATGAAATAAGCCGCGATAGTCTACGTTGTAATTTTGGAATGGTTCTTCAAGATACATGGCTTTTCTCAGGAACTATAAAGGAAAATATAGCCTATGGTAAACCCGATGCCACAGAAGATGAAATAATAACTGCTGCCAAATCTTCTGGGTCTCATAGCTTCATACGCCGTTTACCTAAGGGGTATAACACTATAATTACTGATTTAGGTGAAAATCTTTCACAAGGGCAAAGGCAACTTCTTACTATAGCAAGGGTAATGCTTGTTGAGCCTCCTATGTTAATTTTAGATGAGGCTACAAGTAATATAGACACAATAACTGAAATTGGAATACAAAAGGCATTTCTTAAAATGTTAAAAGGAAGAACCAGTTTCATTATAGCCCATAGACTTTCCACAATAAAAGAATCCGATATAATTTTGGTAATGGATAATGGTAATATTGTTCAAAGTGGAACCCATGAAAAATTATTAGAAATAGGTGGTCAATATGCGCAGCTTTATAATAGTCAGTTTGCTCCTGTTTGATATTCCTATGGCAAAAGTGAGTGGTATTCTTTAATGGTTATACAAATAGAGGGTTCAACTATACAATAGCTAATGTTTTTTTAAAAAGTTTATTATATAACTAGTCCGAGAAGTCATCCATATGATATTCTCGGGCTTTTTTTTGTGTGATATTAAATTTACTTGAAGAGTATTATGATTTTAAGTTTTAAAAAGATATCTTTAAAAGGTTAATGTATTGTTACCATATAAATATTTTCATAAATCAAGGGCATAATAAAAATATTATTAATGTGGGGTGATGAAATTGTTAAGCAAAAAATGTAGTTTAAATGAAAATATTAATAATATAAAAATGCTTCTTGGAACCCAAAATGAATTAGTAATAAGAAACTTCATTATTGGTGAAAAAAATTACTTAGAAGCTGCGGTTATTTATATGGATGGATTAGCTAAAAAAGATATGATAGATAGAGATATACTAAACCCAATAATGCTTCATGTTAATGAGGATTTTATTAGCATGGGAAATATAGAGGAATATATATGTAAAAAATATATTGCTGTTAGCAACACCTATGTTGAAACAGATTCAAATAAAGTTGTGGATAATATTAAAAGAGGAAAAACTATATTACTAGTGCAAGACTCTTGTAAATTTATCATAATCGATACTACAGGAGGAGTATATAGAGCAATAACAGAGCCAATAAACGAAATTGCTTTAAGAGGACCAAGAGAAGGTTTTGTAGAAAACCTAGAAACAAACATCAGTATGTTACGAAGAAGAATAAAAGATAAAAATTTAGCAACTGAGAAATTTGTATTAGGGAGGAGAAGTCAAACAGATTTAGTAATCATGTACATAGATGATATTGTAGATAAAGAGTTTTTACAAAAAATAAAGGATAAAATAAATACCATAGACATAGATTCTGTTACAGAAAATGGTATTCTTGAACAATGTATGGAAGAACATCCTTACAGTATATTTCCACAGGTAATCGGTACTGAAAGACCTGAGGTTGTAGAATCCAAATTAATGGAAGGTAAAATTGCATTTTTATTATCAGGCACTCCATATGTTACAACTTATCCTACAACTTTTATAGAGTTTTTTCAAACCCCAGAGGATTATTTGGGAAGAGTAATTCAAACATTTTTAACACGAATGATAAGAATAATAGCTGCTTTTATAGTAATATCTTTTCCTGCAATTTATATAACCCTGATTAAATTTAATCAAGAGCTTATACCCATAGATTATATTAAGTCTCTTATACAAGCTAGAAAAGGTATATCATTAAGTCCATTTATGTCTTTATTAGGGATGCAAATAAACCTAGAACTTATGAGAGAAGGTGCACTGCGGATGCCTACTAAAATAGGCCAGTCTCTTAGTATTGTAGGTGGGATTATTATTGGAGATGCCGCACTTGCAGCAAAAGTCGTAAGTTCAAGTACTTTACTTATTGCAGGAATTTCTGTTGTTGCTTCTTTTGCAATATCTTATTATCAGATGTCTATTTCAATAAGATTGTTAGTATACCCCATGTTATTCTTAGCAAATTGGCTTGGGATACTGGGAATAGTAATAGGGTGGTTTTTTATATTAGCATATCTATGTTCCATGGAGAATTTTGGTGTGCCCTATTTTTCATTTCCTAAAAGCGATATGAAGGATATATTTATAAGAGCACCTATTTGGAAAATGAATAAAAGACCTGAGGTTATTCCACATAATGACCCTATAAGGCAAAGTGATTTCAGAGGTGAGAAAAATAAATAGAGCTAAAGGTACTTTATTAACCCCAAGCCAATTTACATTTACATTAAAGGCAATTATGACTGGTATAGCAACTATGTCTCTACCTAATCTCGTTATAAAAGTTTCAAAACAGGATGGCTGGATAAGCATCATATTGGGGGCAGTGTATCCTATATATTTGGTTATTGTAGCAAATTTTATGAGTAAAAAATTTCCTAAAGATAATATATTGGTATTAAGTAAAAAGTGTTTTGGAAATATTTTAGGTAGTATTCTAAATTTTATTTTTATATCCTTTTTTTTATTTATTCTAACAGCAGAATTTTCTGGATATAGCAATGTATTTAGAGTATATGCAGTAACTTTCTTAAAAAATTATCAAGTTTTATTAACTGTTTTAATTCCAATATCTTTTGTATCTTATAAAGGTATTAAAACTCTCGGAAGGTTGAATGAAATAGGTTTTTATTTAACTATATGCTTGATTATTTTTCCAGTAGGTATTTTAGCATATGGAAGTCTTTTAAACTTGATGCCTATATTTGGTTCAGGCTTAAGCAATATAGTAAAAGGTTCAAGTAAAACAGTTTTTGCTTTTTGTGGTATGGAAATTATATTCCTAATTTATCCTTTTTTACAAGAGCAAAAAAACTATTAAAATGTGGTCTTGTAAGTACTGGTATTGTAACATTTATTTATGTTTGGGTTACATTTGGAACTATTTATTACTTAGGTGTTGATAGTTCCCAAAAGTATTTATGGCCTGTTATAACCTTAGCGGATAGTATAAAAATTCCGGTTATTAATAGCTTTCGATATATATTTGTAACTATATGGTCTTTGGTTGAATTTAAATGTATATCCACTTTTTACTTTGCAGTTTCTTATGGCTTAAACCAATCCATAAAAAAAACATCTGCTAAAACCTTTACTATATTACTGTATCCCATAATCATAATTATATCTCTTCTATATGGAAATCCAACAACTACTAGTTATTATATGGAAAAGCTAATCCCTGTTTATGTAATATTTAACTTAACATATATTTCAATAGTAGCAATTTTGATTTATTTAAAAAGAGGTGTTAACTATAAAAAAACATAAAATTTATATATTAATTGTTGTTATACTTATTTTTATTATATGTTTTATGGGCTCAAAGGGAGAATTAGTTGAAAATTTACAAATACCTATAGGCGTTGGAGCAGATACAGATCCTGCTAATACATATAAAATACCTTTTTTAATATATTCCTTTGAGGAAGAAGGTAAGATATCAAGCATTTTAGTTTCTGGAGAGGGCAAAAGTATAGGAGATACAAGACAAGATAGGCAATTAAGATCTGGTACAAGGTCAACGATTGGTCTTTCTAGAATATTTGTCTTTAGTGAGGCCGCTTCAACATTTGGTTTGAAAGACTTTTTAGATATATGCATTAATAATCCCCAAATAAATGATAGAGCAATATGTGTAGTATGTACAGGAAAAGCTGAGGATATGTTGAAATATAAAGTTAAAGGATATCCAAATTCTGCTGAATACATTGAGAAGATGGTAAGTAATTTACAACAATACAATTTTTATCCCATGCAATACACACTTATAGATTTGTTAGTAAGAGTGGATGAGGAAGGGAGAAATGCTTTGCTTCCTATTGTAGAAATAAAAGGTACCAATATAGAAACCATAGGTCTAGCAATATTTAATAAAGATAAACTGGTTGGAAAAGCTGGCGTTGAGGAAGCTAGAATAATTAATATTTTAAAAGAAAATAATGTTAAGGGTATCTTAACCTTACAAAAGGATTCAAAGAAATATATAAATTGTTTTACTGTTTCTAAAAGAAAGATTAAATGTGATAAAATTAATGGAAAATATAAGTTTGTAATAAACTTGGATTTAAAGGGTAACATTATATCCAATGAATTATATGAAAATTTATACAATGATCCTAAAGTATTAAAAAAATTTGAAGAAGACATGAAAATTTACGTAGAAAAAATGTGTAATGAATCTATTAATAAGATTAAATTAAAATACAAAACCGATGTTTTGGATTTAGGAAGACTAAGTATGGAAGGGGAACGGTTTCTGATTGGAATAAGGTAATATCCAATTCTGATATAAAAGTTAATGTAACGTTTTCAGTAGAGACTGAAGGAAGAGGGGATTTTTAATATATTTCTACCAAATGCTAAAAACTAATTAATATTTATTAATTAGTTTTTGTTCTATTGAAAATAATTCAAAGTTGAGCTGCTTATTTTTCACGTCTCAACTTTGATTACAAACATATTCATATTATATACTGACATTTACTTAATCTACATTAGCTTAAACCTCCACTAAATTTTCATGTCTTATTGCTTGTGGAGGCTGTTCAGACCAGCCATTATCGATCATAATATCCGCACCATCTTTAGCATATTTCATAACAGCATCCATAAATTTAATACACATAGATTGTAGGTCACTTCTCTGTATATCTGCCAAAGCAAAGCCTAAACTACCGATTTTTTCTGAACACATTATCATTATTTTATATAACATCAATTTTTCTGAAAAGGGGGCAACTGTAGACTGGGTTACATATAAGTCGGAAGAAGATGGAATTGGAATACCTTCAGCTGCTAAAATTGAATTAAAAGCATTATTTTGTTTAGTTGCAAGTTCTTTTCCTCTTAACATATAATCCGAAATTTTTTTATCCTTAGAAACTTGAGCAAATCCAATTAACTGTGCGCTTCTAAGTATGGTAGCGGAAGCAATGGAAAAGATGTGAGTTATTTCCAACGTAAGTAAAGGTCTCTTTTCTCCAAACCAGTCTAACATGAAACTTTCATCTTTTATATATTGTACCTCTTTAGGCACTTCTACATGAGGCGCTCTTACAAATATACCCTTTGATAATCTCAGTTCTGCTGACCTATTGTAAAGATCGATGTATTCTTGAATACATTTTGAAAAGTAATTTCTAACGTCGGAACGTGCTATGTTATTTAAAATCAGAGTATAATTTTGCATTGCTACTTTTGAGGCATAAGCCATATACTGCAAGTAGAAAGTATCTGTAAATAAACGCGGAGCATTTATATTAACTTCATTGTCACTGAATCCTCCTGGTATAGGTAGTTTCTCTTGATTAAATAAATCAGTTAATACTTTAATACGTTGATTTGACAAATCCAAAGTATACTTCATTATAGCGAGAGTATCGGTATCCTCAACACTGTTCAAATGGTGTTTAAGTTTACATATCAACAAATTTTCACCCATGTATGAGTTCCAAATACCTGTTATCTCTGATGAAACTAACGGTATTTTTGTATTATCGTCCATATACATTTTCTCCTCTCATAATAACAATTAATAAAATTAGTTTCCCCAATTGTTTTTTATTAATACAAATAACCTACTTTCACATAGCGGCAATATAAATCTTCATAATATCTACAAAAGTTCCCTGCCTTGGGTTTGTAGAGGATGTTATATCTTTTTCAGCATTTTTTGAAAGAAATTCAATATCACTTTTCTTAACTCCCATTTTTTTTAAATGAGTTGGAATACCTATATCTTCAGTGAGCTTTTGAATGCTACTCATAATTTTTTTAACAGCTTCTTTTTTATTATGTGTTTTAATACCAATTGCTTCGCTAATTCTAAATATTCTTTCGTCAGATATTGACACTGAGTTAAACTCTAACACATGGGGTAATAGTACTGCATTACAAACTCCATGAGTTTGATTATAAAATCCGCCTATTTGATGGGCCATTGAATGAACATATCCCAGGCCTGCATTATTAAAAGCCATCCCTGCCATAACATTTGCAAACATCATCTTTTCTCTGGCTTCCAAATCATGGCCATTATCGTATGTTCTTTTTAAATAACCAAAAACTATTTTCAAGGCATCAATTGCCAAAGAGTCTGTGATTGGTGAAGCCTCTGTGGAAACAAAAGCTTCTATAGCATGGGTAGCAACATCAATACCAGAACTAGCGGTTACTTCCGGAGGCATGGTTACCATAAACATAGGATCGTTTACCGATATTATAGGCATCATTTTAGAATCTCCAATAGTCATTTTTAATTTTCTACTCTCATCTGTTACAATAGTAAAATTACCTACTTCAGAGGCTGATCCAGATGTCGTATTAATTGCTACGACTGGCAAACAAGGCTTTGTCATTTTGTTATAACCTTCATAATCTCCAATCGCTCCCCCATTTGTTGCTACAATAGCGATACCCTTAGCACAATCATGGTTTGTCCCACCGCCTATAGATATGATAAAATCATAATTTCTTTTTAACGGGTTTAATCCCTTATTCAAATAGGTGAGACCATCTTCTATAAATGAAACTGTCGCATTTGGATGTAAGATGCCATCAAAAATGTCATAGGAAATAAACAAACTTTTTAATATTGTCTCAACCATTTCAACATAGCCACAGCTTATTATGTTTTTGTCTGTAACAATTAATGCTTTGCTCAGTTTGTGTGCCAATAATTCCGTTGGCAAATCTTTTATAGCCCCTACACCAATAAGATTTTTTGGGGGAAGAAAAAAGTTATGTGTGTTTTCCAAATTTAATCACTCCCGTTCCAATATATGTTAAAGTTTCTCACGCTTTAAGTCCATACCCAAGTTTAAAAGCTCATTTATTATTTTACAAATTAATTATGTAAGTAGTTTGAACTGTTTACTCTGTAATTATTCGCATATAGGGTTTCTTATATGGGATAAGGTACGTTTATATAACATAGCCATATAATATCAAGTGATTCTTTTGTAATCTAATTTTATATAATAGGACCGAAATAGTTTACTTTTTATATTCGTAAACCCTGGTAGAGGCAGGCATAAATGTATGCCCATTTATTTTCAATATATGTATTGACATAAAATATTTATGGGATTATAATATATTTCGTAAGCTAAATGTACGTATACGAAACAATTGTATGCGAAATATATACGAGGTGGTGATTGAGTAGTGGAAACATTGAATGAGAGTATAGAAGTTGCAAGACTTTTTCAAGAAGTTATGCAGTTATTTAAACATAGTATGACTAAAGTGCTTAGTGATACAGGTATGTCTGCACCTCAAGGTATGGTTTTGGGGCTTTTAAGTAAAAAAAAGAAGCTAAAGATTACAGAACTAAGCAATGAACTTTGTTTATCAAATAGTACAGTTTCTGGAATTATAGACAGGCTTGAGAAGCAGGAAATGGTAGTAAGAGAAAGAAGTTCGGATGACAAGAGAGTGGTTTACGTAAGTATATCGCCGGAGTTTAAAGACATGCATAAAATCTTTCATAAACAATTTGAAAAAAACCTTGCAGACATAATGAGTAAGGGAAATGCAGAGGAAATTCATAAAGTATTTGAAGGCTTGGATGTACTTAAGAAACTTTTAAGTGATCAGCAAAAATAGTGTAAAACAATGATTGGGGATGATATTAATGATGAAATTATTTAGGTTTTTAAAACAGTATACGGTGCAAATAATGGCAATAGTTATATTGATTTTTGTTCAAGTACTTGCAAATCTATATTTACCGACGCTAATGGCGGATATAGTTGACAAAGGTATCTCTCAGAAGGATGTAGTTCAAACTATTTCGTTTTTAGGATTTAATGGGTCATATAAAGGGATAGATTATATAATTAGAATAGGTGGACTTATGTTACTAATCTCAGCAGGTGGTGTTATATGCTCAGTTATAGCTGCATTCCTATCATCAAAAACTGCTGTAGGGCTAGGTAGGATTATTCGTAATAAATTGTTTACAAAAGTCGAAGGATTTTCACTACATGAGTTTGATAAGGTTGGTACTGCTACCCTTATAACAAGAACTACAAATGATGTTACTCAGGTTCAAACAGCAACTGTGATGATTTTTTCTATTATGCTTTTTGCTCCTTTAACTGCCATAGGTGGTATTGTTATGGCTTTAAGAGAGGATGGTCCACTAACATGGATTTTTGCGGTTGTAATTCCGCTGCTTGGGATTATTATTGGTGTTACTCTTAAATTCGCTATGCCATTATTTAAATTAATGCAAGTTAAAATAGATAAATTGAATCTTGTATTACGTGAAGGACTTACTGGTATTAGGGTTGTACGTGCATTTAATCGTATAGATACTGAAAAGGTTAGGTTTGATGACGCTAATACTGATCTTATGAATAATGCTGTTAAAGTAAATAAAATTATGGCATTTTTATTGCCAGTAATGATGTTAATTATGAATATTACGACAGTTGCAATTATTTGGTTTGGTGCTAAAAGAATAGACGCTGGAAGCATGGAAGTTGGTTCATTAATCGCATTTATACAATATGGAATGCAAATATTATTTGGGTTCTTAATGCTTGCTATGGTGTTTATTATGATACCAAGGGCTCAGGCGTCTGCAATAAGAATAAATGAAGTTTTAGAAATGGAATCAGAAATTATAGATCCAAAGACTACAATACTCGCTAATAAACAAAGTGGATTCGTTGAGTTTAAGGATGTAACATTTAGTTACCCAGGTGCAGATCAACCAGCAATTAGTAACATATCATTTAGTACAAGACCTGGCGAAACAACAGCAATTATTGGTGGTACAGGTTCGGGTAAATCAACTCTTATCAACTTAATACCTCGTTTTTATGATGCTACTAGTGGTGCAATATTGGTCGATGGAGTAGATGTACGCGAAATGAGTCAGGAAAACCTTCGCTCAAAGATAGGTTTCGTTCCTCAAAATACCGTACTCTTTACTGGAACAATTGCTGAAAATATTAAGTATGGTAAGAATGATGCAACTATGGAAGAAATTCAGCATGCAGCAAAAGTAGCACAAGCAACGAATTTTATTAATGGAATGGAACGAGGGTATAATCATCCTATAGCCCAAGGAGGAACAAATGTTTCTGGTGGACAAAAACAACGGTTATCTATAGCGCGTGCTCTAGTTAGAAAACCAGAAATATATATATTTGATGATAGTTTTTCGGCACTTGATTTTAAAACGGATGCAAAACTACGTGCAGCACTTAAAAATGAAACAGCAAAATCTACAGTTATAATTATTGCTCAAAGAGTTGCAACGGTTATGGACGCAGATAGAATTATAGTAATAGACGATGGTAACATTTGCGGCATTGGAACTCACAAAGAACTTTTAACTAGTTGTAAGATATATCATGAGATTGTATCGTCGCAGCTTTCAGAGGAGGAATTATCATGAGTGAAAACAATAAGAACACTAAATCAGGTGGAGGTTCAGGAGGCGGAATGGGACGCTCGGGTGGTCCAATGGGATCCTTTGCGGGTCCAATAGTTAAAGCCAAAGACTTCAAAGGGACATTAAAAAGACTTTTAGGGTATTTAAAACCTCAAAGAACTAATTTTATTTTAGTTTTTATATTTGCAATCATCAGCACTGTTTTTACCATAGTGGGACCTAAGATTTCAGCAAAAGCTATAGATAGATTAGTAGAAGGCATAATGAATAAGTATGGTTTAATTCAGTTGCATGCTAAGCAGGGCGAAATAGCAGCTTTAATAAAGGCTAACCCTGCAGCAGCGAAAAGTCCTAAAGTTATTGAGGGGCTTACTCAAATTAAAGCTGGAATTTCTAAGATAATGAATGTAAATGGCGGTATGATAGATTTCACATATATTCGAAATATAATTTTATTACTTCTTGCATTATATTTAGTAAGTACAGTTTTTGGCTTCCTTCAACAATATATTATGGCTGGAGTTGCACAGAAAACTGTTTACAATATGAGAAGAGAAGTTGAAGATAAGCTTTCACGGTTGCCACTTAAATTCTTTGATTCAAGAACTCATGGTGAGATATTAAGTCGTGTAACAAATGATGTTGATAACATTTCAACAACTCTTCAACAAAGTCTTACTCAGCTTATTACGTCTATTGTTACAATAATTGGTATTATCGTTATGATGCTAACAATAAGCCCACTAATGACGCTAGTTGTAATTTTAACATTGCCACTTTATATTGTTGTGACAGCTTTTGTTGCAAAACGATCTCAAAAGTTTTTCGCTGCTCAGCAAAAAGAAATCGGAGCACTCAATGGTCATGTTGAGGAAATGTATACTGGTCATAAAATAGTTAAATCATTTGGTCATGAGAAAGATTCAATACAGCAGTTTGAAAATATTAATGATAGATTATATACTTCAGGTTGGAAAGCTCAGTTTATATCTGGGATAATAATGCCTATGATGAGATTTGTTAGTAATATAGGGTATGTAGTTGTTTGTGTTGTTGGTGGATTTCTAGCAACGCAAGGTAGAATAACTATAGGTGATATTCAAGCCTTTATTCAATATTCTAACCAGTTTACACAACCAATAGTTCAAACAGCTAACATCGCAAATATCATACAATCAACAGTAGCTTCAGCTGAACGTATTTTTGAATTATTAGATGAAGTTGAACAAATTGCAGAAACTTCGGATAGTAAGGTAATTAAGCTTCCTAAGGGAGAAGTTAAGTTTGAACATGTTGATTTTAGTTACAAATCAGAAGAATCACTTATTAAAGATATGAATATTGATGTAAGACGAGGTCATACAATTGCAATAGTTGGACCAACAGGTGCTGGTAAAACTACACTTGTTAACTTGCTTATGCGTTTCTATGAGATAGATGCAGGTAAGATTTCAATAGATGGAGTTGACATAAGAGATATAAAACGTGGAGAATTACGTAGTATGTTTGGTATGGTTCTTCAAGATACTTGGTTATTTAATGGTACTATAATGGAAAATATCGCTTACGGCATAGAAGGAGCAACTGATGAAGAAACTATGCAGGCAGCAAGGGCTGCTCATGCACATCACTTTATTAAGACTCTTCCTGATGGGTATAATACAATACTAAATGAAGAAGCTTCTAATATATCTCAGGGTCAAAAACAACTTCTTACGATTGCTAGGGCAATACTTGCAAATCCAACAATTATGATACTTGATGAAGCTACAAGTAGTGTTGATTCAAGAACAGAAGTTTATATTCAAAGGGCAATGACAGAGCTTATGGAAAATAGAACAAGTTTTGTAATTGCACATAGACTTTCTACAATTAAGGATGCAGAATTAATATTAGTTATGAACAAAGGGAGTATTATTGAGATGGGTAACCACAATGAACTTCTTGCTCAGAAGGGCTTCTATGAAGATCTTTATAATAGTCAGTTTGCTGGGGCAAACTTAGATAATGAAGTAATGTAAATAAAATTAGTTAAAATTCAATTTATACCTTATAAAGTAGACAAATAAAAAGTCTACTCTATAAGGTGTTTTTGTTTGAAAGACTACTTAAGAAAGTTATTTATAACCTAGAAAGATATAAGAAAAAGAGCTTTGATTGGTATAAAGAAGTAATAAGAACAAATGGAAAAAGCTTAAAATAAGAATGATATATTGAAAGCCACGTTGAAATAATATTCAACGTGGCTTTGATTTATTTTAATATAACCTTATATTCTTTAAGCCAAGTATTTACTTGTATTAAATAAGCAATAAGTTGAGGCCCTGTCATAAGTTGACCATACCAAGGATTCTTATATGCATTACCACCTGAATCAACTATCTCTTGAACATGTTTTTGGTCTATGATTTGTAGTATTGGTGAAGATTTATCTTTTAATATAACATTCATCAATTTTTGAACTGCCATAGTATAATTAGGGTTATGAGTTTTTGGGTAAGGACTCTTTTTCCTCCAAAGTACATCATCTGGAAGTAGACCTGTAAGAGCTTCTCTTAATACTCCTTTTTCACGTCCATTATAATATTTCATATCCATAGGGATATTGTATGCATACTCTACAAGTCTCTGGTCTGCAAAAGGAACTCTTACCTCTAGTCCGCTAGCCATACTCATTCTATCTTTTCTTGTAAGCAAGGTTATCATGAACCATTTTATATTTAAATAGAATAATTCTCTCATTCTATGCTCTCTTGCGCTTTCACCTGGGAGACCTGGAACATTCCGAAGACTCTCATCATATTTTTCTTGGACATATTCCTCTAGTGGAAGACTTTGAAGATCAGGAGAGAGTATACTCTTTCTATCACTTACGAATTTTGACCAAGGAAAAGTTGTGGCATTTATGTCTTCTTCACGCCTAAACCATGGGTAACCACCAAAGAGCTCATCAGCGCATTCGCCGGATAAAGCTACAGTGGATTTTTTTCTTACCTCCTTGCAAAAGAGATATAACGATGAATCTACGTCCGCCATGCCAGGGAGATCAGTAGCTCTAACAGCATCTTTAAGTGCTGATGCAAGCTCAGGTGTATCAATAAGTATATCGTGATGATCTGAGCCAATATAATCTACCATTTTATAAATCCAGTCTGCATCTGTATTTGGTTGAAATTCTGTAGGTTTAAAAAACTTTCTATTATCAACATAATCTACAGAATAAGTATTTAAGTTGGGTAAATTATTCTTTTTAAAGTAAGTTGAAGCCACTGCAGAAATTATGCTTGAGTCGAGTCCACCAGATAAAAAGGTACACACTGGAACATCTGCAACTAGTTGCCTTTCAATTGAATCTACAAGCAAGTAACGTATATGCTCTGCAGTTGTAGCTAGGTTTTCATCATGTGCTTTAGCAGTAAGTTTCCAATATTCCTTTGTTTTAATGCCTTCTTTACTGTAAATCAAACTGTGCGATGGAGGCAATTCTTTTATATTTTGGAATATACCACTGCCAAGAGGTCTTGCAGGCCCAAAGCCGAAAAGTTCAGTAAGGCCTTGTTTGTCAAGAATTGGATCTACTAATGGATGAGCTAAGAGAGTCTTTATTTCGGAACCAAAGATTAATGAATTATCTTTGATTGTATAAAATAAAGGTTTAACTCCTAAGGGATCTCTTGCTAAAAAGAGTGTTTGATGAGTTTCATTCCAAACTCCAAAAGCGTAAATACCATTTATATGTTTAACACATTCTTCGCCCCAGAAAATATAGGCTACCAAAAGCACTTCTGTATCAGAATATGAGGTGAAACTAAATCCATTCTCTTTTAGTATTTTTCGTACATCGTCTGTATTATAAAGCTCACCATTATAAACTATAGTATAGGTGTTATTTCCTATTTTTTTCGTCATAGGCTGCGCTCCACCTTCTGGATCAACTACTACTAAACGTCTATGACCTAATATAGCATGTTTTGAAAAATGAAAACCACAAGCATCAGGTCCCCTTTGTTTTAGGGTATCGGTCATTTTAAAAAGAATTCTATCGTCTTTTTCAATATTAGCGTATAAATTAACCCATCCTGCAATACCGCACATTTTATCATCTCCTAAAATTAAATAACATTGTAATATATATATTATGTAGTTTGATTTAAAGGGTGCACAAAAGTTCATTTTTAAATTTATAGGTGCATATATAAGATGAAACAGACCATTGAACAAAGAGATTCTCCTTTGCACTGTTTTTTATGTATATATTGTAGTAAAATTGTAAGTAGGTAAAAAAGTGTTTACAATATAAAAAAATACTTAATTAATAAATTTAGGAGGTAAGATTATATGGTTAAAGTTGAAAGTTTTTCATTAGATCACACAAAGGTTGCGGCACCTTTTGTAAGAAAATGTGAGGTGAAGACAGGGGAAAAGGGTGATAAAGTAACAAAATTTGATTTAAGATTCATGCAACCTAATGAAGAGTTTATGAATATATCAGCTATTCATACCTTAGAGCATTTGCTTGCTGGATATATGAGAGAAGTAATGGACGGAATTATAGACATTTCACCTATGGGCTGTAGAACAGGTTTTTACATGATTGCATGGAATGAAGTTAGTGTGGACAAGGTTATAGAAACACTAAATTATGCATTGAAAAAGGTATTAGAAACAAAAGAAATACCGGCAGCTAATGAAGTCCAATGCGGAAATTATAGAGATCATTCTTTAGAGGGTGCAAAAGAACTTGCAAGCATGCTTTTAAAGAAGGGTATAAGCAGCGAAATATATAAATAGTATAGATAAATTTATATTTTACCAAAAATCCCTATAATTGATACTTGTGATTATAAACGTACTGTGATAAACTAGAAACTAATAAAATAAGTAAACTACCTAGGGTAGAGGTGCTGTAACTAAGAGTACTTGTTCGGAGTCGACAGATGAAGAGGAATAAGAAAAGGAGCTATAGCCGAAGAAAATAGATTGGTAAAGTTATTTTCTGGGTTTGTATATAATATATACAAAATTGTCACTGATTTTTCAGTGGAGAGCTACAAGGTACACGAAGTTTGTATAAAAATATATAATTTATGCAGCAAGGGTGTTCCTTTGCTGTATTGTTTTTTTTTGGAGTTAAAACATTTAAAATGATTAGTAGTTTGGTTTGTAATATACAAAATTCGTAAATATTATTAGGAGTGATTTTATTATGGCAGTAGTTGTTCAAAAATATGGGGGTTCATCTGTAGGGACTACAGAGAAAATTAAAGGTATTGCACAATGTATAGTAAAGAGAAAAAATAAAGATACGGATTTAGTCATAGTAGTATCGGCTATGGGGGATACTACAGACGATTTATTGGCTCTATCAAAAGGGATAGGAGAATATCCGGATAAAAGAGAACTAGATGCACTATTATCAACCGGAGAAATAATTTCAAGTGCACTTTTAGCCATGGCAATTAAGAGCCTGGGATATGATGCCATAAGTTATACCGCTTATCAAATTGGAATTCGGACTAGTGGACAATATGGTAAAGCGTTAATTGAAGATGTACATGGAAATAAAATTAAAAAAAGCTTAAAAGAAGGTAAAATTGTAATAGTTGCTGGTTTCCAAGGAATAAATGGAGAAGGTGATATTACAACACTCGGTAGAGGTGGTTCTGATACTACAGCTGTTGCTTTAGCTGTTAAGCTTGATGGAAGATGTGAAATATACACTGATGTTTCTGGAATATATAGTGTTGATCCTAGAGCTTATAGCGATGCTAAAAAGTTAGATGAGATAGAATATGAAGAGATGCTTGAGCTCGCAAGTTTGGGAGCTCAAATAATGCATTCAAGGTCAATAGAGCTTGCTCAAAAATATAGTATACCTATATATGTAGGCCTTAGTAATAGTGATATAAAAGGAACTGTAATCAAGGAGGTAAAGAACATGAATATGGAAAGTAAACCAGTAACAGGAATTGCTACGAGCGATGATGATGTGGAAGTGACACTTAAGAATATACCTAAAGATGTGAATATATTAGCTACCATTTTTGAAGCTATAGGAAGTAAAAGAGTTAATATAGATATGATAAGTCAATCATCACCTGTAGATGGAATGGTAAGTGTATCATTCACAATACCTAAAGATAACTTAAAGGATAGTTTAAAAATTATAAAAAAATTAACAGTGGATACTAAAGTTATAGTTGATGAGGATATAACTAAATTTTCAATGGTGGGACTGGGCATGAAGACAACCTCTGGTGTAGCTGCTAGAATGTTTAGAGTTTTTAGCAAAAACAATATTGAGATTAAAATGATTACTACATCCGAAATAAGGATTACTTGTGCTATCAAAACAGGAGATAAATCAAAGGCTATACAAGTTATTGCAAAAGAATTCAACTTATAAACAAAAGGATTGAAGGAGGGAAATATATGAAATTATTTGGTAATATAAAAAATGATGATAATAAACTAAGTATTGCAGGTGTTAGTGCAGAGGTTCTAGCCAAGGAATACGGTACCCCTCTTTACATAATGGATGAACAACTTATTCGAGATAATTGTAGAAGGTTTTATAAATCTTTTAAAGCTGGTACTGAGAATAATAAAGTGGCTTATGCGGGAAAAGCATTTTTAACTATCGCTATGTGTGAAATTATAAAATGCGAAGGGTTATATTTAGATGTAGTTTCAGGAGGAGAATTATATACTGCCTATAAGGCTGGATTTCCATTAGATAAGGTATATTTCCATGGTAATAATAAAACTATTGATGAGATAAAAATGGCAATAGAACTTGGAGTGGGTACTTTTGTAGTAGATAATCTTCATGAAATGGAGATCATCAATGAAAATGCAAAGGAGAAAGGCATTATGCAAAGAGTTCTTCTTAGAGTAACTCCTGGTATAGAGGCTCATACTCATGATTATATAAAAACTGGACAAATTGATTCAAAGTTTGGATTTACTATATTAAATAACGAATTAGAAGAAGTTATAAAAACTGCATTAACGCTTTCAAACATAAAACTTGCAGGACTCCATTGCCATATAGGATCTCAAATTTTTGAGTTAGAACCTTATAAAGATGCTGTAAATATAATGACTACTTTAATTAAACACATAAAAGAAAAATTCAGTTATGATATAGAGGAATTAGATTTAGGTGGCGGATTTGGTGTTTATTATGACCATGGTGATGAGCCGAAGGAAATAGAGGAGTTTTGCTTCGCAATACTTGAGGAAACCAAAATTAAGTCAAAAGAATATGGAATAAAACAACCAATTCTTGTTATAGAACCAGGCAGATCAATTGTGGCTAATGCAGGTATTACATTATATACTGTAGGTGCTATAAAGGATATACCAGAAGTTAGAAAGTATGTGGCAGTTGATGGTGGAATGACAGATAATATAAGACCTGCCTTATACAATGCACAATATCAATGTGTACTCGCAAATAAAATAGATGGACCTTGTACCGAGGTAGTTACAATAGCCGGTAAGTGTTGCGAAAGTGGAGATATATTACTCGAAGGTGTTAAGTTACCAAAAGTAAGTAGTGGAGACCTTGTGGCTGTACTTTCAACTGGTGCTTATGGATATTCAATGAGCAGTAATTATAATAAAATACCTAGGGCAGCTGTAGTTTTAGTAAACGAAGGCACTCATAGATTTATATGTAAAAGACAAACTTACCAAGATATGATTAGCAACGAAGTGTGTTTATAATCAATGCAGTATAAATTTTATTTCTGAGTGCATTGTAACGGAGCTTCAAACTGGAAATTGTATTAAAAAAATTCAATAGTTTCTTCGCCTAAGTATTTTAAAGAGATTATTATGAAATATATTGAAGGTATAAAGTAACTATTTATATTTTCAAATATTGTGAAAAGCAAGAGCAGAGATTTCTGCTCTTGCTTTAGTTAGTTTAAGGTATAACGCAGTATAGTTAGGCCCTCAATCATACATTAAACAAATTGTATCATTGCCATTGTATGGCTTTTGCTAGTCGTCAAATGTGTATGATTTAAACATGAGCATTTTGATATGTAGTATATTTTCTTTATAGTGTCATCTATAAAGAGGGAAAAGATAACTCATAGATATTTTCGTTTTCGACAAAGTCTTTTATTAATAAATCTGTTATATGTAATTCTCCACTTTTTAGTAATGTATAATTTTTATTTCTCGCATATTTACTGAATGAATGCATTGATTCCATATTATCCGTATCAATTGATGCATAAAGTGAATAGATATCTTGTTTTTTTATCACTTTAACAACGGTATCAATTAGAATTTGAGCTAAGCCCATTTTTCTAAAACCAGGTAATACTGCCATTTGCCATATGAAAAATACATTATTGAATGATTTTATCGAAGTTATAAACCCTATAATCTTATTATCATACGAAATTTTAAACGAACACTCACTAAAAAAATTAGCAATTACCCAGTATGTATATGGTGTATGCATGTCAAGTGGATTACATTTACTAACACACCTGCGAATTTCTGGAATATCATTAATTGTAATATTATTTATCTTATAATTATCAATATTTTTTGCGGTGGAATCATTTTTACTTACCTCTTTTGAAATTTTATCACAAATACCCATATAAATTCCTCCTATTAATCTCATTTATGCAATTATATCATATATATAAATATGTTGGTATTGTAGCAATAAACCTATATAACTACATAACACACTACTTACAACTGGTTTAAAGTATAATACTTTTGTATTCATTAACCCCTGAGAAATTATTCTAAAGTAACACTTTTTTTATTTCTTCATATTATGTAGAAGGTCTTGAGACCTCAATAAAAGGAGGAATTACCTTTGGAAAAGAATCAAATTGTACATCCTTGCGATAATTGTGGTAAAATTATTAGTTCACAAACATTACCTTTAAGTAGTGGAACTACTATTACACCATACGGTATTAATGGCCCTCTAGTAGCTAAAATCCCTGTAGTACTTGGCGAAAGAGAGATTCAAATAGATGTTGAAGCTGTGTTTAAATTAAACGAACCATTCTTTGAAATTAAAAGAATAAAGAAAGATGTATTTTTAACTCAATGTAAACTACTTCCAAGATCAGGTGCAATTGCTGCAGATGGCACTCTCATTTCTGGGAAATTATTTATAAGTGGATTCGTAAGAAAAAATATAGAATACGCTACTGCTGACTGTGTAGAAAAAGAAATTGTAAGTGGGAGAATTGCTCATACAACAATAGAGGTCCCATTTACAGCTGTAACAGAAGTTGTATATGCAGTGCCACCGGTAGTTAATGCATCTTCTGGAGATAGTACAACTTTTACTGAAAGCCCATACTGTGAATTAGAAGGAGTAAGGATTTTTGAAGACGATATTAATACAGATCCTTTACACCATAAAACTAATTCAAA
Source organism: Clostridium algoriphilum (assembly GCF_020443705.1). Taxonomy (GTDB): domain Bacteria; phylum Bacillota; class Clostridia; order Clostridiales; family Clostridiaceae; genus Clostridium_AD; species Clostridium_AD algoriphilum. The sequence continues at coordinate 113,313 of NZ_JAIZZK010000007.1, forward strand.
TGTACAGCTTTATAATAAAGTAACCGAAAAAATGGTTATATATATTAGACTTAAAGTATTACAATTACAACAGGTAAATATTGAATATATTAGGTATGACGATTCCGATTGCGACGAATAAATATCCCATTATAGACATTTAAATATAACCGTTTTTCTAAAAAATATTATTCTTTAGAAAAACGGTTATTATTAAGTAGCTATATATACTTTTTTAACTTTATTGTACCCCTATATAATCTCTATCTATTGTCATCACGGCATTATAATTCGGGTAGATTTTCTTTAGTTCTATATTAATATTGGATTCTAAGTGTAGTTCGTCTCCTTCTGAAAAGCTGGGATTAAAATCAATAACAACATCGAAAATTAAATTCTTATGTTCGCCTTCTCCTACAATTCTAAAGTCATGAATTGATTTTATTATAGAAAAAAATTTTAAAACACCTAAAAGTTCTAAACGGGAGGCTTTAACTTCTTCGTCAGCTGTATTTATAGGGTCCATGTGAATAACTAGATAAAGGTTAAATTCCTCAGAAATTTCTTTTTCAGCTTTGTCTATAATTTCATGAATTTTAACTATAGATATATCGCAAGGAACTTCTGCGTGAATAGATCCCATACACCTGCCAGGTCCGTAGTTATGGAGAACTAAATCATGGGCACCTGTAATATAGTCAAATGATAATAATTTTGATTGAATTCCTTTCACAAGTTCCATATCAGGAGCTTCACCAAGCAAGGGATTCATAGTTTTTTTAATGAGTGAATATCCGGCATAAATAATAATGATGGATACTAGTATTCCGATGTATCCATCTATTGGAAAGTCAATCCAGATAGATAGAAGCAGGGATAGTGCAACGCAGCTTGAACTAATTACATCACTTAATGCATCAGTGGAGGAAGCTTCTAGGGCGGAAGAGTTTATTGCCTTGCCCATAGTTTTATTAAATTTACTAATCCAAATTTTAGCACCTATAGAGACTAATATTAATATAAATGGTACAAGGCTAAAGATTACTTTTGATGGATGAATAATTTTATTAAATGAGGTTTTAATAAATTCAAAACCTACTATAATTACTATAAAGGAGACTATAAGTCCGGAAATATATTCTAGTCTTCCATGGCCAAAAGGATGTTCTTTGTCAGGCGGTTTACTAGCCAATTTAAAGCCTAAGATTGTAATAACTGACGATGCTACATCTGAAAGATTGTTAAAAGCATCTGCAATAATTGCTATGCTATTTGTTATTAATCCTACAATTAATTTAGTAGCAAAAAGAATTATGTTTAAAATAATTCCAACTAAGCCACCTAAGTAACCATAAGAATCTCTTACTTTTTTGTTATTAGTGTCTTGATAATTTTTTATAAACTTTGAAATTAAAAATTTTGATAACATATTCCACCTCTGATTATATAGTATAAATAAAAATATTTATTTTAAACATTTTACTTATAATTAATTATAGCATTTTTTTAGATTATATAGAAATATTATCAAAAAAATTTGTTATACTAATAAAAGGAATAAGCAAAGTGCTTATATGCCTTAACATTCATTGGAGGAATATATATGAGTAAAGAATTAGAATTTGCCCAAAATCTTATTGATTATATTTATGATAGTCCAACCGCTTATCATGCTGTAGCAAAGGCTAAGGAAGATTTATGCAAAGATGGATTTGTGGAGATTAAAGAAGAAGAGAAGTGGAACCTTAAAAAAGGTGGAAAATATTTTGTTACTAAAAATGATTCTGCACTAACTGCTTTTGTAGTTGGAAACGGAAAAATCGAGGAAAATGGTTTTAAAATTATTGGAGCACATACAGATTCACCCAGTTTTAGAATTAAACCAAAACCGGAAATGGTAGTAGATAATATATATGTGAAACTAAACACAGAGGTTTATGGTGGACCTATAATAAACACCTGGATGGATAGGCCCCTGGCAATAGCTGGACGGGTAACTCTAAGAGGTAAAAACATTCTATATCCAGAAACTAGATTAGTAAATATTAATAGGCCAATACTTATAATCCCAAATGTTGCTATTCATATGAATAGAGATGTTAATTCTGGTATTGAACTAAATAAACAAAAGGATACATTACCATTACTTTCAATGGTGAGTGGAGAATTTGAAAAAAACAATTACCTATTGACTGCAATAGCAAAAGAATTGTGCGTAGATATCAAACAAATTATTGATTTTGATTTATTTCTTTATGAATACCAAAAGGGATCAATTATTGGAATAAACAATGAATTTATTTCAAGTTCGAGATTAGATGATTTAGCGATGGTACATGCTGGAATAAGAGCACTCTCTAAAACACCAGTTGCAGATGCAACTAATGTATTGGTCTGTTTTGATAACGAAGAAGTAGGAAGTTCAACAAAGCAAGGTGCTGACTCGAATATGCTAGTTAACATCTTAGAGCGAATTACAATATGTTTAGATAAAAATCGTGAGGATTTTTTGAGAGCTATTTCTAAATCTTTTATAATATCTGCCGATAATGCGCATGCACTTCATCCTAATAGTCCTGAAAAAAATGATCCAACGAATAAGCCTTACATGAATAAAGGCCCAGTTATAAAAATTAGTGCAAATCAAAGTTATACAACTGATAGCAACTCTGATGCAGTTTATGAATTGGTTTGTGAAAAAGCAGGGGTACCTATGCAAAAGTTTGTAAATCGATCTGATGCCAGGGGAGGTTCAACTATAGGGCCAATATCTTCAACTCATTTAAATATACGCTCTGTAGATATTGGAAGTCCAACTCTAGCCATGCATTCTATAAGAGAACTAGGAGGAGTATTGGATCATACTTATGTTACAAAGTCTTTTGAAGAATTTTATAAAATTTAATAAAAATAAACTTAAATCGATCAAACAAAAGGCTTACAATAATTTATTGTAAGTTTTTTTGTTATTTTTACTAATAATTAAACAGTTAGTTGGAGATAATAATTTCAACTAGTCCTAAAACTTTACAAATATTATCAACAAAATGTGTTAAAGGGGTGTTTATAATGCCATATGTTATATTAGGGGCAATAGTCGTGATAAGTATTTTAATTTACATAGTGGTAAGAAAAAACTTGAGTTATTATCAAGAGGAAAACTTACTAAAAGATGTTCCAACTATAAACGTTAACGGGGAAGATTTGGAAAAACATGCCTTTGAAATAGCACGTCATTACTCTGATATCAAGAATACTAATTGCAAGAAAAAGCTTATTAGTAATTTAGATAGAAGTTATGAAAAAATTTTAAAAGGTTACGAGAACATTGATAAAGAAGGTAAAAATAAAAAAGAGGTATTACCTGCTGCAGAATGGCTCTTAGATAACTTATACTTGGTAGAAAAAGAGTATAAAAGTATAAAATATAATATGCCACAAACATATTATAAAGACTTACCTGTGATATACAAAGGAGTTATGAAGGGTTATCCAAGAGTTTACCATATCGCTATTGAAATAGTATCTCATACTGATGGTAGGATGGATGAGGCTGTTATTGAAAACTTTATTAGTGCATACCAAAAAAATGCAGTACTTTCAAGTGGTGAACTTTGGGCTATTCCTATAATGCTTAGAATAGCTTTAATTCAAAATATTAGCAAGATAACGGAGAAAATTGTTAAAGTAGAGCAGGATAAAAAAGAAGCAGAGTTAGTTGCAGAGCGATTAATTAATGCTTTTACTGAAGGTAAAATTGGCACGGAGGTTTCTTTATTAAATAGTCAAAAAATCTCATTTACTTCTCATTTTACAGAACGATTATTAAAATTGTTAAGAGATAATGGAATTGATTCTACTGAAGTTTATAATTATATAGATGAGAAGCTTAGTGCTCAGGAGATGAGTTCTGAAAGAGTTATAGCTTTAGAACATCAAATAGAAGCTAATTTTGAAATATCCATGGCCAACAGCATTAATAGCATAAGAGTAATTGGAGGCTTAAATTGGAAGGATTATTTCGAAAAACTAAGCTCTGTTGAGAGTACTTTAAGAGAGGATCCTTCTGGAATTTATAACAAGATGGATTTTCAATCTAGAGATGCCTATAGACATCAAATAGAAAAATTATCAAAACACACAAAACTTCCAGAATCGTATATAGCAAAAAAAACAATTGAATGTTGCAACGCGAGTGAAGATTTAGAAAGTAACACTTATAAAAAGCATGTTGGCTATTACTTAATAGATGATGGGATTAATAAATTAAAAGAAGAAATAGGATATAAAAACATTGGGATACAAGGGCTTATAAATAGAATAAATAAGAATAAAGAAAATTATTATATAGGTACTATTATTATATTCACAATGTTATTAGGGTGTTTTATAATTATCAGTAGCTTATTGAATGATAATAACAAAGATTTATGGAGATATATTTTAGCAGGAATAGTTATACTAGTGCCATGTAGTGAGATAGTAATATCTATTTTTAATTGGAGCTTAAGTGTTCTAAGTAATCCATCTTTTATTCCGAAAATGGATTTGAATGTAGAAATACCAGAAAAATATAGTACGGTTGTTGTAATTCCAACTTTATTGAATAATTCTAGTAGGGTAGTTGAATTAATAAATGACTTAGAAATATATTATTTAGCAAATAGACAAGAAAATTTATTCTTTGCTTTATTGGGGGACTTTAAGGACAGTGATAACGAAAAAGAAAAGGAAGATAAAGAAATAAATGATGCAGGAATTTTAGCTATAGAATTATTAAATAAGAAATATTGTAATTCTGATAAGAAGATATTCTTTTTCTTGAATAGATATAGGCAATACAATAAAAAGGAAAAGAAGTGGATTGGACTCGAGAGAAAACGTGGAAAACTTATGGAGTTTAATCAATTTTTAAGAGGTAGTAAAAAGACTAGTTACAATGTAATAAGCAGCAATGCTGAGAATCTTTTAAAGGTTAATTATGTTATTACATTAGATGCAGACACAATGCTACCAAGGGACGCTGCAAAAAAGCTTATAGGTGCTATGGCGCATCCATTAAATAATGCTGTTATAAATTATAGTAAAAAGAAAGTAATTAGAGGATATGGTTTAATGCAACCAAGAATAGGTGTATCTATTCTTAGTGCAAATAAAACTTTATTTTCAAAAATATTTTCAGGTGAAACAGGCATAGATATATATAGCACTGCAGTGTCTGATGTATACCAAGATATATTTGGAGAAGGTATCTTTACTGGAAAAGGGATTTATAATGTAGATGTGTTTAACTATATGTTAAAAGACCAAATACCTGAAAATACTGTATTAAGTCATGACTTGTTAGAAGGATCTTTTGTTAGGACTGCATTAGTTACAGATGTGGAGTTTATAGATGGATATCCAGCTTATTATAATTCTAGTTCTATGAGGTTACATAGATGGACTAGAGGTGATTGGCAACTATTGCCATGGCTAAAAAAAGCTTCACCATTAAATAAATTATCTAAATGGAAAATATTTGATAATTTAAGAAGAAGCTTATTATCACCTTCAATTACAATTTTGATTATACTTGCCTTAGGAGGAATATTGCCTAATGGAACAGATAAATGGGTTATTGCAGCTTTTATTGCAATTTTATCACCTATTCTTTTTGATGTAACTGAAGCTGTGGTTTCTCCTGCTATAGGTATAAGTTTATCTGGCAAAGTACAAAATGGTAAAATGGCTATAGAACAAACATTTTTGATTATATGCTTTATACCTTATCAAGCATATATGATGTTAGATGCGATTATAAGAACATTATATAGGTTACTTATAAGCAGAAAAAATTTATTGGAATGGCAGACGGCAGCTGACGTAGAAGTAAAATCAGGAAAAAAGCTTAAAAATTTTGTATCTTCTATGTGGGTTGGGAGTGCTGTTTCAATCTTAATTTTATTTCTATCATTTCATTCAAGTAGGAGTATTGGAATTCTTAGTATACCTTCATGTGTGCTTTGGTTTTTAAGCCCTATACTTGCATATGTAATAAGTCGTGATAGAAATGTAGAAACTTTGGAAATGCTCGAGGTCGAAAATATTTTCCTCAGAAAATTAAGTAGAAAAACATGGGCATATTTTGAGGATTTTGTTAATGAAGAAAATAATTGGCTTGGACCGGATAATTATCAAGAAGATCCACCTAATGGATTAGCTAATAGAACTTCACCAACCAATATGGGCATGGAATTAACATCAAACCTAGTTGCTTATGATTTAGGATATATAGGGATTATAGATTTTACATGCAGAGTAGAAAAGATTATGACTTCAATGGAAACTATGGATATGTACAATGGTCATTTTTATAATTGGTATGATACTTTAACTAAGACTCCGCTTTATCCTAGGTATATATCAACAGTGGATAGTGGAAATTTAGTTGGATACCTATGGATAGTTGCACAGTCGCTTGAAGAATATTTAGGCAATCCAATATTTAGTATTGCTAAAACTAAGGGCCTACAAGATATTACAAGGCTCGCTAGTGAAGAAACGGAAACATTCAATGATGCAAAAGAATTATATCATGATGTTATTCGAAGTTTGAACAATGATAAAATTGATTTTGAATGTTTTAAAACTCTGCTTGTAGATATGTCATTAAAAACTGTAGAAGTAGAAAAAATAGTGGTAAATAAAGAATTATATTGGAATAAAAAACTTAAAAATGACGTGGCTCGATTCTTAGACGAGATAAATGAGTTTTTCCCTTGGTTTGATTATGCTTACGAAAAAAACTTTGATTCAGACCTTGGTAAATCATTAAAAGATTTAATTGAAAACGCAACGCTAGTCAGTATACCAGAAAAAACAACCAATATATTAAATAGGCTCAATAGTAATTTAAAAGGTGATAAATCCTTAGCAAAACTCAGAATTATGTTACAACAGACAAAAGAAAAATCTCAGAATATTATTAATACTATACTGAAATTAAAAGAAAGAATAAATTTAATGTCAGAAAACACTGATTTTAAAATGTTATATGACGAAGACAGAGAGCTGTTTAGAATTGGATATGATGTTGAAAATGATAGTTTAGGTAAGAGTTATTATGACTTATTAGCTTCTGAGTCAAGGCAGGCTAGTTTTGTTGCCATAGCAAAAGGAGATGTTCCAAAAAAACATTGGTTTAAGCTTGGTAGGTCTATGACTCTTATGGGAAAAAGTAAGGGACTAGTCTCTTGGAGCGGAACCATGTTTGAATACATGATGCCTCTACTTATAATGAAAAATTATCCAGATACAATGCTTGATGAAACTTACAAATCTGTAATTGGAGCGCAAAAGAAATATTGTTATGAAAGAGGGGTGCCTTTTGGAATCTCAGAATCTGCATTTTATAATTTTGATTTAAATTCAAATTATCAATATAAGGCATTTGGAGTAGCTGGAGTAGGATTAAAGTCAGGGCTTGAAAATGAGTTGGTTATTGCACCATATTCTACTGTTATGGCACTCCAAACTGATTTTAGAGGCGCTTATGATAATCTTATAAAACTTAAATCAGAAGGATTAGAAGGAATGTATGGTTTTTATGAATCCGTAGATTATACTAAAAGTAGAATGTCTAATGATGATTCTAAGGAAATTATTAAGTGTTTCATGATTCATCATGAAGGAATGAGCTTAATGGCTTTAGATAATGTATTATTAAACAATATTCTTCAAAGAAGATTTCATGCTTTGCCAAAGGTCAAAGCAACGGAATTATTACTTCAAGAGAAAATTTCTAAAAGAGTAGTATACGATAGAAATTATAATTTTAATGTAACCGGAGATCCTATAGGTAAACAAAAAATTATAGTTAGAAAATATACAACAGCAAAAACAGAAACGCCAGAAACACATTTAATATCAAATGGAAATTATTCATTAATGATTTCTAATAGTGGTGCAGGATATTCTCTTCTAGATAAAACCATGATTTACAGATGGAAGGAAGATGTAACAAAAGACAATACGGGTATGTTCGTATATATTAAAGACGTTGATGAAAACAAATATTTCAGTACAACTTATGAACCTTGTAAAACGGAAGGTGATAGCTATGAGGTAACCTTCTCCTTAGATAAGGCAGAATTTACAAGGGTTGATAATGATATTACTACTCGAACGGATATTACTGTGTCTACAGAAGATAATTCAGAGGTAAGAAGATCATTCATTACGAATTATGGTACTACAAGTAAAAAGGTAGAGATAACTAGTTATTTTGAGGTAACGTTAGCTCATTATGATGCAGATATAGTGCATCCAGCTTTTGGAAATCTATTTGTGAAAACAGAGTATGTTGATAATCCTAGCTGTATATTAGCAACAAGGAGGCCTAGAGCGAAGGGAAAGAAACAACCTTGGATTATGCAAACTGTTGCAACTTCTGGCTCGACTTTAGGAACTATTCAATATGAGACTAGCAGAGTTAATTTCATAGGGCGTGGTGAAAACACAATACATCCTAAAGCAATGAAATTAGATGCACCTTTATCTAATACTGTTGGAGCTGTACTTGATCCTATAGTAAGTATAAGAAGAAGGGTTAAGATAAAACCTGGTGAAACTTGTATTATAGCATTTACTACCGCAATAGCTGATAGTAAAGCCGAAGTACTTGTATTAGCTAAAAAGTATAGTCAGTTTCATAATATAAATAGGGTGTTTGAGCTTGCGTGGAGTCAAACCCAGGTAGATATGAAATATTTAGGTATAAAATCTACTCAAGCAAACTTATACCAAGTAATGGCTTCTAAAATATTATTTTTAAATTCTACGATTAGGCAAAGAGAAGAATATATAAGAAGGGTAAAAAAGGGACAATTCACCCTTTGGGGATATGGGATTTCTGGAGACTTGCCTATAATGCTCCTCATTGTACGTGAAAGCAAGGACAAGGACTTAGTTCGGCAACTACTGAACGCACATGAATACTTAAGTCTAAAAGGGTTAAAGGTTGATTTGGTAATAATAAATCTTCAAAAAACCTCGTATGATCAACCTTTGCAGACTGATATTAAGGATTTAGTAGGAAGTAGTCACTTAAGAGATAAAGAAAATAAACCGGGGGGACTCTTTGCACTTAATAAAGTTAATATAATGGATGAAGATATAGAGCTTCTTATATCTATAGCTAGGATAGCAATAGATTCATGTAAGGGAATGCTTGTATCTCAAATTCAAAATAATAGTAAGAGAATAGAAAAGCAACCATTGTTACAAAGTGTAGAAAATAAATTCACTTTTAAAGAGCATAAGTTTAATATTGAATCATTAGAGTATTTTAATGATTTAGGAGGATTTAATGTAGAAAAAGACAATTATACCATTCTGCTTAAAAATTTTAATAATACACCAGCACCCTGGATAAATGTAATTTCTAATGGTGATTTTGGATTTCATGTATCAGAATGTGGATCAGCTTATACGTGGCACCAAAATAGCCGAGAAAATAAAATTACTACTTGGTCCAATGACTGGATTAGTGATGAATGTTCAGAAGCTTTATACCTGCGTGATGATATTCATGGTAATGTGTGGAGTATTACACCTAAACCTATAAGGGATAATGGAGAATACTTAATTGAGCATGGTTTTGGATATTCAAAATTCAGTCATGAAGCCTATGGCATTATGGGTGAAGTAACTATGTTCGTACCAATGGAGAAGAATATTAAATTGTGCAAAATAAAACTTAAAAATAATAGTAATATAGTTCGTGAATTAAGTATGACGTACTATGCAGAACTTGTAATGGGAGTTGTTCCTCAACATACAGCTCAGCACATTGTTACTTATCTAAATGAAGAAAATGAATATATATATGCTACAAATTGTTATAGTCAGCATTTTGGTAAATTAACTGCTTTCTTAAAATTATTTGGTGGCGAAAAGCAAAGCTTTACTGGTAATAAAAGCGAATTTCTAGGTAGAGGAGGAAGCGTAGAAAATCCTGAGGCATTAAAGAGAGTAAGACTTTCAAACAATGTAGGCGCAGGGATGGACCCATGCTTTGCAGTTACAACAAAAATTCATTTAGAGCCAAACGTGGAAATTGAATTAATAGCAATGCTTGGTGAAAATGATAATTTAGATAATATAACTAATATTATAAAGGAATTTGAAGATTTTGAAAGAGTTGATTTTGAATTAGAATATGTTAAGAGTTATTGGAATAAGTTACTTCATACTGTGCAGGTTAAGACGCCAGATAAAAGTATGGATTTAATGTTAAATGGATGGTTAATGTATCAAACCATCGTATGTAGATTATGGGCAAGAACCGCCTTTTATCAATCAGGTGGAGCTTATGGTTTTAGAGATCAGCTTCAGGATGTTATGTCTTTAAGTATGATTGAACCTAGTATGACTAGAAAACAAATTTTATATAGTGCTTCAAGGCAATTTGTTGAGGGAGATGTTCAACATTGGTGGCATCCAGTTGTAGATAGTGGAATTAGAACAAGATTCTCAGATGACCTATTATGGTTACCTTATGTAACTATGGATTATATAAAAAATACGGGGGATTTTGCTATTCTAGATGAAGAAGCTAAATATTTAATGGATACGCCACTCGCTGATGGTGAAGATGAAAGATATAACATCTCAGGAAGTTCAGATTTTACAGGAAGTATATATGAACACTGCATAAAGGCCATAGATAGAGCTCTTAAATTCGGTCCACATAACATCCCATTAATGGGAAGTGGTGATTGGAATGACGGAATGAGTACCGTAGGTAACAAGGGAAAAGGTGAGAGTGTATGGCTCGGATGGTTCTTATATGATATATTAAATGATTTCTTTGAAGCTTGCACATATAAAAAAGATGATGAAAGACTTCAAAAATATAAAGATATGCAAGAATATATAAGAACAAATCTAGAAGAAAATGCATGGGATGGTAATTGGTATAGAAGAGCTTATTTTGATGATGGAACTCCACTTGGTTCATCTCAGAATGAAGAATGTCAGATAGATTCTTTATCTCAATCTTGGTCAGTTATATCAGGTGCTGCGAATAAAGAAAGAGCAGCTGTGGCTATGGATTCATTAGAACACTATCTAATAAAAGAAGATAATGGGATGATATTACTTTTAACTCCACCTTTTTATAAATCTAATTTGGAACCAGGTTATATTAAAGGTTACGTGCCAGGAGTTAGAGAAAATGGCGGGCAATATACACATGCTGCAACTTGGGTAATTCTTGCCTTTGCTAAACTTTACAAAGGTAATAAGGCAGCTAAGCTATATAATATGATAAACCCTATTAATCATACAAAGACCCTTACAGATTGTGAGATATATAAAACTGAGCCTTATGTAATGTCTGCCGATGTTTATGGAAAAAAACCTCATATAGGTCGAGGCGGGTGGAGTTGGTATACTGGAACCTCAGGATGGATGTATAGAACTGGAATAGAGGCTATCTTAGGGCTAAAACTAAAGGAGGGAAAAGGTTTTACAATTGAACCTTGTGTGCCAGATGAATGGTCACATTATGAGATTACTTATACAAAGGATAAATTTGAGTATGTGATTGAAGTTAAACGACAGGGAGATAAAGGAACTTGGCTTGATGGTAATTTATGTACAGACGGATTAGTTCCATTTGTAGATGGAGTGCACAAAGTACTGGTTATTATATAAAAAAAACAGATGACTTCTAAAAAGAAGTCATCTGTTTTTTTTTAAGGAATTAATCGTTTATATCATAAAGATCCTCATCATAAAGTTCTTCGCCACCAAAATAGGTATAGTCAAATTCAACATTAGATATATTCATAGAAACTATAGGATCAGTTACTGGGTCTGGTAACATAGTAGAATCTGTTTCAGAATAAGACCTTAAATCTTTGGGTTCAAGTTCATAAAAATCCCTTTGGTGTGGTGCATACATTGTTGCATTATCTTTAGACATATTATTACCTCCCTTTATAAACATATATAATAAATTATTTAAATGTAGATAATAAAATAATTTTATTATTTTATTATTATATGTTTATAACATTTAGTGTTCCACATAACAGAGAAAAAAATAACAGTAATATTAGGTTTATATAAGTAAAAATTAACAAAATGTCATTTCTGATAAATCTTTATTTTATTCAATTTAAATAAGTATTATGGTTGCATATAAGAAATTAGGTTAGAATATAATATATAGGTAAATAAAATTTTCTTAAAATAAAGGAAATTTTGAGTGAATGTAGAATATATAGAATTACTATCAATAAATAACTATTATATATTAAAAAATATATATTAGTCCTATTGGGTTCTAAATTTAAGGAGGGATAAAGATGACTGAATTAAGACAAATTTACAAATGTGGAATATGTGGAAATATAGTTGAAGTGGTTCATAACTCTGGAGGAACTTTAGTATGTTGCGGAAAAAATATGGTGCTTAAAGAAGAAAATACTCAAGAGGCAGCAGTCGAGAAACATATACCAGTTATTGAAAAAATACAAGGTGGAATTAAAGTTAAGGTTGGAGCAGTAGAACATCCATCACTTGAGGAACACCATATTGAATTTATAGAAGTACACACAGAGAATAAAGTCTACAGAAAATATTTAAAACCAGGAGAAAAACCAGAAGCTGAATTCAAAATAGACGAAGAAGTGTTATTTGTAAGAGAATATTGTAATTTGCACGGACTTTGGAAAGCATAAAATTTGAATTTTTGTTGATTATTTAAGTGAAAAGGTATATTATATTTATGAGGTATTTTTAATATCTTACAAATGTAATAGTCAATGATGAGAAGTAAGTAAATTTAAAAACAGATTTAAAGAGAGTCGTTGCAGGTGCGAATACGATAATTATGTTTAAATCGAATGGGTCTCTAAGATTCGGGATGAAGTACAGTAGTCCTTGACGTAAGCCTTACGTTACAAAGGTAGGATATCGTAGTGTATCTGTTTGAGAAGAAGCTTAATGAAGTTTCTAAGCATTAGGTGGTACAGTGTATAATGCGCCCTATGGATTTATCCGTAGGGCTTTTTTGTGTTTTAGGAGATTAAGAATTTTTTTGTCTAATTTATTTTAGGAGATGATTATTTTGGAAGGCGATAAAAAGGTAATATTTAGTGGTATTCAACCTTCGGGTGACTTAACTTTAGGAAATTATTTAGGGGCTATAAAAAATTGGGTTAAATTACAAGATGAATATGAATGCTATTTTTGTGTGGTGGATTTACACGCCATTACAGTAAAGCAAGAACCAAAGAATTTGAGAAGAAGAACATTAGAGATGTTAGCTATTTACTTAGCTTCAGGCATTGATCCTGAGAAAAACACCATGTTTATTCAATCACATGTGAGCGCTCATAGTGAAGCTGCTTGGCTTTTAACTTGTTCTACTTACATGGGAGAATTAAGCAGAATGACTCAATACAAACTTAAATCTAAAAATAGTGGAGGAAATATATCAGCAGGGTTATTTAACTATCCGGTGCTGATGGCAGCGGATATTTTATTATATCAAACTGATTTAGTGCCTGTGGGAAAAGATCAACTTCAACATCTTGAAATTGCTAGGGACATAGCTGAAAGATTCAATAGAATGTATAGTGATACCTTTGTAACACCTGAACCATATATAGGTAAATCGGGTGCTAAGATAATGGACTTACAAGAACCAGCTAAGAAAATGTCTAAATCAGGAGAGAATGTTAATGGATACATTTTAATAATGGACCCACCAGAAGTTATAAGAAAGAAAGTAAATAGATCAGTTACAGATAGCTTAGGGGTAGTTAAGTATAATGACGAACAATTAGGCGTTAAGAACTTAATGACCATTTTAATGACTATAACCGGTATTTCTATAGAAGAAATAGAAGCAAAATATGAAGGATTAGGTTATGCTCAATTTAAAAAAGATGTAGCAGAAGCAGTGGTTGCAGAACTTGAACCTATACAGATTAAGATTAAAGAATACATAGGGAAAAAGGCTTATTTAGAAGAAATTTATAAAAAAGGCGCTGAGAAAGCTAACTATGTTGCTAATAAGACATTAAGAAAAATGCAAAAGAAAATAGGATTTATACCAAGATAATAAAGTATTAAATTCTCCTGCGTGCCTTGCAGGCGAGCTCAGGACTGGAAATTCTATTAAGAAATTCTTCTTTTGCGAATATTAAATTTTCTATTGCTCACACTCGACGTCCTGTCTCGGGTTCGCTAGCCTGACTTCCTGTCAGGCTTACGACAATTTTATATTAGCAAAAGAAGAATTTCTAAATGGAATTTCAATAGCCCTTTCGCTTCTTTTTGCAAGTCACTTAGGAGAAAACTTATACAATTATCTAAAGTATATTGCGGGAAGTTCAAGGGAAAATGAAGGTAGAAACATGGAATTTGTGGGCACATAACAATTATTAATAGTTGTTATGTGTCCTAAGAAGTTGAAAGAGTTATTTAATATACAAACAAAATTTGTGATGTTTAGTTATATCAAGGAGTAAGGGGTATAGGTATGAAAGTTATAGTACAACCTTAGTTGACAGATATGGTGATAAAAGCTAAAATTGATAGGTAGAGTTTTGATAGGTGAAATTTTAGAATCACTAGGAGTTAAGCTAGTGGTTGTAGGAATATATATGCATGTACATAATTAAAAACTTTAAAAAAAGGAGAGTGATGACTTTGGCGGATTACATAAAAGAAATTAAAAAAAGAAGAACGTTTGCTATAATTTCTCATCCAGATGCTGGTAAAACTACACTGACAGAAAAATTATTATTATACGGTGGTGCAATTAGGCTAGCAGGTTCAGTTAAAGCTAGAAAAGCGTCTAAACATGCAGTCTCAGATTGGATGGAAATAGAAAAACAAAGAGGGATTTCTGTTACGTCTTCAGTTATGCAATTTAATTATAATGATTTTTGTATAAATATACTTGATACTCCAGGCCATCAAGATTTTAGTGAAGATACTTATAGAACTCTTATGGCAGCAGATAGTGCAGTAATGATTATTGATGGTGCAAAAGGAGTAGAAGCACAAACAAAAAAGTTATTTCACGTTTGTAGTATGAGAGAAATACCTATCTTTACTTTTATTAACAAGATGGATAGAGAAACTAGAGATATATTTGAACTTATGGAAGAGATAGAAAATGAATTTGGTATTAAATCTTACCCAATGAATTGGCCTATAGGTTGTGGGGTAGATTTTAAAGGGGTTTTTGATAGACGGACAAAGGAAATTATTGTTTTTGACGATGGAAAGCATGGTCAAATAGAAGCTAAAGAAACAAAAATTAGTGTTAATGATGAAAAGGCAATTGAACTTATTGGTGATTCGCTATATGAGAAACTTCTGGAAGATATGGAGCTTTTAGACGTAGCAGGTGATGATTTTGATTTAGACAAGGTGGCTACTGGAGAGCTTACCCCAGTATTTTTTGGAAGTGCCTCAACTAATTTTGGAGTTGAACCATTCCTGGATAACTTTTTAAAATTAACCCCACCTCCTTTGCCAAGAAACTCAAGTATAGGGAAAATTGATGTTTATAGCAAAGACTTTTCTGCTTTTGTTTTTAAAATTCAGGCTAACATGAATAAAGCTCACAGAGATAGGATTGCTTTTATGAGAATATGTTCTGGAGAGTTTGAAAAAGGCATGGATGTTTATCATGTGCAAGGTGGTAATAAGATAAAACTAGCGCAACCTCAACAATTTTTAGCACAAGAGAGAGAAATAGTGGAGACGGCTTATGCAGGAGATATCATTGGAGTATTTGATCCAGGTATATTTAGCATAGGGGATACTATATGTGCGTCTTCTAATAAATTTCAATTCGAAGGAATACCAATTTTTGCACCAGAACATTTTGCGAGGGTGAGAACTATTGATACCATGAAGAGGAAGCAATTTATAAAGGGTGTAACACAAATAGCTCAAGAGGGTGCAATTCAAGTATTTAAAGAACTTCATATAGGGATTGAACAAATTATAGTCGGTGTTGTAGGAGTTCTGCAGTTTGAAGTATTAGAATTTAGACTTAAAAATGAGTATAATGTGGATATTAAAATAGAGAGGTTAGTATTTAAACATATAAGGTGGATTGAAAATACTAACATAGATAAAGAAAAACTTAATTTGACTAGTGATACAAGAATAGTTAAAGACTTAAAGGATAGAGACTTACTACTGTTCCAAAATGATTGGGGTATTAGCTGGGCACTAGATCACAATAAAGGCTTGATTTTATCAGATATTGGTAAAGAAAGCGATATATAAAGAAATTAAAAAGAAATCTCTTGATAATATCAAGGGATTTCTTTATGTTAAATATGTTTTTACATGCTTCTCCGTTTGTTAGAAAAAACATCAATTATAAATACAATGGCGGCGATTATAAGTAAAATGTTAATTAAATCCCCACCTATCCTAAAGAGTATACCTATTAACCAGAATAATACCACAAAACCACCTAACCAACGTAAAACAGTCATATGAACACCTCCATTCATAAAAATACTATTTTAATAGAACAGTAAATATATAAGATTAAATTTATATACTAAAAGCAAATTCTTTTATAAAATTGATCCAACATACTATAGTATTGAATACTTTAGCAATCTATATGCAAAATGTATGTAAATTATATTGTAAAAGTGTATGCATACATTTGAAAAATAATTTATATTGTATATAATAGTACTAGAATGACTAACTGGATATTAAATGATAGTGTTAACTAACTTATGAAAAAACAGGAATGTAAATATTAGGGTTTTAATTGCACGTTGAAAAGTGAAAAAATACTTTGAAGAAATACAATGCAGTTTTGTTTGTAG
>NZ_JAIZZK010000008.1 GCF_020443705.1 Clostridium algoriphilum
CCAAACTGTTTTTTGCCTTTTACTGCTGACATAACAATACCCCCAATCATAGTTTTATTATCCTACAAATGGGGGTGTTTTTGCAATGTCCGTTTTTAGTGGTTCAGTTCACTATTAGGTTGAGGGAACATAAAAACATAATTCAATTTTACTTGAATTATCTAATCCTTTTCAAATTTCCATTATTATTGGTATAATTATAGGTCTTCTCTTAGTCTTTATATATATAAACTGACCTAAAGCATTTCTGATATTCGATTTTATTACTGACCACTCTTTAATTTTATTATTTAAACACCGTTCTAACTCTTTTCTTACAATGTCCCTGGCTTCATAAATAAGTTCATTAGATTCTTTCATATAAATAAAACCTCTAGTTATTATATCTGGCCCTGCTAATATACTATAAGTCTCCCTTTGTATAGTAACTACAACAGTAAGTATTCCCTCTTCAGCTAAGTGTTTTCTATCTTTGAGTACAATGTTTCCGACATCTCCTATGCCAAGTCCGTCTACCATTATAGCTCCCGTTTTCACTCTACCAGCTAATTTACATTCGTTTTGTGATACTTCTAATATTTGTCCGGTATCTCCAATAAAAATATTTTCACAATTCATTCCTAATTCTTCTGCGAGTTGAGCATGTTGTTTTAAATGTCTATATTCACCATGTACTGGCATAAAATATTTAGGACGAACTAGCGTATGCATTAATTTTAATTCCTCTTGACACGCATGCCCAGAAACGTGAATATCATCTGTAGTATTATATATTACATTGACTCCCTTTTTAAATAATTCATTTATAACATGGTATATGAGTTTCTCGTTTCCTGGAATTGGAGATGAAGATAGAATAATCAAATCTCCCTCTTGTAGTTGAATACTTCTATGAGTCGATGATGCCATTCTTGTTAATGCAGCTAGCGGCTCACCTTGACTACCTGTAGTTATTATTGTTACCTTATCATCAGGGTAATTATGAAGTTCTGCCACAGTAATTATATCATCCTCTGGTATATTCAGATATCCTAGTTCAATAGCCACTTCAGAAATTCTATCCATGCTTCTTCCACTGAAGGCTACTTTTCTTCCATTGCGAATTGAAGCATTCGCAATTAGTTGTAATCTATGAATATTCGATGCGAAGGAAGCTACTATTATTCTACCCTTCACTTTGTAAAAAAGTTTATTTAAAGATTCTCCAACTGCTTTCTCAGATATATTAAATCCAGGCCGTTCTACGTTAGTGCTATCAGCCATTAGTAGAAGCACACCTTGATTGCCTAATTTTGCAAATCTCTCTAAATCTATAATTTTCCCATCAACTGGAGTATAGTCTATTTTAAAGTCACCCGTATGTACAATTCTACCAATAGGAGTATGTATAGCAATTGCGCAGGCATCAGCTATACTATGGTTAACTCTTATAAACTCTACGCTAAGTTTATCTAGTTTTATAACATCACCAGGATTTACTACGTTCAGTGTACATTCTTCTAATATTCCATGTTCTTGTAGCTTTTTTTCTACAAGTCCTAAGGTTAGTTGTGCACCATACACTGGAACATTAATTTGTTTTAAAATATAGGGCAATGCCCCTATGTGATCTTCATGACCGTGGGTTAAAAAAATTCCTTTTACCTTATCCTTATTCTCTATTAAATAAGTTACATCAGGAATGACTAAATCTACTCCATACATATCTGAGTCTGGAAAGCTAATTCCACAATCTATAACAACAATTTCATCTTTGTATTCTATTACAGTAATATTTTTTCCGATTTCTCCAAGCCCACCTATAGGAATAATTTTAATTTTATTTTTACCTTTTCTTTTATTGTTGTTATTCAATATTTCCCTCCTTATGCATCTATGCTTTTTTCTATCCCCTCATCTACAGTTTGAACATATTGCTTAATTCTATACTTTTTTCAAAGTTTATTTGTTGTACTTTTTAAATAAACCATCCAATGCTTCTCTAAGAAGAAATGCTTCTGTTTTATCATTAGCCTTAGAAAGCTCTGATAGCCTATCAAGTTGAGTCTTAGTAAAATAACTTGATTTAAGAACCATACTTTCTGCTTCTGAGAGACAAATTCTGTTTTTGCCTTCTTTTTTAGCTCTAAAAAGGCCACTATCTGCAACCCTAAGAAGATCTATAACATTCTTAGAATCGCGAGGATAGCTTGCGACTCCAAAACTTAGAGTAATGTTTATATTTTCTGTTTTAGTTGAGTTTTTCAAATCAAAAGTATTATCAGATAAATATCTTCTTATTTCTTCTAAATCCATAAAGCTTCTCTCTGCACCTTTTTTCACAAGTAATAAAGTAAATTCATCTCCACTTCTATTTATTAAGTCAGTTTTAGATAAATTATTGTTAAATATAGATATAACCTTATTAACTACTGCATCACCTATGACATCTCCATGAATTGTATTAATGTTTTTTAAATTATCAATATCACATGTGACTACACTAAAAGGCCCTTCATTATTTTTAATTAACTCTTTAACTCTTGATGTTATTTCCTCTATAGAAATTAGTGCCTTATCCATCATAAATTCTCCTTACAATATTTATTTTAATATTTCACAACTTGCAGTCATTATAATCAAAGTATCATTAATTTTAGATACGCTATCCTCATTGGTGAGTACAATTAAATAGTCTCCTGGAAAAATAACAGTGTTTCCCTTAGGAATTATTTCATTTTCTCCTCGCTTAACTGCTACTAATAAACAATTAGATGGCCATTTGACTTCTTTAATTTGCTTTCCATCTAAATCTGATCCCATACAAACTGCGAACTCCAATATCGCCTTGTTTTTCCTGTTTCCAAAAGATATTTTTTCCCCTTGACCATGTAAAAATTTTCCTAGTAACGATTCATAAATAGGCTTTGATGCTAAAATATCTGCAACAATATATGCAACTATAGATATAACAGCTAAAGATAGTAACTGACTAAAGGAACCTGTCATTTCAGTAATTAGAATAGTTCCAGTTATAGGTGCTCTAACTACAGCTGTAAAATATCCTGCCATTGCAAGTATTATAAAATTATTAATATACATGCTATCAAAATTCAGTAGATTTACAAGTGCTATTCCATAAACATTTCCTATTAGAGCCCCTATAGCAAGTAGTGGAAGAAAGATTCCTCCTGGTGCACCAGATCCATAACTTGCCATTGTGAATAAAAACTTTACAATAACTAAAATCACTAAAATTGTTAAAGAAAAATGCCCTGCCATTAACGATGTTATAAGTTCATGCCCTCCACCTAAAACTTTTGGTAATAAAACCCCAAGAATAACTGAAATTAATAATGGGATTACAATTCTCATTTCTTTTGGAAGCCATGATTGCTTTACATATATGTCCTGAGTTTTTAAAAGAATATTATTAAAGAGTACCCCTAAAACTCCAACAAAAATCCCTAATAAAACTATATATAAATAGAGTTTTATTGGTAATATGGTTAGATTACTAATGTTAAAAACTGGTTTCAATCCAAAGAACCCACTAGTTACAATGTCTGCAGATATTGCTGCAGATAAAGCTGAAAGTAGAACTAAGGGAGAAAAGTTTTTATGAACTTCCTCTAATGCAAACATTACTCCGGCAAGTGGCGCACCAAAGGCAGCAGATAGTCCTGCGCTCGCTCCACTTGTAATAAGATATTTTTCTTCAATTTTCACTCTTTTAAACACATCACTAACCCCTTGACCTACTGCAGCCCCTATTTGAACCGATGGACCTTCGCGTCCTAAGGAAAGACCTGCTCCGATTGAAAGCACACCTCCAATAAATTTACCAAGTATGACTTTAAGCCAATTCATATGAAGTTTTCTAAGCAAGACCCCTTCTACCTGAGGGATCCCGCTTCCGCTAATCATGGGTTCATGTTTAACCATTAATCCTACAATATATCCTACAATTATTAAGACCCCAATCCAGGGTACCAACAGTAAGGGTTTTATAGATATAGCTTTATAGATATAAGTTAAAAAAACTCCTGACCTTTCAAGTGTATAGCGATACGACACGATTAATAAACCAGTAATAATGCCTACCCCTATTCCCTCAAACACAAGCTTTAATCTAAAGCTATTCCAGTGGAATAAGGTATTATAAGTACTTTGTTTGTTCTTTACTTCCATTTTTCTTCCTCCATTATTACATAATGACTATTATTTATACCTGCTTTTTCAAAGTATGTAATTTAATTATTTCATCATATATATAATAACATACATACCTATATATATGTTATTATATATATACGTTATAATATATATACACGCAAAAAATGGAGGTGGATATTTTCAATGTTTACTATAAAAGATATTAGAAATACAAAAAATGCAGATGAGACAGATCCTCTTCATAGCCAATCAGATTGGTTTGTAATTATTCATTACTTTGAAAGTTTTTTGGAGAAACAATATAAGAGAAGATATACTATCGATGGCTATCTTAATGATGTAAAACAATATATTGATTGGTATTTCTCAAACAATATTGACAAATGTTTTATATTAAACAAAGAAGATTTTAATAAATATGAATTTTATCTTCGCTGTATAAAAAACTATAAAGAAAGTACCATAACATATAAAAAAGTGGCTTTACGTAAAGTAGACAAATTTTTAATGGAATTTAATAAACAAAATGGTAATGATGAATTGCTTAATCATCCTAGGACAAATAGAAATCAATATAATTATTTAACAGAATCATATATAAAACTGTAATTTTAAAGATAGGATAACTAATTCTTAGTCCTTAATATGAAGAGTATAATATTCAACTAAAATAAGACTACATTCCTTTAAATTATTAAAAGGAATATAGCCTTAATATCACTACAATGACATTTCATTATCTAAATTAATTTCATTATTTTCTAGTCTTTTCTTTAAATCTTTAACTTTTTCTTCAATTAGCTTAGCTGTTTTTATAAATTCTTCATCAGATTTCCCAGTAGGATCGTCCAATCCCCAATCTTCCTCATACCTGTGTACAACAATTGGGCAAACTACATTACAGCCCATTTTTATTACAATATCACATTCTGGTATGTCATCAATTAATTTTGATGAGTGCATTTCATTCATATCTAGCTTATATAAATCCTTTATTATTCTAACTGCATCTTGGTTAATTTGAGGTTTAGTTTCTGTACCTGCTGAATAAGATTCAAACACTTCTGACCCAAACATCTTTCCAAGAGCCTCTGCCATCTGAGATCTACAAGAATTGTGAACACATATAAATGCTACCTTAGGTTTCATAACATCATTCTCCTTTATATTAACCTTATTTATTATACTAACAACTCATTTAACTTATCACCCTTAATTTCATCAGGGCTCCAAGGAATAACTGCAAATTTACCGTCTGCATGTGCATCAACTTTGTTAATCCACTCGATTTCATTACTTGCTTTTGCGGCTAGCAGCTTATTGGTTGTACCTGTCTTATATAGTGATGAGTTAATGACCCACCACTTTGTTGAAATGGTGGCACGTTTTAAATCTTCTTCTAAACGCATTGCTTCATATACTGGTGTAGCTTCAGCAAGAGTCACAATTATAACTTCAGTTTCATCCGCATTTCGAAGCCTTGGCAATAACTTTTTCACTGATTCTGGTATATCACCCTGTGAGCGTTTGATTTCTTGGTTATAACTTTGGGTAGAGTCAAGTAACAATAGAGTATGACCTGTTGGAGCAGTATCTATAACAACAATTTGATCTTCTGCCTTATCAACTATTTCCGCAAAAGCTCTAAACACTGCAATTTCCTGTGTACATGGAGAGCGCAAATCCTCTTCTACATAAGCAATGTCCTCCTCAGCCATTGTTTCTCTAGCTTTTGAAAGCACTTCATTCTGATATTTTAAAAGTTCAGCATGTTCATCAATGTGACTCATAGTTATGTTGCTACTTTCTTTAATAACAAATTTAAGATGTGCTGCAGGATCAGTTGTGGTAAGATGAACCTTTTTGCCCTTTGCTGCAAGTCCTAAAGCAATAGCCGCTGCAATTGTAGTTTTACCTACGCCGCCCTTACCCATAGTAAAAATTACTTTTTTATTACTATTGCTTAAATCTTCAATAACATCTTTTAATGCAGGAATACTTTTAGCGTTTATTTTCTCATTTCTTATACTATAATTATCTTTGGTAAGAAGTGCTCGCACATTATCCATGCCTGTTATATTGTATGCTCTCAGTGGTACCATATAGGTAGTAATTCCTTTTAACCCTTTTGGAATATCTGTAAGTGATTTTTGCTGTTTTTGATACAGACTTTCTGAAACACTGTCATCATAAGTACTCATTACACCATTTATAATCATTGTTTGATTATTTACGCCGATGCCCGCAAGTTCTTTTGATGCTCTTTCTGCTTCTTTAAGTGGTGTCATTTCCGGCCTGGAAATAAGAACAAGCGTTGTTAATTCTCCATCCGATAATGTTTCTACTGCCTTTTTATAAATTTCTCTTTTACTCTCAAGTCCTGAAAGCTGACCTAAACACGAGGCACCATGTGTGCTTTCGCTAATAAAACTACTCCACGCTGATGGCAATTGAAGCATTCTAAGTGTATGACCAGTTGGTGCAGTATCAAATATAATATGATCATATTCTTTCTGAACTTTTTCATCTGTTATAAATTTTGAAAATTCATTGAATGCAGCAATCTCTACAGTACATGAGCCGGATAGTTGTTCTTCCATATTTTTAAGCACAGCATCAGGTAATTTGCCACGGTAAGGTTCAATAACACTTTCTCTATGCTCAGCCGCTGCCTTAATTGGGTCAAGATTAGCAACAACAAGATTTGGTACTTCCTTAATTGGAACACCCTTATTTGTCAATTCAGTATTAAAAACATCTTGAAGATTTGAAGCAGGGTCCGTACTGATAAGAAGCACTTTTTTTCCTCGATCAGCAAGGTTAACAGCTGTAGCGCAAGCGGTTGAAGTTTTGCCTACGCCGCCTTTTCCTGTATAAAATAAATATTTTGTAAGTTTAATATTTTGCGGATTAAAAATTTCCATGTTCTTAATTACCTCCTGTTTCATTATTAAGATATTTCTATAGTTCCTTTTGTGTTTTATTATTTATAAATTACAATATTAGCAGCATCCACCCTCACAACCACAATCTTTTGATGCTTTTTTAATAGATGGTTTCTTTATAACTGATTTTAGAGAACTTACTGGCACGTCTAATAAACTAGAGAATTCTTCATCTGTTGGATATGTCTTTGTTTTAACAACAACGTCATCAACTATTGCAACTGGAAGCACATCCACTCCTTGTTCATTTAACATTTCATTTATTGTTTTGTTATCAACAAACATTTGTGGATTACTTGATACGTTATACCTCTTAACTAAAATACCATTCTTGTTTAAGTTGTTTATTACTGTAGAAACTCTTAATAGTTGTCTATCAACTCCTGGACCACAAACTCCTGTCGAACAACACATAGCTGGTTCAAATATTATCATTTTTTTCATATTTAACACTCCCTTTTTATTTACTTTTAGATTTAGTTTTATTTGGTCTGTCTTTTAGGAAACCATCCAGTTGTTTTGTTTGCTATTCTTACAAGTATTAACATAACTGGTACTTCAACTAATACTCCTACAACTGTAGCGAGAGCTGCAGGAGAGTCCATACCGAATAGCGAAATAGCAACTGCAACTGAGAGTTCAAAAAAGTTTGATGCTCCAATCATTCCTGCAGGTGCAGCTATATCATATGGTAATTTAAGCTTTCTAGCTGCTAAATAAGCAATGAAGAAAATTAAAAATGTTTGGATAGTTAGTGGTACAGCAATTAGTAAAATGTGTAGTGGATTATTTATAATAGTTTCACCTTGGAATGAGAATAATAATACCAACATAAGTAATAACCCGACAGTAGTTGCATTATTAAACTTACTTAGAAAGGTATTTTCAAAATACTCTATTCCCTTTTTCTTTGTTACCGTTATCCTAGTCAAAATGCCAGCAACTAGAGGAATAACAACAAATAAAACAACCGATAAAATGAGAGTATCCCAAGGAACAGCAATGTTGCTGACGCCTAAAAGAAATTTCACGATAGGTATAAATGCAACCAGTATAATTAAATCATTTGTAGCTACTTGCACAACGGTATAGGCTGGATTACCTTTAGTAAGTGAACTCCATACAAATACCATAGCAGTACATGGCGCAGCTCCTAATAATATTGTTCCTGCAAGGTATTGCGTAGCAAGTTCTGGCGTAATAAATGCTTTAAATACTACGTAAAAGAAAAATGACGATATTGCATACATACTAAATGGTTTTATAAGCCAATTCACTATCCATGTTACATACAAACCCTTTGGTTCCTTGCCAACATTTTTAACACTTTGGAAGTCTACCTTCATCATCATAGGATAAATCATTACCCAAATAAGTATAGCGGTCGGTATTGAAACCTTCGCATACTCAAACTGATTAAAGAAATCTGGAATTCCTGGAATAAACTTTCCAATTAGCACTCCCAATATCATACAAATAGCTACCCAGACTGTTAAGTATTTTTGAAAAAATCCAATTCGTGGTGCTTTAACTTCATTCACTAAAATCACTCCTTGTTTCTTATATTATAATTTTTATTCACATTTACATTTAGTTTTGTCCTCACATATACATTCATCTTTATCTGTAACAAGATTCATAAGAAATAATATAAGTTTATTGCAGTTGTTATTATTAAGTGAATAATAACTCCATAGGCCATCTTTTCTGCATTTTACAACACCAGTGTCCATTAATACCTTCATATGATGTGAAAGCGTTGGCTGTGTAAACTCAAAATGTTCTAATATATCACAAGCACACCTTTCTCCGCAGGACAAAATATCAATTATTTTAAGTCTACTTGCATCAGAAAGTGCTTTAATGATTTTTGCATTTTCATCATAATTCTGTTTCATTTCATCGCCCCTTACATTTACGTTCGTCTATATATAATATATACCATTATCTATATTGTGTCAATGTATATGCTCATAAATCAATATAACATTGGTTTATACATTTACATTTCCCTATATATAGTATTATATCCATTACATCTTTAAGTGTTCCGATAATTCTTCACTAATAACTATTAAAAGCAGACCATATTTCATAAAGAAATATAGTCTGCTTTTTACATTCCAACTTCCTTGCTTCTACGCTCCATAAAAACTACGTCGTGCCATCTTCCATTGTTCATTTTAGCAACTTTTTCTCTTACTCCAACTTCTCTAAACCCACACTTTTTATGTAATTTTATACTTGGTATGTTTTCTCTTATAATTCCAGACTGCAAAGTCCAAAACCCATTTTCCTCTGATAATTTAACTAAATTATTTAAAATGATTTCACCTAATCCTTGTCCTCTATAGTTACCCCCAATATATATGCTAACTTCTGCTACCCCTGAGTAAACACATCTACTTGAGGTTGGGCTCAAAGCTCCCCATCCCAAAATATTATTGTCTAAGCGAGCTACTACTCTACATAAATTTACATGTCCACTGTTCCACTCTTCCCACGTAGGAACTTCTGTTTGGAATGTTGCTTTACCTGTCTTTATGCCTTCTAAATATATATGAGCTACCTGCTCCCAATCTGTTTTTACCATTTTATCAATTATGTAGTCCATAATCTCCCCCCTATTTTACTCTCCTTTAAGATCAATAAATTTATTTGTCTTCACTATATCAACTAATATTTGTAAACTCTCCAAAACTTGATCTTTCTTATCTCCAGAGACTAAAGAAATTATATTGCTATAATAACCTTCCATACTCTTTTCAATTTGTTTATATATTTCGTATCCTTTTTCAGTAAGTAATATTCTTATATACCTTCTGTTCTCAGTATGAACCTCTCTAATCACTAGGTTTTGCTTTACAAGATTATCTATTGCTCTACTCATAGTGCTTTTATTTAAATTAAGCAGTTCTGCCAAACTATTTAAATTTATCTCTTCTGATCTTCCAATTTCAACTATTGCATGACATTGAGTAAGTGTTACTCCAGAGCAGCAAGCTTCATTTCTCTCAAGTAGTCCAAGATTTCTAACCAATACTCTTACAATTTCTCTTAAGTCGCTTCCATTAACATTATTCATTTTATTCACCTCTCTTATATTGTATATCACAACAGTTGTGTTATGCAACATAAATAATTATCTTTTATTCGACTTAAATTTCATATTTTCATTTTTTAATATTTGCACTTTAAATAAATCATGTAACAATCCAATTTGAATGTGATAGTTGTAGAGATGTAGGAATAATAAAAAAGAAAGACTCAAGAGAAAAACTCTAGTACAATATTAAGTGACAAAACAAATATTTCAAATGGATTTTTCTTTAGTTAAGATACAAAAATATATCAGAGTGAATTCGGAAACTTAAAAATGTGCATCACTAAATTTATTAGAGGGGGCTTATTATGAATAAGAAAATTAATACAATGTATTTTAGTGCCACAGATACAACTAAAAAAGTGGTATGCGGCATAGGAAAGAAAATTTTAGAAAATATTGATAGGAAAATAACTATAAATAACATTGATTTTACATTACCGGGAGTTAGGGAGAAAATAGTATCATTTACAGAACAAGATGTCGTCATTATAGGAGTTCCAGTTTATGCAGGAAGAGTTCCAAATATATTGTTAAAATATTTAAACTCTATTACTGGCAATGGTGCACTAGCAATTCCTGTAGTTGTTTATGGTAATAGAAATTATGATGATGCTTTAATAGAATTGAAAGACATACTTGAACTAAACGGTTTCAAAGTTATTGGAGGAGGTGCATTTATAGGAGAACACGCATTTTCTAAAATTCTTGCTAAAAACAGGCCTGATGAAGAAGATATGGATATAGTAAGTGACTTTGCAAATCAAATATATACAAAATTAATAACTCAAGATAAAATTCAAACTGTAGTTATAACTGGAAACAATCCTTATAGAAAACATTATATTCCTAAAAACAAAGATGGTATTGCTGTTGATCTTAGAAAGGTTACTCCAAAAACAAATAGCAATTGTAACTTTTGTAAAATATGTGCAAATATATGTCCTATGGGTTCCATTGATTTTGAAGATGTATCTAAATTAAATGGTATTTGTATTAAATGCGGGGCTTGTATTAAAAAATGTCCAATGAATGCAAAGTATTATGATAATGAAAATTATTTAATACATAAGCAAGAATTAGAAGTTGATTATGTTTATCGAAGACAACCAGAATTATTTATATAACTGGATTAATTGCAGTAGTGAAAAGAATATTTATGTTGGTAAGTATGAAAGGAAAATAAATTTCTTAAAATTAATTAAACCGGAATATCTAATAGAAAAAGCCATAACATTATATATAAATAAACTATTACGATAAAAATAGGAGGTTTTTATAATGTTAGCAACGATGAGTGTTATTTGTTATGGTGTTATAGGTTTTGGGATAGGTGGAATAAGTGGAATTACATTTATGAATAAGGATGCAAAGAACACAATTAAATTGTTTGGGAACTCTAGAATAGACAACGAAGATGAACTATCACAGGTAAATCGGATTAAAGAAAAACAACAATTTAGAGTGCAGCAGCTAACTAAAGAAAATACAAAATTACAAAAACAATATGATAATGTAAAAAAGGATATGGAATTATTACAAATGAAGTCTACTGAAGAACAAATAAAAATTTACGGTTCAATGGACAATGAAATAGAAGAGATTTTAAATCCACATGAAATGAAGAATGATGGACAAATTGAATTGTTTAACCTTAAGAATAACAAACCACTAAAAATACATAAAAGACTAATTAAGAACTATGATTAATTTCATAAATCTTAATTAATTCATTTAAATATTATGTTAGATAAGTTTAAATATTTTTCACACATATCAATGCTGTGTTTTTTTGTACTTAGAAAATATTAAGAATGCTACCCAAATTACTATGCCAGATAGACTTATTAGTTGAGCAATTCTAAAAGATCCAAACATTAAGCTATCTGTTCTTAGACCCTCTATGAAAAATCTACCAATTGAATATAGCCCAATATACGTGAAAAATACAATTCCAACTTTTTTACTTTTTCTTAAAATAATAATTAGTATTACAAATACAGCGAAATCCCACAAAGATTCGTATAAAAAGGTAGGATGATAATAAATTCCATCTATATGCATACCTTGTTGTATGAAGACTGGGAAATGTTTAATAAAGTTATAAGATACAGGTCCACCATGAGCTTCTGAATTGAAAAAATTCCCCCATCGCCCGATAGCTTGAGCAATGATAATTGTGGGCACCGTAACATCTGCCATTTTAAAGAAATTCATCTTCTTACGCCTTGCAATTATATATGCAGATATTAAGGCAAATAGAATTCCACCATGAATTGCAAGTCCGCCTCCTCTAATATCAAATACTTCTAATAAATTATCTTTATAATTATTGAACTCAAAAGCAACATAATATAGCCTTGCACCTATAATTCCAATTGGTAGAGAGATAATCACTACATCTAAAAGAGAGTCATAATCTACATCTCTACATTTACATGTATATTGTAACAATGTTATAGCAATTGCCATTCCTATCGCTATAAATATTCCATACCACCGTACACTTAATCCAAATACATAAAACGCTACTGGGTTCATACTATCACTCCTAATATTAGTTTCAACTAAATACCTTTAATAAACTTTCATGGAATAGTTTGCCCTTATTATACTATATTAATTAAAATAATGGCAATTCCTAAAAAAATTATATTTATCGGTAATATAAAAAAGATAGGAGCACATTATGCTCCTATCTCTTTATTGGTGGTGGTGTTCGCCAGTATGATTACATGTTACGTGTTTATCTGTAAGAGTTCCATTGATATATTCTTCAATAACTTGTTTATATTCTCCAGATGCTCCTGTTATTACTTCAAGGCCATTCTGCTTTAGACCACTAATTGCGCCTCCACCAATTCCTCCAGTAATAACTACTGTTGCTCCGTTCTTTGCAAGTAAGTTTGCTAATCCTTCATGTTGATGTGCAAGCTCTACTGCGGATACCTCTTCAATGTTTACAATTTTTTTGTCCTCTATAGTTGCAATTACAAAACTTTTGCTCATTCCAAAATGTTGATTCACCATATTACCATTATTAGGTATTGCTATTTTCATAAATTCTACCTCCACTTTTATTATTTTGTCTTATCTATAATTTTATTAACAATACTCGAAACAATCTCAGTTACTTCTGTATTAAGTTTATATTCTCCCTTATTAGAAATATTAACTATTTCTTTACACATTGGAAGTTCTCCAAGCATATCCAAATCATTTTTAATTAAGAATTCATCTATGTTATCTGATTCAAATATTCTTATTTTCTCTTTGCATCCAGGACAAACTAAATAGCTCATATTCTCTATAAGTCCTACTATGTCTATATTAAGCTTGCGTGCCATATTTACTGCTTTACCAACAATCATAGATACTAAGTCCTGTGGTGTTGAAACCATTACTATACCTGTAATTGGTATTGACTGCATTACTGTTAAGGCAACATCCCCTGTACCAGGAGGCATATCTATAATTAAATAATCAAGCTCTCCCCATAAAACATCAGTCCAAAACTGCTCTACAAGTCCAGAAACTGCTGGTCCTCTCCAAATAACAGGATCCTCTTCATTTTCCACAAGAAAATTCATTGAGATAACATCAATACCTTCAGTACTTTTAACTGGTACAATAAACTTTTCACTCATTGTAGGTTTAACATCCTTAATACCAAATAACCTTGGTATACTTGGACCTGTAATATCTGAATCCATAATACCAACCTTAAAACCTTTTTTATTAAGTTCATGTGCAATAAGAGCAGATATCGTCGATTTACCTACGCCACCTTTACCACTCATGACACCAATTATATTCTTAACTTTATTTAATGGATTATTTTTCATGCCACACGTGTCTTTATTATCACACTTACCATCTGATGGACAACTACCGCATTCAGCCATACACTAACCCCTCTTTTCTTTATTTGTCATATGTTACTTACAGTATAACTCCATTATTTGTTATTGTCAAATGCCAATAATAATTAAATGTATTTAATTATTTATATATTTATTATTCACCGTCTACTCTCTGTTTATTACATCGCCTTTGACAAAAACTATTTCGTTTATTACAAGTTACTTGTTCCGAACCACATGATGGACAAACTTTTCTATCTTCTTCGTATTTTATTTCATATGTGTTATCACAAGAAACGCACTTAAATTGACATACATTTCTTGTATAGTTTCCACCACTTATATTTATTGCTTTCCCCTCTATTAGAGCTATTGCAATTTTCTTCCTTGCACTATCAATTATATTTTGAAAAGTTTGCCTTGAAACCAACATTCGCTGGGCACATTCTTCTTGATTTAATTCTTCAACATCCTTAAGCCTCATAGCCTCAAATTCTTCAACCTTTATGAGTATTTCTTCAATTTCACATTTTCTTCTACCTGCGGGTACAAAATATGTGTACTTCGGTAAATTTTCTACACGTCTATTTTTCACTGGTCTTGCCATATATATATCCTCACTCCCACATACTCATTAAAATTCATAAGTGTTACTTTTCAGTGGCATATGCTAATAAAATTTTACAACGTATTAACACTAATGTCAAATAACAATAACTAATATAGTATATATAATAATTACTTTATCTGTTTGACATGAACTTTATAATATATTATAATATTATAAATATTGGCATAGGCTAATAATTTAATAGGATGTGAATAATAATGAATACAACGATAACATTAGTAAGACATGGTGAAACCTCTTGGAATGTACTTGGTAAATTTCAAGGATGCCAAGATATAATTTTATCAACTGAAGGTATTAAGCAAGCTGAATATCTAAGTAAAAGATTTGTTAATAAATTTGATTGCATTTACACAAGTCCACTAAAGAGAGCAAAGCAAACAGCAGAAATCATCTCTCAAAACAGTAATATTACACCTATGGTTGAGGAAGGCTTAACAGAAATAGATTTTGGTGAATGGGAAGGCCTTACCGTAAAAGAAGTTGTAACAAATTTCCCCGAAAAATATATTGAATGGAAAAATGATGAACTTGATGGGCCTATGTGTGGTGGCGAGATAAGTCTCAAAATTGCAAGTAATCGCGCTAAGGAAGCAATTTTAAAAATTGCAGAAAAACATCAAGGAGAGAATGTTATTATAGTCGCTCATGGTGGAATTATTAAAGCCGGTTTAGTAGGTGTTTTTGATTGGAAAATGAATATGTATCATAAAATGATTTTAGGTAATACGTCTGTTTCTAAAATTATATTTGATGATAATTTGAGTCCTAAAATAATTACTTTGAATGATACAAGCCATCTTCCTGATAACTATGTTATAAAATCTTATGTTTAAAGTAGAGGAAAAATTTAATCTACAGTAATACATAATATATAAACTTTAAAAGTCTTATGGTATAATATCTTTATATTTGAATTTAGTGATATATATAAAGGAGAGTGTTTATATGCATAAATTTAACATTAAAAACATAGAAAAATTAGATAATTTAAAAAGAAGACAAAGTCTTCCACCACTTGAAACATTAAAGAAATTTCATATTGATAATAAATCTACCTTGCTTGATATAGGTTGCGGTATAGGGTATTTCACCATCCCTGCAGCTACTATTGTAAATCAAGGCAAAGCAATTGGATTAGATATAATGGCTGAAATAATTGATATTGCAAAAGAGAAGGCAACGAATATTTCTAATATAGAATTTATAAAAAGTGAAGAATATTCCTTCCCAATTCAGGATGCTTCAGTTGACTATGTTTTTATAAGTAATGTTATTCATGAAATTGAAGATAAATCTAGATATTTTAAAGAAATAAAAAGAGTGCTAAAAACTAATGGATTTCTTGGTATTATTGACTGGGAGAAAAAAGAAACTGAAATGGGTCCCTCTATTAATGAACGAATATCAAAAGAGGAAATGATTAAAATTTATGAAGATGCTAATTTTACACATGTTGAAGATATAACTATAAATATGGATCAATATGGGTTGAAATTTAAATTAGTGTAATTAAAAAAAGTATGGATTAATAATCCATACTTTTTTGTATACTATAAAATTACTAGCATCTTATACATACTTCTTAAGCTTATCTTCTAAAACCTTTTTAGGCGAGAATCCTACAAGTTTATCTTCTACTATTTCTTTATTAAATACCATAACTGTAGGTATGCTTGAAATATTATATTTTGATGATATCTCAGGGTTTTTATCTACATCTACCTTTACAAATTTTATTTTATGTCCATATTCCTTATCAAGTTGTTCCATAACAGGGGCTAACATTTTACATGGTCCGCACCAAGGTGCCCAAAAATCCACAACTACTGCTATATCTGAACTATACACTTCATTATTAAAACTTTTATCATTTATTTCTTTTATCATTTTAAATCCTCACCCTTCCTTATTAAATAAATAGATTTACATTTGAATCTTCAGTTTGACCTAGATAATAACCAACTCCGCCAATTTTTACTCCATCAATTAGTTCTTCTTGTTTAATTCCCATAACATCCATAGACATTGAGCAAGCAACCACTTCTACACCACTATCCATTGCTGATTTAATTAAGTCTTCAAGAGAGTTTATATTTTTATTTTTCATTACTGAGCGGATCATTTTAGCTCCAAGCCCCATCATGTTCATTTGGGAAAGTTTAAGCTTTTTACTTCCTCTTGGCATCATAAATCCAAACATTGAATCAATTAAACCTTTTTTAACAGATACTTTTTCAGGTTTGCGTATGATATTAAGACCCCAGAAGGTAAACAATATAGTAACTTTACTTTCCATTGCAACTGCGCCATTTGCAATAATAAATGCCGCGATAGCTTTATCTAAATCACCACTAAAAACTACCATTGTCTTATTGTTTTTTTGCAACTCAGTCGATGGACATGAATTATCAACTTTTATAGGATTATTGATGCCTTTTTTTATAAACGCATAAATCATACCTTTTTCTTTTTTTAAATCCATTAATTCATTTTTTGTTTTATTACACCAAGCTCTAATATCCTCATAAAAACCAATGTCAGAAGCTATTACTTTTAATATTTGACCTTCACTTAATTCGTCAATACTCGCTTTAACTTTAATTAATGGTCCAGGACAACACATACCACAAGCATCTAGTACTTTATCAAATTTAATAACGCCTTTATCTACTGCTTCCCCTGCAACTTGAGTAACTGAGTCTAAACTCTGAGTTTTAGCTTTATTACTAATATCAAGTTCCTTTGGCTTAAAATTTAGAACTGAAGCTGATTTATAACCTCCAGTTAAGTTTTTAACTTTGTATCCTTTTGGAGCGAGCATTCTTGAAGCTATATATCCTTTAAGACCTATTGAACAGTATTCAAGGATTTCTTTATCAGCATCGAGTTCGCCTATTCTTTCTCTTAAACTATCTATAGGAATATTTACAGCATTCTCAAGATGTCCATTACCGAATTCCATTTCAGTACGTAGATCTAAAAGTGTAACATTTTCTTTATCATAGGCCATAAATTGATCTGGTGTTAATACGTCCATTCTTCCTGCTAGTACATTTTCCGCAACATATCCCGCCATATTCACTGGATCCTTAGCTGATGAGAAAGGTGGTGCGTATGAAAGCTCAAGTTCTGTTAAATCATAAATCGTTCCTCCGAATCTAATAGCTGTTGCTATTACGTCAATTCTCTTATCCACTCCATCATAACCAACACCTTGAGCTCCAAGAATTTTACCTTCATCGTTAAATATAAGTTTTAATGTCATTGAAAGAGCTGCAGGGTAATAAGAAGCATGAGCCACGGGGTGAATGAATATAACTTTATAAGGGATATTAAGTCTTCTTAAAGTTCGCTCATTATTGCCTGTACTTCCAGCTGTTAAGTCGAAAACTTTAATAATTGAAGTTCCTTGGGTCCCCTTATAAGTAGTTTTAAGGCCTGCTATATTATCAGCTGCAATTCTACCTTGCTTATTTGCAGGACCAGCAAGTGGTATTGCAGTTTTTGTTTTATTCACAAAATCTACAACTTCAATAGCATCACCAACTGCAAATATT
Source organism: Clostridium algoriphilum (assembly GCF_020443705.1). Classification (GTDB taxonomy): domain Bacteria; phylum Bacillota; class Clostridia; order Clostridiales; family Clostridiaceae; genus Clostridium_AD; species Clostridium_AD algoriphilum. Next base: position 18,258 of record NZ_JAIZZK010000008.1, read on the forward strand.
CCAGAAACACATGTTTCCAATTTTTCATTTACTAATATATGTCCCTTAGGTCCAAATTCTATTCCACTATCCTTCAAGAATCGAGTATCAGGAATTACTCCTATTGCGAGTATTACCATATCGGTCTTTAATTTTTTACCACTACTTAAAGTTATTTCGACGCTATCGTCTATATCTTTAAAAGATTTTACTCCATCGTTTAAAATCATCGAAACACCATTATCTTGAATTTCCTTTTCAATGTTTAAAACGATATCTGTATCAAACGGAGCCATTACATGAGGAGCTGCTTCTACCAAAGTAACATCAAGGCCTCTTTCTTTTAAATTTTCAGCCATTTCCACTCCAACAAAACCACCGCCAATAATTACAGCACTATTAATACCTTTTTTGTCTACATATGCTTTTATATTATCAGTATCTGGTATGTTTCTTAAAGTGAATATTCTTTTACTGTTAATCCCTTCTATATTAGGTCTAATTGCTTTTGCTCCTGGTGATAATACTATATAATCATAGCTTTCTTCATAAGTGCCACGAGTCTTACTTTTCACTGTTACTGTCTTTTTACTCGAGTCAATTTTAGTTACTTCGCTGTTATTTCTTACATCTATATTAAATCTAGTCTTGATACTCTCAGGTGTTTGTACTACAAGCTTCTCTCTTTCCTTTATAACTTCACCTATATAATAAGGAAGTCCACAATTTGCAAAGGAAATGTATTCATCTCTTTCAAACATAATTATTTCTGCCTCTTCATCGAGTCGTCTAATTCTAACTGCTGCTGTAGCTCCACCAGCTACTCCACCTACAACTAATATTTTTTTCATTACAAATATTCCCCCTTGTATTCTTATAATTATTTACTAACTCAATATTAAAATTGAATTTATTAACTTTATTATTCTTTCATCTGTGATTTTATAGTTTACTTCAAGTCCTTTTCGATTGCCCTCTATTACACCAGCATATCTTAACTTCTGTAGATGTTGTGAGACAGTAGATTGAGGAATCTTTAGACAAGTCTGCATGTGACTAACATTGCATTGACCTTGATCTAATATGCCTTTTACTATGCATAATCTAATAGGATGTGCTAATACTTTTAAGATTTCTGTAATTTCACTATATTTTATATAATCTGCATCCATAGATTCCCTTCTCTCCTGAATTTTATTCTAAGCGATATTTAGTTCAAATGTATATCAAGAACATACTTCAATTCTTAGATGGTAATCTTTCATAACCATTGTTATATCTTAATATTACGATATAACAATATAATAACACATATAAAATAAAAAGCAATAGAAATATCAATAATAATTAAATATTTATTTATAACTTATTGATAAAAAAGATGCACGAAAATTTAAAATAGTTCTATGTAATAGACTTCTTAAATTTATCTATTACATAGAACCTAATTAAAAATTCGTGCTTTTTTATTTATTACAAAATAACTAGTATTTTATTCCTTTATTGTTTTTTTATTAATGCTATAACCTTACCTTTTTCTTTTCTTAAATCAATTAATTCATTGTTTGTTTTATTACACCAAGATTTGATATCCTCATAAAAGCCATTATCTGTCGCTGTTACTTTTAATATTTGGTCTACATCTAATTCATTAATATTATTTTCAACCTCAACAAATGGTCCAGGACAACACAACCCACAAGCATCCAGTGCTCTATCATATTTATCAATGTCTTTTTCTGCTTTTTCTTTCAAAACTTGAGTATCAGGATCTAAACTGCTTATCTTTTCTTTATCACCACTATAAGCATCTTTTAGCTTAAAATTTGAATTCGAAACTGACTTATAGCCTCCAGTTAAGTTTTTAACTTTGAATCCATTTTGAGTTAAAATTCTAGACGCTACATACCCTCTTAGACCTACTTGGCAGTATTCAAGTATTACTTTATCTTTGTCTAGTTCACCTATTTTTTCTCTTAAATCGTCTACTGGTATATTTATGGCATCTTTAATATGCCCATTATTGAATTCTATTTCAGTACGTACATCAAGAAGTATTGTATTTTCTTTCTCATAAGCCATAAACTGATTCGAGGTAAGTACATCAACTCTTCCTGCGAGCAGGTTTTCAGCAACATAGCCTGCCATATTTACTGGATCCTTAGCTGATGAGTAAGGTGGCGCATAACAAAGCTCAAGTTCTGTTAAATCGGTAACCGTTCCTCCCAGCCTTATAACTGTAGCAATTACATCTATTCTCTTGTCTACTCCATCATAACCCACACCTTGGGCTCCAAGGATTTTGCCATCGAGATTAAAAATAAGTTTTAGCGTCATTGAAAGAGCATCAGGGTAATAGGAAGCATGGGATACGGGATGAACAAATATAACTTTATAAGGAATATTAAGCCTTGTTAAAGTTTTTTCATTATTACCTGTACTTGCAGCAGTTAAACCAAATACCTTTATAATTGAGGTACCTTGAGTTCCCTTATACGTAGTTCCAAGACCAGCTATATTGTCTGCTGCGATTCTACCTTGCTTATTTGCAGGTCCTGCCAATGGAATTGCCGATTTTTGCTTATTTACAAAATCAACTATTTCTATAGCATCACCTACTGCAAATACGTTAGATGCAGATGTTTCCATTTTATCATTTACTAATATATGACCTTTAGGTCCAAATTCTATCCCACTATCCTTTAAAAATCTAGTATCCGGAGTTACCCCTATTGCAAATATAACCATATCAGCCTTTAATTTCGAACCACTTCTTAATGTTATTTCGACGCCTTCGTCTATGTCTTTAAAAGCTTTTGCTCCATCGTTTAAGATAATCTCCACACCGTTGTCTGAGAGTTCTTTTTCAATTGATACAACAATATCAGTATCAAAAGGAGGCATTAAATGACGAGGTGATTGTACTATAGTGACCTTAAGGCCTCTTTCTCTTAAGTTTTCAGCCATTTCCACACCAATATAACCTCCGCCAATAACTACAACAGAATTAATGTCCTCTCTATCAACATATGCTTTTATATTATCAGTATCTGGAATATTTCTTAAGGTAAATATTTTTTTACTCTTTATGCCTTCTATATCAGATTTTTTTGCTTTCGCTCCCGGTGATAACACTAAATAATCATAGCTTTCCTCGTAAGTTCCAAGGACTTTACTATTAACTGTTACAACTTTTTTGACAGTATCAACAGAAATTACTTCACTGTTATTTCTTACATCTACATTAAACCTAGCCTTCATACTCTCAGGTGTTTGTACTAAAAGCTTATCTCTTTCTTTTATTACATCACCAATATAATAAGGTAATCCGCAATTTGCAAAAGAAATGTATTCATCTCTTTCAAACATAATTATTTCTGCATTTTCATCTAGTCGTCGTAGTCTGGCCGCTGCTGTTGCCCCTCCAGCTACCCCACCAACAATTAGTACTTTTTTTATCATAAATATTCCCCCTCGTATTATTCTAGTTGATTTACTATTTATTATTTCTCTATATTTAATTTTATACTTAACATAATGTGAATTTCTATTTAAGCATTACCTAGTTAAATTGTATTTCCAAGAAGATATTCCACGACTTAGATGGTAAATATTTTTAAATCCATTGTTTTTCAAAATAGTCACTGCTCTAGGACTTCTTCCACCTGATGCGCAATATACAAGTATTGCCTTATTTTTGTATTTATCAAGTTCATTAACCTTTGTAGGAAGAAGCTGAACCGGAACAAGCTTTGCTCCTGGAATGTGACCATTATCATATTCTTCTTTAGTTCTTACATCTAAAATAAAAAATTCACTATCATTACTTAAAAGCTTATATGCCTCTTCTGAACTTACATTTTTGACCAATGAATTAAACATAATTTTGCCTCCTAAAATATAGTCTATATTTGTACTATTATTATTATTATTATTGTTATTGTTATTGTTATTGTTATCGTTGCAATTAATTGTTATATCTTAATATTAAGATATAACAATATAATAACACATATAAAATAAAAAGCAATATAATATCATATTTTATAAAATATTTATTATTTTAAATTTTCTTTAGCAACTTCTATTTCAAATCCATCTACAAAATTTTTTACATCCTTTAATTTAGTATTCTCTGAAACAGAATCTGGAATACCTAATTTCTCGTATACTTTTTCAATCTCAATTTTAGTTCCAATTGAAACCTCTTTTATTGTCATATATCCTTTAATTTCATCCACATTCAATTTTGATTCTGCTGTTATTTGCTTTGGAATTACTTCAAATACTCCAACTGTTCTACTTATAAATACGCCTGTAAAAAATAATACTACCACTAGTATAATTACAAATAAAGGTTTTAATGTCTTTTTTCCTATTTTATATTTTAAAGCGCCCTTCAATGGACAAGAAATTACACATATTTGACACCCGATACATTCTGTTGATGTTACCTTATCAGCGTTTGCTACATCAATGTTCATTGGGCAACTTTTACTACATAAATTACAATTAATGCATATATCTTTATTTCTAACAATTTTACTTGGACTAATTTTTGAAATAATACCGTATATCGCCCCCATAGGGCAAAGGTATTTACAAAAGAATCTATCATAAAACATAGAACCCACCAAAATAATGACTAGTGTTATTGTTCCAATTAAATATTCAGTAGTTAAACTTGCAAATCCGGCTGATATATGTCCATAAGCTGCCCATGGATCATATGGATCCATCCAAAGTCCTGCTGTTTTCCATGCAAAATATATAGTAACTACTAAAATAATATACTTTAAATATCTTAGAGGTTTGTCTATTACAAGCGGCATAATCAATCTCTTATGAAATATCTTTTTCCCAATTATTCCAAAGAATTCTTGAAGCGCTCCAAATGGACATATTAAACCACAAAAACTTCTTCTAAAGATTACTGAGAGTACTAAAGTAATACCAAAAAGTATCATGGTACCCAAAAATATCTTTTGCAGAAAAGTCCCTCCGAATACCAGACTATAAAAAGTTTCCAATGCTCCATATGGACACAATGCATGTATTGAAGGAGCTACCCCTCCGCCTTGGGCCTGATGTAAATAAGCCTCTCTTGTAACCATAATGAGAAAAAATCCTAATAATACCCACCTTAAATACTTTACATACTTATTACTTTTCATAATACTCCCCCTACCACCATAATTTATTCTCTTTTTATTTCTTCTAGAATTTTAAAATAATCCTTTGAATTAATTTCACCTTTTACATATCTATCTACTAGTGTTATTACTGACGAATTTGTTACTTCTAATCCTTCAATTACAGATTTTTTTTCGCTAAATTCATCAAAACTTATCTCTTCCCTAACATACCTTTTTTTCAATAGTTCCATACTTTTCTCAATAGAATGATTTTCCTTTTGTTTATATAAGAGAAAAACTATTAAACAAATTACTATCAATATAACTAAAATAGATAATATATAAGAACCATAAAAACCATATCCCATATAACGCCCATGCCTCATAAAATTACTCCTTTCCTGCTTGCTTTATACATATAGTAGCACTTTAAAAAAATTGAAATGTGGAATAATTGTGACAAAACAAAAAAAGAAATCCACCTAATTTATAAGTGGACTTCTTCTTAAAAATTTAAAAAAGTTATTTTGATTTTTGTTCCAACATTTACTTCACTTTCTATTCCTAGTTCACAGTTTAAAAGCTTAACTAAATGTTTAGCAATAGAAATCCCTAGACCCGTACCTTTATCTGAGTATTCCCTAGCCTTGTCTGCCTTATAAAATCTTTCCCCGATAAAAGGAATATCCTCTTTGGAAATACCTATACCATAATCAGTTATTGTTATTGATAGAGTTCCCCCGAAATTTATAGCAAGCTTTATTTTACTGTTTTCAGTAGAAAACTTAATTGCATTATCTATAAAAATAATTAACAGTTGCTTAAGTTTATAGTAGTCACTCCAAACTGGAGGCAAATTATCTTCAGATGTTAATTCTAGTTCTATATTTTTTTCTTTAGTTATAGGTCTTAATACTCGTATTATATCTCGAAGTAAGGCTTTAATATCTAGCTTTTGAAAATCCATTGCTACTTTACCAGCTTCTAGTTTACTTAAATTCAGCAAATCTGCTACCATTGCCTCAAGTCTTTTTGTCTCTTGAAGTAATCTAAAATAATTTTCGCGGACTTCTTTTGCAGGGATTATCTCGTCATAGAGTCCCTCAAGGTTTCCCCTTATTATAGTTAGTGGTGTTCTAAATTCATGAGACACATTTGCTACGAAGTCCTTTCTCATTTGCTCAAGTTTCTCTTGCTGCCTAATATTATATTCGAGCCTTGATGATAATATATCGAAGGATGTTGATAACTCTCCAATCTCATCATTTTGGTATATGTTTGTCTTAGTCCTAAAATTCCCATTCGTCATTTGCTGAGCTGCTTCATTAATTATTTTAATAGGTTTTGTTATATTTTTAGAAAAATAGAAGCCTAATAAACCAGCTATAAATACTTCTCCTAAAAGTGCAGCAATTAAATATATAAAAAATTCATTCATAGAATTAGATAAATCAAAAGTAGAAGAGTGAACAATAATAACTCCTATTATGCTTTTATTACTATTTCTAATTGGAACTGCCGCACTCATCATGTTCTCGTCATAGTAAGCATTGTATCCTTGCATTGTTTTTGAGTTACCTTTTAAAGAGCTTGTAATAATTCCTGAGTAGACCTTTTTAAGCTCAATGTTTCCCTTTAAAATATTATCACCATTTTCATAAATTGTTCTGATCTCACCCTTTAAGTTAATTATCCATACTTTTGTATTATCGAATGAACTAACTCCCTTTAAGATATCTTTATACTCCTTTGATTCCATATCCTTTTCAATGAACGGTTCTAATACATTCTGTAGTTTTTGTGCATGTAGAGTAATATTTTTTTCTTTCATCTGAAATATATTATTTTTAAATATATTTATTGCAATTATACCTATACATAGGGTGGATATTAATATTATTAGTACAAACCCTATTGTTAGTTTAGTCGTTATACTTCTCTTAATCATAATTAACCTCAAATTTATACCCAAGCGACCATACAGTTTTAATATTAAAGTTATATTGATCACCAAGTTTTAACTTTGCCCTAAGCCTTTTTATATGAGTATCAACAGTTCTTGGATCTCCAAAATACTCAGTTCCCCATATGTTATCAAGCAGATCATCCCTTGAAAGAATCTTATTAGGTGAATTTGCTAGCATCCATAATACCTCTATCTCTTTTTTAGTTAGATTAACAGTATTATCGTTTATCTTAACAGAATAATTCCCTATGTCGATTTTGAGAGAATTGTATTTAATTACGGTTAGCTTTTCGACTTCACTTGTAACAATTCTTCTAAGAACAGCTTTAACTCTTGCAACAACTTCTCCAGGACTAAAAGGTTTTACTATATAATCATCCGCTCCAGTATCTAAAGCCATTATCTTATCCCCATCATCACTTCTTGCAGTAATCATTATAATAGGTACATTTGATGTTTTTCTTATCTCAACGCAAACCTCTAAACCATTTTTACGCGGCATCATAATATCTAAAAGAATAAGTGCAGGCATATATTCTATATTCTTAATTAAAGCTTCATTTCCATCATTGGCTGTTATTACCTCAAAACCTTCCTTGATAAGGTAAGGTTTTAGAATTTTTATAATCTCTTCATTATCATCTGCAACTAGTATCTTCTTTCCCATAGAATCCCCTCCAGTAAACATTTCTTAAATTATACCATTTTTCAAGCATTGAATTGTGTACTAATTGTGGCAAAAATATAAAGTTTATTTTGTAAAAATGACACAAAAATAACACTTTCTAATACTTTAATTTAGTTATTATATAATCATACCAAATAAAAATCAATTGGAGGATGAATAAATATGAAAAGCAAAAAAATAGCAATTGCATTAACTTTAACTTTAATATTAGGAGTTACCGGATCAGTACTCGCCGCAGAAACTTCTGCTAATACTAAAGCAAACACAACAACTCACCAATCTTTGGGAATGGCTAGAGCCACAGGACTTAGAGGATATGACTTCGTAACCTCTGTGCTTAAAAATAAGCTAGGTTTAACAGACAAACAGATAACCGATGGGCTTAATTCTGGGAAAACAGTATATACGCTTGCTAAAGAAAAAGGAATGACACAAGAAACATTTCAAGCTGCTCTACTCGCAGAAAAATCTAAAGCGGTAGATACCGCTATAACAAAGGGTACTATAACAAAAGAGGACGGAGCTACTTTAAAGACTAATATAAAAACTAACCAATCCTCTTGCACAGGTAATTTCGGCGAAGGAAATAACAAATCTAATGGGACAGGTGATGCCCATGGAAATGGTGGTGGAATGATGGGCAGTAGGAGAGGCATTACTAAATAAAAGCACAAATAATATGATATAATTTAAATATAAAACATGCTAACTTTATTGTTAGCATGTTTTTTTATAGAGAGGAGTGAATATATTGAAAAAATATAAAGTAATATTTCATATCACTTCTATGTTGTTGAATTCATACATTATGATATAGTAATAAATAGTACTTTTATATATTGTAAAATTTGGAGGTAATTATGAATAATGATTTTTTCAAAATATTGGGCATCTTCATTATCTCACTAAATATAATAATATTTTTGATATTTACCTATTATCTGCTTTATGTATTACAAAGCAATATGTTATTGCCCTTAGTCACCCAAATATTCTTTATTTCAAACATATTTTTTTCAATAGGTGTTTACTTTAAAATGAACAAAACCTATAACAATATAGAAATAAAACTTGAAAATGCATATTTATCTGGTTTTGAAGCAATGGCAGCCTTAGTAGATGCTAAAGATTTCTATACAGGAGAACATTCAAAAAATGTTTCAAAATATGTGTCTATTATTTGTAATAATTTAAGTTGTAGTAAAAACAAAGAAGATAGCAAAAATAAAGTTAAAATTGCAGCTACTTTTCATGATCTCGGAAAAATTGGTGTTCCTGACAACATTCTAAAAAATCCTGGCAAATTATCTAATTCAGATTATGAGATAATGAAGACACATCCAATTATAGGTGCAAATGTTATAGATAAAATAGAAGGATTTTCAGAAATCAGCACTATAATTCGGCATCATCATGAAAGGTGGGACGGGGCTGGTTATCCTGATGGGTTAAAAGGAAATGAAATACCTTTTGGATCTCAAATAATTTCTATAGCTGATACCTTTGATGCTATTACGTCAGATAGAGTGTATAGAAAAGGACGAAGCGAAGATATTGCAATAAAAATATTAACGAATGAGAAGGGAAAACAATTCAATCCTGAATTAGTAGATATTTTTATTAAAAGTATTAGTATTCCTAGATATTAAACATATAAAAAAGAATGAAATTAAACATGCTATCTTTACTGATAGCATGTTTTTTATAGTTAAGATTTAATTTAATTTTGCATTGTTGTTCCTTCTAGAGTGGCGAATTAGTTATATTAAACCTTAGTTTTAAAAAGAAATTCAACTAATTCTCGAGCCCTCTCATCACAAATACTATAATTAATCTCTAGCCCATTTCTTTCGCCTTTAATTAATTTTGCCATTCTTAATTTCTGCAGATGTTGAGATAAAGTAGACTGGGGGATTTCTAGACAGTCTTGCATGTGGCTTACATTACATGACCCTTCCTCAAGTAATCCTTTAATAATACATAACCTTACGGGATGAGCTAATATTTTAAGCAATTCTGCGGTTTCATTATATTCCATATAATTCTTGTTCATAACCTGTACCTCTTTCTAAAAATAATTTTGTATTCGTATATTGTTGTATTAATATATTATGATACAAATATTAAATAATATCAATATTTTTATACGTTAACAAATTTCGAGGTACTTATCAATATTTAAAATTTAATTTATGAATATTATAAATTAACATAATTTATTAATTTATCTATATTTTTCTTTTTCGTAAAATCTACTGGCTTGTCGTAACTAGCAAGCATACCTCTTTCATCAGGTGTTAATTCCTTTTTCATTTTTAACTTCCATTGTAATAATGTCATAATCACTTTATTAAAAGGATTTAGCCTACTATAATTAAAGCCTCCCCTTAAATAAAAGAACTGTATATATTTCTGTTCCTCAGGTGAAAAGTTTTTATCTCTCACTTCACTTAACACCTCTTCTCTAAAGGGTGACGCTCCCGTTGCAAAAATAGCAATTTTTTTATCTTTGAGTTTGTCGAGATTTTGTATTATATACTTTATTCCATTTATACCACCAGCATACAACCCAGCGCCATAAATTATAGTGTCATAGGTCATCAGCATATTTAGATTAACCTTTGAAACATCAAAAATATCTGAAGATAACTCCTCTGCAATCCACTCTGCATATTTTTTTGAGAAACCTGTTTTTGATTTGTATATTACTACAGTTTTCATTATTTTCACCTCTTCATATTATTAGACTCTTGAATTCTCACCTACTTTAAACTGTAATCTGTAAAATAAATTATATGCTTATATTAATAGAAAAATTACTTTAGTGTAACATTTTTAAAAATTAATACATATTTTATATTAGAAAAATAAATGTAGTCCCAACTAAAAAAGTTAACTGTTATTAACTTTTTTACCTATAATAAAATTTTAACATTATTAATTTAATTAATTTGAAAGGGAAGAATAATATTGAATAAGCAAAAAGCAGCTTTATTATCTATATTTTCAAATACTGTTTTAATATTTTTTAAAGTTATAGCTGGTATATCAATGGGCTCAGTTAGTGTTATTTCTGAAGCAATCCATTCTTCTATAGATCTTTTGGCAAGTATTATTGCCTTTTTCTCCATTAAAATATCCTCCAAAGCCGAGGATAATGATCACCCATTTGGACATGGTAAGTATGAAAACGTATCTGGTTTTGTTGAGGCTTTATTGATTCTACTTGCTGCCGCTCTCATAGTCTATCAATCCATAAAAAGAATGTTTGAAGGTGGTACTGTTGAGAATGTAAGTGCGGGCATTTTAGTTATGTTAATAGCAGCTGCAATTAACTTTGTTATATCAATGATATTATTAAAAGCGGCAAAAAGAACAGACTCTATTGCCCTAGAGGCTGACGCTATGCATCTTCTAACAGATGTATATACATCCATTGGAGTGTTTATTGGGCTTATATTATTAAAGATAACGAACATACCAATTATTGATCCAATTACAGCTTTACTTGTTGCTACACTAATAGTTAAAACTTCTATAACTTTAATTAAAAAATCTTTAAATGATTTAGTAGATTCTAAGCTTCCGGATGATGATATTTCAAAAATACTAAACGTACTTGACTCGCATTTAGAAATCACTATGTATCATAGCTTAAGAACTAGAAAAAGTGGCGCCACACGAGAAATTAATGTGAACGTCCATGTTTTCGAAAACGTCTCACTAGTTGATGCCCATAGACTCTCTGATAAAATCGAAGAGGAACTAAACAATGTTTTCCCTGAAGAGTCCTATGTAATGATTCATCTAGAACCAGAAACCTCTATTAAGTAAGTTGACTGTAACATACATATAATTGAGTTACAGTCAAAGATTACAATAAAGAATGTAACAAAACTATAGCTAAATCATATTATTAAAAGAGAAAATCAATAGAAGTTGCGTAAAGTAAAATAACTATAAACAAAGGAGGATATAATGGATAATGAATTATTTCAGATTCTAAGTCAGATATACTATGAAAAGTTAGAACGTCTTCAGGATGATATTAAAGATATAAAAAATAATCAGGTAAGGATTGAAAAAAAGTTGAATTTAATGATAGCGAAACTCACAGAATTATTAGAGGTCAAAATTGAAACGAATAGCCAATCAGAAGATTTTAAAAATGTAGATGCCATAACACCAATTGATTTAAGCGACATTACAAAATTTAAAACAGCTAAATAATATTATATAACAAAAAGAAAAATGAGGACCAAATATTTATTTGATCCTCACTTTCTTTATCTAACTCTACGTCCATAAGTAAAATCACCATTTAGTGATTGAATTCTAAGTACAGCACCTGTGTGAGGTGCATTTATCATATTACCATTTCCAACATATATACCTACATGATGAGCAGGTGTTCCGAAGAATACCAAATCTCCTGGTTGAAGATTAGCTCTAGATACAAGTGTCCCTACATTTTGTTGAGCTTCTGAAACTCTTGGTAAATTTACCCCAAAATGTGCAAATACATATTGTGTAAAACCTGAGCAGTCAAAGCCTGATGGGCTTGTACCACCCCACACATAAGGAGTGCCAAGAAATTGTGAAGCATATGCTAAAAGTGAACTTGAAGAATTTGTAGCTCCACCTCTTGAAGGAGTTATGCTAGGAGACTCACTTTTTATATTTCCAAGTGCAACTTGGTTTGCTGCACTAGCTTGGCTTGCGGCTGCATCAGCTTCTGTTGCAGCTACCCTAGCCTGTCTTGCTACATCAGCTTTTTTTGATTCCACTGCAGCTTGTCTTGCAATAGCTGCTTTTTGGGCTGCTTCTTCAGCTTTTTTTGCTGCAATAGCCTGGTCTGTTACAAGTTGTGCAACATATTGTTTTTCTTTAGCTTCTAATTGTGCTACCAATACAGTTTGGTCCGATTTTTGTTTAGTTAAAGCAGATAAATTCTTTTTATTGTCATTTCTTAAAGATAGCAATTTTGTATTTTCTTTATCTAGCGCTACCTTTTTTGAATCAATTGCTGCTTTTTTTGTTTGTAAATCATCAATAACCTTTTGATCAAAGGTGACTATCTTTTTAATATTTTCTAATCTAGATATAAAATCATCTACACCCTCTGAGCCTAATAAAATATCTAAATAGCTTGATGGCCCGTTCATATACATTACTCTCATTCTTTTATCAAAAAGTATCTGTTCTTCTTTAATATCATTCTCTGCTTTTGCGATATTTATTTTAGCTTGTTTAATATCTTTTTGTGTTTTAGTTATATCATTTTCATTACTATCAATTTTAGACATGATTTTTTCAATTTGATTATCCATCATCTGGACTTTACTTTCTAAATTGCTTTTTTGAGTTTGAACCTGTTGAATTTTAACCTTATCTGACGCAGTATCTGCGTATACTGTAGTAAACCCAACGCTCATAGTCACACTAATTGCCATTATGGCTAAAATAATTCTTTTATTCAATTTTCTATCCCCCAACATATAATTTATCTTTAAACATATTATTCACAAATGTTTTTGTTTTCTAAACATAAATACTATGATACACAAAAATTGAAAAAAAGTAAAGCAAATAACTACAAATGTGGTATATATTCGGTATGTATTTTGTGTATTTAGTTAATTATACTCATTTATATCTAAAATTAAGAGCGCAACTCAAAAACAGCCTTATAAAAATATTTGTATGAGAACTAAATATCTTTTACATACGCATTAATCCTCCAAAACTTATATAATTCGTCAATTGAGCTTATTCCTAAAGAATACTCTATTAAAAATGCAGGAGTTCATCTCCTTATTTAAAACAAATTAAGGGAAGCCATTTTTTTGGCTTCCCTTAAAATCTCTACGATCGGAACATCTTACATGATGAACCTTCATATATAAACATACCTCTTATTTTTTATATCCTTGTGGATGACCTTTATGCCAATTCCATGCAGATTCTATAATAGTTTCTAAAGAAGCATACTTAGGTTCCCATCCAAGAGTTTCCTTCGCCTTATCACTCGATGCTATAAGTACTGCAGGGTCTCCTGCACGTCTAGGAGCCATCTCAGCCTTTATATCTTTTCCTGTAACTTTTCTAGTTACATCAATTACTTGTTGAACAGAAAAACCTAGTCCATTTCCAAGATTACAAGTTGTGCTATTCTCACCTCTTCTAAGTCTTTTTACTGCAAGTAAATGAGCAGAAGCAAGATCAGTTACATGAACATAATCTCTAACGCAAGTACCATCCTCTGTCTTGTAATCATCTCCAAATATCATAATCTTTTCTCTTTGACCAAGTGCTACTTGAAGTATAATAGGAATCAAATGTGATTCCGGTCTATGATCTTCTCCTATTTTTGAACTTATATGTGCTCCTGCTGCATTAAAATATCTTAAAGCAGTGTATTTTATGCCATAAGCGCCATCACACCATTTTAATATTTTCTCAACGCAAAGTTTTGACTCTCCATAAGGATTTGTAGGAAAAGTCTTATCATCTTCAAGTATAGGAATATTATCTGGCTCGCCGTAAGTTGCTGCAGTTGATGAGAAAACTATGTACTTAACTTTATGATCGCGCATAGCCTTAAGTAAATTTACAGTAGAACCAATGTTGTTTTCAAAATACTTTAAAGGTTCTACAACACTCTCCCCTACTAGTGAATCTGCTGCAAAATCTATAACTGCATCTATCGTATTCTCAGTAAAAACTTTATTAAGTATAACATCGTCTCTTAAATCTCCGATGTAAAGTTTTCCACCTAATAATGAATCACGATGCCCCTTTTGTAAATTATCTAAAATAACAACTTCTTCCCCTTTTTCTAGAAGTTCAGCCACCATATGACTTCCAATGTAACCTGCTCCACCACATACTAAAATAGCCATTAATTAAACACCCCTCTCATACCGTTTTATTACCAAATGTATTCATATCCATTTTAACACAATTTTTGTATTACTCACAAGTTTGTTACAACATAAAATAACATATCTTCAATTGACACTATATAAGTGCAAGGCATATAATAAAAGGATTATTCCTTAATAACAATTAGGAGGTGTATTATGTTCAATGGATTAAATGAAAAAGAACTAACCGAATTTTTGCTAACTGAGACTATAGATGAAATAAACAAACTTATTCAATTCATTCATCCTGCAGATATTTTAATGGCTATCAGGCAATATGAAGGTAATAGATGAGACTTCTCTTTTAAAAGGAGTTATTTCCCTTAGAGATATAGTAGTTAACAGCTTTGATGTTAAAATCGCTGATATCATGAATAGAAGTGCTATGAGCATACCGGTTGACATGGATAAAGAAGAAGTTGGACATATATTTGAAAAGTATGGATATTTAACTATGCCAGTAATTAAAATAATTTTCAATTGTTTTCTGACTCTATTCTTATTAGAACTTTTCAATTGAAAATATATTAGTACAAGACCTGCAATAGCCAAAACTGCAACATATGTACTATAAACAATACCAATAGTTGTAGTAGTATATAATATATCTACAAAACCATAAACTTCACTACTTATATTATTTATGGTGAATATTACATTTTCCCCTATGATCTTAAAACTTAAATATAATTCACATTCATAATAATTTACGAATGCCCTTCTATAATAGTATATCAAACCTGAATTTTATGATCTATCTAAAATAATAAGTCAAATTAAAATATTCAGTAATTGTATAAAATGAATAATTAGTTGAAACTATGTTCAATAGATGATAAACTGAAATAAAAAATTCATTTTATCATCTATTGAACATTTTTATTTCATTTAGTTGGAATTAATATAGAAAGGATTGAGTTAATTATGGAAAATAACAAACAAGATTTGATGAGATCTATTCAAATAAAATTTCCACGTTTAAGTAAAGGTCAAAAACTGATAGCTGAATATATTCTAAAACACTATGATAAAGCAGCGTTTATGACAGCAGCTAAATTAGCTATTAGTGTAGGAGTAAGTGAATCAACTGTAGTAAGATTTGCCGATGAGTTAGGATTTAGTGGTTATCCAAAACTTCAAAAATCTCTTCAAGAATTAATTAGAAATAAATTAACAACTGTGCAAAGAATTGAATTATCTAATGACTATATGACTCAAGAAAATGCACTAAAGAGTGTATTAAAAGCTGATATGGAAAATATTAAAGCTACTTTAGAAAAAATAAATTATCAAACTTTTGAAGATATAGTTAATTCGTTATTTAAAGCTAGAAAAATATACATAATTGGACTGAGAGACTCAGCTGCACTAGCTGAATTTTTAGCTTTCTATTTAAATCTTATTTTAGATAATGTTAAGGTAGTTGCCTATGGCGTGAGTGATATATTCGAGCAGATGCTTAATGTTGATGAACAAGACATAGTGATTGGGATAGGGTTTCCTAGGTATACTACAAGAACAATTGAAGCTCTAGCATTCGCTAGAAGCAAAAATGCTAAAATCGTAGTAATTACAGATAGTTTATTATCTCCATTAGCAACAAATGCTGACTATACATTAATAGCGCAAAGTAATATGACTTCTTTTGTTGATTCCTTAGTAGCACCACTTAGTGTAATAAATGCATTAATCATAGCTGTGGGATTAAGAGAAAAAGAAAAAATAACAAGTACATTTTCTACTTTGGAGAACATATGGGAAAAATATAAAGTTTATCTTTAAAGTAATTGTGAATAACATCACTCATTAACATAATATATATTCAATCTTACATACTTGTTTATAAACAAAGCATACCATTAATAAGTCTACACTCCTTTAAAAAGATAATAAAAGGAGTGTAGACTTATTATATTGCTCGATCTACTAATATTTTTACTACACATATGTTCCTATTTGATAAGTAATTCCTACCCGTTTTTTCTTAGGCTACCTAAAAATGCATAATTTTACGAATAGATCTTTCTGGAGTGACTGGCACGTTACACCAGAAATTAATACTCTAAATAATTTGCCTCTATGGAATGCTGAATAATAATTAAGTCCAGTGGAAAAGATAACCCGCTGGATTAATTATTATTCAGGATCTTCTGCATACCGAAAGTTGCATCTTAAAATTTTAACTTGAATAAAATATGATTATATTGGCAATATTAATAATTAGAAGTATTGTGAGGTGATAATAATGAATGAACATAACATGCATGCAATGCACCAGGGTCATAATGATAGTATAGGTTGCTCTGTTAATGAATGTAAATTCCATGACGGTGGAGTAAATTACTGTACACTAAAAGAAATTCAAGTGGTGAAACATGAACCCGAAGCAAAAACAGTAGAATGTACAGATTGTGGAAGCTTTGCAAAGCAGTAAAACTATATACTGTTTAAAAGGGGCACCTCCTTATAGTGGAGGTGCCCCTTTTATAGGTAAATAACAAATATTCAATTAATAAAAACGGTGTTCTTCATAAACTGGTACCTATAGACTAAACACTTATAAAAAAAGTGTTTAGTCTATAGGTGCTTTTTTTAACAATGTCCTTGACATAAGTACCAGTTTAATCTGCTACTCTTCTTATATTTTTCTTTAATTAATTGTTCAATCTCTTTTGTCATTGTTCTGCCTTCATCCTCACATAATTTCTGGAGCATATCTTTAATAGTTTGAGATGTTCTTATATTTATCCTAGTTATCATAACTTACCAATTAATTCATCGTTAAATCCTTCTATCGCTTTTTGTGATTCCCTAAATCCGAATATCACACCTATTTTAAAGTCTTCACTCATATCAAGCGATGGTGCAACTTCATTAAAGGATTCTATTTGTTTCTCCAACAACTGAACACATTCTATTATTTTAATGTCTATATCAACCACTCCTTTTTATTGTACTTATAGTGTGTATTAGTGCCACACAATATACATCAGATTAAAGGGGTAAGAAGTGAGTGGAAATCTATCAATTAGTTAGTATTCGTTAGAAAATGTCCGGAATAAGGGGAGCAGTCCGTAATTATATGGTAAATTGCTATTGCATTTTAACTATTCTTACACTATACTATTAACTAATAACTGTTATTTACAAATAATCATTAAAGGAGAGATATAAATGAAAGCATTAGAAGTGAAGAAAGATATATACTGGGTAGGTGCACTAGACCCTAATCTTAGAATTTTTGATA
This sequence comes from Clostridium algoriphilum, assembly GCF_020443705.1. Lineage (GTDB taxonomy): Bacteria > Bacillota > Clostridia > Clostridiales > Clostridiaceae > Clostridium_AD > Clostridium_AD algoriphilum. Next base: position 36,199 of record NZ_JAIZZK010000008.1, read on the forward strand.
TAATTATGTATACCCCTTTTGGTACTACTTATAACTCATATGTAGTTAAAGGTAGTAAAAAAACTGCAGTGTTTGAAACCGTAAAAGAGAGATTTTTTGATGAATACTTAGAAAGATTAATTTCTTTAAACATTAAAGTAGAAGACATTGACTATATAGTAGTAGATCATACTGAGCCAGACCATGCAGGTTCAGTAGGAAAACTCTTAGAAATTGCTAAAAACGCTAAAGTTGTAGGTTCACCTGCAGCCATCCAATTCCTTAAGGAAATCATAAATAGAGACTTTGAATACATAACTGTAGGAGATGGAGATACTCTAGATCTTGGAAATAAAACATTATCCTTTATTTCAGCGCCTTTTCTTCATTGGCCAGATTCAATTTATACATATGTTGTTGAAGACAAGCTTCTTATAACTTGTGATTCCTTTGGAAGTCATTACGCAAGTGAGGCAGTATTTAATGATTTAAACGAGAGTGAGGAAAATTACAGAGAAGCCTTAAAATATTACTTTGATGCTATTATGGGACCCTTTAAGCCTTATGTTTTACAAGCTATAGAGAAAATTAAAGATCTTCCAATAGACGTAATTTGTCCAGGTCATGGACCTGTTTTAAGAGATAATCCTTTAAACATAGTAAATCAATACAAACAGTGGAGCCTTCCAGAAAAAGCTACTGAAGTACCAGAAGTTACTCTATGCTATGTCTCAGCTTATGGCTATACGGAATCTATAGCTAAGAAAATAGAAGAGGGAATAAACTCTAATTCTAATTACAAAGTTAATATGTATGATGTTATTCATCATGACATGAATGATATTTTAGCAAGTATAGGTAAATCTGAGGGAATCTTATTTGGTACGCCTACAATAAACGGAGACGCTTTAAAACCAATATGGGATATTTTAATAAATCTAAATCCTATAGTTCATGGTGGAAAAGTAGCTTCTGCATTTGGTTCTTATGGTTGGAGTGGAGAAGGTGTTCCTAATGTAGTAGATAGATTGAAGCAAATCAATCTTGATTTATATCCTTCAATGATGACTAACTTTAAGCCTTCTGAAAAAGATTTAAACTTTGCTTATAAATTTGGTGAAAGTTTTGCTGCGAAGATAGCTGAAAATATAAAAATAAGAAACACTCCGGTTAAACCTTCTACAGAAAAAAGATGGAAATGCGTAGTTTGTGGAGAAGAATTTGATGGACAAAGACCACCTGAAATATGTCCTGCTTGTGGCGCAAGTGCAGATCAATTTATTGAGGTATCAGAAGAAGTGATAACTTTTAGCTCCGATAAAAAAGAGAAATTTTTAATTATTGGTAACGGAGCTGCTGGATATTATGCTGCTGATGCTATAAGAAAAAGAAATAAACAATGTGCTATAGAAATAATATCTAATGAAGAACAATTAACTTACTACAGACCTTCTATTTCTGATGGTATAAGTGAAGATCTTAAAGATGATACTTTCTACCTCTCTCCAAAAGAGTGGTATGAAGAAAATAACATAACTCTTAACTTAGGAGTACAAGTTGAAAGCATAAACACTAAGGAAAAACAAGTACTACTAAAGGATGGTATATCTATAAATTTTGATAAATTAATTTTAGCAAACGGAAGTCAAAACCGCATGATTCCGACTGATGGAATAGATAAACAAGGAGTATTTACTTTAAGAGATCTAAAGAACTTAAAAGCAATTAAAGATAAGATGAAAACTGCTAAGAGTGCGGTAATTGTAGGTGGTGGACTTTTAGGACTTGAAGCAGCATATGAAATAAAAAAGGCTGGTATTAAAGTTTCTGTAGTTGAATTCAGTGACTCCTTGCTTGGTAAACAGTTAGATAATGAAGGCAGCCTTACACTTAAAGCTGCAGTTGAAAATGAAGATATACAAGTTGTATTAGGTGACTCAGTAACCGTTATTAACGGTGAAAACTCTGTTACATCAGTCACTCTCAAAAGCGGAAAAACAATTGATGCAAGTATGGTCCTATTCTCAACAGGAATTGCACCAAACAAAAATATAGCTGATGAAACCAATATAGACACTAACCGCGGTATATTAGTTAATGAAAAGATGGAGACAAATGTTAAAGATATATATGCATGTGGTGATATTGCAGAATACGCAGGCACAGTATATGGTAACTGGCCTGCCGCTGTAGATATGGGGAAAATTGCAGGTACAAATGCAGTAGGAGACCACAAAGACTACGTGCACGCAACAGGTGTCATATCATTTAATGCTATGGGACTTGAGCTCTTATCTGTAGGTGAAATATCTAAAGAACAATTTAAAGCTGTCAGCTCGAAGGATAGCGAAAACAATGTATACAAAAAACTATTCTTTAATAAAAATGTTTTAACCGGTGGAATTATAATTGGAGACAACAAATCCTCCGCTAATTTAATAACTGACATTGAAGGCTCGAAAACACTTGAAGAAGTACTAAAAGGCAATTTAATTTAGTCACAGAGGGCTACTTCAGCTAAAGCGAATAATACAAATATAAGGAGGCAATAAATGGAAAAATCATCAAGAGACTCTGAACTAACACTCGGCCAGGTAATGCTTCCAAGCCATTCTAATGTAGCAGGTAATGTATTTGGTGGAGAAATCTTAAAAATTATGGATTCGGTTGCTTATGCAGTTGCAATGAAGCATTCAGAGGGTAATGTGGTTACTGCAAGAATTGATGAAATTATGTTTCATCAACCAATCTTTATAGGTTCGGTAGTAAAGTGTAACGGAAAAGTTGTATTTACGGGTAAAAGCTCTATCGAAGTTTGTATTACTGTAGACGTGGATGATATACAAAACAGAAAAATATGTTATAGGGTTCTTACTGCTTACTTTACTATGGTAGCAGTTGATGAGAATAATAAACCGAAAACTATACCACAGTTAGAGTTAATTGATGAAGAAGAAATAATAGAATTTAGTAAAGGCAAAGAGCGATATGAAAAAAGAAAATTAAAGAATAAACAAAATGGAAATCAAAAACCGACTGCTTGTTTCGCCTATGTTAAGTGAATACGCAGATGAAGATGCTAACCTTACAGAAAGATAGATAATAAGATATTATGAAGAGAAAGAAGAGTATCCTATTTAATTAATATACTTCTTTATTTTAATGAACACTTCCTTTAAAATTTTATTGTACAAATAAAAAAATAAGGAAGTGTTATTAAACGTACTATTTACATAAGTTGATTTTCACCTGTAGGAATTTGTTAGTTAATTATTTTGTTTTAGTTTAAAGAACCATTCATAATATTTTCTAGTGCAGTAAAAAGTAATAAAAAGTGAACTCCATGTTATATACCAAGTCCAGTGTATGTATTTCAAAAGATCCGTATTCTTTTCTACAAATATTTCTATAGCTGTCATTGTAGTACAGAAATAGAAGTAGTACATAAACTGACCGAAGGCGCTTTTCTTTTTGGGATAGTGAATATTGAATATTGCACTAAGAGAAGGATATACAAAATATTCAAAGGTAAAATTTGATTTGGTGGCATAGGAAAATAGCCTAACTGGATATTCTATAAGTTTAAATTGTACTACAATTAAACCAAGTATCCATGCGAGAAATTGTTTGAAGGAAAATGCTACACTCGCTTCTCTAATTTTGTTTTTAGGGATAAACTTCACTAACAAACCTATTGTTACAATACATCCAATGACTATAAGTATATAATTTCTATTCATAGTAATTCCTCCGATTAAGTTACTCGTATTCTTGCTTAGGTTGTAATCTAAAACCATTCTTTTACTATCATTACTGATGATCTATATAATATAAAGCTTTAATTCATTTTATTTTATGCTATTATATGGTATTCTCATTAAAAAAAATAAAATATGAGGACTCAAGAGTGCAATAATCCAAGCATATAACGGTTTTTTATAATGAAGATATACTATTGAGAATAATGTATAATTAAATATGATAGAAAGCCATATACTCCAACCGTTATGGTGAGTGAAATAACCAAATTTGAGACCAATAAATTCTGCCATAGTGAAAATAGCAACATAAAATGAAATATGAGTAATGATTTTTGTTATTTTCTTTGGAAAATTAGGGATAAATAGCATTACTATACTTGGATATACTGTTATACAAATAAATAAATCACCAAACGTATGATTTAATATTTTTGTTTCATGCAACCATAATATATGATTATATGTTAAAAGAATACAGACAACATTACTCAAAATAAGAAATAAAATTGTTGAATAATATTTTCTCCAATTTCTCCAATCCCCTAACTTGTAGCAGATAACAATAGATACAACTGCAAGAAATATATGATACATAGAAACACCTACCTAACCAACATTAATGATAGTTAATAGTAATTAACTCATATTATTATTAATACCCTAATTTATTAGAAGTATAATATTAATTTTTATAATATACCATAAATAAAAAACAAGTATTAATACTTAAAGTTTGATAATGAAACTTTTAAAGAGGAAGAATTTATTTTAACAAGTGCTGGCATTATCGATATAACTAAAAAATAAAATTAGGGTATTACATGAATGAAAATATTATGTTATACTACTCAAAGCGCTGTACCTGACGGTCATATCAATATCGTCGATACAGCGCTTTTTTTGATTTAAATAAAAGCAAGGAGGAAATTATGGAAAAATGTATGCCTAGAAATGGAAAAGAAGGGTTGGTCTATGGGGGTGTTATATGTGCATTGACTTGCACATTCATGGCAACCATGAATATTTGTATCAGTATGGGTGGAGTATCAAAGGTAGCTCTAATTACATCAATAAAGTTATTTCCGGTGCTTTTTATAGCCGCTATGCTTATTGAGACATTCATTGTAGGAAAGATAGCGGGTAAACTAACAGGCGTTTTTTGTGCACCAAAAGATAGTTTGAATGCTCATATTCTGTTTAGGACATTCTTTACTGTTATTGGTATGTCCATGATTATGACAAATGTAGGAGCAGGTATAGGAACCGGGTTCAGTATGGAACTTTTTAAAAATTTTCCAATCGCTTGGCCACGTAACTTTTGTATAGTTATATTTTTGGAACTGCTTATTGTGCAGCCTATTGCAAGAAACATGATGAGAATGATACACAAGAACCAAGAGAATCGTCAAGCTAATGAAGATGATTTAGATAAGATGATAGTTTAAGTGCATAGAAACAAAAATGTTAATGATAAGAACGCTGACTTAAGTGGCCTGTATATATAGTTCTTCTAGACATAAAAATACTTCCATTAAAATAGATAGATTTTTATTATTTAATCTATCTACTTTAAGGGGAGTTTATCACGTTATTTATTTTATAATTTGAATTTTTGAACCATAACATTTAGTTTCTCGGCGAGTATAGCTTGATTTTGGGAAGCTTTTGATATTTCTTGGATTGCCATAACAGATTCATTAACACTTGCGAGTATTTCCTCAGAACTTGCAACTGATTCCTCAGCTGTAGCTGACACATTTTCAATTGCTTCATTAATTTCTGATATGGTTTCATTCACTATATTCATTGAAGCGCCAATATCGGAGGATAGCTTATTGAATAAGGTAGCATCATCACCATATTGCTTACTTGTATCTACAAATGATTCATAATCATGCTTAACTTTATTCATTACAAAACTCATTATATCCTGAGTATTAATAGAAAGATTATGGAATGCTTTTTCAACGCTCGAGTTTACTTCTTGAATCCTTTTAACTGCAGTTGCTGACGCTTCAGCTAACTTTCTAACTTCATCAGCAACCACGGCAAAGCCCTTACCTTGTTCTCCAGCTCTTGCTGCCTCAATAGCTGCATTAAGTGCAAGAAGATTTGTCTGACTAGCTATATTCCCTATTTCATCTGCCATTATCTTAACTTCACTTACAACTGCGCCTTCTTTAATTGCTTTTAATATATTTGCTTGCTTCTCCATATATATTTTCTCTGTGACACTAATGTTATCTTCAGTAACTTTTCTTTCTAACTCCATTTGCTTTTACTTCTATACCTTTTGCAATCTCAGTCCCTTTATTTGCACGTCCTGTAACATCAGCTACATTAACTGCAATAGTTTCAGTGGTTGCATTTACCTCTTCTGTTGTAGCACTTAACTGTTCTGCGCTTATAGACACCTGCTTTACTGCTTCATTAACAATATCCATTTTTGATGATATTTCTTCTGTAGTAGCAGATAATTCTTCACTGGCGGCGCTAATATCAGTAGCACTTTCTGAAATTTCAGAAATTAACGTTTTTAAGTTCATTATAGCTTTGTTTATTGCTTTTGCTAAACTTCCAAATTCACTCTTATTATCAATATCAACAATTTGTGATAAATCATTTTCCGAAAGTGCATCCGCTACAGTTACAACCTTCTTTATCTGCCTTGAAATCGAAATAGCAATTATTAAACCAAGTGTAATAGCAACAACTAACCCTAAAACAATTATTAATATAATTTGACTATGAGCACTATTATATGATGATTGACTATTAACATAATCAACTTTCGCTGCTTCTGAAGTTAATTTTATCTCTTTATCTAGAATTAAATACATATTAGTTCTAATCGTAGAAAGACTTGGATATAATTCATTTGCTTTGACATAGTTACCTTCATAAACTTGATTAAGTATGTTATCTCTAACTATACGATAATTTACAAGCATTTTCTCAAATTCTTCAAATCGTTGTCTGTCTATATCGTTTGTAATCGTAGGTTTGTAGGCCACAATAAGTGCATCATCTTTAATTTTCATATTTGACATATCATCTTTTAAATTTTGTAAATTACTTTTATTTTTAGGATCAATAGCTAGGTATGTATCTACTCTAACCTGGAATAAATTTATTTTAAGATTATCAAGAGACTTAAGACCTACTAAATCTAAATTATAAATATTATAAATATTTTTATTAATATTCTTCATATTGTAGATTCCTATAACCCCAACAATACCTATAAGCATTGAAACTAGAACAAATGCTGACACTAGTTTCTGAATCATTTTTAAATTATTAAACCATTTCATTAACATACACTCCTTTAATAAAATATTATACTGATTTCTCTATAATTAACTTAATATTGTTCCAAGAATAACAATTGAACATATATTTTTTTTGTGATTATATGATACTTATTATCATAATGTAATAATATATATCTAAATAATATTAAAGACCATCTGAAGATTAGCTCAGATGATCTTTTTTTAAAGGTGAAGATGAAATTAAATAAATTCACTTTTTTCTCCAGTATAATAAATAACAAGCTGATGAAGCGCTCTTGTGCAAGCCACATATAAAAGATTCCTATCAAACTCACTTTTATAATTGTCCTTTGAAACGTTGCATACAAGTACTACATCAAATTCTAGACCCTTTGATATATAAGAAGGAATAGCAATGGTACCCTTTATACTTTCAGTGTCATCTATATTCAATAATTTAATGTTAGTTAAATTGGATAGTTTTTTTTGAACCATTAGTGTTTCTTGCTCCGTTTTGCAAATAACTGCAATAGACTCATAACCACGACTTTCATAGTTATGAATATCTTGGATTATAGCATCACAAAGCAACTCTTCACTGTCTTTAAATATGATTCGTGGTTCTGATTCATGTCTCTCAAATGAAACAAACTCTTCTTTGCTATTTAATATTTTCTGAGTAAATGAATTGATTTCTACAGAAGATCTAAAACTCTTATTCATAAACAGCTTTATACTTTTTTTCTTGTGTAGAATTTTCTCTATATCATCATATATAGATTTATCACCGTGCTTTTCAAGAGTTTGATTAAAATCACCTAATACTGTAAACTTAGCCTTAGAAAACAAAAGATTAAAAACCTCATATTGAAGTGGATAATAATCTTGGGCTTCATCAATGACAACTTGCTGAATATCCGAAAACTCGTGACTCCCGTTAAGTTTTAGTTTTATATATAAAAGTGGTGCACAATCTTCATAATTAATATAGTCTTTATGGAGACTTTCGATGGTTTCTAATACCATTTGGTTAATATTTTTGGGTAGTTTAAGCCCTTTTGAAAGTTTTAAAAGAAGTCCTGTTTTATTAAAAAGTAATTTATACAAATCCGCATAATCAACCTGCGTAAACTTATGAATATGCTTCATTAATACTTTAGCTTCTTTAATTGCCATTAATCTGCTAAAAGATTTTATCTCTAGTTCATGCCCAACGCCATTTAGAACAATTTTCTGGATTTTTTCAAGCCTTGCTTTCCTTAATGGATGAATCTTATTAAGCATTATACTTTCTATTCTTTTAAGTTTTTTTGTTATTGGCATATCCATTTTACCGTTTAGGAAAAGATTGTTTAGCTGTTGCCTTGTTTCAATAATTTTTCCATCATAATATAAGTCTTCAAAATGTGTTAAATTATGTTCATAATATTTTATTAACCTATCCAAAATTTTTACAAATGTTTTCGAGCCTTTAAATTTAGTGTTTTCCATTTTTATATTTAAATTTTGATGATCATCGTTAATAATTAAAAATTCAAGTTGCTGTTTCCTACTTTCAAATATAAATTTATCATCTAAAAAATCTACTACAATATTGTCAAAAGTAGTTTCCTCTACGTTTTCCTCACCCAATTCAGGTAAAACTCCGGAAATATATTTGCTAAAAATAGAACTGGGAGAAATTATAATGATATTATTCGAATGCAATTTTGATCCCATACCAACATAAAGTAAATATGCAATTCTATGTAGTGCTATAGATGTTTTACCGCTTCCAGCGACGCCTTGTACAATCAAAAGCTCATTTTCAATATCTCTAATAACTATATCCTGTTCCTTTTGAATGGTTTCAACAATGTTTTTCATATTTGAGGAAGAATTATGACTTAACACTTCTTGCAGTATTTCGTCATTAATTCTTATACTGCTATCGAAAAAATATTTAAGCTCAGAATTTTGAATTTTATATTGCCTCTTCATAAAAATATCGCCTGCAATTATACCACAGGGTGCATTATATGAGCCTTTACCAATTTCACATTGATAAAACATACTTGAAATAGGTGACCGCCAATCATATACTAAAATTGAGCTTGTATCTTTATCTATTAAATTATAAAGACCAATATAAATCTGCTCTATATCATCATAATTATCTTCTTTAAAATCAAATCTTCCAAAATACGGTGAGTTTAAAATTCGTGTGTATTTTTTTATTCGTTCTAGTGTTTTCTCGTAATTATAGTTTTGACTATCAACTTCGCAGAGATGTTGAAGCATTTCCGGAATCCTATCAACATCATTTGAAAAATGAACAGTTTCCTGCCACATATCTCTTCTTGAAGCAATAAGATCTCTTTTCCTAAAATTTATATCGTATCTGTCTTTCTCCAATTCTTTTTTGAGGAAGTTAAGCGTATTATCAAGATATAGAATTTCCTCTTGCCTATTTAGTTCATAATCATTCATCTTCTCACACTCCTATGTTTTTTTAAAACCATTGACATTAGCATTCATTATGTGATATAATAAAAGTGATATATAAGATATACTTAATTCAAGTATATCCACATTTAATTATAACTAAAAATCATATTTAAGTAAAGCTTATATGTGATTTTATTTGGATTTTAATTTTATAATATAATTTTAATTACAAAGATATAGAGGGAATTAAATACCTTCTTTTTTTATTCCCTCTAATCAAAAATATTTATAGTTTCATTATAACTACTAAAAAAGAAAAGATGACTCCTGTTTACAACACAGAAGTCATCTCATTAACTTAATATATTTTTTTAGTTTGTTTGTTACGTTCTATTGGGGGCCATTAGGACCATGTGGACCATGATTATGTTGTGGTAATACTTTTTGTATTTCAAGTTCTTGTTCTTTTGTTATAGTACCATTATCGATAAGTTTTTTCATCGGACTAATTTTAGTCTTCTCCATTTTTTCCATGTAGATTTTTCTTTCATTTTCGCTCATATTCTTCATTTTCTTAAACATTTTTTTCTTTTGTACCTGTGCTGATGTTATAGCGCCACTAACTTTATTGCTTTGCTCTACTGTTAATACTTTTTTAACTACAAGTGAATTCAAGCCATTCTTTAATTCCACAGTTCTTATTTCTGTAATTTTAACATACATACTTTTTCTAAGTGCATCTGATTTTTTCTGAGTCAAAATACCCTCAGTAACTAAATCATTAAATAATCCGCCTTTTGGACCATCATGTTTTCCATCTTCGCTTTTGTTGTCTTTCTTAACATCTCCACGGTTTTTCATTGATTTTGAATTTACATACTCTAAGACCTTATCACCTTCAGTTTTTGTGATAATCTTTGAGGATACACTTTCCTTAACTACCGTTTTTAACGTCTTTTTCATTTCAGCATGATGTGACTTATACGACTGTTTGCCGCTGGCAGGAGCTTTTATATTCATACTAGTTGCAGTATTTTCCTTCGCATTGTCACCACTTATAACCGAGGCAAAAGTAAGACTTGCAGGCGTTAATGCTAACCCTGTACATAGCAACCCGCTCAATATTTTCATTCTTAAAGATGTGTTTATCAAATTTATTCCTCCCTAAAGCATTTTTTGTATCAATCTATTATTACTGTATCAGGGCAATAATATGCATTACTATAATTTGAGTTTGCATGTAAACTTTAATTAAAATCATTATTATTAAACTATCAAAACAAAACTTTAAATGGATTAAAAATTTAAATAATGCTACAATATTGTAGTTTTAATTATTAAATACGAAGTGAGGATAAAAATGTTAAACCTGGATTATACTAAGAATAAAATATTACAAATATTAAACTTACTTAAAAATGAAGTAGTTTTTTCTGTAGCTTTATTTCTCGCTATTGTTTCTTCATTTTTATCCATTCCCAAAGTAGAATACATTGATTTCAAAGTTTTAATTACACTATTTAATCTTATGATTATTGTAAGTGCTTTAAAGCATATGAAAATACTGGATAAAATAGCTATAAGCTTACTTACTAAATTCGATAATTATAAAAAGATTTCATTTATATTAATATACATAACTTTTTTTAGTTCGATGCTTATAACAAATGACGTAGCTCTCATAACCTTTATACCCTTAACCCTTATAATAAGTAAAAGAGCAAGCATTAGTCCTATGAAATTAGTAATATTTCAAACACTCGCCGCTAATATCGGTTGTGGCCTTACACCTATGGGAAGTCCTCAGAATTTATTTATTTTTTCATACTATAATTTAGGCGCCTTTGAATTCTTTAAAGTAATGCTTCCCTTTACACTTTTAGGTGTCCTTTGGCTTTTCATCTTAAATATAGTAGAAAAGAATAAGAAACTCCAGTTTGAATTAGAAGACATAATTATCGAAAATAAATTTCAAGTTTTAATCTTTTTTGTTTTGTTCCTATTCATTATATTATCTGTGTTCAATATAATAAATTATAAATTAGCCTTTATAATTACACTCTTAGTTGTATTAGTATTAAATAAAAAATTATTAGCAAACGTAGATTATATTTTACTGCTTACTTTTGTATGTTTTTTTATATTTATTGGAAATTTATCAAGTTTACCTTTTATAGCGTTGTTTGCAAAAGCTTTCTTGTATAATAAAACTACAACTTATTTTTCTTCAATTTTCTTAAGTCAATTTATTAGTAACGTGCCTTGTTCAATCTTCCTAGCTAACTTTACTTCAAACTGGAAAGAACTTTTGCTGGGAGTTAATATAGGTGGACTTGGAACCATAATTGCGTCTTTAGCAAGTGTTATCTCACATAAACTCTATATGAACGATCGAACCTCAAATGCACAAAGTAACTACATTATTTTGTTCTCTTTTTATAACATAATTAGTTTACTAGTATTCACAATTATAAACTATTTTATTTTCATATTTTAGATCTCAAAATTTCTTTTAACTAAATTTTCAAATAACTACTATATACAATATAACCATAATAATTTATAATTGATTTATTAAAACAATAATGTTTACATAAATTATCCATAAAAATTATTATACATCCGAAGGGGGGAATTTATCAAAGGCTTAGGATTGCTTTTGATAAAATCAAAAATGCCAAAGGACTCAATTTTAAAACCTATTTATAAAAAAATAGCAATTGATCTTAGTAATAGAATATTATCTGGAGATTTCTCTATAGGCGATAAGTTATATGGAAGATCTTCTCTTGCAAGTGAGTATAATGTATCCCCAGAAACTATAAGAAGAGCTATAACTCTTCTAAGTGACATGGACATAGTCAAAGTAACAAAAGGCAGTGGGATAGTCATAAACTCAGTAGATAACTGTTTGAATTTTATTGAAAAATTCAAAGATATAGATTGTATAAGTTCTCTCAAAAATAATATTGTTGATTTACTCCAAAGAAAAAAAGAATTAGACAAAAATATAGATGATTCAATTGATGAACTAATAGATTATTCTAGTAGATTCAGAAATAGCAATCCATTTATTCCATTTGAATTTGAAATACATAATGAAATGTGTGTTTTAGATAAAAGTATATCTGAAACTAAATTCTGGCAAAACACAGGAGCAACAATAATAGGAGTAAGAAGAAATGGTAAGTTAATTCTTTCTCCAGGGCCATGCACTACATTTAAAGAGAATGATATATTTGTAGTTATTTGTGACCAAAATAGTTATTATAAAATTAAAACTTTTCTTTATGGAAAGAATAGTTCATTGTGATTGAGTTTTACTTCTATAAACTCAATCTAAATTTTCTCATAAATAGTTTATATGTGCCGAAACATGATACACTCCAAAGTACAATCCAATATAGAAAAACTTGTATAAAATTATAATTTTCTTTAAATAAACAAGGTCCAAGCATTTGAATTGGGCTAATACGAAATAAAATACTATTTCCCGTTCCCACACTCATTAATAATTGCCCAATAATTATATACATAATCCAAGGGATACTCACGACTGCAAATACATTCTTTAATAAATTTGATGTTAGAAGACCTAAAACTGCTATAGTCATTGAAATAACACTAAAAAGTATCATTATGATAAATATATAAACAAATGGTTTGCTTACATATATACCCATTTGAACATTATGTATTATGTTATTTTCTGCACCTGCTTTTGTAGGCAAGTAATATGGGCTTGTAAAAATACTATACAAAAATGCAACTAGTTGAAATATTAAAGTAACTATAAATATTACTAAAGATATAGCTATAGTTTTATATTTAATGAATTGTTTATGAGTTATTCTTGAAATTGAAAATTGAAAATTGCCTGTTTTATAATCTAAAAATAATGAGTCACCAATAATCAATAAAATAATTAAAGGAAAAATTAAAGGCATGTAACTATGAATTGGTCCGAATAAAGCTTTAAGATAACTAATAAAAAAATTACTCTGTTCTAATCTTGAAATTGCAGGATATCCAACTTGAGAAGGTATATCCATTTTATCCATAATTGATATATTAACAAAAGCTCCTATGAACACTATAAAAGCTGCTAATGTCTGCCATCGACATATTCTTTTAAATTCTATTTTAAAAAACCTTTTAATCATATTAAATGCTCCTCAATTCTTTTAATTTTTTTAAACCGTATAATCTCTATTTGTTACTGCTATAAGCGAAATAAATATATTTATTGAAAATAATACAATATTCATTCCAATGTTTTTTAGATATGCTTCAATATTTGCTTCTATATCTAGGGTTGATGGATAATTTATCGGGGATAATACTCTAGGTATTACTCCCTGACTATATAATAGTCCAAGAATTATACATAATATTAATATAACTATATAACTATTAGGAAAATTATTGAAAATCAAGTTTATTGTTTGAAATAATGTTGTTAGGGCAATAAATCCAGTGATTAGAATACAGAAAATGATAAGTTCCATTTTATTAGGGTCAATACTTGAAGCATAAATATTAGGATAATATAAGCGGGTACATGCACTCCATTTGTTAATGTCTGGGAAAACTACATACGATATAATTTTAGTTATAAGCATTAACATTATAGTAAAAATAAAATTTATTAATACTAGAGATACCACTTTCGCCATCCACCATTTTAACTTTGAACCAGATCTTGTCAATAACAATACGTCAAACCCACCAATTATACTTGTGCTAAATTGAACTAGCAAGAGTAAAATACTAATTAACAACATCCATTGAAATAGATTTAGTAAAAAATATTTCTTCTCCAATCCCCCACACACATTTAAAACGCCATCGGTGGTTATAGCTGTAACGTTCGCTATATTTTTATTACATATAAGTATATATACTTGTAATAATATATTTAAGCATAAGAGTACTAATATATAAGCATTCCTTTTTTTATAACATGAATAAAGTTGATTTAAAATTAATCGTTTCATTAATTATCTTAATCCTTCCTAGCTATATTCATATTTCTAATCCTAAAACAACCTATGACAAACAACAATAATAACATTACCCACAAATACTTCATTGAATAACTCACTGTAAAATTTTCAAAATTCGCATCTATCTTATTAGAAGACCCATAAAAATAGAATGGAGAATGTAGTGATAAGATTCCTTGAGCTATCGGCGAGAAAAACATCTTAGAATGATCATCAAAAACAGAATTACGTCCTTGTAACACAAGGAGTATCACACCTATAAAACTATACACTGAATTATTAAATATCAAAGATATAATTAATATAAAAAGTCCTAATGCACTAAATGTTATAATAAATAATCCATATTGCTGTATTAAAGTGGTAATAATAGAACCTCCCGATTTAATTGAGCATGTTACAACCTCGTAATAACATTTTCCTTTGAATGGTATCTTATATAAAAATGAAACGATAATTATATTAACTAAACAACATAAAAACAACAAATTTGATGTTATATATACAATTGCAACTTTAGATATAAAATATGTTATTCTATTAGATATTCTGGGTAACAAAAGCTCTATGTAACCACTTTTAAAATCCCTTGTAATTATATCACCAATTAAATAGCAATAAATTATAGGTAAAACTAGAATTATAACTAATGGAAATGACAAGTAAATAAATAGATAATCGAAAAAAACTAATGTTGTTCCTTTAGGAAGATAAATCCCTGGAGCAATATATTTTATCACAATGCCTAAAATATGTAACGCAACAAAAGTATAAATCCATTTTTTATAATTTAAACAAAAATAGTGCTTAATCATGTAATTAATCATTGTACGCCCTCATTGTTATGTAAATCTCTCAATATTGTTAAACTCCCATTCTCTATTTCATATATGCTATCACTCAATTCATCAATTTCCTCTCTTCTATGTGATACAATAATAAAACTTGAGCCAGCACTCTTCATGTTCTTAACAATTTTTTTAAATATTTCTACACCGTTTGAATCTAGTCCATTAGTTGGCTCATCAAAAAGTATAAGTGATGGCTTTTCCATTATTGCTTGTGCAATTCCTAACCTTTGTCTCATACCTAAAGAATACTTTTCAACAGTTTTTTTATTATTAATATCTAACCCTACTAGTTTAATAACCGATTTTATATCATCATCATTAATAACATTACGGATAGACGCAAGCATACGTAAATTTGTATATCCAGTAAACTGTGGCAAAAATATTGGATTTTCTATTAAAGCACCTACACTAGTTGGTAATCCAGCTAAAAGTCCTGGCAAAACCTTATTCCCGTCAACCTTAACTACTCCTTCATTAGGATAAATAAGTCCCATTATTATTCTAAGTAATGTTGTTTTTCCAGAACCATTACTTCCGACGATTCCAACTACCTCGCCCTTATTCATATTTAAATTTATATTTTTTAATACTTCTATACCTTTGAATTTTTTGGAAATTCCTTTTAAACATAATATTTTTTCATTCTCCAATATTTTCATCCTCTTTTCTATACAACTTATTTTATTTAACTTTATTCACAATGTATTTATATGCAGTATAGTATTTATTTTTTATTGTAGCAATGTAATAAAACCCACAATCTCTTAACAAATCAAGAATATTGTGGGTTTTATTACTACAATCATTTACAAAGATACTTTTATGGCTGCCAACGTATTAAACCATCGGTTGGTCTGATTTGATTATATTCTGCCTTAAACTCTGCCTTAATAAGTTTACCCGCTGAATCAGTTGTATGCGTTCTTACAAGAGGATCTCCAGCCGGATTAAGAACAAATGAACTCCATGCCACTCCTGCGCTACTATCTATTCGGGAGTATACATTATAAACATTTCTTTGAACCTGTGTATAGTTAAACCTAGATGTTGATGTTCTTGCAGTAGTTGTCATACCCTTTTCAGGTATCGTTACGATATCTTGATACCATGTAGCAAAAACTGGTGCAGAAATAGATACAGCTACTAATCCAGTCACTAAAAACCTAATCACTTGTTTTTTCATAAATTTCCCTCCTAATACCAATTAAAGAATAATCGTTAAATAAAGCTTGTACGACATATAGTTAAATACTATATGCCATATAGTTACTATAATTAGCTAATTTATTCTTATTTAACAACATATTACTATGTTGTTCAACAAAAAGCAACGTTTAATTCATTAGTTGTTTACATATTTCCTCTATAAGTGATTAAATATAGCTTTCCATATATATTTGATCACTTACTGTATGTATCCTCATAAAGTAAGTTTTACACAATTTTCAATATAAAACAATACAAGTAAATTATTAAGGCCATACTTCTAAAAAAGTACATAAATAACCTGTTAATCGCTAAAGATAATTATGTGTTATTTACAAAGTAACAACCTAATGATATAATATAGGTTGTTACTTTGTAATAAATTAGGAGGGCTAATTATGATCGAATTTAAAAATGTGAGCAAGAGTTTTAATGGTAGAAAAATATTAAATGATATAAATATCACTATACAAGACAAAGAATTAGTTGTTTTTATAGGACCTAGTGGTTGTGGAAAAACTACTACGTTAAAAATGATAAATAAATTACTAACACCAACTTCAGGTGAAATTGTAATTAACGGCGAAAAAATCGGAGATAAAAATACCATAAAGCTAAGACGTAATATGGGTTATGTTATACAACAAGCAGGTCTTCTTCCACATTTAACTATAGGTGATAATATTGCACTAATACCTTCTATAGAAAAAATGGATAAAGATAAACTACATACTAAAGTAATTGAGTTATTAAAACTCGTAGGACTAGACCCTGATCTATATATAGATAAATATCCTAATCAGTTAAGTGGTGGTGAGCAACAAAGAGTAGGCGTTGCAAGGGCTTTTGTAATGGATCCTGATGTAATACTTATGGACGAACCCTTTAGTGCGCTAGATCCAATAACTAAAACACAGCTTCAAGATGAAATATTTAATATACAACAAAATTACAAAAAAACAATTATATTTGTAACACATGATATGGACGAGGCATTGAAACTCGGAGATAAAATTTGTATTATGAATGGTGGAGATGTTGTTCAGTTTGATACTCCAGAAGAAATTCTAAAGAATCCTATTAATGACTTTGTTCGCGACTTTGTAGGCATAAACAGAATATGGAATCAGCCTGAATTAATTAAGGCAAAAGATATTATGATAGCAAAACCTATAAAATCAGTTGGAGAGCGAACAATATTCCAAGCAATTGAAATAATGAAGACAAGTAATGTAGATAGTTTACTTATAGTAGAAAAAGATAACATTTTAACTGGACTTATTACATTAAAACAAATTAGAACAACTCTTAGAAAAAATCCAGATAAAACTGTAAAAATCAAAGATATAATGCAAAGGGATCTTATAACAGTAAATCAAGAAGATTCAATCATAAATATATTAGAAGTTATAAAAAAGGAAGATATAAATTTTGTTCCTGTAGTGGATGATAACAACAAGCTATCTGGTCTTCTTACGAAGAGTAGCCTTTTATCTATACTAAGTGATCAATTTATAGATATGGAGGTCGATGTTAATGAATAGTTTAAATTCTTTTATAAGTTTTGTAATCGAAAGGAAAGCTCAAATATTTGATTACTTTATCCAACATATTCAACTAACTTTATTTTCAATTTTAATAGCTGTTGTAATTGCTATCCCACTAGGAATACTTATAGTTAGGTATAGAAAACTTTCTGCTCCCGTTATTGGATTTACAAATATAGTTCAATCTGTTCCCAGTCTTGCTTTGCTTGGATTTTTAATACCGTTGCTAGGAATTGGTAGCAAACCTGCAATTATTATGGTAGTTATGTATTCACTTCTACCAATTTTAAAAAACACATTTACAGGACTAACTAACATAGATCCTTCACTTATTGAGGCCGCAGATGGTATGGGACTTACCAATACTCAGACACTACTTAAAGTTCGTTTCCCACTAGCTATGCCTATTATAATGTCAGGTATTAGAATATCTTCAGTTACAGCTATAGGACTTATGACCATAGCTGCTTTCATAGGTGCTGGTGGTTTGGGTTATTTAGTCTTCCAGGGTGTTTCAACTGTTGATAATAATATGATCCTCGCTGGGGCTATTCCTGCTTCTCTTCTTGCTATTGTTCTAGACTTCATTTTAGGCAAGGTAGAAGACATAGTAGTTCCGGAAGGTATAAAAACTAATCATACCAACAAAACTAGAGGAAAAAATATTTTTTTTAGTAGCAAAAAATTCAAACTTGGAGTTTCAGCCTTAGTTCTTGTAATTATTTTATCCACAATAGTTGCAAGTTTTATTTCAAGTAGTAATACAATAGTCGTAGGTTCTAAAAACTTTAGTGAACAATTAATACTTGGAGATATGGTATCCTCTTTAATAGAGGATAAAACGAAATATAAAGTTGATAGAAAATTAAATTTGGGCGCAACTAATGTAGTATTTACAGCTATGAAATCAAAAGACGTAGATCTGTATGTAGAATATACTGGAACAGCTCTTGTGAATATACTAAAACAACCTACTATGACCGATCCAAAAAAGGTTTATGAAGCTTCTAAAGCAGGTTTGGCTAAAAAGTATGGTATAGAAATGCTTAATCCAATCGGATTTAACAATACTTACGTAATGGCAGTAAAAAAAGATTTTGCAAAAAAGAATAACTTAGAAACTATATCTGATTTATCGAAAATAAGTCCAAAAGTTATTGCTGGCGTTACTATGGATTTTTCTAATAGACCAGATGGTTTTCTTGGACTTAAGGAAAAATATAATTTAAAATTCAAAAGTGTAAAAGGTATAGATGGCGGACTTAGATATACAGCACTTAACAGTAATGAAACCCAGGTTTTAGATGCATTCTCCACTGATGGGTTACTTAAAAAGTTTGATTTAAAGCTTTTAAAAGATGATAAAGCTTTCTTCCCACCATATTATGCAGTTTCATTAGTTAATGCAGATACGCTTAAAAAATATCCTGAATTAAAGGGTGTATTATCACTCTTAGACGGAAAAATAAACGATGCTGAAATGAGAGCTATGAACTTAAAAGTAGATACCGGTGCACAATCTAAAACAGTAGCCGATGACTTTTTAAGATCTAAGGGTTTAATAAAATAAAATTTTAAAAAAGGCTTGATATATTATTTAATATATCAAGCCTTTTTTTTATTTCTCTACAATTAACATATGCTTATACAATTAATGTATGCATACATTAGTGTATTTATTACCATACTAAAACTACTATTGGAAATAAATCATGAAAATTTGTGGAGATGTTGTTATGGATCATAAAAGAGTTTCATTGAAAATATTAATATTACCTCTTATAATATTAGTTTGTATGTCTTTTATACCTTCAGCTTTAATACCTCTAGTCAATAAACCAAAGGATTCAATATCAATTACGACCCTATCCAAACGTTTACAGAATGAGAAACGAGGAATACCTCATTATGATTATATAATTGGAAAAGATAATTGGCCTCATTTTAGAGTATTCTTCTGGGTTCCTGAAAATGCCATTCACTATAAACCGTATGCTGACAGTGGAGTTAACACCGATGTTTCAGAGCATGGTCCTGTATCAAAGTGGAGTGTAGTTACTACTAAGCAAACAAAAGATAATGAAAAATTAGTATTTATATATGTACCTAAGAGTTTTGTTATTCTCTACGGCAATGGCTTTGCTAATGTCATACATTTAGAATACCACTAGTTACCTAGTTTCTAGGCGCTTCTATGGTCTAAGAGATTTCGCCTTACCTATCGTTCCATTAAGTTCATCCCATAGGTAATTATGCTCATTAACACCACTAGCAAAATTATTATCTTTCCACCTAGAAAGAAATTGTAACAAAGTAACCTTGTCAGGATATGCACTATCTGTAATTTCATTAACTAGTTCATTACACTTATCAGTGGTTATTACATCTTCCCCCCATATTTTTCCGTCTTCTGCTACAATTTTAGTATTTATCATTTTATGCATTGTATTATAAACAGCTAGTTCTGAATCGCTAATTCCTTCTGTAGAAGAATTTTGTTTTATCGCAACCACTTTTTTAGTTGAATCTTTTTTAACCGAATCTTTTATAACTGGATCTTTTTTAATCTGAACAGCTTGTACAACCTTTGGGCTTCCCTGCTTATCTAATTTATGTTGTGAATAATATCCGCCTGCTCCCATTATTGCAATAACTAATGCTATACTACTTACTACAAGCCACTTTCCTTGTAATCTATACTTTATCATTCGATTCTCCCCCTTTAAATATATGAGCTATTATATGGTTCAACCTCTTCCATTTGTTATAATATGGAATATTAATATTATAACATAAATGTTATAATATTCCAATATTTATTTTGTAAAGGTTAATATTTATGAATTGAGTTGTTTCTCATAAGTTTAGTATATAACAGCATAAAAGTTCATAAAATACTAACAACTTAGCATTAATTATACTATTGTAATGTAAATTATGGTAAGATGTAAAAATAAGCACACTTTACATCTATTTTGTATTGTGCTTATTTTATAACGGTTATATTTAAACATGTACTTGTTAAAAAACGGGGGTAATTTAATGTCTAATACAATAAACAACAGGATCATAGAACCATATTTTTGTTCATGTGCTAACATTATATCAGAGGTTAGTAATGAATTTCTTGATTTTACAGGGTATGTAATAGATGACTTATTAGGAAAATCACTCTACGAATTAGGACAAGCTCTAAAAATCAATTCGCAATTCTCCCTTGATAATATAAGTGGCAATTGCTCAGGATATATATTTACCAAATCCCTTGAAGTTATAGAAGTGGATATATCACTTGTAAATAATAATAAAACAGATGAAAAAAAATATACTTTTGTAGAAAAATTAAATTCTAGACTTAGTGACAAACTCACTTTTATAAATGAAGCATTTTTAAATAACAAATCTGGTGTAGCTATTTACGATGTCAACAATATGATATTACTTAAAGCTAATCAAGAATATCTTAATTTTCAAGATTTTCCTTTCAGTAATAGTCAAAATATTCTAGGTAACCCAATCGCAGACACTATAACAGATTTTGCAGGAAGTAATTCCAAAGCAATTTTTGACACCGTTCTTGAAACTCAAAAGACTAGTTATATAAAAGATTTGAAATATGAGAAATCTTCAAAAGGTATAACTTACTGGGAATGTATTATATCACCTATATTTGAAAATAAAAAAATAAAATACATTTTTGTATATATTACCGATGTTACTCAAAGTGTTTTGAGTAATGAAAATATAGAAGTTCAAAATAAGATAATACAGCAGCAAAAAAAACAATTAGAGAGTCAAAATATGCAATTAGAACAACAAAACACGCGTTTAATTAATGTACTTGAAAATTTATCTGAGGGTGTACTTTTTGTGGACAACAAAGGCAAATTTTTAATGGTAAATCCAGAAGCAAAGAGATTAGTGTATAAAAACGACATAGGAAGTTATTTATATGACGCACTTAAAACCACTAAGATATTCGACATGAAAGGCAATGAGATATTTTATGAAGATTTTCCATCTGTTAGGGCTTTAAAAGGTGAAATAGTAAAGAATCTTCAACTGCTTATAGTACATCCTGAAAAAGAGTATTTCGTTGAAATTAGTTCTATCCCAGTATATGATGCTTTTGGAAATCTATCTATGGTAGTAACATGCTTCCATGACATTACGCAGACAATTAAGCAATCTAAAATAATAGATAATTGTAAAAAGGAATTAGAAGATATTATAGAAAATATAGCTGATGGTATTACACTATTTGATAAAAAAGGTAATTACACATTATTTAATAAATCAGAAAGAGAAATGTTTTACCCATATAGCAAAAACATTGAAAATATTGATGATTGGTATAACTACTCAAGACTTTATAATATGAATGGAGATAGATTGGCCTTAGAAAATACTGCCACTCATAGAATTATGAGAGGTGAAAAGATTACAAATATGAGAATGACAGTAAGTTTCCCTAATAAAACATTTGATGTAGATGTTAGTGGTACACCTATCTATGATAGCGAAGGAAACTTTTCTTTAGGTGTACTTTGTAGTAGAGATATGACAGGCTATTATAAGCGTGAAGAAGCTATAAATAGCCGTTTTCAAATTTTGAACAGAATTATAGATACTTTTGATTTACCTGTTGTCAGATTATCATGTCCAGATTTGAGCATTGTAAATATTAATAAAAAAGCATTTAATATCCTTAAGTTAATCAGGCCAGATGTTAAATCACTTGATCAAATAAGAAATACTAACATTAAAGATTTATATGATAATTTTAAAACAAGTGAATGTTATCAGTTTATCGTTGAAACCTTAAAAGAAAATAAAACTAAGCATTTAAATAAAAAAACCTATTGGATTAACGAGAAACAGGTATATTGGAATATTATTTTTGAACCCGTTGGTGAAGTAAATGGAAAAGCCCAGGAGCTATTAATTTTAATAATAGATGTTACGCGTGAGATAACATGTAATATAGAAATGGAAAAAGCTCTACAATTACAGGGAGAATTTCTCGTTAATATATCACATGAACTTAAAACGCCACTAAATGTTATATTTGCAACAGCTCAATTATTTAATGTGTATTGTACTAAAGGATCCCTAGATAAAAATAAGGACTCAATTATTAAATATATAGAATCAATTAAGCAAAATTCATATAGATTATCTAAAATGATTAACAACATAGTTGATTTATCTAAAATTGAAGCAGGATTCTTTAAATTGAACTTATCAAACAAAAACATAGTTGAATATGTAGAAGAAATAGTGACGTCCGTAACTAATTTTACTGACAGTAAAGGCTTAAATATTACTTTTGATACAAATATAGAAGAAAAAATTATTGCTTGTGACCCTGAAAAAGTAGAAAGAGTAGTTTTAAATCTTATATCGAATGCTATAAAATTTACAGATGTGGGTGATGAAATACTTGTAACTGTAAAGGATAAAGGTAAATTCGTGGAAATATCAGTTGAAGACAACGGCATTGGTATTGAATACAAATATTTGAATATGATATTTGATAGATTTAAGCAGGTAGACAAATCGTTATCGAGAAATGCTGAAGGTACAGGTATCGGTTTAAGTTTAGTTAAATCAATTGTAGAATTACATGGTGGTACTATACATGTTGAAAGTGAATTTGGTAAAGGTAGTAAATTCACATTTACACTTCCATCAATTAAGGTACTTAATGAGGATAACTTATATAATAGTGAGGTCAGAAGTGGTAATCAAAACATACTAGTAGAACTTTCAGATGTTTAATCTTACTACCCCAAGTAACAAAATAAGAAACAAGCATAATCATGCTTGTTTCTCACATGGATTTTATATATATTTAGTTTTCGTTTTATCTATAATATCCGTGATCATATCTTCTTCTTCTTCTTCTCCTAAGTAAGTTCCTAACAATTAAGATTCTTGCAAGATCCTGAAATCCACGTCTTCTGCCATAGCGACGTCTTTGCCTTGTATCATTATCTTCATTCTCATCATAATCTTCTATTTCATCGCCTCTATGATGCTCCTCGCATTTGTCAGCTATATCTTTACACATACGCTCCATATCAATCTCGCTAGGGCAATGTCTATGCCCGTGCTTAGCTTCCATCATATCACAATGAAGTTTTACCATAGGATACATTCTAATATAAATCCTAGGATACATGGATTTTAAATCTTCTTCATTATCCATGCATGGCATCATTGGCATCATTGGCATCATTGGCATCATTGGCATTGACATATCCATCATTGGCATATCCATCATCGGCATATTCATCATTGGGTTATCCATCATCGGCTTATCCATCATTGGCTTATCCATCATTGGCTTATCCATCATCGGCTTATCCATCATTGGCTTATCCATCATTGGCATATCCATCATTGGCATATCCATCATTGGCATATTCATCATTGGCATATTCATCATTGGCATATTCATCATTGGCATATTCATCATTGGCATATTCATCATCGACTTACATTTTTCCATCTTATCACAATTTCTACAAGGGTAGTAATACATAAGTACCTCCAAAATAATATTTACTATCCATATTATTCGGAAGTTCAATGTTTTGTTACCATTAATTATGTATTAATCATACTAAAATTAAAAATCGAATACCTAACAGTAATCGATCTTTGTTTCACATAAATATTTTAACATATCTTTAAACACTAACTATATCTACATCTATCTATATATTATAACTATATAATATTTTTAAACTACAACACTGTCACAATCTAAATTATCTACGGTATTTTCAATCGCATCTACTTCATATTCCTTACATAACAATGCTCTAATATATCCCCTATCATTGTTTGTTGATTTAATATAAAAATGTCTTCCATAATAAAATCTTATAAGTGAGAACATTCTTGATGAAGTATGAAGATATAAATAATGAACATTTAATTCTTCCATTAAGTTATCAACTGCATTCATGAGTATCTTCCCAATACCATTGTTTTGGTGGTCTTCTGAAACACCAAATCTAGTTAAATAAGCAGTATTATCCGTTTTAATTTCTATTCGAACAGAACCAATAATTTCATTGTTAAATAAAGCTACAAAAACATTAGTATTCTCTACTGCCATTAATACATCATCGTATGTTTCCTCAAAAGGCACAACCAACCCTGCAATTGATGCACTCTTGGCATACATATCAAAAGATTTTTTTGAAAGTATTCGTATTTCTTCAATATCGCTTTTAGCAGCCCTTCTAACTTCAAAGAACATGTTTTCCATGTATCTACCCCCCAATATCATATTAATTTATAAATTAACTAGTCATATTATTGTATCAAAAAACATCCTATTGGATTGTTAAGAATGTGTTAAAAGTAATAACCAATAAAACGATTAATCTTTCTTTACTATTTTTTTAATTAGTACCTTGCTTATTCTTTTACTATCACACTTTAGTATAATAAATTCGTACTTCTCATATACAACTTTATCGTAAATTTTTGGATAAGACTTCAACTGTGAATAAATCCATCCGCCAATTGTATCTATATTTTCAGACTCTATTTCTATATCTAATAATTCAATGGCATCCTCAATAAGAACTTTTCCATCTACAAGGTAGCTACCATCTTCGGTCTTAATAATTTCATTTCCTTCTTCATCAAACTCATCCTGGATTTCGCCAACGATTTCTTCTAAAATATCCTGAACGGTTACGAGTCCAAATGTTCCACCATATTCATCAATAATTATAGCCATTTGCATTTTTTCTATCTTGAATACTTTTAGCAATTCACTTATAGAAAGTGACTCTGGAACAAATTTAATTTCACGAATAATATCTGCTATATTTTCACTATTACCTTGGATTTTCTGTTTATACAAATCCTTAATGTGTATAAACCCGATAACATTATCCTTATTATCTTTACATACTGGATACCTTGTATGTTGCTGATCTATAGTAAATGCAATAACATCTTCAAACGAATCCTCAACGTAAATACAATTCATATCAGTTCTTGGTATCATTATTTCTTTTACTGTTTTCTCAGAAAAATCGAATATATTATCTATAAATGTTAACTCAGTTTTATCTATTAGTCCATATTTATAACTCTCTTCAACCAATAACTTTATTTCTTCATCAGTATGCGCAACTTCGTGTTCATCAACTAGTGACACACCAAAAACCTTTAAAACTAAACTAGTACTATGGTTAAATGCCCACATTATTGGGAACGTTATATTATAGAATATTACAAGTGGTAGCGCTGTATACATTGCTATCTTCTCTGTATTTATAATTGCTAGGGATTTAGGAACTAATTCACCAAATACAATATGAAAACCCGTTATAATAGAAAATCCCACGATAAATGAAATTGAGTGTATAGCACTTTCTTGAAGATTAAATAAGCCAAATAGTGGAGATAGCATATCTGCAACAGCTGGTTCTCCTACCCATCCTAGTCCAAGCGACGCTAAAGTTATACCTAGCTGACATGCAGACAAGTATGAATTTAAATTTTTAACTACCTTTGAAGTGTATTTTACATTTGGAGCACCTTCATGTACTAATGTTTCTATTCTAGATTTTCTTACCTTTACCATTGCAAATTCTGTAGCAACAAAAAAAGCATTCATAAATACAAGTAAAAGTACAATAATGATGTTAATAAAAGTAATCAATTGTAAAGCCCCTTCCAATTAAGCATATCTATTCTTCATTTAGTATTATCCACACTTATCACTATAATATATCATAACATACTTTTTATTTTTGCATAATATCAAATGTACCAATAAATATAAACATATGCATAAAAATGCTCTACCTTTGAAGTAGAGCATCTTTTATATACATATTTTTATTCTTTCTATTCTTCTTTGTTTAACTTCCTCTATTTTGAATATCACATCACCATACTCAATAGTTTTATTTTCATTTATCTTTGGAATACATCCCATAAGACTAATTAAAAATCCTCCTATTGTATTGTAATTTTTTGAGAACAAATTTAAATCTAGATTGTCATTTAATTCGTCTAAAGAAAGTAATCCGCTCACTATATAAGTATTATTATCAACTTTTCTTATATCAGGTTCGTCATCATCATATTCATCTTCAATATTTCCCATGACTTCTTCAACAAGGTCTTCTATAGTAACTATTCCTGAAAATCCACCATACTCATCTATAAGTAAAGCCATATGATTTTTAGATCTTTGTAAGTCTTTAAATAATTCATCTATATTTTTACTTTCATAAACAAAATAAGGCAAATGTAATATATTCTTTATATCTACATTTTCAAAACCATTCTTTCGTGCCTCGATTATAAAATCTTTCATATAAAGTACTCCTATGATATTATCAACATCATCATCATAAACCGGTACTCTTGAATACTTTTCTTCTAATAATTCATCTAAAAACTCAGTGACAGGTTCATTAACATCAATTAAAAATACATCTGTTCTTGGAGTCATAACTTCCTCAGCTGATTTATCATCAAAGTCAATAATGTTATTTATCATCTTTTTTTCAGTTTCGTTTATAATACCGTGTTTTTGTCCTACTTCTATAATTGATATTATTTCCTCTTTTGATAACTTTTCTTCTACCTTACAACTATCAAGGCCAGTAATCTTAACTAGCATATTAGTGGATGCTGAAAGTAAAATTGCGAAAGGAGCAACCACCTTAGATACATAGAAAATGGGTTTTACTGAAAACATTGCTATAGCTTCTGATTTTTGATAACCTATACGTTTTGGAAATAATTCACCAAACACAAGCGTTATAAAAGATAAAACAATAGTTATACCAACTAATGCGAATTGTCGACTATAAGGCACACTTAAATTTTTTAAGTAACCTCCTAAATAATTAGATATAGTAGTAGCAGCTATTGCACTAGATAAAAATCCAGCTAGAGTTATTCCAATTCTAATAGTCGATAGAAATTTTGTTGGTTCCTTAATAAGTTTTGCGAGTAACAAAGCTTTTTTATTGCCCGATTCGGCAAGCGTCTTAATCTTATTTTTGTTAAGCGATACTATTGCCATTTCTGCTGATGCAAAGAATGCATTTATCAGTGTTAAAATAACAATTAGTATTAGTTGCACCATTATATCGTTGGGCGCGGGGTCTGAATCCATTAAAAATTCCTCCTCTTAAATAAAAACATTTACTCTTCTAATAATATCACAAAAGTTAATTACTTTATTGATATTATGAAAAATAATTTGAAATTATATCTATATATTATATATAATTACTAATATTTGTTACTTTTATATTGTTTTTATATTATTTACGAACTTTTTTTATATTTTCTTTGTAATATTTTTATATTGTTTTTATATTATTTTTATATTATGATTAAAAGTGCTTATTTTTGTGTATTTTTTTTATAGTATTCTTAATAATAGATATCAAAATATATATTATTAAGTAAGCAATAAAAAATGCTGAAAATCCCCATAGTCCTGCTACAATATCTGAAAATTCCATATGCCCACTTCCAGTGATTTTCTGCTCGATTTCAATACCAAAAACGATAACGATAAGCACAGTTATTGTATATATAAAGGATAAGACAGAAATGCTATATTTTGAAAGCGCCTTAAATAACTTATCAACCACCAAATATATGATCATTCCAAGTACACCTATTATAATAAAATGAAGCTGCTTATCAGTAAATACTACACCAAAGCTGTCAAAAAAAGCAGTAAGAAAATCATGTAGTTTATTAATAATTACAATACCAACGTTTAATATATTAATCATATATTTCCCTAACCCCTTCACTTGTTCGATTTGTTTTTCTGTAAAATAGTATATATATCATATCAAAAATTTCTTATATTTACAACACTCTAATTCTAATAGTTTGAAAATAATAGTGTAAACTTCACAAGGTTAAACTCAAAGAAAACTACTGAATATATTTCAGTAGTTTTCTTCATTAAATCTGTGGAGTTGTAGGGATTGGCTTTATATCTTCGTAAATAAAGTCATGAATTTGGTTTATAGATGTCTTCATGTCAGTAACCAAATACCACACTCCATCTATTGTTTTACCCCAGCAATATCCGTCTACTGGAAATCTTTCTTGAACTAAGGTTGTTGATTTTGAAGTAATTACCTTGGTGCCAAGCTTTAATATGTCTACATTACTTATGCTTGTCTCAGTAAGTGGAATAAGTTTAGAAACAACGGATGGAAACTTTGTTGCCCCCAAAGACTGAATTTTTGTAAGCATTGCTGTTAATACTGTTCTTTGCCTTTCAGTTCTCTTAAAATCTCCTCCGGCAGTATAACGTACTCGTGCATATGCTACAGCCTGAAGACCATTTAAAGTTTGTGGTCCCGAACTTGTCACATGAGTTACTGCTTTATCCTCGATTTTTGCAGTTTCATCAATATAACCATTCATTAAACTGATTTCATTTTGGTCGACATCCACTGTTACTCCGCGAATGGAATCTACTATCTTTTCAAGGTCAAAAAAATCAACTGTAACATAATTTCTAATATCCAAGTTAAAATTCTCATTAATAGTTCTTATGGCAAGTTGTGGTCCACCATAAGCATATGCATGGGTAATCTTTGTTTGACCATGACCTTTTATTCCTGCATATGTGTCTCTCATAATAGAAGACATTTTAATTTTCTTGTTTTTTGTATCTATAGAAAGTACCATTATAGAATCTGAACGACCTGGTTCATCCTTGTTTCTTCTATCCACACCAAACAAAGCAATATTTGTTATACCATTTGTACTATCCTTAGTAGATGATACTGTAGAACTAATTCCTAAATCCTCATTAGATCCTGATATTTTCACTGTTTTTATTTTACTAAGTTGATAAAATGTATAACTAAGGGCTCCCCCCAAAACTAGTGCCCCAAGAATAATTACGCTTAAAACAACCTTTTTAATTTTTTTTTTCTTTCTCATGTTTTCACCCTTCCACCTTAAGTTGTATTAGAATCTCTATAATAACTTCTAAAACACTTAATTTCTCATTCCATTATGCATATTATATCTTTTTTTCCTTCTTTATGCAATAAATATAAATACTTTCAAATGGATCGTTTTACATGGTATAAATGTCCAAATCTATTTAAAAGTAAGCAATTTACCTAAGAAAATTAATTTTAATTTTTAATTAAATTTTATTAAACTATATTAAAAATACTGCAGAATTTAGAATATGTTTTATTTAACATAATTAAGCAAATCTATTGTAAAATTTCTGCAATAGTTTTATTATTGTAGATATATATTCCATATAAAAATATATATGAAAAATTGTTAATATTGATTAAATGAAAAGGGGCAGAAAACATGGGGTTAGACGTGGTTATAGAACCAGAAAAGCAAAAGAAAAAGAAGCTAAAACCTGCGAAAATAATAGCAGGAGTAGTAGGATTACTAGTGGTAGTTCAAGGAATTATTATGTATTCTACTGTATCAAAATACGAAACTAAGATATATCCAAAGGTGTGGATAGAGGACATAAATTTAAGTGGTCAAACTAAGGCGGAAGCTACAAAAGCTATTATACAAAAACATAATAATATAATTGCTAAAAAAAATATAACAATAAAGGTTAATGGGAAACAATATACAATTGATGCCTCTAAACTTGAAATGAAATATAATTATAGTGCAATTGTTGATAAAGCTTATGCTATTGGCAAACAAGGTAATATATTACAAAAATATTTTGCTATAGCATCCCCTGGCAAGAAAAAATTCGTACTATCGCATTCATACAATTATGGTCCTGTAGACACAGTTCTTAAAAATATTGTTAAAGATGTTAGTAAAAAAGCAATAAATGCTACTATTATTAGAAACAATTCCGGGGCACTAGTTGTTACCAAAGAAGCAAATGGTCGTAGTATTGATTCTGCAAGTTTGAAAAAAGATATACAGAGTAAGATTAATAATCTTGATTCAGAAGAAAACTTATTAAGCCAACCAAAGCTCATAAGTGTAGCACCTAAAGTTAAAGGAAGTGATTTAACAGGTATAAATACAGTAATATCTAGTTATACTACTAACTTTGGCACTTCAAATTATAATCGATCAACAAATATTATAATTGCTTCGAGCAAAGTAAATGGGCATGTAGTTATGCCAGGAGAAATTTTTAGCTTTAATGATGTTGTAGGCGCACGATCTATTGCCAATGGATATAAAATGTCAATAGGAATTATAAATAATCAAGATGTACCTGATATAGGTGGAGGCACTTGCCAAGTCTCAACAACACTCTATAATGCAATGCTTAGAACTGATATAGTTTCTAGGGAAAGATATGCGCACACTTTGCGTTCTACTTATATTGGTAGAGGACTAGACGCTACAGTTGCTTACGGACTTCTAGATTATAGATTTAAAAATACGTATTCATATCCAATATATATAGAATCTTCATCACAAAACAAAACTTTAACATTTAGCATCTACTCAAATGCAGCTCTTAACAATAAACACTATGAAATAATTAATGACGTAGTAGGAAGTCACGTACATGTATATAGAATAACAACCAGTGGTAACCAAACATCAAGAGTTTTGCTTTATACCGATAGCGTTGTATAATAAAACTTAATAATAACTAAACATATCTTAACTAATTAGTTGAGGTATGTTTTTTGTTTAAGTAAATTAATTGTCTAAGAGGAGTGATAAAATTGGAATTTGTAATTGGCGTTACAAGCGAATTTTATAATAAACCATCATGTTATGAAGGTTTTGGATCAATTTGGGATTACATATGACAAAGGCAAACGGTGGAATGGATAACTAAAAAAAGAAATCGCTATATAAGCGATCCCTTTTTAGTATATATTTGTATTAATTTATAATTTTTTATTTAGCCACAGGTTTTATATCGTCATATATATATTTATGAAGTTGGTTTACAGTAGCCTTCATGTCAGCAACTAAATACCATACACCACTCATCATCTTACCCTCCCAATATCCATCTACAGGAAATCTTGCCTGATCGGAGGTTGTTGACTTAGATGCAATCACTTTTGTACCAAGCTTCATTATATCTATACTATTCATGCTTGTCTCAGTAAATGGTAGGAGGTTAGAAACAACTGATGGAAATTCTGATGCCTCTACTGACTGAATTTTTGTAAACATACCTGTAAGTACTGTTCTTTGTCTTTCAGTTCTTTTAAAATCATCACCAGAAGTATAACGTATTCTTGAATACGCAACAGCTTGAATTCCACTTAAATTTTGTGGCCCAGCACCTGTAACTTTAGTGAATGATTTTTTCTCAATTCTAGCAGTTTCACTCATATAGCTATTTATTAAAGAAACTTCATCTTGCTCTACGTTTATTTTTACTCCACCAAGTGCATCTATTAACTTTTCAAGATCATAAAAATCAACTGTAACATAATCTCTAATATCTAAATTAAAATTTTCATTAATAGTTTTTATAGCGAGCTGTGGTCCACCGTAAGCATATGCATGTGTAAGTTTTGTTTGACCGTGACCATCTACTGATACATAAAAATCTCTCATTAAAGAAGACATTTTTATTTTCTTATGCTTTTGATCTATTGA
Source organism: Clostridium algoriphilum (assembly GCF_020443705.1). GTDB lineage: Bacteria > Bacillota > Clostridia > Clostridiales > Clostridiaceae > Clostridium_AD > Clostridium_AD algoriphilum. The sequence continues at coordinate 68,873 of NZ_JAIZZK010000008.1, forward strand.
TAAAACTATCATAGAATCAGAACGACCTGCATCACTCTTATTTCTTCTATCTACACCAAATAAAGCAACATTTGTTATATCAGTACTCTGTTCTACTTTTGTAATTGCTGTACTTTTTATACCCAAATCAGCATCAGTCTTTGATATCTTTGTAGTGCTCATTTTACTAAGCTGATAAAATGCGTAACCAAATCCACCCCCAACAACTAATACACAAATAACAAATAAACTTAAGACAATTTTCTTCCATCGTTTCATGTTTACATCTCCCCAAATAACATAATTAACCCTAAAGTTTTTAATCCCCCTATTTACCCATGTAACTATAAATATACTTAATTTGTTGCGAGTCCTAAAATTTTAACTGTCCCACCTTTATTTACAGATGTTACTTGAATTTTAATTTTGTGTTGTCCTACTAAATTCTCAGATATTAATTCTGAATAACTTGCTGTATAAGTTGAATTAGTATCTATTTCTTTTACAAGATTACCATCTAAATATACATTGAATTTTCCACCATTTGGTTGACGTAAATAATGTATAATTGCTAAACTATTAGTTGTATTAAACGTTAAAGAACTCGTAAGCTTGTCCCCAACTATCTCATCATTTATAGTAAATCCATTATTTAAGTTCGGAGTTTTATTAAAAATAAATGCATTTAATTTACTAGTATCCTTGTATAAAACATTATATTTAATATTTGTTTTTTTCTTAGCCTTATAATTATCATCAATAACTTTTTCAACTGTTTTTGCATAGTAACTATATCCTTTGTCATTAGGAATTTCTACATCTGTTGTTAAGTTTTCATATGACTCTGATGCCCCAATAAATGTAAGTATAGTATCTGCAACTTGAAGATTATAATGCTTTGATAATTCTTCTATAACCTTTGAATAATTATTATGTTCTCTAAACGAACTTTCTATGATTGGTATTATTTCTATGTTTGGATTCGTTTTTTTAAGTTTGATTATAATACCTTCGTAGAAAATTCCAAATTGTTCAGGAGTCATACTCCATTGATCCTTTTGTCCGAAACACATATATGCTACGTCATATTGTTTTGTCGCCTTATCATTATTTAACTCAACCCAGGCACGTATTCCTGTAGTACCCCCGCCTGTAATTAAATCCGTTGTTATTGTTGATTTATATTTGGTTTTAACATCTTTTGCTATTAGATTATACCACTTGGCATTATCACTAGATGAACCATTACTTTGGCCTATACTGTCTCCTATTACCAAAGCATTTATGTCTTGTTTTTGCGTAAGATCCTCGTAAACATTCATATTTGACGCTACTTCATCCTCAATCTGTCCTTCCTCTCTGTGCTGTTGTGCAATTGCCGTAAGTCTTTTTTCATTATTCTTTTCACGAGTTACGCCAACTCCAATTCCATAAATTGCCACCATAATTAAAAGTATAGATAAAGTTACTAAAATTTTCTTCATATTCTATCTCCCCTTAAATACAAAATACCTACAAGCAATTATACTGTTTTTTTTACTAATTTACTATTATTTTCCGAAGAATTTGTAATATTTATCGTATTATGGGTTAATATCATACTAACATGAGTCTTTTCACAACAAATATATAATAAAACAAGAACTACCCAAATCAATAACTAATCATTGTGTGAAGTATGAGATACTACTTTTTCACCATAAAAACCACTAAACTGAAAATAATAATATCAGTTTAGTGGTTATAATAGTCATTAAAATTATTAATACTACCCTATATTAATCATGTATATCATTTATGGTTTTGCATGTACTATATTACTCCAATAATTTCCGTACACTCTTGCTTTTCCAACATTTCGGTATGACCTAACTTTATAGTAATAAGTTCTACCTCTTACCAAACTCGAATTTGTATAGTACGAACTTGTCATTCTAGATAACATGCTATATTTCCCTCCACTTGAAGTAGCTCTAAATACTTCATAACCACTTGCTCCAGGTGTGGATTTCCAAGTAACTTTAATACTTTTAGAACTAGTACGAGTCGCTTTAACATTTGTTGTTGCTGCCGGTACTGGCTTTGAGCTTACTATTGATGATAGATAACTGTAAACTTTAACAGTTCCAACCATCCTATATGCTCTAACTTTATAGTAGTAAGTACTATTTGTTGTAAGTCCAGTATTGTTATAATTTCTTGCAGTAATCGTTGATATTAAATTGTATTTACCCTTACTGGACGTTGATTTGTAAACTTCATATCTACTGGCTCCATTTACACCATTCCAGCTAATATTAATGCTATTGTATGAAGATGATGCTGCTTTTAAACCTGTTGGTATTCCAAGTGTAATAGCTTTCCACTTTGCGTATAAAGTAGTATTTGCTATTACTTTATTAGTTGCAAAATTCCATGCATTTGAGCATCCAGCTTCTTTGTACCAACCACCAAATGTATAGCCTGTTTTTGTTGGTGAACTCGGCGCTGTTATTGTGCTGTTATACGCTGTTGTCTTACTGGTTACTGCAGTTCCACCTTGACTATTAAACTTAACTGACATTTTAGGTACTGCTATAACCTTAACAGTCATAAAAGCTGACTTTACTGAAGTAACTTCTGCGCTGCTCGCTCCATATAAGTCTGTTGTTGCTTGTATAATTGCATTTGCAGCCCCTTGAAAATCTATGTCATAACTAAGATAATTATATGCATTATAATAAATTTTAGCCGTTTTCGCCATACCTATAGATTTAGCTATTAAATAAGCTGCCTTATTTGTTATACCACTATTTGTATGAACTCCTCCGTTATCATTATAATCATCATCTGGAAGATTGTTATAGTTACTCATATTGTCCGGTTGCTCATAAAGAGTAGGATTTGCTAAGCTTCTTAAAGCATCCCCAGAAGTATAAGGTGTATAAATATCATCTCCTATTACCCAGTCTGCTGCGTTAAATTTCCATGTACCGTTGTTTTTAACATTGTATTTGTTATATGTCTCAATTAAAACACCAAAAACGTCAGACATTGACTCGTTTAATGCTCCTGATTGGTTATGATAATATAGATCACCGTTAGCCTCCGTTACTCCGTGAGTCATTTCATGTCCTACAACATCAAGATCTCCACTAAGATAAGTAAACCTCGATCCATCTCCATCACCATACCACATAGCAGAACCGTCCCAAAATGCATTATTATAATAGTAACTCAAGTGTGCTACAGAATATATTGGCATTCCATTTCCATCAATACTGTTTCGATTGAAGAGATTTTTGTAAAAGTCGTATACTATACCAGCATTATAATGTGCATCCACAATTGCTTTACCATACTCCGATGTAAACGCTCTAGAAGAAGAATAATACCTATACAATACACCTCCATATCCGTTGTCTGCAGTAAGTGTTGTAATATTATTAGAGTTTGACATTGGTTTAGTCAAATCTGTCATGAAATAATTTACTCCGTCAACTAAATCTAGGTTTAGTTTCTTAACTTTTCCATCTACCCCTATACCCGTTCCTTCTGCAGGAGCATCAGAGTACCTAATATTGCTCTGCTTATCTATTACTTTTCCTGAACTTGTTTCCACATAAACATTCCAATTTCCTATAGTTGGGGTTGTATATTTTATATTTACTGAATATACCTCATAAACTTTCTTGTTTATAACTAAAGCTATTTTTTTCACTGTTGGTTCGAGACTTAGTATAGATGCAGGAGCCTTTAACAATTTTTCTATATTTTTAGTGGAAGAACTTAATCCTGATTCAACCTTAGAAGTTGAACTATCAGTCATCTTGAATTGACTTTTGGCAATTGAGATAGCCTCACTTTCAGTTATCTTCTTATTAGAAGATTTTTCAAGAGACGAAACAGAAGATGAACTTCCTGGAACTGCATTTCCACTAACTGAGGTTATAATACCTTCTTTGTTAAAGTGAACTGTTAACTGCTTGCCCTCAACTGGTGACCCAGATAAATATTGGTGTAATTTTACATGGGTATAACCCGCACTATCAATTGTTATTTTAGCATTTTTAAAATTATTAGTAACATTTCCTAATCCAAGTATTACTTTGTTTTGCTCTAAAAATTTCAATGCTTCTTTTTCGCTAGGAGATTTCTTATCTGATAAGATGCCCGATATAAAAAGTTGTCCATTATTTTGATTGCTCACATCTACCTTAACCTTACTTTTATTATACTTTTTCAAATTATTTATTAGATTATTCTGTAACTCACTATCTGAGGAATTCTTAGATCCAGTATCAATCTTTGTAGCCGCCGACACCACATAACTTTGCATCGTAAAGTTTGATAAAACCATTAACAAAGAAATAGAAATAGCAATAACATTTTTGACACATTTATTTTTCCCCATTCTCCCACCCCTGATTATTATTTAACTCAGTATAACTATGATAACCTTTCCTTAATTATGCATTATATAAAATTAACTGTAAATTTTACTCATTGTAATATTGTATTGGGGGGTTACTTCTTTGGTACTCTATCTTTTATAAAAGATCATTTTTCTTATATGTTGATAGTTATAATAGCTATTTCAGTCTTACCAGGTTTGATACTGTTTATTAAAGAGAAAAAAAATAAAGGGGAAAATAATATCCCCAATACAGTAAACTAAAACTTTATTTAATTATTTTAAAGGTTCTACGTTGCTTATCGGATCGGTATCTGAATTTGTTGTCGTAGAACTTTCTATTTTAGAGCTATCCGTAGTAATTTTATCCACAGTACTTTGCGTATTTGTTGTCTTATCCACATTATGTATTAACATATCCCCAATAAGGTCTTGTTTATCCACATCTGTTATCTCATCCAGAGATGTACTAACTATGCTTTCTTCAGGCTTACTTACATTTATTGTTTTTTGATCTGGTGTAATAACTTTACTACCAATTCCCGTTTCTTTCTGATTATTATTAGAATTGTTTTCCTGAGAACAATAACTAGGGGTCAAATGGTCTTTTCCTGAAACATAGCCTTCGCCTTCATTAATACCTAAATTCAACTCTTCTAATTTAGTTAATCCCTTTAAAGTTTCTGTATTATCAATTTTATTAGTAGATAGATCCAAATCAGTCAAATTAGTTAATCCTTTTAATGCTTCTATATTGCTCATTTTGTTAGATGCTAAATCCAAATCAGTAAGCTTTGTTAATCCTTTTAATGGTTCTATGTTACTCATCTCATTAGTATCTAAATTTAAGCTAGTAAGCTTTGTAAGTCCTCTTAACGCTTCTATGTCACTGATTTTATTAGTATTCAGATCCAGATCAGTAAGCTTTGTCAGTCCTTTTAATGATTGTATGTTACTAGCCCTATTAGTATTTAAATTCAAACTAGTAAGTTTTGTTAGTCCTCTTAGAGGCTCTATATTACTGATTCTATTAGTAGCTAAATTTAAATTAGTTAAGTTAATTAATTCCTTTATTGGTTCAATGTTACTAATTCGATTACTACTAAGGTTTAAGCTTACAAGGCTAGTTAAATTTTCTATCCCTGAAAGATTCTTTATTTGTCTGTTTTGAGCGTTTTGAAGGTCCGTTATATTATCAACATCATCTTTTACAATATCACCAATCGGATATTGTATTTTATCTCTTATTGATCTTTCTAAATTCTTATCTGGGAATGTAATAACTGTACTCTGCGTAACTTGTACACTTACTAATTGTTCCGGATCATTATTTGAAGACACACTTTTTAAGGAACTACACCCAGAAATACTAATAGTTAATAAAGATATAACTAAAAAGTATGCCCACTTAAATTTAATATAAAATTTATTTTTCAATTTGTAATCCCCCAGTACTAATAATTAAACTATAACTTAAAGTGAATAACATCTGAGAGTTCCACTCGTATGGTTTCATCTTCATCCCTAATTTTGTTACTAATTATATCTTTCTTAAGTAATTTTACTGAAGGAATTGTAACTGTAAATTTACTTCCTTTCCCAAAAATACTTTGCGCATATATTCTCCCACCTTGTAATTCTACAATTGACTTAACTAAACTTAAACCAATTCCCGTACCTTCTGCATTTCTTGATAATGATTTATCTACCTGTTTAAATCTATCGAATATCTTACTTATGTTTTTTTCTTCTATGCCAATGCCATTATCTTTGACTGATATTTCAACGTACTCGTTTTTATCCTTAACATCTACAAATATCTCGTCACCTTTATTTGAAAATTTTATTGCATTTGATAAAAGATTTAATACTATTCTCTCTATAATTTCTGGATCACAAGCAATATATTTTTCTTCTATGTCCGTATCAAAAACAATGTTTAAGCCTTTACAGTCACCAAAAGCAGTTACAGACATAACAATTTCCTCTGTAACTTCAACTATATTGTTATTTGATAAGTTTAGCTTAAAAAAACCTGCTTGAATTTTTGAAGTATCAACTATATTATTTATAAGTTTTGATAACCTATAAGAATTCACCTTCATTGAGTCAAGATATTTTATAAATGTTTCACGCCGAGCGTCTAATGAACCAGTATCGCAATACATCTGAAATAACTGTATTGCAGAAAAAATTACATTTAACGGTGTTTTAAGTTCATGTGAAATGTTTGCTATAAACTCTTCGTGTGATAACAGTAAACTTTGTAATTCTTTGTTTACTTGATTTTTTTTCTCAACTTCTTCATACATATATTTATAAATATATCTAATAAATATAAGATTACCTGACATAAGTACAAAACCTAAAAAAGCTAATAAACATCTCTGAACTATTTGAGTGTTTGCAACCTTGTTACGAGAGTTATTTACCTCTAAATCAATTTTACTTATTAGTGCATTGTCAGTTACTCTAAATTTATCAACTAAAATTTTACCTTGAATCAAATTTTCTTTTGCTTGGTTTGATTTACCAGTAGAAACTAATATTACTTGCTGCTTATAAAATATTTGAATAGATTTCATTTGCGCATTGAGTTGATTTGTAGTATCAATACCTAATTCTGTGTTTTTTAGATTATTAAGTGAATTGTAATATCCTTCTATTTGTTTACTCCCCAAATAATAGGATTCTAAGAAATCTTTATTATTTGTTATAATATATCCCCTGATACCTGTTTCCTGATTAATTAATGCTGTTAAAATTTCCGTTGAAAATATTTTTGCTGGAAGTATTTTTTTTATAATAAAATCCGATTGAATACATACTTTATTTAAACTATATATACTAAATAATACAATAACTAATGACAAACATCCAATGGAAAAATACCCCATTATCATAGTTCGTCTGCTTTTACTCCTACTCATAACAATTATCCCCACTTTTTTAAAAAAAACTTCTACTACAATTTTATAGAAAGTACTTATTGTAGTAAAGATATACTAATAAAATTACATCCTGAAAAGAACATATCCCCTATTCCTTAATAATTTCGAACACTTGTAACATATTACCACAATATGTTACATTTTACAATATTCTATTTCGACATTATACGGTATTGTTTCCTAGTCTTTTTCTAAAAATTCTTACCACAAGCAACTATTCTTTTATCACTTTTTATTAAGTTGCTTTTATCTACTCCAACTATTACCTTTATTCTCTTTATGTTAATAGACTCGACATCATGTATAATGGCGCTTGTAGTGCTCATAAAACACCCCTTACTTTAATTATATTTTTATAGTATTCGACATGTTTCTCTTAATTCCTTTAAAATATTACATAAATAAAAAAAAGTGCTATTTCGCACTTTTAAAATTTTCTTTATATGTATACATACGTATACCCTTTTTAGCCGTGAACGCTTGGAAAATTTTCACTTATTTAATTCCTTGCTCAGCTTCTTAAGCACTCTCTTTTCAATTCTAGAAACATAGGATCTTGAAATTCCTAGGATAACTGCAATTTCTCTTTGAGTTCTAGGGTTACCATCAACTAAACCATATCGCATTTGTATCACTACTTTCTCTCTATCGTGTAGTGATGCATTTATCTTATCATAGAGCCTTTTAACTTGTATTTTACTTTCTACTATATCAATAACAGAATCTTCATCACTACTTAATACATCTATAAGCGATATCTCTTTTCCCTCTTTATCAGTACCAATAGGATCCTGTAGATAGACTTCTCCTTTTGTTTTTTTATTATTGCGCATAAGCATAAGTATTTCATTTTCTATGCACCTTGCAGCGTAAGTCGCAAGTCTTGTCCCCTTACCCGTATTAAAAGAATCTATGCCCTTAATAAGACCCACCGTCCCTATAGATATGAGATCATCTACATCCTTTCCAGGGTAGGAGTATTTCTTTACTATATGCGCAACAAGCCTTAGATTTCGTTCAACTAATACGGCTTTAGCTAGTAAATCTCCTTCTTTTAATTTTATTAGATAGGATCTTTCTTCTTCCTCGCTTAGTGGTTGCGGAAATGAACTACTCCCAGTTATATAAGCTGTCAAAAACGTAACATTACCAATCATATTTAATAAACAATTTATGAAAAACACAGATGTTCCTCCTAATAGAGCTTCTTAATATACTATGTTTTATTTCATTAATAGTGCCTGTACACTGAAAATATATTTAATTATATTTTTCGGACTGTATTCTATTTTTTAAATACTTAATAATTTTCTATAAAATAAGCTGGCATTCAATGCATTAGATTTTAGAACTTAAAATAACATTTTACATATTATAAATTAGTAAGCTACTAGATACAAAAGAAATAGGTTGGACTATTACATTATAATGTTAAAGCAAACATATAGTTAGTATTAGTTCTTAGGAGGAATGTACCCTATGCTAAGTCAGAATTGTGAACAGGAAGCAACTTACATTATAGACTCAAAAAAAAGGTGTATTGAATTAGGTATGAACCCTAATAAAAGTAATCCGCCCAAAAATATCATGTCACCGCTCGATCTCGCAGAAAAAAAAGAATCTTATAAAGAAATTTTGGAAGTTGTAAGATTTTTTAGTGAGAAAATAATAAAATCACTAGAAGGTACCCCCATAATAATAGTTATATCAGACGAAAACGGCTATTTATTGGATACTCTAGGAGATGAAACAATAAAATCAACCATTGCTTTATTGGGCATTAAGACCGGCATTCAATTTAGCGAGGATGACATGGGAACAAATGTGGTTAATTTAACATTAAAACAAAATCATCCAGTGCAGTTAATAGGAACTAACCACTTTCATACGGTTTTACATGACAGTGCTTGTTATGGAGTACCATTTCATCATTCGGATGTTAATAATCTACTAGGAAGTATATGTATTATGACTGGTGTAATACTTCACAATCCATTTTTCTTATTAACATTAACTACTGTAGTTGATTCAATAGAACGCGAATTATTACTTAGGAAACAAAATTACAAGCTTAATATACTGAACCAAATTATGCTAAGTAAAACTAGAAATGCAATTTTCATTACAGATACTAGTGGAGAGGTAATAGATTTCAACGAATTTGCTGAAAAGATATCTGGATTTAAAAAGGAAGAGATTATAGGAAAAAGTATTTATGACTCACAAATAACCAGTAACCTTTTTAAAGATGTTTTAAATAATGAAAAATGTTATGAAAATGTTGAAGTGAAATTTATAAATAATATCAATGTAGAATATATTTGCCTTGCTGATATATTACCTATTCATGATGAGAAAATGAACATGATAGGAGCTTTTGGACAATTTAGAGATATTACAGAAAGATATTTGGCGGAAGAGAAATATAATTATTTGGCATATCATGATGAGTTAACGGGACTTCCTAATAGAAGACGTTTTAAAGATATATTAAATAATTACATCGACAATTACACTTCCATCTCAAAGGACATGTCACTTATCTTTTTAGATATAGATAAATTTAAAAGGGTTAATGATACAATTGGTCACTCAAATGGTGATTTATTACTAAAAAAAGTTGCAATTTTATTAAAAAATTGTTTAGCTGCAAGTGATCATGTTTTTCGTTTTAGTGGAGATGAATTTGTATTATTATGTTTTGGTATAAGAAATAAAGAACAAGCAATTAAACTTGCGGAAACCATTATAAATGCTTTTGCTAAAGCAATTGTAATTGAAAATCATGAACTTCACATAACAATAAGTTTGGGAGTTTTGTTATATCATGAAAGCCCAACAAATTACGAAAATTGTTTAATTTATACTGACAATGCTATGTATAAAGCAAAAGAAAATGGGAGGAATGGTTATGTTATTTATAATCCACTTTTAGAAGAAATCTTTAAAAATAAATTAATTCTAAAGATGGACATTGAAAATGCAATAGAAAACAATGAATTTGTACTGTATTATCAACCACAAGTTGACATAAAAAACGGCAATATAATAGGTGCTGAAGCATTAATTAGATGGATGCATAAAGAAAGAGGAATGATTTTTCCAAATGAGTTCATTTCTATAGCAGAGGAAACAGGATTAATTTCTAAAATAGGTGAATGGGTACTAATTGAGGCTTGCTATCAGCTAAAAAAATGGCAGAAAATTAATTTAGGTCTAATAAAAGTAAGTGTAAATCTATCAGCACAACAATTCTTAAAAAGTGATTTAATTAAAGTTGTTAATGATGCGTTAATAAAGACTGGACTTGATCCCCAATGTTTGGAGTTAGAAATTACTGAGAGCATGACAATGAAAGTTGATTATACAGTCAAAACATTAAGAGAATTATCTAACTTAGGGGTTAACCTTAGTATTGATGATTTTGGGACTGGATATAGTTCCTTAAGTTATTTAAAAAAATTCCCTGTTAATTATCTAAAAATAGATAAATCTTTTGTAATGGACATTATGAATGATGAAAGTGATGCAAATATAGTTGGAACTATTATCTCCATGGCCCATAATCTTGGTTTAGAAGTTATTGCCGAGGGCGTTGAGGATAAGGACCAATTAAGATTTTTACAACTACGTAATTGTGATTTTGTACAAGGCTACTATTTTAGTAGACCAATACCTGCAGATGTTTTTGAAAAGGAATTTTATAATCTACAAAAGGAATTTAAAGATAAATATTAAGGTGGGTAAACAAAATTGAAAAGTATAGCGTCTATTCTAGCAGCTCATTTAAGGCGATGGGGGATAAAATATGTTTTTGGTATACCTGGAAAACCTATTGTTCCTTTGATTATGGAATTAGATAAGCAAAAAATCAACTTTATATTAAATAAACATGAGGGCGGTAGTGGTTATGCTGCTTCAGGTTATGCAATGATGAATAGAAAATTAGGTGTGGCAATTGCAACTGCAGGACCTGGTGGAACAAATTTATTAACGTCTGCAGCTCAAGCTAAGGCTTATCATTTACCAGTGTTGTTTATCACCGGTCAACCACCTATAAGTCATTTAGGCGAGGCCTTAGGTCAGGATTCTACACCCTTTGGGACTGACTTAGTTAAAATGTTTCAACCTGTTACTAAATTTAGTGCTCAGGTAGGAAGATCCGACCAATTTAAGCTATATTTACGACATGCATTAGAAAAAGCTCATTCTGGCGTCAAGGGCCCAGTTCATTTATCTATACCTTTAGATATACTAGTTGAGGAAATAGAAGAATTTGAACTTGATTTACCTAATATCATGTGTGAATCCATCTCATCTAAACTAGATGAATTTATTAACAAACTTGATAATGCAAAGAGAGCTGTAATTTTGGCTGGCAAAGGTGTTCATTCAAGTTTAGCTTATGATGAGTTGAAGAAAGTTGCTGAGCTTTGGAATATACCAGTTATGACAACGCCAGGAGGTAAAGGCACATTCATAGAGAACCATCCATTATCACTTGGAGCATTAGGACTCGGTGGCACGGAAAGAGCAAGTCAATATATTAAAGATGGCATAGATTTAATGATTGTTATTGGAAGTAAATTATCAGACATGTCTCTAGTTGATATATCCTCCGAGAACTACCCAAAAGAAGTCATACATTTAGATTATGATCTTACTTTTATAGCCAAATCAATGATAGTGACCACATTACCTATTATCGGCGATATTAAGATTAATCTACAATTCTTATTAAATAAAGTTTCAGAGAGAGTAAAAAATAAATATGAAATGTTAAATGAAGAGTTTAAAATTATAAAGAATAATAGTGATTCTTATATTTCAGCCGTAAAAGCTATAAAAATTATAAGGCAAGAACTTCCTGATGATTCAATTATTTTTGGTGATGATGGCAGTCATACATTTTATGCAATAAAATATTTTAAGATTCGAAAACCGGGTACATTTTTTTTCGATGATGTATTTGGTGCAATGGGACATGCCATAGGCTATTCCATAGGTGCACAATTAGCAAGAGATGATGCTCACATTATTTGCTTAACAGGCGATGGATGTACTTTTATGCATGGTGCTGAAATGTCAACAGCAGCTAATTATAATATTCCTGTTACTTTTATAGTATTTAATAATGGAAGACTAGATATGGTTGATAAAGGAATGCAAAATCATTTAGGCAAGGCCGTAGGGACCACATATAATATACCATTAGATATTGAAAAGTTTGGGCAATCTATGGGAATAAAATCATTTAAATGTCTTAATGAATTTGATTTAAAAGAAGCTCTAGAAATTTCAAAATTGCATAACAAAACGATTGTTATAGAGGTTATGGTTGATCCATATGAAATACCACCAACAATAAAAAGGGGCTAGTAAGATGAGTATAGATTTCGAAAAAGGAATTGATGTACTAAAACAAATGACAGATGATGAGGGAATGAAAACAATTAAATATTTACAAGATATATTCCCTGACTTTGGAGAGAAACTCGTTGACTTTGGATTTGGACAAATATATTCAAGACCAAATCTGGAATTGAAATTAAGAGAGATTGTAACTATAACTGCTCTTATAACGCAAGGCCTATTTGATCAATTAGATTTCCATATAAAAGCCGCCCTTAAACTTGGGTTAAAACAGGAAGAAATATTGGAAATTATTCTGCAATGTGCAGCTTATGTAGGATTTCCCAAAGCGTGTAGTGCTCTAGTTGTTGCGGGTGAAACTTTCAAAAATAATAAAAATAGCCACTCTCTTTAAGAGAATGGCTATTAACTATCGCTTACTCAATTCGTACGCTATACAATATAATATGCAATGCATGTCTAAAAAATTCTATACTTTAAATATATTAATATTGCGGTATCATTTTTAATTAACTTACGTATAATATACTAAATAAATCTAAGGAGCGATGTTATGTCAAAAATTGAAATAAAAGATAATGAGGCTGAGAAAAGTATTGAATTAGATGACGTAAATACTAAAAAAATTTATACTGGTGAAAATGATGAAGAGGTTTTAAATTGTGAGGGAAATCCCTGCAACTTTGTATACGATGAAGACACAAGTGGGACTGATTAGTTAGTTAACTTGTTATTACTCCTACAACATATAAGATTTGAATTTTTTAAAATATAATAATGGCGCGCCAAAATTGAATATATGAATCCAGATAAATTTTCATATATTAACAATAAAAAGGTGTTCTTAGTAAACTGGTTTTTATTAAATCCAGTTTACCTTGAACGCCTTTTTTTAATTAGACTCTTTTCTATTATATTACATTAGTCTAGAATGGGTATAAAAAAGAGGATCCTATTATAGGATCCTAAACATACTTTCGCATGTGTTTTAGTGCAGTTTTTTCAAGTCTGGATACCTGTGCTTGTGATATACCTATTTCATCAGCCACTTCCATTTGGGTTTTTCCGTCGAAGAACCTTAAATTGAGAATTAGCTTTTCTCTGTCCTTTAATTTTTTCATGCCTTCTTTTATTGATATATTTTCAAGCCAACTATCATCTAGATTTTTAGTATCTTTTATTTGATCCATTACATAAATCTCATCTCCACCATCGTGGTATATTGGTTGAAATAAAGATACAGGATCTTGTATAGCGTCTAGTGCAAATACCACATCTTCTCTTGGTAATTCTAATTCTTTTGCTATTTCAGTAACTGTTGGTTCTTTATTGTTCTCATTTACCAATCGATCTCTAACCTGTAATGCTCTATATGCAATATCCCTTAATGACCTACTAACTCTTATTGAGTTGTTATCTCTTAAGTATCTCCTAATTTCCCCAATAATCATAGGAACTGCATATGTTGAAAACCTAACATTTAAACTAAGATCGAAATTATCAATGGACTTCATTAAACCAATACAACCTACTTGAAATAAATCATCTACATTTTCTCCTCGATTATTAAATCGCTTAATAACGCTTAAAACTAGTCGTAAATTTCCTTCAATAAATATGTCCCTGCAACCATGCTCACCATTTTGTATCCTAAATAGTAACTCTTTCATCTCTTTTTCTTTCAATTTAGGTAATTTCGAAGTATTTACCCCACATATTTCTACTTTATTGAACATCATAAGGCCATCATTCCCTTCAGAGTAATTGCATTAAAATTATGTCCTTATAATTTACCTTTTATACTACAGACAACCCTACAATATTAAATTAATTTTTTGCCGTTGATTTTACTGACTTTAGAGCAATGCAAAATAGTTGTAAAGTTTGAATTTTTTCTAAATATACTAAAGGTATAGGTATAATTTTACATGCAAATCCTATAAATCTATGAGGAGGTAATAATATGGTAATTTCGATCTCATTTAATAACATTTTAATATTTGTGATCTCTATTTTAAGCATTACTTTACTAATATATTTAATTGTGGTAGTAAAAAACATAAATAGTGTCACAAAGGATGTTAAATATATATTTACTAAAGATAAAAATAGTATAGACAATACTATTACATCATTACCTAAAATAGCATCGAACATTGAAACTTTAACTGAAGACGTAAAAGAAGGGGTTCATTCCATAATAGTTACTTCTAAGGACAGCGAGGAAAACAAAGCTCAATCATCAGTTTCAACTGCAAAAAAAGTTGAAGTTGCATTAGATTACGTACTGATATTTAGTGAAATAGTCAAAGTGGGAATAAATTATTTCAAGAAACCTAAATAAATGTACATTATTAATACAAAGTTATACTAGGTTTGCAAACAAACTAAAAATAGCTGTTTCAAAACAGAAAGTAATCTCTGTTTTGAAACAGCTATTTAGTATTATTTTTCTATTGGTACTGCATAATATAAGCATACTGAAATTCCTATAACAATTAATAACCCTAAAATTGTGGGTAACCCCATAATCTCCACCCCTTTTTTCTTTTAATCTACTATAGATATTATTACCATATTTTATAATTAAATACAAATCGCTCCACATTATTGCATACTTATTTTATTTTTTTTCCTTAATAGAAAACTTAAGAGTAGAATATTTGTGAATTGGTTAAAATTAATGTATGTGTTTAATTTAAGTAAATTGTGTGGGAGGCATAAATGAAAAATGAAGCTATTTCTGAAAGACAAGCAACTATATTAATAATACTTTTCTTACTTGGGAATTCTCTTTTGATAGGATCTGGGAATCAGGCAAAACAAGATGCCTGGATAGCAATAATTATTGCTATCCTATGTTCTATTATACTGGTACTTATGCTTTCTAGACTTTTATCTTTATATCCCGGAAAAGATTTTTTTGATATACTTCAAATCGTCATGGGTAAGTTCATAGGGAAAACTTTAAGTATACTAATGATATATTTTTTCTTTCATGATGCGGCCTTAATTTTTAAAGTCATAGCAGAATTCACCTATACTTTAGTTTTAGATAATACACCTATAATATTACCAATGTTTTTCTTTGCTGTGCTCGTCATATGGAGTTTAAAAGCAGGTATTGAAGTCTTAGGAAGATGGGCCGAGTTGTTCAGTTGGATTATAATTTTTATAGTTATAACTGTGCCTGTATTATCAATTCCACAAATGGATTTTAGCAGATTAAAACCAATACTAAGCAATGGTGTAACTCCCTTGTTAAAAGGTGCTTTTTCAAGTTTTACTTATCCCTTTGGTCAAATCATAGTTTTTACAACGGTATTTTCAAATATATCTAAAGTGAAAAATTACAAAAAAACCTTTATAGTAAGCTTAATTATAGGTGGAGGACTTATAGTTTTAACGGTGTTAAGAAATCTTTTAGTATTAGGTAGTGAAACCGTATCTGTATTATATTTCCAATCTACCATGGCAGTAAGCCTTATTAGCCTAGGTGGACTTCAAAGACTTGAAATGACAGTAATTATTGTATTTTTCGTGTGTGGATTTATTAAAGTAAGTATAACTACTTTTGCAGTTTGCAATGGAATTACAAAGGTTTTTGGATTTGATGATTACAAATTTATTGCAACACCTGTAGTTCTTCTAATGTTAAACTTCTCTTTTTTTATTACCCAAAGCACCAATGAATCGAATTTCTGGATTTCAAATATATGGCAATATTTTTCCTTTCCTTTTGAAGTTATAATACCTTTAGTTATTTTTATTGTGGCGGAGATTAGAAGTAGAAAATCTACACACGTCAATGCAACTTAATTAGTAAATGTAAAAATAAGCCATATGTTGGATATTAATTCCATCATATGGCTTCAGTTGAGAAAATCATGAATTATCGGTACTTGTATGTAAGTAATATTTTATGATGCTTTCAACATGTATTTGGGTGGTATTAAAAAAAGGTATACCTAATTCGCTTTTTGTAAGTATTAATGGTAATTCTGTACAGCCAAGTATTACTCCCTCAATTGAGTTATCTTGCATCATTCTTCTAATTATATCAACCAATCCTTTTCGGGTTTCATCAAGAAAGTTACCAAGTTCGATCTCAGTCATTAGCTTATTATTTATATAACCCTGATCTTTTTCATTTGGAACATATATCTGTATATTATTTTTATTACATGCTCTTTGATAAAATTCACTTTCCATGGTGAATTTTGTTCCTAGTAAACCAACCCTTTTAGCCCCTATTTTTTCAATATGATTGCATGTTTCATCTACAATACTTAATAGTGGAATAGGTGATAATTCATTAACTCTGTCAAACACTATATGAGGAGTATTAGCAGAAATAAATCCAAAATCTGCACCTGCTTTATGTAGCACTTTGATGCCATTAACTAACCACTCGACAAGAACATCCCATTGTTTATTTTCTACTAATTTCAGGAGAATGTTAATATCCATACTGTAAATAATAATTTCAGGACTACTTTCATTATTCGTTTCATGCCTATACGTTTCTATAAGCAACCGATAATATTCCAAAGTGGACTCTGGTCCAAAACCACCAATCATTCCAATTTTATTCATAAACTTTCCTCCTGTTTTATAGAATATAATTTAACCTTATTAATTCTCAATTAAATACCTATTTGACTTATTGCTTATCAATATTGTACCATTAGATACTATTTATATAAACTTGTGGAATATATTAATACAGACTTATAGTTTTATTATATGGTTGGTTCTAAATCCATTAAGAATTTTGGTAATCCCAATACTTGCATTACACTTATTACAACCTGATTGATGGATGCATCTATATTAGTCTGCCCGCTTTCGTCATATATAGGTTGATGCGCATCTACCAATGATATCATTGTACTTCCTAAATAATCTTTCAAATAATCAATGCAGGGTTGTACCTTCTCTATGTAGAATTGATATCTACTCTCTAAACTTTTTTGTGTATCGTCAATTCTCCCCCTGCTTAAAACCCTAACTTTCATTTGCTCTTTAGTTATAAAAAGATGAAGAACCTTTATTATAGGTATATTTAATTTGTTAAGTGTTTTTAGTAATTCTTGTCCAGCATTTACTGTTCGGGGATATCCATCTAAAATAAATATCCCTTTATGTAATTCTGGCGAACTTTCTAACAATGCATCTATAATCCTCTCGGTCCATTCATCCGGTATCAATAATCCATTTGCCACACAAAACTCTAACCAGTCAAACTGTGAAACAAAGTTATTAGCCAAATCTAAGAACGATATTATATCGTTATGATAATTTTCTGCCTTTTTCATAACTCCATGTCCATTTTTCTGTATATCCGAGATTGAAACATCCTTACTTATATTGTATTTTTGTCCCAATGTAATCATAAACTTTTCATCTTCTTTTGCTTTAATAACTGTTTTCCGCAAAATGTCTCCCATCGATAAATGTCTTATCTTTGGAATAGATAAAAACTTACATAATGCTTTAGCAATTTCTCCCTTGCCACACCCAGAAGGCCCTGTAAGAATTATTACACCGTTTCCATCAACTCTGACTTTTTCAACGGTAATCTTTATATTTTTTTTCATAATCTTCTCCTTGTTATTTGACCTTTTATGTTTAAATACAAAAGTACCTTAGGGTAGATTTTTTTCATTACTATTAATTCTAAAATATTCATAACAGATCCAAAAGGTTACTTATAATTAAATACAAATCAAAAAGCATACAACATAATTATGTTGTATGCTCTTTTAATTTTAAACTTAGGGTACACTGCTCTATTACATTATTCCATTGTATCTGCAGTATTTGATTCAACATCATCATTCATAATAGCCACATTAGCTAAATCAGCGTTTGTAAGACTATCAGCGTGTTTTTTATCAGTAAAGTCAGTAAAGTCAGTATTTGATTGTCCTGTTACTTTTGATTCAGCATCATTAGCTATTGCACTCATATTATCATTTGAAATATCAGTGTTTTTTTTTGTTTTTTCTACTTTAATACTCATAATTATTCTCCTTTTCAATATCGAAATTACACTGTGTTCATTCGGTGTATTAATAGTGTACCCATTATATTAAAAAAACACCCTCTCGGATGTCTTGCTAAATTTTACAATTAATATTATCTAAAACTTCTTTATATTTTAAATCTTTTAAATACTTTTGTTCATATAATTGTTGTGTATGTTTTATTATTTTGTCTTTGTCTATTTCACTTAAAACTGCTAACGATAATCCCATAAGTGTTACTATTACGATAAAACCAAAAATAAATGTAATTATAATAATCACCCCTTTAAGTTATTAATATTATTATACCATATTTTGTAAACTTATACAATTAGTGAAAGTATTATATGAAAATGTTAAAATAAAAATAATAATATCGCATATTACAGTGCTTTTTTATACTTATTCAAAGTAGAAATGGAAGTGATTTCATGATAAATGAATATCTGAAAGTTCCACTTTTATGTTTCCATTTTTACTTGATATTTTGTTACTGTGTATCACCTTTTCATGAGGTATATTTCTTGAAGGAATGTTAACTATAAACTTACTTCCATTCCCAACTTCACTTTCAGCATAGATGCATCCACCATGTAGTTCTACAATTGACTTAACTAAACTTAGCCCTATACCTGTGCCTTCTGTATTTCTCGATAATGATTTATCTACCTGTTTAAATCTATCAAATATTGTATCCAAGTTTTTTTCTTCAATGCCAATGCCATTGTCCTCGACTGACATTTCAATGAATTCATTCTTATCTTTAACATCAATAAAAATTTCATCACCTTTATCTGAAAATTTTATTGCATTCGATATAAGATTTAAAACTACTCTCTCTATCTTCTCTGGATCACAAGCAATTATTTTTTCTTCAGTATCCGTATCAAAAATAATATTTAGGCCTTTGCTGTCAGTAAAATCAGTTACAGACGTTACTATATCCTCTACAACTTCGACTATATTGTTATTTGATAAGTGCAATTCAAAGAACCCTGTTTCAATTTTTGATGAATCAACTATGTTATTAATAAGTTTGGATAATCTATAGCAATTTTGTTTCATTGATTTTATATATTTAACAATAGAACCTTTCATTTTGTCTAATGAACCACTATCATAGTACATACTAAATAACTGAACTGTCGCAGACAAAACATTTAGAGGCGTTTTAAGTTCATGGGATATATTAACTATAAATTCTTCCTGGCATTTCAATGCTTTTTTCATAATTATATTTGACTTTATTTCAGTAGCAATCTTGTTATCTTGTTTACCTATAAATTCCTTTAGTCTTTCGATCTCGTTATTTTGTTCACGAATAATGTTCCTAGCTGATACTATTTCTTCTATCATTCTGTTATCATAAGCGCAGACCACGATATTACCCCCATTTTTTTCACAAAAAAATCATTAATAAACATCTGAAAATTCTACTTGGATTTTTATCAAAAACAATATGTAATCCTTTACTTTCAGTAAATTCTATATATTTAACTGTTGAATTTTTCCTTTTATCTATTATACCACTATCACAATACACATCCAATAACTGAGCTGCTGAAACTTTTACTCCAATTTTACAATTCGTTACAATTTATTGTAACTGTAACATAATATTACCATAATATGTTGCAATTTAGTATGTTTTTCTTTCTCTTTAACCTAAAATTTGTCTTAAAAAAGAAGAATACATGTAAAACCACCGTGTGGCAATTTTTGTATTGCATTAAATTTATTTACAATATTTCAATAATTAAAGGATATTATAGTATTATGTAGAACTTTAAAGAATAAGAAAAGTATTATAAAGGAGGGGTTAGTATGAAAGTGTTATTTGTAGCTTCTGAGGCGTATCCTTTTATAAAAACTGGAGGCCTTGGAGATGTAGTATATGCACTACCTAAAGCTTTAAGAAAGCTTGGGATTGATGTTAGAGTAATTATACCTAAATATAGCAGCATTCCTTTGTCTCTTAAAAATTGTATGGAAACTATAGCTACTTTCAAAGTGAAAGTTGGATGGAGAAATCAATATTGTGGTTTGGAATATTTAACTTATGATGATGTACCTTACTATTTTATAGATAATGAATATTATTTTAAGAGACCTCAGACATATGGATATTACGATGATGGTGAAAGATTCTCTTATTTTTCAAAAGCAATACTAGAATCTATAAAATACATGGGGGATTTTACACCAGATATAATTCATTGTAATGATTGGCAATGTGGAATTATACCCGTTTTACTTAAAGCAAACTATAGTAAAGACGCCAAGTTTAATAAAATAAAAAGTATATTTACTATACACAATCTAAAATCTCAAGGAATATTTCCAAGAGAAATATTAAATGAGTTATTAAATTTAGATGAGACTTATTTTAATGAGGATGCACTAAAATTTTATGATTCTGTATCTTTCATGAAGGGTGGAATTGTTTTCTCAGATGCAGTAACTACTGTAAGTAATACTTATGCACGAGAAATACAGACTCCTTTTTATGGAGAAGGTTTAGGTGGTTTATTGTCCTTAAAAGCTGAAAAACTATATGGAATAGTAAATGGTATAGACTATGAACTCTACAATCCTAAATTGGATAAAAAAATATTTTGCGAATATGATTCACAAAGTATAAAACAAAAGGTTAAAAATAAATTAAAGTTTCAAGAAGAACTATGTTTTACAGTAAACGAAGATATACCAATGATAGGCATTGTTACTAGCCTAGTGAAGCAAAAGGGCATAGATTTAATTATAGATAAACTCGAAGAATTACTTAGCCTTGATATTCAAATAGTATTACTTGGTAATGGTGATGACTATTATGAAGATATATTTCAATTTTATGCTTCAAGGTACCCAAGTAGGATATCTACAAACATTGTTTTTGATGATAAACTAGCACAACAAATATACGCTGCTTCAGATATGTTTTTGATGCCGTCGTTATCTGAACCTTGTGGTATAGAACATCTCATAGCATTAAAATATGGAAGTATTCCAATTATCCACGAAACTGGAGGGTTAAAAGACACCATTCTTTTCTATAGTAAATATACAGGTAATGGCAACGGTTTTTCTTTTAACAATTATAAAAGTGAGGAATTATTAGATGCAGTAAATAGAGCTCTAGATTTATACAAAGACAAAGCGTCCTGGAATAAATTAATACGCAATGCCATGCTTTCAAACAATAGTTGGGAAAATTCGGCTAAAAACTATATGAATTTATATAGTAAAATATTAAAAAAGTAAAATAATAAGTCTGCACTTCTTTAAAGATAATACTTTTAAAGAGTGCAGACAAATTTTAATGATGAAATAACCTTACACTTGAACAAGCCATTGCTATATTATATTCATTACATGCCTTTATTACTATATCATCTCTTACGGAACCACCAGGTTGAACAATATATTTCACACCACTTTGGAATGCCCTATCAATATTGTCTCTAAACGGGAAAAACCCATCTGAGCCTAAAGATACCCCCGATAAATTAGATATCCATGAGTCTTTTTCTTCCTTTGTTAATCTACAAGGCATCTCATTAAGCACTTCACTCCATTCTTTCATTTCTACTAAAGTAGTATCATCCCTAAGATATTGATCTATAACATTATCTTTATTCGGTCTTGAAATTCCTTCTTTGAAGGATAAATTGAGAACACTTGGATGCTGCCTTAAATACCATATATCAGCTTTTGATCCAGCCAATCTTGTACAGTGTATGCGAGATTGCTGTCCTGCGCCAACGCCAATTACTTGACCGTCTAAAACAAAACATACGGAATTGGACTGAGTATATTTTAATGTAATCATTGAAATGAGTAAGTCTCGTCTTGCATCATCTGTAATATTTTTATTATTAGTTACTATATTATTAAGCATCTCCTGTTTTAGTAGAATACCATTTCGTTTCTGTTCAAAGGTTATACCATATATCTCTCTCTTTTCGATATCTTCAGCTTCATAATCAGGATCCATTTTAATAATGCAGTAATTTCCTTTTTTCTTTTTCATCAGAAGTGCCAAGGCTTCCTCCGTATACCCTGGGGCAATTACTCCATCTGAAACAGATTTTTTTAAAATCATTGCGGTAGGTAAATCTACGATATCACTTATAGCTGCCCAATCACCAAAGGAAGACATCCTATCTGCACCCCTGGCTCTTGCATAAGCAGAAGCCACAGGAGATAGTTCGATGTCTTCAACAAAATATGCTTTCTTTAGTACATCACTTAATGGAATTCCTACTGCTGCACCTGCTGGACTTATATGTTTAAAAGAGGCTGCTGCCGGCAATCCTATTGTTTGTTTTAATTCTTTCACTAATTGCCATGAATTAAAAGCATCCATGAAGTTAATATAACCTGGATTACCATTTAGAACTTCAAATGGCAAAGATTTATTTTTCATATAAATTCTTGCTGAACCTTGATGTGGATTACACCCATATTTAAGTATAATTTCTGAATTTCTCATTACAAACCTCCTAAATAATTAAATATAAAAAACCGCCTGGATAAAATTTATTTTTACCCAGGCGGTCGATATCTTTCTTTAATTATGCTCCCTATGGTAAACACCATTTCCGCCAGTTACATAATTATATTATTCATTTTTATTAAATTATAGAGTAGATTGATATTTATGTCAAACTTAAAAAATTAAATTCTTTAAGTATTTTAAACATATTCTGTTTTCAAAATGAAAATTAATATTTTACAATACAAAAATAGACTTGATGCGAAAATAAAAGATTTATATGAAACGTTTATTCATCATTTTTAAATCTGTATCCTTTGCCTCTTATGGTCTCAATAAACTTAGGGTTCTTATCATCATCTTCGATTTTTTGCCTTAAATGTCTAATATGGACATCTACAGTTCTACTTATTCCTTCAAATTCAAAACCCCAAATTTCATTTAAAAGCAATTCTCTCGTCATTAATCTTCCTTTATTTTTTATAAGCATCTCAAATAGTTTAAATTCCTTAAGAGTAAGTTCTATCTTTTCATCACCTTTAGATACTATATGTTCTTCAAAATCTATAGTTAAATTACGAAAAGTATAGGACCTCTGTACCGATTCCAATCTAGTCCTTCTAAGTATTGCTTTAACTCTTACAAGTACTTCTGCAATTGAAAAAGGTTTGGTAATGTAGTCGTCCGCACCAAGTTCAAGCCCCAGAATTTTATCAAATACCTCATTTTTTGCTGAAAGAATTATTATAGGAGTCGATGAAATTTGGTTATTTTTTTTGATTTCCTTGCAAACTTCATATCCATCCATTTCAGGTAGCATCAAATCTAGTAAAACCAGTCTTGGTCTTTGGTCCTTAGCTATTTTCAGAGCTTCAAAGCCATTTGCAGCAGTGATGCATTTGTAACTGTTCTTTTCAAGATTATATTTTAAAAGTTCCCTTATGTGTTCTTCATCATCAACTATTAGTATTTTTTCATTAGCCAACTTAGTCCCCCTATTATTTTAAGATAATATTTTTTATGAACGGGTTTGCTTGCGATAATACTCTGCAAAAACTTATTAAAAGGTTTTCAATATCACCAAGGGGCATCCTCACAATTAGGGCTAATGATTATATGTACCTGACTTGGTTTTAGTGTATTTGAAATTTTTCTTTGCATAACTCCATTCAATAATAAGGTTAATGTTAAACAAGACATACATAAACTTAATGTTTTTATCAATTTGTTTTTTATATTAAACACCACCTATATTTTTATACATTATAACCTATAATGCAACATTTTGCATCTGTTTTAGTGACATTAATAAATATTCTTTAGCATCTTCAACATTGTTTTCATTCAAATATATAATTGATAACTTGGTATACACTGAAACTAATTCACTATATTTATTTATTATTTTTAAAAAATCAGCAATATTTAAATAAGTTTTCTTTAAATTTAAAACATCATTTAATATTTCATATATACGCACAAGTTCGTAATTTCCCTTTATTAAATACTCATAATCCATATTATCCTCAGCTAGTTTCAATCCTGATTCTATATATGTAATAGCATCATTATAAAACCCTTGCTTAATAAAAACACTTGATTTCTCTATGATAGTATGACAAATATTTGCTGAATTTATCTTAATTCTTAGTTGTTCAGCTTTATTAAAATATTCCAAACTATTATTAAAATCATTTTTGTCTAAATAAGCTAACCCTAAATTATTATAAATATATCCTAATACAGGATTATTACAATCTATATTTTCAATTAGCAGAGAATCATATATATCTATAGCAGTATTAAATTCTTCCCGAGCCTCAAAGCAGTTTGCTTTAAGAATATTTGCATAAATGTAACTATTATAGTCTTCTTCTTTGTTACATAGGATTAAGAATTTTTCAATGTTTTCAAGGGCTAGGTTTATTTTGTTTAATTTCATATAGCATTTAGCTATGTCATATATAGATCTTTTTTCTGTTTTTTTATCGTTATACATTATTGAATATCTTTGAGATAGGTAAAAAAATGATAAAGCTTCTGCATACTGTAGTGCTTTAGCTTTACAATATCCTATTTTAAAATAAATATAAGGTATTGTTTCATTTTGTTTAAGATTTTTAAAAATGTCTATAGCATATATATAATTAATAAAAGCTTCATCGTAATTTTTTTTATTAGAGCAATAGTCACCCAGTCTACTATATCCCAAGGCTTTAACATTTAGTAAATTAAACTTATTAGCTATTTCAAGAATTTCTTTAATATCTTTATCTTGTTTTATTTGTTCAAGTTTTTCCATACAATATAATTCCGCATCTTCACTAGGAGAACGTAATAAAAAACCATTATCTATTTTTAATTCAATATGGAGTTCTTTCGCTCTTTGTTCAAATTTTTCAACAAGTTTTAAAGCCACCTTGTTGCTTAGTTCTCTTTTTCCTATTTCAATCATACTAATAAGGCCCCTGGTAAGGTTTTCATCAGTTAAATCCTCTTGCTTCATTTTTAAATATTTTCTTGTCGATTTAAGTTTTTCTCCCTTAGTTAAAAATTTCATTTTATTGGCTCCAATCAATGTTAAATATATTTATTATATATGCAACAATTTTAACACAATTAGTGTTGCTTTAATATTTTTTTAGATGTAATATAAAGGTATAAGTGCTAAGTACTAATTTTATCTACATACTTGTATTTTAATTATTTGAAATTTTCAGATAAAAAGAGAACCAACATCACTTATAAACCCTATCTAGTATAGCGTTGCCAATCTAAAAAACGTTATACATTCATATATCTAGATTTTAAGAAATACACGTTTACCAATTTTACCATAATATAGTCAAATACTCTAATTTAAAAGCATATTTATTATATATTTTTAAATTAGAGCGACTGAAAAAGTGTTTTTATAACTGCCTTAGCACTTAGCATGAATTTATAAGTAATGTTGGTGAAATGTTGGTAAAATGTCTAAATTTAAATGGAAAGAGGTGGTTGTATTTATTATTAACAGGATTAAGGTATAACTTTCAATAGAGATGATTTTTTAAATTTATCAAAATACTTACTAAGAAAGGATTGATTAATTTATGAAAACAATTAATAAGATGAGATTTATATCACTACTAACAACACTAGCAACATTTGCTATGTTTCAATCACCTACAGTGACCATGGCAAACCAACGGAGAGTAATTGCCAACCAGAAGTTTGCAGTTTTAGCGGGCACAACAATAACTAATACTGGAAAGACCGTAATCAACGGAGATGTCGGACTGTTCCCTGGTACAGCGCTTACTGGACAGTCTAGCTTATTATTGAATGGAAATGCACATCTTGCTGATGCTGTTTCAAATAAAGCTAAAACAGATCTTGTAACCTCATATAATGGTGGTGACGCAAGTATTCCTGCTACGTGTATACCAACTGAGCTTGGTGGAAAGACTTTGACTCACGGCAAATATGATTCAAGCTCTGGAACATTTGGAATAACAGGTACCCTTACACTCGATGCTAAGGGAGATCCAAATGCTTACTTTATATTTAATACTGCATCCACTCTCATTACGGCAACAGGGAGTAATGTTAAGCTTATCAACGGAGCTAATCCAGATAATGTAATTTGGAGGGTGGGAAGTTCTGCAACACTCGAAACATATTCTCATTTTGTTGGACGAATCTTCGCTTTGACATCCATCACAGTGAATACTGGTGCGACTGTTCGAGGACAACTACTAGCACGAAATGGTGCTGTTACGCTAGACAGCAATACCATCACAAATTAATTCAAAAAATAAATTTCATATCCATAACACTATTATGAGCCTATTAGAGCTATGATATTTTAAGTAGTTTCCACTACCTAAAATTAATTATCATGTGTCTAGTAGGCTTATATTCTTTATAAAATAATGTCATCTTATGGGGAACTAAAAACATACTAAAATGCAATATACTGTGGTAGTATAATATAAACTAGTATTATGTGTTACCAAATTTTGCGAATAATGATTTCTGCGAATAAGAAAGTTTATAATTATTTATTTACTGCAATTATTGATTCTAAATTATTGCAATTAATTTACAGTAAAATTCCCTAACAAGAGAGGATAATTATTATGAATAAAAATAAAAATATAAGTAGACAAGCTGTAGTATTGGGATGTCTTTCAATGGCTTGTTTCTCATTAATTATAATATTCTTTAGTGTTTATAATATGTATAAGGTACGTAAAGAATCAGATTTTATTTCTAATGAAATGCTTCCAGCAAAAATGCTTTCAATAGAGATTTTAACATCAGTAATTAATCAACAAACAGGTATCAGAGCTTATATAATTTCAAAAGATAGAGCTTTTTTAGATGCCTATTATTTGGGGAGTAAAAAAATGCAAGGGTATTCTGAGTCTATAGATAACCTAAGAGCTATCGGAATAGACGCCGATACTACTAATCAACTCAATAATGAGATGCTATTAATTCAAACTTATTTTAAACAGCAAATTGTGTTAATCAATAATGGTAAATTATCCGAATCAAAATTGGACTTAAATAAAGGTGAAAATCTAGTTGATAAATTCAGTGCAGCTGATAAAGAATTGATAAATGAAATTGATTCAAAAATAAATAACTCACGTAAAGTGGTTGCCAATACTCAAACAATTCATCAACATTTATTGATTTTTTTAGGTATTATTCTTATTGCATGCAATTATATATTTATAAGTCATATTTGGAGTGGTATGCATCAACAAATTAAAAAAAAGAATGAAATAAATGAAGATTTACAAAAGTTGCTTAGTTTACAAGAAGAGTATATTGCAAATATATCTCATGAATTTAAAACACCATTAAATGTTATATTGGCAGCCGCTCAGTTATTAGATGTGTATTGTGATGGTGGGTTATTGGATGAAAAGAAGAATTTAACTGTTAAACATATAGACTCAATTAAGCGAAATTCATATAGATTATCTAAACTTATTAATAACATAGTCGATTTATCAAAAATTGAAGCAGGATTCTTTAAATTAAACTTATCAAATAACAACATAGTGGAAGTTGTAGAAGACATGGTGATGTCTGTAACTGATTTTACTGAAAGTAAAGGATTGCATATTATTTTTGATACAGATATAGAAGAAAAAATTATTGCTTGTGACCCAGAAAAGATAGATAAAATAGTATTAAATCTTATATCAAATGCAATAAAATTTTCGAATAAGGGTGATGAAATATTTGTAGATGTTAAAGATGAAATCGAATACGTTGAAGTATCTGTGCAGGATACTGGTATTGGAATTGAACATAAGTATCTGGATACGATATTTGATAAATTCAACCAGGTAGACAAATCGCTATCAAGAAATGCAGAAGGTACAGGTGTTGGATTAAGCCTAGTTAAGTCAATTATAGAAATGGCTGGTGGTAGTATAAATGTTGAAAGTGAAATTGGGATAGGCAGTAAGTTTACAGTTAAATTCCCTTCAAAAAAGGTACTTCAAGAAAATATACAATTTGATAATGTAATGAGAAATGGAAAGGAAAAAATCAAAGAAGAATTTTCAGATGTTTATTAACTGTAATTATAAGCAAAAATGTCTGTCTCATATATCTTGTTTTGTGATTAAAATCAGTAATAGGCAAAGAAGATTTATATTCTTTGCCTATTACTGATTTAACAATAAATTTGATATAGATACCATAAAACAGTTTAAAATATGAACGCTAAACCGGATATTTTTCATCCCTATCTTTTAAAGAATAAACGTTGTATTCCTCCCATATGTCCTCCAATGTAGAAAATGTTTTTGATATTTTTTCTTTTTCTCTTAATCCCACAGCTATGATTAATGCATTTATTACACTAAGTGGCGCTACTAACGAATCAACAAAGGAAGTTATATTACTTTGTGCTATTAATGTATAGTTAGCATTCGTCGCTAATGGAGATAATAAACTATCCGTAATTGCTACAATGTTGGCCTTTTTGCTTCTGGCGAAGGCTAGAGCTTCAACTGTTCTTGTAGCATACCTAGGAAATCCTATTCCAATTAACATGTCTTGTTCATCTATATTAAGCATCTGCTCGAATATATCACTAACACCGTAGGCAACTACCTTAACATTATCTAAAATAAGATTTAAATAAAAAGCTAAAAATTCTGCGAGTGCTGATGATCCTCTAAGTCCAATTATATATATTTTTCTAGCTTTAAATAATGAATTAACTACATCCTCAAAAGTTTGATGATTTATTTTCTCTAGAGTTGCTCTAATATTTTCCATATCAGCTCTTAATACACCTTTTAGTGCACTTTCTTGGGTCATAAAGTCATTAGATAATTCAATTCTTTGCACAGTAGTTAATTTATTTTTAATTAATTCCTGAAGAGATTTTTGTAGTTTAGGATAACCACTAAATCCTAGCTCACTTGCAAATCTTACAACAGTTGATTCACTTACTCCTACACTATTACCTAATTTATCTGCTGTCAAAAACGCTGCTTTATCATAGTGTTTTAGAATATATTCAGCTATCCGTTTTTGACCCTTACTTAAACGGTGAAACTTGTTTTGAATACACCTCATCAAATCTTGTTTATTATTTTCCAATCAACTCAATCCTTTCTATGCTAATCTCAATTCCAATTCAAGCTATCATTCCTTAGAAAATAAGGAATGATAGCTTCTATAATTGAATTGTAGTTTATGCACTTTTAGTTAAATCTTTTTTCTCATCATTAAACACATCAACATTTAATTCTTTTTCTTGCTTAGCTATTATAACGGTGCAAATAGCATCTCCAGTAATATTGACAACTGTTCTGCCCATATCTACCAATCTATCTACACCCATTATAATTCCAATCCCTTCTAAAGGAAGACCTACAGCTTGGAATACCATAGAAAGCATTATAATGGAAGCACCAGGAACTCCAGCCGTACCTACAGAAGCGATAGTTGAAGTTAGAACTACTGTTAACATCATACTTATTGTAACAGGAATTCCATATGCTTGAGCTACGAAGAATGTTGCTACCCCTTGCATAATAGCAGTACCATTCATATTAACTGTTGCACCTAATGGAATAGTGAAAGCAGCAATTCCCTTTGAAACTCCTAATTCCTTTTCACATACATCCATATTTACTGGTACCGTAGCATTACTACTAGCTGTTGAAAAAGCTACAGACATAACTGGAAAGAATTTTTTGTAAAATTTCCTTATAGATAACCCAGTGAAACCTTTTAGAAGACTTGCATATCCTAGTATTGAAATAAGTATTAGACCAAGATATATTGTAAGGATATATTTCATTAAAGGCATCATGGCTACAAACCCTACAGTGGCAAAGGTCTTAGCTATAAGTCCGAATACACCTATAGGTGCAAATGTCATAACGATTTCTACTAATTTCATTATAAGATCGTTTAGATTTTCAAGTAAATCAATTAAAGGCTGACCTTTTTTACCTAATAAAGATAACCCTATACCAGTTAATACAGCAAGTACAATAATTTGAAGCATATTTCCTTGAGACATAGCTAAAATTGGATTACTTGGTACCATTTCATATAACGTTTGTACCACTGGGGTTTTAGCAACAACTACAGTTTTTACTGCTTTTGCAACTGTTAAATTTAAACCTGCTCCTGGTTTTATAAAATAGCCTAAAGCTAGTGCAATAGCAACCGCAATTGCTGTAGTTGATAGATAGAAAGCTACAGTCTTGCCCCCAACCCTACCAAGTTTCTTTATATCTCCCATACTGGCCGCACCATTTGCTAAGGAAATAAATACGAGTGGAACTACAAGCATCATTATTCCTCTTAAAAAAACCTGACCTACTAATTGGAAAACTCCATTTATTAAAATAGTATTCTTGACAACTCCATCTGGAAATTGGAAAACAATAATTCCAGTTATTGCTCCTAATACCAGAGCACCAAGGATCTTAGTTGTCAAACTTATCTTTTTTTTATGCATTCAAAATTCCTCCTTAATATATTTTATTAGCTGGTTGCGCAATGTCACAACCAGCTTAATACTATATTTTCAACTAAATTCAGCTTAGTAATATAATTAGTAACCGTTTTCTTATTCTTCAGATGAAATAATTTATATAGCCATTAAATGTTTTGCTGCTATTCCTGGTTCAGTCATTGCTATTGTATCTAGTATTTCATTAAGTTGTAATTTTGTTAAAATTTTCTCCTTAAGTAATAGTTCACTTATCGGTTCACCTGTTGCAATAGCTTTATCCGCAATTTTCGCAGCTGCCTTATATCCTACATGAGGTACTATGGCTGTAATTATTCCTACACTATTATCCACCAAGTATTTACATCTTTTTCTGTTAGCTGTAATACCTTTAACACAATTTTCTCTAAGGGTATTAACTCCATTAGCTAGTGTTTCTATTGATTCATACAAGTTATAGAATATAACAGGTTCAAATGCATTTAATTCTAATTGTCCAGCTTCTGCAGCCATTGTTATCGTAACATCATTTCCTATAATATTGAAAGATACTTGACTCATAACTTCTGGAATTACAGGGTTTATCTTTCCTGGCATTATTGAAGATCCATTTTGTTTTGCTGGAAGATTGATTTCTCCAAAGCCTGTTCTTGGACCTGAAGACATTAATCTTAAGTCATTTGATATCTTAGATAAACTTACCGCACAAGTTTTAAGAGCTGATGAAACATCTACAAAAATATCTAAATTCTGTGTTCCATCTACTAGATCTTCTGCTTGATGCAAATCTAGATTAATAACTTCATTAATTGCTGGTACGATTTTTTTAAAGTATTCTGTATCCACGTTTATTCCTGTTCCTATGGCAGATGCGCCCATGTTTACACTCTTTAAACCTGCACTAGCTTTTTCAATCCTATCAATATTTCTTTTTATTACTGAGCTATATGCATGGAATTCCTGGCCTAATCTAATAGGTACGGCATCTTGCATTTGAGTTCTTCCCATTTTAATAACATCATCGAATTCTTTAGACTTTTCAATAAATACATCGTCAAGTTTTCTTAACTCCTCTAAGGTTCTTGGCATAAGTTTTAGAGCTGCCATCTTACCTGCTGTTGGGAATACATCATTTGTAGATTGTCCCATATTTACATGATCATTTGGATGAACTTTATCATATGCACCCAATTTACCGCCCAATATTTCATTTGCTCTATTAGCAATTACTTCATTCGCATTCATATTACCTGATGTACCTGCTCCACCTTGGATGGGATCAATTATAAATTCATCATGTAATTTACCGGATATTATTTCATCACATGCTTGCACTATAGCATCTCTGATTTCTTTATTCATTAATCCAGCTTCATTATTTGCATTAGCTGTTGCTTTTTTTACTTGGGCAAGGCTAATTATTAGGTCCCTGTGCATTCTTCTACCTGTAATATTGAAGTTTTCTGCTGCTCTTAGTGATTGAACTCCGTAATATGCTTCTATAGGTACCTTCTTAGATCCAACGGAATCGCTTTCCATTCTATATTTTTGCATGTTTTCATTCATAATAATTCCCCCTTATTTGTTATAATATACAAACAATAACATCTAAATCAAGTATTGTCAAATTCATAATTATCTTTTATAGTGTTATAAATAAATAATGCAACTAAATAAAAATTAATATTTTCCGCCGTATTCCCTTTATATGAGCCACTTCAAGGCAAAAACGACTGACTTTTATTTTTGATTTACCACAGATGAAACTAAATATTTGTAATATTATGAATATTACAAATACCGCAGGAATTCTTTTAAACGTGTATTACATTTCATCTCCCCCCAGATAATCTGCATAAAAAAATAAATGCCCCAAGGTTACTAGGACACGACTAGAAGTTAACGCCTTGTTACATATTTATAGGCAGGCATTAACACAATGCATGAATTCATCTGTTATCAAATCATATTTATAATATTTAATAATATTTTAAAAAATAAAAAAAAACACTCTTTCGAGTGCCTAAATGTTATGATTTATTTTCTTAATTAAGCGTTTTTCATATATCTTATAATATACTAGATAAAACAATCCTAGGCCTATTAAAGATCCTGCGAAGTCTATTAATACGTCACTTACTAATGAGGTCCTACCTAGAACAAACTTTTGGTGGAATTCATCTGTTACTGCAAATAATAAACATGCAAACATTATAGCAGTTAATGCATTCTTTCCCTTAAGCCCAAGTAAGAACAATAAATTTGCAACAGTCACCGCTAATATACAATACTCAATTGCATGAGCATTTTTTCTGATTATTAAATTTATTTTTTCATCTCTTTTACTTGTGGGTAGTACCCCCGACTTTACTTTAGCTTTATTAGCTTTATTAGCTGTATTAGCTGTATTAGCTGTATTAGCTGTATTAGTTTTATTAGTTTTTCCCTCTAATTTATGCTTATCGTTTCTTATCGACTGAACAATTCCATAACTTCTTAAATTTGATGTTGAACCAGGTCTAGAAGAATTATAGAATATAAATCCAAGGGATAACAAGCATAATACAAATCCTATTTTTTTCAATATAACACCATCCATTTTTGTAATAACATATATTATAACATCTTATAATCTTTATTTCATCTTTTTATCTTAATATTATTATTGTGTTTATATTACTCTCCGTATTTGCGTATATATTCTCATTTGTGTTATATTATAGTATAATGTGTATATTTTATTAATGTAAATAATTACATAAATTTATTTATTTTGGAGAAAAGAGGTGAATTATTAGTGACTATGAATACAGAATATACTAACTGTTATATCACTAATTTAAATAATGAAGAACTATAGATGGGTCTTTTCTGTTATTTTTATAATTCTGCTAGTTGTTCTAGTAATTATTGTTGGAATTAAAGTAAGTAGTAAAAAGTCAGTTAATTTACAAATTATAATAGTAACTAAAAGTGAAATGACTATAAATGAAGTAGAAGAAATAATAATTGATAGTTTAGAAGGATCAGATCCAAAAATAAAAGTGGATGTCCGAAAATCTAGTGATGAAGTAGTAACCCTCGCTAACAATTTTGTTGGAACACTAAATACAACATTAAATAATGATGAAATTATAAAGATGCTTACAAAATCTAAACGTTTTAAGCATGTTCAACAAAATTACATATTTAAAATTCAAAATTAAATTATGAACCGTAGTTAAAAATATTTAATAGATACAAGGGAGATTATATAATGGAAAAAAAATATTTAAGATTAATGTGTACAAGCCTAGCATTAGTTTTTTTACTATTACAAAATACTGGTTTTTATGTGTTTGCTACTTCACTGGCTACCCTAGCACCTGATACACCGGCCACTGCTATTAGCTTAACACCTGGTAAAAGTTACACAAAAACAGTTAAAAGTGGCGAAGAATTGTGGTTTAAAGTCGATCCTTCAAAAATAGTTAATACAAAAACTCATATTAAATTTGAAGTTAAGGGGATAAGCTATTATGAAAGTATTTATAATAGTCTAAATACCGCAAGCACGAATAAAACACACAGTGATTATACAAATAAAAGTTCATACATATCTTATCCTATTGCCTGGGTAGGACCCTATTATGTAAAGGTTAGAGCTGCCAGCAGTGGAAGCATGACGTTATCATCGACACCAGAAATAAATCCACCTAGCATGCCAACTACTAAAGATTCTTTTTGTTCTTCAGAGGCTTTAGCAAAAACAAATAAAATGGTTTTAGCTCTACTACCAACTCTAAGAAATTTTAGAGATAAAGTGTTAAAGGACTCCGCTTTGGGAAAAGAGATAACCAATGTATACTATTCGGCTTCTAGTTCCATATTAGATGATGTTGTATTTGATAAAAGCTTTAGAAATAACATCACATGGGAAATACTTAAAATTTCCAACTTATTAAAAGAATTAAACACAACTTCTAAAACAGGTACAAGTAATTATATATTAACTAAAAGCGATTATAACGCAATATTTAATATATACAAATTAGTATCGTCAAAGGTCGATGGCGACTTAAAGAGCAGAATTGATAAAATATGGACAACTATAAATATGAAAGAATATGTAGGCTTAAATCTAGTTAAGTTTATGGGCGACTCTGGTATTTCAAATCTAGAAAGTTCAAAGTGTGAAATATTAGTGGATACTAAAGATACTTTAACAATCGACGAGATTAATGCAAACATTAAGGGCTTGCTAAGAGCCGAAGGATTAAATTGTAGTGTTAGTGCAAGAACTGTAGAAGATACAAAAGTAAAAATTGATAAAAGTTATGTTGTAAATATTGATGGTTGCTCAGATAAAGACAAAATAATAAATGCAATTAAAAAAGGCTCCGAATTTAAAAATGTTTCTTCTAACATTTCTATAAGTGCTTTAAGCTCCGATATACAATATCAAAGCCAGTGGAATTTACAAAATGATATGCAAAAAGTTCCTACTAACACCACTAATGGCCCATTAGATGTTGCAGGTAAGAAATCCGCAGATATAGATTATAAAGGTCTTAACAAATTTCTTAATACTAAATCTATCCCTAAAACATTAATTGCGGTTGTTGATACAGGCGTAAATTATGAATTAGCGGATTTAAAGGATGTAGTACAAGTTAAAGATGGTCATGATTTTGTAAATAATGATAGTGACGCAATGGATGACAATAATCATGGTACACATGTTTCAGGGATAATTGCTGCAGAAAACAATAATGGATATTCAATTGCCGGTGTTAATAACGCAACAAATATATTACCTGTAAAGGTATTAGACAGTAACGGATCAGGTACTCAAGAAAATGTAGCAAAGGGAATAAAATATGCAGTAGATAATGGTGCAAAAGTTATAAACCTAAGTCTAGGCATTAGAAAAAGTGATGGTTCTCCAGTAGCTCCAACAGATGTGCCTCAAATTGAAACACAACTTAAATATGCTTATGATAAAGGTGTAACAGTTGTTGCAGCCGCTGGAAATGAATCAAAGGGAAACCTTTCTTACCCAGCAAATTCAAACTATGTTGTAAATGTAGGTGCTACAAACAACAAAGATCAGTTAGCAAGTTTTTCAAATTGGGGAAGCGGACTAGATATTGTTGCACCAGGAGTTTCAATTCCTAGTTTGCTCTCAAATGGTCAAGTAGCATATTTGAGTGGAACCTCTATGTCAGCTCCTCATGTTTCTGCTGTAGCTGGACTTCTATACTCTATTAATTCTAAAATAACTCCAGTAAAAGCAAAGGATATTCTTCATAAATCAAGCACTGACCTAGATAAAATAGGATATGATACAAAATACGGTTATGGAAGATTAAATTCTTCAAAAGCTGCAAATGCAGCACAACATTAAAATAGAAATACTATAAAAGTAGATAGAACAAATAAAGCAGCATTGTTAAAATAACAATGCTGCTTTTAATTTGTTCAATGTAATCATTTGCCCCCAGCCAATATAAGCCAACACTCATAAGCTCTACCCTCTCTTGTGTTATGAGATTAGTATATTAATGGTGATTATAATCACATCTTATTTAAACTTAATCATTTATAATGTAATCATCAAAAATAACTTAAGATGGAGGGTTCAAAATGTCTTATAACCTAAATGTTGATAGGGATAAAAGCAAATTAAATGCTATTGAAATTATGAAACTTGAAAAGGATGGTCTCGATGTAATTGAAACCATATTAGATAAATATTCTAATCAAGGATATGATTCCATAACTAAAGATGATATGGATCGATTTAAATGGGCTGGTGTTTATCAGCAACGTCCTAAAGATGGTCACTTCATGCTTCGAGTACGAAATACCGGAATTTTAACCTTAGAGCAAGTAAAAACATTAGCTAAAATCTCAAAAGATTATGGACGAGGCCTAATAAACATAACCACAAGAGGTGCAATACAATTTCATTGGATTTGCGTTGAAAACTTACCTGATATTTTTAACAGATTAAAAGTAGTGGGCCTAAGTTCTACCGAAGCTTGTGGGGACTGTACAAGGACTATTGTAGGAAATCCACTTGCTGGAATTGATAAAGATGAACTTATGGATACAACTGAACTTATTAATAACTTAAATGAATTTTTTCTATTTAATCGTGATTTTTCAAATTTTCCACGCAAATTTAAAATATCAATATCCTCAAATATATTCAATGCAGCTCATGCAGAGATAAATGATCTAGCATTTACCCCAGCCGTTAAAAATATAAATGGAGAAGAGAAAATCGGCTTTCATTTATGGGTAGGTGGTGGGCTCTCAACAACTCCACATTTAGCTAAGAGGCTAAACATTTTTGCGTTACCTGAGGATGTGCTTAAAGTTGCTATAGGCGTTGCTACGATCTTTAGAGATTATGGGTATAGAGAAAAGCGTAACCATGCTAGATTAAAATTCCTAATTGAAGACTGGGGCGAAGATAAATTCCAGGAAAAACTACTAGAAATAATTGGTGCCATGGAAGGCTTAGGTGAAGATAAGCTCGCAAACTGGAACGCAGCATATTTTTATGGGGTTCATAAGCAAAAGCAATTAGATAAAAACTACATCGGCATTAATGTTCCTTTTGGAGAACTCAATGCAGATCATTTTTTTGAACTTGCAAGAATTTCAGAAAAATATGGAGACAGTAACCTTCGCACAACCTTGTCTCAAAACCTTATCATTTCAGGGGTTACAAATGAACTTGTTCCATCTATATTAAATGAACCAATACTTAAAAACTTTTCACCAGTACCAAGCCCATTTATCGGGCATTCAGTTGCATGTACAGGTAAAGAATTCTGCAACTTTGCAATTGTTGAAACAAAAAAGATAGCTAGAGATGTTTGTTGTTATTTAGATAAAAAAATAGAATTAGATACACCAATACGAATTCACTTTACAGGTTGTCCAAACGCATGTGGACAAAAACAGATAGGAGATATTAATTTACAAGGTGCACTTATTAAAACTTCAGCAGGCCTTGTTGAAGCCTTCGATATTTTTCTTGGTGGAACTTTAGGACCAAATGCTAAGTTTAGTGAGAATCTTAAGTGTAGAGTGAAGTCATCAGATGTAGCTGAAACACTTAGATCATTAATATTATTTTTCAAGAACAACAGAAATATTGAAGAAACTTTTAACCAGTTCGTAAATCGGGTTGGAGTAGAAACGTTCAAAGAAAATATGTAAGTAAAGAAAATTAAAACTTCCATCATGGATTTACTCATGATGGATAATCCTATGTTTCATAAACTTTTGGCTGTCAAGTAATTTAAATATCTCATCAACACATTTTTTATATCCCCCAGCTTCTCTTAGCGATTCTCCAATTTTCTCACTGTTTAGCTTAAAATTTTTATCTGAAAGTACCTTGATTACTGATTCTTTCAACAACTCCGAAGTAACTTTATCTTTTTCAATAATAATACCTGCACCCAAGTTTGCTACCCTACTGGCAACAAGTGGTTGATCAACAGATTGTGGAATAAGAATTAATGGGATATTATAATAAAGACATTCATTTGTACTATTCATACCTCCATGAGTAATAAAAACATCACTATATTTTAAAACTTCAAGTTGAGGAATATAATTACGAACGATAAAATTTTTAGGTATATATTTAAATACGTGAATATCTAATTTGCTACCTATAGACATAACAACCTGCACATCCATATCTTCAAAAGCTGTAAAACAGTTTCTATAAAATTCAACACAATTATTAAATATACTACCCCAAGCTATATAAATAACTTTTTTATTTTGAAGTTTTTCAAA
Organism: Clostridium algoriphilum; assembly: GCF_020443705.1. Classification (GTDB taxonomy): domain Bacteria; phylum Bacillota; class Clostridia; order Clostridiales; family Clostridiaceae; genus Clostridium_AD; species Clostridium_AD algoriphilum. The sequence continues at coordinate 107,889 of NZ_JAIZZK010000008.1, forward strand.
AGGAAAACTTATATTTTCCTTTCTATCTATTATTGATGGGCCAATAAACTTATAGCTTTCATCAAATTCTTCAACATTAGGTTGAAAATATCTAGATGTATAAACAATGTTAATCATTCCTTTAACCTTAAACATATTTGAAATATTCGGAAACTTTATTGGATAATCTTCTTCTATTTCCTTTATAATATTCATATAATTTGAATTACGCATAAACAACTCCAGCTCGTGTGAAGATATTTTATTTATTTTAATATTACTGTTCGTTGCAAATGTAGTAATAGAACAAACTGTTGGTATATTAAACACTTTTCCTATTTTTTCCCCTAACATAAATGCTGAATCATAAATAATACAATTAAACTTTTCCTTTTCATTAAATACAGCCCTAGCTATTTCTTTAAAACTTTCCATTCTCAAATCCAATAAGAACTGAATATTTTCCGATCTATGATTTATATTGGCTAAACTATTGATGTTTAAAGAAGTTTTATAGCCTCTAAATTTAGCTCCTGTTTTTTCTATCTTCTCTCTAAATTCCTCTCCTGCCAAATAAGTAACTTGCTCCCCTCTTTTTATTAATTCTTTAACTAGTCCTAAGGTGGGATTAACGTGACCATCACCTAACATATTTATAAATAATATTTCTGACATTTTTATCCTTCCTTTACACTGTACTATTAATGTGTCATTTGTTCCTTATAGTTGTTTATCTGTAGTTGATACCGATGTATGCTTTTTATCTTTCATTAGCAAAGTTAATATTAAAGCTATTAATACAAATACCATACATAATGATAATGCAAAATCTATGGCATCTGTATATGCCTGTTTTTGAAGCAAGCCTACCTTTAAAAAATCCGTAGTGGATTGCTTCAAAGGTGTTACTTGTTCTGCAAGCCTATGATAATTTAATTTCGTCTTATTTGTAATAGTAGTTGTCATTAGGTTTATGCCAATAGCGATTGCTATTTGCTTAACAGTATTTTGAATAGCTGATCCTTGTGGTACTAAATTTTGTGGTACAGCATTCATGCCTGCATGCGTTATGGGCATCATGGTAAGTCCAAATCCAAGTCCGCGGAGTATTAAAAGCCAAGTAATCATCTCCACAGATGTATTTAAGTTGATTTGTGATAATTTGTATGATGACAAAGCCAATATAATCAAACCCGGAAACATTATAATTTTTGCACTTATCTTATCAGCAAGTTTTCCACTTATAAGCATCATGATTCCAGTCATAATTGCAGATGGTAAAAGAATCATCCCAGTTTGTAAGGCTGTATATCCCTTAATATTTTGTAAAAATAAAGGTACTACATATACTCCCCCCATATATGCCGCAGCTAAAAAGCATAGAGAAAGTAAAGAAAGAGAAAAATCAAATCTCTTTAATAATCTGAGCTCTAGCAAAGGCTCTGAAATAGTTAGTTCATTTATAACAAACAATATCAAGCTAAAAACTCCTAATGTTATGAAAAGAATATTCTTTATATCTCTCCAATCTATAGTTCCTTTGCCTAAAATATATAAAATGCTTACAATCCCAACTGTTGAGGATATAAAACCAATATAATCAAGTTTTTTTGCAGGTTTATGAGGAACTTCTTTTAATAAAATTGCTGACAAAATCACTGCTATAACCCCTATTGGAACATTAACGATAAAAATTAATCTCCAATCTAGCCTTTCAATAATGTACCCACCAAAGGTAGGTCCTATGGCAGGAGCTGCCATAGTTGCTATTCCCCAAACTCCTAAGGCCATTCCACGATTTTTGGAAGGGAACATTTGTAATATAATAGATATACTTACAGGGATAATCATTCCGCCGCCAATCGCTTGTATTATCCGGAATAGTATCATAGTTGTATTACTCCATGCAAAACCACAAAGTAAAGATCCTAATGTAAATATAGCTAATGAATAAATGTATAATTTTTTACTTCCTAATTTTCCCTCTAGAAACCCAGTAAGAGGAATAATGGCCCCTAAAGTAAGCGTATAGGCAGTTAAAACCCACTTTATATCATCTAATGATACGTTAAATACTGCCATCATTTTAGCTATGGCAATATTTACTATACTGGTATCAAGTGCAGCCATGAATGTACCTATAACTATTGCCCCAAGAGCGAACCATTTATATGACACTGATTGATTATTCTCATGCAATTAAATTTCACCCCTTTTCATCTGATATGAATTTATTTTTTTCTATCACAATATTGTCCCCTTTCAAAATATCTCTACTTGCATTATAATTAAATCTAGAATATAAATCAGTTACCATAGTTACTAATTTGAAAGGGAGTTAATTATTATATGTTAAACTATATACCCTTACTAAAAAAAGTTGATTTATTTAAAGGCCTTACTTTTACAGATTTAGATTACCTATTCACCAAAGATTTATATGAAATTAAAAACTATAAGAAGAACTTTATGATATATCTTCAAAATGAAAAATGTACAACCTTTGATATAATTTTAAAAGGAACTATAGTAGTTCAAGGTATTGATTCAAAAGGCAATGTATTAACTATTAGTGATTTTACCATTGGTGATGTTATAGGTGGAAATTTGCTCTTTTCTCACAAGAATTTTTATCCTATGACAATTATTGCAAAAACTGATGCTATTATTCTTCATATAAAGAAAGATTTAACTTTGAAACTTTGCCAAGTTGATATAAATTTTTTGAATAATTTTCTTCAGTCAATATCAGACAAAACTTTAATATTAACAGATAAAATTAAAGCATTATCCATGAAAACTATAAGACAGTGCATAATTGATTTTTTAATATATGAAAGTTACTCTCAAAGCAGTAAAACAGTGAAATTAGAGTTTACTAAAAAGGAACTTGCTGAAAAGTTTGGAATACAAAGACCTTCTCTTTCTCGTGAATTAAATAAAATGAGAAGGGATGGTTTAATAGAATATAATGCTCATTCTATAACAATAATCGATATGGAATCATTAACCTATTCTGATTAATAGATTATTAGAAATACTATGAAAGCATTGGGAACAAATAAAGCAGCATTGTTAAATAACAATGCTGCTTTTAATTTGTTCACTTTCCTGGCTCATTCAGTCTATACTCTATGCCTTTGCATAGACTACTGCACTCCATTTGTCGCTGTATACTCTTGTATTTCCAACAGTTCTGTATGACCTTACTTTATAGTAATAAGTTCTTCCAGCTGTTAAACGTGAATTTGTACAATACAAGGATTCCGTTCTCCATAGCAAGTTATAGGTTCCATTAATTGAAGTAGATTTAAATACTTCATAACCATTTGCTCCGGATGCAGTGCTCCAAGTAAGTTTAATACTTTTAGAACTAGCTCGTATAGCCTTAACCTTTGTAGGTGAAGATGGCACTGGTTTTGAACTTGCTATTGATGATAGATAACTATAAACTTTAACAGTTCCAACCATCCTGTATGCACGAACTTTATAGTAGTAAGTCTTATTTGTTGTAAGTCCTGTAGTTACTACCTTTTAAATTTTGCTAAATAAACTCCGCACAAAATCCAGTACTATCATATATATTTAGTGAAAACAAAAAAGGAGTGATTAGCATGGCAGTTATATCAACAAAAGTATCAAGTGCATTAAAACTTACAATGAAGGTAGGAGTAGACACTAGTGGCAATGACAAATACGCAACAAAAGTACTAGGTAATTTAAAAGTTTCTGCATTGGATGAGGATATATTTGCAATAGGGCAAGCTATCTCAGACATGAAAACTTATCCATTATTCGGTCTAGACAGACAAGATCAGTTCAGCTTAGTTAATGCTTAATCACTGCTTAGTTTATTAGTTTGGATCAAAGACTAGAATTAATCAATTAAAAGGGGGACGAATAATATGCATAATTTAGTTATGAGATTTTTAACAAATACAGAGGGTAAGTATTTTACTTTAACTGTAGATGACATCAAATCCGATGAAAATGGAGATGCTATTGTAACAGAAGAAGAGGTAGTTGCTCTTATGGATTTAGTAATCGCAAAGAATATATTTATATCTACAAATGGTGCTATAATTGGCAAGAAAGATGCTAAAGTAGTTACTACTGATACTAATATAGTTGCTGTAGCTTAGAAAAAAAGTGCCTCGTAAGGGGCACTTTTTTTCGTATAGAACAATGATTTTAGCATAATTTTCTATTTGCCTTTTCTAGTATCTTTTTTAAGTCTTTCAATAAGATAAATGAGTATTTTTTGAAAAACGGTCTGTTTTCTTCATCTTTAATACACATTCTTTTACCATTCTTCAGCTCAATTATAGCGGTATAACCAACATACTCATCTTCAAAGAAGTCATCCCATATTTGCTGTTTAAACTCAACAATTGTACCAATGAAGTCTTCGTCTAATGTAAAATCACTTTTCTCATATTCTTTCTTTTTATATACATAAACCTTATCATCTATTTTATAATTAAACAATTTTGTATTCTGCCTTGTATTAACTTCCATCAAATTACACTTCCTCATAAATATAGTATATTTATAATACCATACCTTTTTTTGTTTTTCAATAATTAATCTATAAAAATTGGCATCTTATAATTTGTTATTTGATTTCAGATTCGTTATTATTGAATAATTTAGGATAAGCCATCAATTTGTAAGAAAGCATAAGATTAAAAACAGTTTCACTACAGGAGAGATCAATATTTACTAAATTAAAAATCTTTTTAATCCTATAGCTCATTGTATTTCTGTGAATAAATAGTTCGCTTGCGGTTTTTAGTAAGTGTTGGTTATTTTTTAAATATATATAAAGTGTATTGAATAAATCCGAATTGTTTTCACGGTCATATTGCCTTAATTTAATTAGTGCTGGATGATAAAACTCCAAGTAATCAATTTTTTTACATGTTAAAGAAACCAAATCGTAAAATTGAATATCAGAATAAAAAGTATATGGATTTTCAGGATCAATTATTTTTCCAATTTCTAATGCTCTTATAGATTGTTGATAATATTTTTTAAAATATAAGATATCCGAAAAATCCTTGCTTAATCCAGCCTTAAGTCCATTATTCTTTAAAAAATTTTTGAAGTCCTCAAAAACCTTTGATTTCACATTAAATTTATCATAATCACAAATAATGATAATATTATCCTTATAGTACACAGTATTGCTGGTAGAAAAATATAAGCTCAAATTATCAGTTAAATAGCTGGTATATTTTTTTGCGGATTTATATTTTGAAATATCTATGGCAAGTGTAGCAAATCTTTTGCTTAATATTATATCAGAGCTCTTTATATATTCATTTAACACTTTACTGCTAATAATCTTGGACTCAAGAACATCATAAATCAATTCTGAAAAAGCCAAATTATCAGTATTTCTATGAAAATTATTCTTTTTCATTTCCTCACCAATAATTGTGCTTGTAAGTGATAATAGCTCCTTGTCTTCTAAAGTATAAGCTTTTCTACTTACTAGCAATATTATGCTACCAATATGTTTTCCATCAGTAACAACTCTTGAAACAAGCTTTAATGTGGGGTTGTCAGTACACTTTACTTCAAAGACATTATCTTCTTTAATTGATTTTTGCACACTTTTTAATTTTTTTACTCCTGCTATAAAATCATAGGTGCAGTGATTATTTTTTAAGTTTTCTAACCATAATGGGTCTGTAATGTATTTAATATCTGAATGGGCAAGTATTTTATAGTTAGAGTCGATAAAAATCAATGGATTATTTAGTATAGAAGCTGCAACTTGAATTATTCCATCAATCCCTTTTCCGGATAAACCCGATTTTAATAATAAAGAAGTATTTTGCTTTTCTATAGTATCCTCTATAAATAAATCACTTGTCATATTAAATATCTCAAAGATATCTTCTGTACTTTTTAATTCAATTATATTAAGTCCATTAGAAGTAAAATCTTTACAGTACATTCCATTATCATTTGTTAACACAAAGGTATTTTCTTTAAAGTTATTTATCAATTCTTGAAAAGTGGAAGTCTTTCCAACATAAATTGTGTCTTTAACAAAAGTATGCTGATTACTAGCAAGTAATTTTGCATCATTGAATAAAGTGTTAATTTCACCACCTATATGGATATTAATTGAGTCTTCTGAAAATTGCTTGCAAATGCTGTTAAAACTAACACTCATGGTATTCACCTCAATACTATTATAGTGCATCATGCACAATAATCACATTGATTTTCATGTGTTACTAACATATTAAATTAAGGTTTTGATATGTTATATTGATGTTAGTTATTTATGGGAATGTTGCAGCAGAAATAATAAATAACTACAAAATATAAAATACATGGAGGTACTGTTAATGAATAGTTTTATAAAAAATCCAAGTGATATAAAAAAATATAGTAGTCAACCTACAACTTTTTACGATGCGCAGATGCTTACGACTTATTGGGAAACAAAACCTGAGATTATCGCACGTATACTTCCACCACCTTTAAAGCCTGCTAAAAGACCTTTGGTAAGTGCATTTGTAGCTAATTATCCTAGAACCAATTTTTGCCCTGCATACAAGGAAGCAGCTTTATTTATATTAGCAGATTTTAATGGCAAACTCGGAACCTATTGTCTTTCAATGCCTATAAGTGATGGCATGGCTATGGGACTTGGCAGAGAAATCTATGGTTTTCCAAAGAAGATGGCAGAAATTGAACTTTCGAGGGATGGGGACAGTGTTTACGGAAGTGTATCTCGACATGGAATAAACTTTTTTAATATAAATGCAAAGCTTAATGGAAAATTTAATGCTGAAGACGGGCAGAAAATACTTACTGATAATTATGGGAAAGGATTACCTATATTCAACTTCAAGTATTCTAAGTCACCAGATGGTAATGGCTTCGACTTAAACCCACGACTTATAGAACAAGGTGCTACCATGGATAACAAAGTGCTTGAAAATGGAGAATTTGAGATGAATCTGAAGGACTCACCACATGACCCCTGGGCAGAATTAGAAGTTGTAAAAATGTTAGGTTGTACTTACACTGTAGGAACTTCAGTACTTTTAAGAGGCAGCGTTCTGGCAGAAGTAGATCCAATGGCATTTATACCTTATTCCAATTCAAAATGGGATTGGTGGGAGGAGACTCTATAAAACAGTATAAAAAGGAGAATTTATTATGAAAGATTTTAAAGACAAGGTAGCCGTTATTACAGGGGCTGCAAATGGAATAGGCTTTGCAGTAGCTCAGGAATGTGCAAGAAGAGGGATTAAGATAGTTATAGCAGATATTGATGGACCAGACTTAAAAAGAGCAGAAAGACAACTTAAAGAAGAAGGCGCTGAGGTACTAGCTGTTGAAATGGATGTAATGAAATATGAAGACATGGAGATGCTTGCTAAGGAGGCTCTTGAAAAATTTCAACATGTAGATCTATTGTTTAACAATGCAGGAGTTGTAGTTGCAGGGCCAGCTTGGTTATTATCAATGAACGACTGGGAATGGATTATGAAAGCTAATGTATGGGGTGTTATCCATGGTCAAAAAGTTTTCATTCCAATAATGTTAAAACAGGATACTGAATGCCATATTGTTAATACTTCTTCTGTAGCTGGACTTTTGAGTTTAAATGGAATGTCCGCATACCATACTTCAAAATTTGCATCAGTTGGTCTTTCTGAGTCTACTTATTTAGATCTTCAGTGCGAAACGGACAAAATAAAAATGTCAGTGTTCTGCCCTGGATTTATTCAAACAGACCTTGATAACTGTGAGAAACACAGACCAAAGAAATACGCAAATGATATGAGCCAGCCTTATTATCAAAGTGACTTGTATAAAAAAGAAGAACAACAAAAACATAAGGTTATCAAAGGTGGGATGCCAATTGACACAATTGGATTAACTATATTCGAGGCAATTGAGGAAGAAAAATTTTATATCCTAACACATTCAGAATTAAATCCACTTATAGGTCTAAGAGTAAAGAATGTGTTTGAAGGTGGAAGTCCATCAATGACTGTAATAAAAGGCATTAAATAATTTTAAAAGATTAAAAAACTACTTAAATGCATCGCTATGCATCTAAGTAGTTTTCTTCCTGGCTTTCGCCAAGTTTTATAGTTCTATTTTCAACTTATTTAATCAAATTTTAATGTAATTCATTCCATTTATTATTTTCATCAATGTTATTTATTTCATAACTTTTGACACACGAACTAAATCATAAACATCTATTATTCCATCATTATTGATGTCTAGAATATCTTTATACTTCGACTCCCCTGTACGTGAATTATAAGCTGACCCAACTAATGCTAAATCATTAGTGTCTGTTATTCCATTCTTATCAACATCAGTAATGCTAAATACAATAGAAGGACTTGCTATAAACATGGCGCCATAGGCATCTACAATTGCCCCTGTAGCTATTTTTTCACCTAATTCTGGTAACTTATTATTACTTTTCATAATGCTATTTTTTACATTGATTGGTGTTAAATTCATATTTGTACTCATTACAAGCGCCGCTGCTCCAGTAACATGAGGAGTTGCCATAGACGTCCCACTTCTATACCCATATCCACCTGGCACTGTACTATAAATATTACTTCCTGGTGCTGCAATGTCCACTGAACTAGTCCCATAATTAGAAAAAGTTGATAATGTACCATCTGATTTCACTGATGCTACTGAAATTATGTTAGGTAAATCAAAACTTGCTGGATAATTTTTAATAGCATTGTCATTGTTTATTCCATATCCATTAGCATCACCATTCCCTGCTGCACATACGAATAAAGCATTTGAGTTTTTAATTGCATCATATTCTGCTCGTGAGAAGTCTTCACCTCCGAAGGAACAATTAAATAGTTTTACTCCATGACTAGTGCCATATTGCAACGCACTAATTACATCACTTGTATATAAATCGCCTTGATCATTAGCTGCTTTTAACGGCATAATTTTAACAGTTGGTGCAACACCTACTGTTCCAATACCGTTAGATGATGCTGCAATTATTCCACTAACATGAGTTCCATGACTATGATTGTCTATTGAATTATTAGTACCATCTGCAAAATCCCATCCATTGTAGTCATCTATATATCCATCCTTATCATCATCTATTCCATTACCAACTATCTCTTTAGTATTAGTCCAAACATTACTTTTCAAATCTTTATGATTATAATCTATGCCAGTGTCAATTATGCAAACAACTATTTTTGGATTACCAGTTGTAGTCTTCCAAGCATTTTCTACATTAATGTCTATCCCCTTTGTTGTAGTGTTATTTAGTCCCCACATTTTACTAAAATCTGGTTCCATCGAAGGTGAACTCGATAACTTGCTGATATAATTAGGTTCTGCATATTCAACATTCGAATTGTTATTTAGATTTAACAGCACCTCATCCACTGAATATTTTTTATTATCAAATTTAACTACCTCTAGTTGCTTCTTTAATTGTTTTTTAACTTTCATGCTATACTTTTTCTTTACAGAATCAACAGACTCCACAGACTCCACAGAAGAATTGCTAGTGCTTGATTTGATTTTTACTAAAATTTCGCCTTCCTTAAAGTTTTTCTTCGCCTTATTTTTTTTATAATTGCTCATTATCTTTGCTTTTGTACCAGATTTATCATTTTTAATATTATTACTCATAGTATTATTAGTTACGGCTTGTACCCTATATCCATATATACTGAGCATAAATATAATTGTTAGTAACCTGCTTATAGTCTCTTTTTTCATAAGTACCTCCAAAATATTAATTATAAACTACTAAACTAAATTATTTACGTAGAAAAATTGTAAGTCTTACTAGGATTATAAATCTAAATCTAGGGATTATGTCTTCATACTCTATAATTATCGTCCAATAATATGACTTCTGAATACAGAAATCATCTTTTATAGGCATATTATTTTATTATTTCATCCTCCAAATAGACATCAATTTAATTTCATAATTTGTTAAGATGCCCCTACAATTTTATTGTTTAATACTGATATCAAATATTGAACATTCTATAAATTATTCCATTATTAAAGCCAAGTTTTGCTAAAATTATTGATATTTCGTTATACTTATGTATACTTATACACATAAGTCTTATTGTACTGCTCTAAATTAGAGTTACATAATTCAAAACATATTGGAGGATTAAAATGAAAAACATATTTAAAACTATAGCTTTTGCAACACTATTTTACATATTAATTAGTGGCTCTCCGCAAACTTTCGCTGAAGATTTATCTACGGCTTCTCTGGACAGCACTTCTTATGGCCTCGGGATAGCAAGAAGGGATTCTATAAATTTAAGATCAACTCCAGACATGAAGGATGATACTAATAAATTATCTGTTTTAAACAAATCAGATCATTTTCTTATAGTTGATGACTTAGGAGAATGGTATAAGATTAAGTATAATGATAATGGTACTCTAAAAGTTGGTTATGTGTATGCATTATTTACTATGCCAATTAAGGATGATTCGTCAGATAGTTATCTGGGGTTTATTTCGTCTGTTTATGAGTCTACTGTATATACTGACAATGTATTAACTAGTATTCGTAACCCAGGAACAGTATCTGACAATGCTTCCGATGCAGGTGGTAAATCATATGGATTATATCAACTCTCATCGAATAGAGGTACCTTAGATGTTTTCTTGAACTATTTGAAAACGCATTCTGACGGAACAGACTTTTATGATAAACTTAATAATGCTAAGGCTGCTGATGGCAACAGTTATAGCACAAACTTTGATAATGAATGGAAGCAAATAGCGACTAATAACAGGAGCGAGTTTTTTGAACTTCAACATAAATTTATAAAAACAAAATATTATGATGTTGCAGCAACAATGTTAAAAGATAAATATAATTATGATATAAGCACTAAAAGTTTAGCATTAAAAGAAGCTCTCTGGTCTACATCTGTGCAATATGGAATTAAAGGAAATGGAATTACCAAAGGTGCAGTTGATATATTCTTTGAGGCTGGTCTTAATAAAGACGAAAAAGAACTGCTTACAAGAATATACGATGTAAAGATTGAACATGCTAAAAATAAAAATAGTGATGTTCTTATAAATCGTTCTTTATCTGAAAAAGATGATCTGCTATCTATGTATAATAGTTATAATGAAATCGCTAATTAAAGCGATTTCTTTTTTTTATGCTAAATTTGTATAATTTACTTCATTAATATCAATAATCAACGATAACTCTAATAAAGACTAAATTAGGGGGAGATATTCTTTGAAACTTAAAAGAATAAATTATTTTCTGATATCATTTTTACTACTAACATGTATGTTTATCTCAAGTAGCACAAAAACAAACGCAGAGGCTTTAAGTAGCATTTCCTATTCGGTAAATAATACTAACATAAAGATCGGACAAACTTTTAACATTTATGTGAATGCTCAAAACATAAGTGACCTTTATGGAGCATCTGTAGATTTTAAATATGATCTTTCACTGCTTAAAATATTGGACATTACGAGTGGCGACGTGTTTTCTAGATCGGGTAAAGCTTACAATACTGTAATAAAGTCAACATTACCAGACACTACTGGAACTGCAAGTATAGCACTTTCACTTCAGGGTGATATAGCCGGTTTTACAGGGAATGGCGTACTCTTTGTCATAAAAGCTACTGCCCTTAAAACTGGAACAGTTAACTTACAAACTACGAATGACTCATCTAAGCTTACAACTAGTGGCCTAAATATGTGTGTCAAATTAGTAAATAGTACTACTAATGCTAAAATCACCGGTGTTGCATATACAAACTCTAGCTTTGCTATTAATAAAGTTACTAAGATTAACTCTGAAATAGTTAGCTATAATTTTCCGGCTACAATGTTACCGGGTCAAACCTATCACGTTAGAATTGTAGTTAAAAACATTGGATCTGAAACCTGGACAGCCGCAAAAAATTATAAACTCGCTCCTGTTGGTTATAGTGACCCATTCACTAAATATAAACTAGTTTTATCGCCTACCGATAACATTAAACCGGGCCAAACCAAAACCTTTACTTATACAATGAAGGCACCTTTAACTCAAGGAACATATACTACTGATTGGCAAATGTATCAAGAAGGTATCGTTTGGTTTGGAAAAATTCTATCTAGACATGTTGTTGTAGCAAATCCACCTAGAGCTTCTTTAATTGTTAGCAACAATATACCTACCACAATGGTCCATAGTAGAAAGTATAATGTTCAAATTGTAGTTAAAAACACTGGTTCTGACACTTGGACAGCTGCAAAACAATATAAACTTGCTCCTGTAGGTTATAGTGATCCATTTAATAAATATAAACTCGTTCTTTCTCCTAACGATAAGATTCTACCTGGTCAAAATAAAACTTTTAGTTTTTCTATGATAGCTCCTTCAACCAAAGGAACATATACTTCTGATTGGCGGATGTATGTAGAAAGAATTGTTTGGTTTGGACCAACCACAGTTAAACGTATTATTGTTAAATAAACAAATAAATAAAAGGTAATGTAGGTAGCATAGGTATTATACCTATGCTATCTTTTACTTTTTGGTATGATACTATTGTTCCAAAGGAAGAGCCATTACCTATATGAAATCCTAAAAAATAAAGGAATTATTGGAAATTAATTAATTCTCACTTAACTTCTATAGTATAATAATATTAGCGTACAAAAAGAGTAAACTAATTATAGAAGGGAGAAATATTAATGTTATATGTCCTTAAAACAATTGCTAATCTAATTTTACCCCCAGGCTGCTTGATTATCGCTTTATTAGTATATATTGTTTTGTACTACAGAATGAGCAAAAGATTACCTAAACTTATTGTCACTATATTTATTGCTTTTTATATATTATCAATACCGCTTACCTCAGACTTATTAATGCATTCATTAGAATACAAATATCAACCACCTGATAAACTAAATGGTGATGTTATTATAGTATTAGGTGGTGGAGCTACCTTAACTTCCCCTGATTATAATGGTAGTGGTAATCTTTCCGGTTCTGCAAGCAATCGATTGTTAACTGCTGCACGTATACATACAAAAACTGGGCTCCCAATAATTTTCTCAGGTGGTAAGGTTTTTAATTCTTCTGGAAATGAAGCTGAAATTGCCAAACGTCAGCTATTAGATCTATTAATAAGTGATAATTCTGTAATTATTGAAAATAAAAGTCTTAACACTGCTGAAAATGCTAAATTCACTGAAGTTCTTTTAACAAAATATCAATATACCAAACCTATATTGATAACCTCAGCTTTCCATATGCCGCGAGCAGTAATTAATTTTAACAAATCTGAGATAAAGAATTTTCAAATTTATCCTGCTGATTATACTACAAATAAAACGCTATCTGTAACCTTTAATTCTTTTGTACCATCAAGTTCGAGTTTTAATTATTCATCTATAGCTCTTCATGAGTATTTAGGGATAATTCAATTATTAGTAAAGAAGTAGATAAATACTACTTTTATTCATTCTTTAAAAGATAAAAAGCAACATAAACTATTAAAGTTTTTGTTGCTTTTTATTACACATTTACCATAATATTTTATATATTAGAATTTATTGTTTTATATTTAAATTTCTTAGGATAGTATCATAGAAAAATATATTAATTAGTTATATTATTTCTATACATAGAAAAGTTGTAATTTACAGCTGCAAGCGCAATATCTCTTATATCAACAACCCCGTCCATATTAACATCGGAAGATTCAGTGGAAATTCTGTTAGCATCATTGACAACAGTTCCTTGTGAATTAATATTTTTAGATTGTTTTACAAAGTCATATATATCCACTACTCTGTCTTTATTTGCATCTCCAATTGGTCTTATCCAATTTCCAACCACATAGCCACTTTTTCCATAACCTTCAACGTAATATCTTACATAGGAAGCTTTTGTCACAGGATAAGCTTTTATAGTCACAACATCATTTTTATTAAAACTACCAGTTGTATTATTATTGATATCTCTTATAGTTAGGTTAGTTGTTGTTATATATTTATAACTTTTATCTTTTATTCTAAAATCTCCTGCATGTTTACCACTTATTTCTTCTATATCGGTCCTTGGGTAAACTCCTGCTACAAATAGACTTGGTTTGTATACATATAAATCTAGCATAGGCGTATTAAAAACATTATTGACATGTCCTATAACAATTGTTTGATAAGCCTTAGCGTGGTTAGTTGCTGGATTATTTATTGAGGCATAACCATTATATGCCCATATTGCATAATACCAATGCTCTAAATAAACTGGCGACGCATCCCCAACCTTTGGAGTCTTCCAGGTTGGAGAAGAATTCTGAAGTGCCCATTTGACAAGAAGGATTTCAGCACCTTGCCTTATATTAAACTCTATATCATATTTAAGTCGATTAATATAGGCTGTATCATTAGGGTCATAATCTGAAACCTGCATTATACCTATTCCTATGTGGTCATATCCTATTAATGGCTGACCATTCGAAAACTGCCTCCAATTTGTAATATAATTATTATCCTTATCTGCTCCTTTGGTTTCCTGCCAAGCGATTGCCTTAAATATTTCAGCGGGTATTCCCTTTTCATAAGCTACATCTTCTAATATTTTTTCTATCTCAGCATGAGTAGGGTTTTTATAATACACAGAAGAATTTATATTAGAATTGCTAGAAGCATAACTAAGTTTTTCTGTCTTTATAAGAACAAGTTTATTATCTTGAAGAGTAAAATAATTCTTAACTGTAAATGTTGGAACAGCATTAGAATTACCGTTAGAATAAACAGGCACATCCTCTACAATATCTGTACTGTTTTGCACCTTTATAACTCCTTTGTAAATGTCTTCCTTATGAACAATTTCTTTTAATTGACTTCCATCCATTTTATAAATTGAATATGATAATGTACCCGAAGTATCCTTTGTCTTACTTTGAATTAATATCTTTGTATCCCCAATTTTTTTATCCTTAATAAAAGCTATATGTCTGTAAACATTCTTGTCTTCATCTTTTGTAAAAATCACCTTTCCATTATCTAAAGAAATACTGATAACACCTTGATTAAATTTTACTATTTCTGCTTTGCCATCGTTATTTAAATCAATTTTTGTATCCACAGTTTCTGCAAAAACAAGCTTATGGCAGTTAAAAAAATTTGCGTAGATTAAACTTGCGCAAAATATTATGGATATCACTCTAAATGCGAACTTAAATAAATTATTGATTCTTTTTACTTGATCCATTCTATCACCCCTCTATGTTTCAATTTATTATTAAAAAATTGTTACATATTATATATATGTACACTCTCTATAATCGTTCAAAAGTATGACTTCTGAATACATAGATTAATTTTTATATGTATAATAATTAAAAAGAAATCGCTAATATAAGCGATTTCTTTTTAAGAAAAACATATTTTAATATTTTTAGTTATACTTTTGTGAAATCTTATTTCTTTATCATCAATAAGTTATTAATGTTTCTTTCTGTAAAAGTATGTTCCACCTGCAGCTATTAAGACCAATGCAATCGTAGCACCAATTAGTACACCCTTTCGCCACCCAGATTTCTTTTCAGTTTCAGTTGTACTCTCATAATTTCCAGAAAAAGCAGGTTTAGTTTTACTAGTAATACCGGCATCATTAATAACTGATTTTTTCTTTTGTATATTAATTTCCAAATTGCTTTTATTTATACCATTTTCCTTGATAACTGGAGAATTAGTATTGCTATTAGTTTTTGTAGTACTATTTGTATTTGGATTTACCACATTACTTCCCTGCTTACTTACACTGTCATTATTAACTAAAGGGTCAGTACTAGTATTGGTACTATCACTTGCATTACTATTTGTGTCCGTATTTACCACATTACTTCCCTGCTTAGTTTTAGTTTCATTCCCCTTGTTTACCGTGGAATTAACACTAGCTTTTGTGTTGCTATTATTATTCGAAGAATTCGCCTCCGTACTTTCTTGCTTTATTACTTCAGCTTTTCCATTGCTGCTAACTTTAAATTCATATCCTTTAAATTCATAATTAACTAATTTAATATCTTTATCACAAAGCTGTATTTTCAGATTATCAACGTCATTTGGACTAGTTGAAAGTGGTACACTTTTTATGTGAAAGCTATCTTTCTTCAGTACTTTTGCATTTATTTTAAGAAAAGTTCCTGAGCCTGAAAAACCATTAGTTTGGCCAATACATGTAAATCCTCCAAAACTTGCTATCCCATTTGTATTATCTATTTTATTACCCACATCAAAGACATTTGTCCCTTTCTTAGTAATTAAGTCACCTTTCTCAAAACTTATAATTTCCAAAACTTTAGGATCATATTTTATAGAAGCTGCACCCGCATAAAAGCTATCGATATTAGCTACATTTATTAATATCTGTATAGCTTGTCCTGTTTCTATTTTCCCTTTTACATCTGTAATTAGCGTCGTTGATCCTGCTGCAATAGCTGTTCCTCCATACATAAATAATATAAAGCATAAAAAGCAAGACAATAATTTTTTCATAATAACAAATACCTTTCCCCTCTACCATATTTAAATTAGAACACTGCTAATATAATTGCATAATAATCTTTTATATTCTGAAATAGAACAACCTTTCTAAGGTTTTAATTTATTATTAGACATTTTAATACAACGTTATAATATATGTAAACTATACCATAATTATAAACAAAATTCACAATAAACTTTACTTATATAACATTGTACCTGTACCATTAAAAACTACCTCTATGAAGGTGCATAGTTCAAGGATTGAGCACATATTTGATTGGATATTATATTAGTACTTGTGTATAATTAGCTTGTACACTTTATTCCATTATTTTAATATAGCGTTAAATATTTCTAACAAATTGGAGGATATAAGATGAAGCACATATTCAAAGCTACTGCCTTTTCTATACTATTTTACATATTAATTTCTAACTCATCACAAACTTTCGCTAAAGAGGTCTATTTAGATGAAGACCTTAATAAAGACGGCATTGTGAACATACTTGATTTATCTCTTATTGCTAGCAAATATAATACAAATTATACACTCTATGATTTAAACAAAGATTCAATAGTAGATATTTATGATTTGACAAAGGTCTCTAAATCATTTGATAAGACCTCTTATGGTCTAGGAATAGTTACTGGTGAGTACATAAATTTAAGATCAACTCCTAATCAAGACAATACTTCTAATATAGTAACTAAACTATATCAATTTGAACGTTTTAACATTCTTGATGACCTAGGTGAATGGTATAAGGTTAGGTATAATGATAATGGTACATTAAGAATTGGTTATGCATATGCATTATATACTGTACCACTTAGAGACAATTGTTTTAACAGTTATCTAGGGTTTATTTCATCAAAAAATGAGTCTACTATATCTGATGCAAATAATAATCCAATAAGCGTAAGAGACCCTGGTACTATATCAAACAATGCTGGTGATGTAGGTGGTAAATCTTATGGTCAATATCAGCTTTCATCGAGTGTAGGTGCATTAGATAATTTTATAACCTGGCTTAAAACAAACTCTGATGGAATAGATTTTTATAATAAACTTAATAATGCTAAAATCGCTGATGGCAATAAATTTAACACCAATTTTGACTTAGCATGGAAAGCTATAGCAACAGATAATTTTAACGAGTTTTTTGAGTTTCAACGTAAATTTGTAAAGATAGAGTATTATGACACTGCAGTATCAATATTAAAAATAAACAATAGTTTTGATATAAGCACTAAAAGTTTTGCTTTAAAAGAAGTTCTTTGGTCTACAGCAGTGCAATATGGAGTCCAAGGTAATGGAACTACTACTTTCGGTGCAGTTGACATTTTCCGTGAAGCAGGGCTTACCTTACAAGAAGATGAGCTAATTACAAAAATATACGATCTAAAAATTGAACATGCTGAAAGTATAACTGATGATACAATTAAAAATATTCTTATCACTCGAGCTACATCTGAATATAATGATGTAATATATATGTATAATTCACTTCATTAATAGCAAAAATCAACGATATACTATATATATTACATATAACATTTTAGGGGGGAAATTACTTGAAATTCAAAAAAACTAGCTATTTTATGATCTCATTTTTATTATTAACCTTTATACTTATCTTGGGTAGCATGAAAGTAAGTGCTACAACTGTACCCAGAATTTATTATTCTGTAGACAATACTTCCATAAAAGTCGGAGATACCTTTAATATTTATGTAAATTGCGAAAACATAAGTGATCTTTATGGGGCATCCGTAGATTTTAAATACGATGCGAGCATGTTACAAATACTAGATATTACTGAAGGAGATGTGTTTAAGAATTCCGGAAAAACATACAATCCTTTAGTAAAATCGACTATGCCAAATACTACTGGAACTGTAAGTATTGGTTTAGCTTTGCAAGGTGATGTAGCCGGCTTTAACGGAACTGGTAAATTATTCGTTATAAAGGCTAAGGCTCTTAAGCTTGGAACCGTTAGTTTAAAGACGACTAGTGATTCATCACAACTCGGAACAAACGGGCTAAATATGTGTGTTAAATTAGCAGATGCTACTACTGGTGGGAAAATTTCTGGAGTTACTTATGAAGATAAGAGTGTGATCATTAATACAGCTATTCTAAGGGATTCACTAATTACTAGCCATACCGTCCCTGCTTCAATGATACCTGGTAAAACATACAACGTTAGTATATCCGTTAAAAACACAGGTTCTGAAACTTGGACCGCGGCAAAAAAATATAAGTTTGCTTTTTTAGGTACAAATGATCCATTCTACAATTATAGACTTGCTTTGTCTTCTACTGATAACATTTTACCGGGACAGAATAAGACTTTCACCTTTGCTATGAAGGCACCTCCAACCGAAGGAACATATATATCTGATTGGCAAATGGCACAAGAAGGTGTAGGTTGGTTTGGTACAAAGTTTATTAAACC
>NZ_JAIZZK010000009.1 GCF_020443705.1 Clostridium algoriphilum
CTACAAACAAAACTGCATTGTATTTCTTCAAAGTATTTTTTCACTTTTCAACGTGCAATTAAAACCCTAATATTTACATTCCTGTTTTTTCATAAGTTAGTTAACACTATCTTATTGCTACGAGCTTTAGGATTGGAAATTTGGAATTATAGCCACAGGTTTTTAAATGTGGAAGGTTTAATATGTTTAAGGTATAGCTTGTATTGGTTAGCCTTATCACCGATTGCTATAGAACTTGATGATTTATTAGAGTGGACTTATTTTGGAGGGCAAAAACCTGATGGATTAGTAGGTTATATTAAAAAATTAGTTAGTGGACATTAGAATAAAATGCTGATTTATAAACACTGCACTTAAAAATAGTCCAAATTTAAAGCGTTGGAGCAATCCGAGGCTTATTTTTATTTATAATTTTAAATGTTCATTTCAATATTGAATTGTTTATTCATATTTCTTTACACCTTCTCTCTGGGAAAACTCTCACGATTTAATTTTCATACGACATTAAGATTTTAGAAACCTATACTGTGGTCTACTTAGAACGTATGATAAATTAATAATTGAAAAGATGTTAATGGAAAAATAACCATTTTTTAGTTGAGAGTAATAGAAAAATATGGTATTATATATAATATAATAGCATTCTGTGACACAACATGTCGAAAAAACAAAAAAAGAGGTGCGATAATGAAATTTTTAAAATTAATTATACTAGTTTTATCTTTTTCTTTACTTTCTACAAGTGTAATATTTGCTGAAGATGGAAAGAGCCAACAACAAGAATTAAAATCTAAAGGATTTAAAGAGGTGATTGTTAATGAGTGGAATGAAGATAGATCTAAAGACTCTACTTTTGCAAAAATAAAAACTGAAATCATTAATAGAATGAATATATCTAAATCAAAAGTTGTAGTACATAATAATGGAAAACCAATAAAGACAGATATGTTAGTTGAAAAGCAAGGAAATGAATTAGTTGCTATATCTAAAGAAATTAAAAATGGTATTAATTATGAAACATATTATTTTTCTAATAATGATAGTAATAATATAAATGATGTTTTTAAAAAGATAGTATCTAATGATGATGTTAACACAGTGTCGTCTAGCGCTGTTCAGGGTACTGGTCAGTATGTACGAACTTACAATTGGTCTTTTTATAGATCTCTTTTATTTGGTAAAGACTTACTTGTAGCTACAATGTCAGATTCTATTGAATTTAGTAGAAAATCAACTACCGCTTCTATTAACGGTACAATCGGATCTATTTGGGATATCAAAGCAAATTCCCAAGTACAGCGTAATACCTCTACTACCGATCGTCTAAATGAAGAAATAACAACATTAGATGTTGCAGATACTAGTCAACAACTTCTCGACTGGGGGCCAACTTCAACTTCATCTACTAAGGTTAGTGTTGGCTTAGCTGGTATAGTGCCTACTGTAGGCTGGATATTTGACAGTAGTGGTTTTAAAATTACTGACCTAAGTAATAAAGGCGCTAAATATGGTAAATGGAAGTTTGCTGCTCCCTCTGCGGGAGCTACTTCGAGTTTAACTACAAAACCAGGAATTAGGGTTACTAACACTAGTGGAGATTTAAAGCTTAACTTAAGCCATACGCTTGACTTTAAATTTTCAGATCATTCAACTGGAGTAATAAATGTTTTGGTTGGTGACAGATAAAAAATAAAACATAAAAATAAATATTTAATAATTAAAATTTCAAGAGGAGATATCATCAATAGTATTCCTAGGTAATACATACTTTACATTTTAAGATTATCAATATAATTATATAAATGGTGCAGAATTTATTTGTAAATTACTGTACCATTTCATTTTTATTTTTTTTAGTTATTAAATTTTAATCCAATTACCGAATTATTTAGTAATTATTGGGGATAAAATTGTTCAGACTTCCACGTAGGTCTAATATAAAAAAAATTAATTGGAGTGAGAAAATGAAAAATAAAGTAAAATTGAGAATATCCATAATAATTATAATAGTCTTAATTTTCACAGGATTTTTATTTTATTCTCAAACACATATTTCAATATGGAAATTTAATATTTCTAAAAATGAGTTGAAAGATGTATTAATTAACACCAAAGATAACAGCTATATTATTACAAATCCTCAACTAGTTTTGGAGCTAACTCAAGAAGCAGCAAAAATGGAAAGAATTTATAAAATAGAATCAGTTAGTTTTCCTCTTAAAGAAGCCAATAATAGGTATAAAAAACTAATGATACAAACTAATATTACCTATGGGGGTTCATTTTGGCAAGATGGCAATAATGGTATAATGATGAATAGTAATGGATATTATTGGAGTGTAAGTCCAAAACTAATAAAAATATTGGATAATTCTTTAAAAGAAGCTCAAATACTTCGTTAATTAACTTATAAGTTTGGTTCTAATATAATGCTAATCAAGGTCTACTAAAACTTTTCGAATATTTTTCAAACTTCCTAATATATGTTCTCAGGTATCAGATGAAACTGGAGCTGCAATTGTTGTGGAAGAAGAGGTAAATGCTCTTATGGATTTAGTAATTGCAAAGAATATATTTATATCAACTAATGGTGCTTTAATTGGCAAGAAAGATGCTAAAGTAGTTACTACTGATACTAATATAGTTGCGGTAGCTTAATAAAGTTATAGAGTTAGTGGATAAATATTATCTGCTAGCTCTATTTGTTTATGTTGAGTTATATGTTGTAGAGATTTAATATAAAGCATTAGATACAATTCAAGCCTCTTTTATTACGGCTCTGTAATTATTTAGTTATAAATTGTTATAAAGGTTGTGAGGTGGAAGAATATTTTTGATTAATTTAACGGGTTTATAGAGATACCTTAAAATAAGTTTGATTTTAAAGTATCTCATGTAACCTAAAATGATTATTAATGGGAACCTCCAATCCAATTAAAAATGAGGTTGCAACACTATACTAGCTCATTACCAACTAAAATATTAATTATATAACATATTTCATCATCTCTTATGTCAATAGAATATTTATTGCATAAGATAACAATTTGCTCTTTAATAGCTTCATATATTTGTTTATGCTTATTCATCATTTTTTCTTTATAAGGATACTCTATTGGGGTTTCTCCCTTTTTAAGTCTACTAATTGTAAAGGCTAAATGAAGAATTAAGCCTATTAGATTTTCATCTGTTAATTCAATGGATAGATTTGTGGCTATTGTATTGAACAACTGAGTTAAGTCAGCGTAAAGCACATTCCCATCTAAATTATCAATATTTTCTTTAAGAATCAATCTCATTTTAAGAAGTGTAGTTTTTGTATCGATAGTTTCCTGAAGTTCTTTAACTACTTTCATACTTATTACATCGAACATGCTATATTGCCTTATATTTAATTCAACTGGGAAGGAGGTAACAATAAATAAAATTTCCTTTTCTTCCTGTATCTTTTTTAACTGTTGTTTAAAGTATTTCATGTCTAAGCAGTTAAGTGGTATAACTTCAAATATGTTCTTATCAAGCTTAAGGTTATTGATAATGAAGCTTTTAATTGCCACAGATCCACCCTCTCCAGTTAAACAGGCTGTTATTATTGCTATTTTCTTTTTATCATTTTCTGGTTCTTTTATATTCCTATTTAGTTCCATGTAAGAATTTACAGAAAGAACTTCTTTGTAAATATCATCTAAAGAGAGTCCAAGTAATGCTTTTCTAGCGGCTACTAATACATGTAGCGTAGAAACTAGAGATATAACCTTTACTGGAACATTTAATTCTTTCTCTATTATTTCGCCAAAAGTTGTTAGTGAACCCATATCAACGAGTAATAGGAAGCCACTAGTGCTGAAATTTTCTTTAACTATTTTTCTTAGATTATCTAACACTCTCAACGGGCTGATTTCTATAGGAGCATTAATACCGATTACATAGCTTTCACCTAAAAGCTTATTGGCAACATCTGACATGGAAGTTGCCGTTGATTCACCATGAGCTATGAGTATTATTTTAACCTTTTCCAAGAACTTATGATTGTATTGATCTTCTGGAACTAAAAATATAGTCAAATAGCCTGCTTCATCCTCAGGAATTTCATGGTGTACAAAATCCTCAATTATTTTTTTAGCTTTAAGTGCTACCTTAAATTCAGTAGGATATAACAATTTTAGCTTAATTAATTGAGGGTTAACAATGGTTTTATTAGTACCTATTCTTTTAATTAAGGTATCTATATGTAAAGCCAATGCAGTGTATGTGTTATTATTTAATGTAGTTTTTAATTCGTTAACTATAGTATAAGTTACTTTATCAACACAATCTAATATATCTTTACCTAGTATATTAAGTAAGTTTTTTTTGTTAATATCTTCTGAAATCCCAATAATATATTTTTGAAAATATTTGGTTATATCTTTTTCTAACATATTTTCAATATTAATTTCAGAAACACCTTTTGCTTTTAATTCTTCTAATTTTTGCTCAATAATTTCATAAATACTATTATTCTCTTGATTACATTCATAGGATGTGAAGTCAACTGAACTAGAAAATTTAAAGTACTCAATATCTTCACTTACAAGTTTATTCCACATGATTCTATGTTCCTTTTCTTTATATAGCCCTACTTTAATATAATTTGGAAGACTACTACTGTTTATCCTTACATCATATTTTATATTTGTTAGAAATTCGGAGTAAGCCTTTGCACAAACAAGTTGCACATCACTTTTTAGTTGACCAATATTATTTGGACAATCATATGATAAAAATGCTCTAATTGTGTTTAATGATACATGAATATCTCTATTCAACCGAATACTTTCCTGCTTAAAAAAACTCTTTATAATGAAAAAGCGCTCCTCTAACGTTCTATTCTTGAGGGTTGGAATTGTTATTAGCATAGGAATCCTTCTAGTAAATGTTTTTAATAAGGCTGAATTTGGATTTTCTGTAGTTGCAGAAATAATTAATGCATCTGATTTTCTACTTTCAAATTCACCCATTCGTCTAAATAAGCCAGTATCGAGAAAAGTAAAAAGTGATTCTTGACCTTCTGGTGGAAGTCTATGTATTTCATCTAGGAAAAGTATTCCTCCATTTGCTTTTTCAATTAATCCAACCTTGTCTGTTTCAGCTCCAGTATAGGTGCCTTTCTTCACACCAAAAAGTTGTGATGTAAGTAACTGTGGATTATTGCTATAATCAGCACAATTAAATGCAATAAAGGGAGAACCTTCTTTCTTAACTTTCATTTCTTTGGCATATTCATACATTAAAGAAGCGAACATAGATTTTCCAACACCAGTATCGCCGAGAATTAAACAGTTCATTCCATTAGGTGGGTATAGTATTGCTGCTTTCACTTGTTCAACTGCAGTTTTTAAACTTATATTATTTTTAACCAATTCATCTAGTTTTGATTTTTTAACTATAGTGTTTTGATCTTTTGCTATAAAGAATAGAACAGGCCGTCCAGAAGATTTATATACCTTACCTTCTTTGCATAAGTTATTAAGTTCATGGCTAACATTCGCTCTACTAATATTCAAAATTGCTGATACGCTTTGAGCATCAACGCCTACCTCTTCAGGTTGTTCTAATAGATATGTGTATATGGTTTCCTTTCTGTTCATTCTTTTAACCCCCATTTTCTTACAATTATATACCACAGACCTAAGTAATACTATGTGGCATTTTACGTTTTATATAGAAACACTATATAAAACGTAATTGAAACACTAGTGGAAATTTAAAACACTTATATAAAACACTACATTGCTTGAACCGTTTACATGTGCTAATCAATCTTTTAGTGTTTTGGCACGCAAGTTGCTATATAGAAAGTGTAACAACTTAAATATAATAATTTTATAAACTAAAATATAAGGAGGGACAAAAATGGAAATTGAACAAACAGTAATGGATCTTATTATAAACTCGGGTGAAACAAGATCTTTTGCATACGAAGCACTCGAAAAGGCAAAGGAAGGAAAATATGAGGAAGCAGATGCATTACTCGAGAAAGCAAATGAAATGATTGATAAAACTCATAAAATACAATCTTCATTATTACAAAAAGAAGCTGCAGGTGAAAGTCTCCAAGTTTCACTTTTATTTGTACATGCACAAGACCATTTGATGACTTCTATATCAGAAAAAAACTTAATTAGTGAGATTATCGAATTAAGAAAGGTTATAAATCCTCTATTAGGTATTAAAGAAAATTAAAAAAGATATATGAGAATTAAATAATAAACATTTATGGGAGGTAATATTATGATTAAAATAGCGTTATTCTGTGCAGCAGGTATGTCAACTAGTTTACTAGTTACAAAAATGGAAAAGGCAGCAAAGGCAAAGGGCTTAGAAGTAGAAATTGAGGCATTTCCAGAAGCTCAAATGTCAAAACATCTAGATGGAGTTGAGGTAGCACTACTTGGACCACAAATAAGATATGTACTACCAAAAGCAAAAAAAACATGTGGTGCACTAGGAATTCCAGTTGCTGTAATTGCTTCTGTAGATTATGGCATGATGAATGGCGCAAAAGTATTAGAAAGTGCACTTAAATTAATTGATAAGTAATTAAAAGCACCTCTAGTTACAATTAACGGTGACATGAGCGTGGCACTATATAATAATTAACATAAAGAGGTACTTTAATTAATTATACCTATTGTGCTAAATTAACTCAATTATATTTACAAGTATAATAAAAGCGAGGGATGTAATTATGAAATTTCCAAATGATTTCCTTTTTGGAGCTGCATCGGCTTCATATCAAGTAGAAGGTGCGTGGAATGAGGATGGTAAGGGCATTTCTAATTGGGATGTGTTTTCCAAAATTCCTGGCAAAACATTTAAAGGTACAAATGGAGATGTGTCAGTAGACCATTATCATAGATACAAAGAAGATGTAAAACTTATGGCTGAAATGGGACTTGAATCCTATAGATTCTCAATATCTTGGGCAAGGATAATTCCAGACGGAGATGGTGAAATTAATCAGAAGGGGTTAGAGTTTTATAATAAACTTATTGACGAATGTTTAAAGTATGGAATTGTTCCTTTCGTTACTCTATATCATTGGGATTTACCACAGGTACTAGAAGAATGTGGTGGTTGGATTAATAAGAGAACTGTTGATGCTTTTGTTAAATATGCTAATGTATGTTATAAAGCTTTCGGAGATAGGGTTAAGCATTGGATTACCTTTAATGAAACAATTGTCTTTTGTAGTCTGGGCTATATAGCAGGAGCACATCCGCCAGGCATTAAAAATGATTTAAAAAAATACTTTCAAGCTTCACATAATGTTATTACTGCGCATGCTAAAGCAGTAGTTGCTTATAAAAATTTAAGGCAGTTTGGCGAAATAGGAATAACTCATGTTTTTAGCCCTGCCTTTAGTATAGATAACAATCCAGATAATGAGTTCGCAGCATACCATGCAAACCAATATGGAATAGCTTGGTATTATGATCCTGTATTAAAAGGTGAATATCCACAGTACGTTATCAAATACCTAACTGAAAATAATTTAACTCCAGAGTGGACACAAGAGGAACTAAATGTTATAAAAACCTCTGCAGATGATAATGATTTTATTGGTTTAAATTATTATCAACCTCAAAGGGTTATGAGAAACATTATTGCTGATAATTTAAAAGAGTCCTCAAGAGAGAATTCCACAGGAGCCCCTGGTAATATATCCTTTGATGGTGTGTATAAAAGTGTAAAAATGGATGATAAAAAGTATACAAAATGGGGTTGGGAAATTGCGCCAGATGCATTTTTAGAAGGACTAAAAATGTTCAAAGCAAGTTATGGTGACATAAAAATATATATTACAGAAAATGGGTTAGGTGATGAAGATCTAATAATCCAAGATGAAGTTGTAGATGTTCCTAGAATAAAATATATTGAAGAACATTTAATAGCTATCAAAAAGGCTATAGAACAAGGTATAAATCTTAAAGGATATTATGCATGGTCTTCAACTGATTTGTTGAGCTGGTTAAATGGTTACAAAAAACAATATGGATTTATATATGTAGATCATAAAGATAATTTAAATAGAAAGATAAAATTGTCTGGTTATTGGTATAAAAAGATAATAGAAGAAAGAGGAGAAAATCTTAAATATATATAATTATTAATAACATAGGGGGGACTATATTATGGAAAATGAAAAGTTAATAGATAAAGTAATACCAGCGGTAATGAAATTTGTTAATCTCAAAGGCGTTATTGCATTAAAGGATGGAATTATGTATACGCTACCTTTAAGTTTAGTAGGATCTATTTTCTTGTTGCTTGCACAAATTCCTTATAAACCTTTTAATGATTGGGTTACAAGCATTTTAGGTGATCAGTGGACAATGCCACTAATGCAAATTTATGGAGTATCCTTTCAAATTATGGCAATTGCAGCTACCATGGGTATAGCATATGCTTATACAAAAAATGAAGGTCATGAACCATTAACTGCTGCAATCTTAGCATTGGTAGCATTTTTAGGTATTAACAATTCTACGGCTACTACTTTAATTAACAATAAAAGTGTAGTAGTAACAAACGTAATTGATAAGACATGGACAGGTGGTCAAGGAATGGTTACGGCTATTATAGTTGGTTTAATTGTCGGTGCAGTATATTCTTGGTTCTTGACTAAGAAGATTACAATCAAAATGCCAGAAGGAGTACCTCAAGGTGTTGTTAATCAATTTACAGCTTTAATACCAGGAGCAGTAATTATGGTAGGAACTATGGTTGTTTATATTTTCTTCAAATATGGGCTTAATACAACCTTTATTGAATGGATATATAAAGTATTACAAATTCCATTACAAGGTGCAACAGACTCTCTAGGAGGAGCTATAGTTATTGGAGCAGCTATTCCTCTATTATGGTGGTTTGGTGTGCATGGTTCAATAATTGTTTCTGGTGTAATGTTAGGATTATTGACTGCAAATGGGTTAGCTAATCAAGCAATTATTCAAAGTGGCCAAGCTTTAACTATGGCAAATGGAGCTCATATAGTAACTGCTCAGTTTTTAAATAGCTTTGTCATTATGACAGGCTCTGGAATAACCTTAGGACTTGTACTTGCAATGGTTGTAAAAGGAAGATCAGGACAGTCAAAAACTTTAGGTAAATTAGCATTAATCCCAGGCATATTTAATATTAACGAACCGGTTACCTTTGGATTCCCAATAGTTATGAATCCTTTTATGTTTATACCTTTTGTAATAGTACCACTTGGTTCAGCAGTAGGAACTTATTTCTTAATAAAATTTGGGATCTTACATCCTTTCTCTGCAGTAGAAGTTCCATGGACAACTCCCCCAATAGTATCGGGTTTTATTCTCCAAGGTTGGAAGGGTGCAGTGTGGCAAGCATTAATTATTATATGGTCATGTGCTGCCTATTTCCCATTCTTTATGAAACAAGATGCTATTAATGTTAAGTTAGAACAAGAAATAATCGCAAGCAATCACGAAGGCGAACACAACACTTTGGATGTATAAATAGGCTATATGAAGGAGAGGTATTGAAATGAAATTATTCAAATTGATTGTGACAGGAAATAATGAAAATTTTACAATAAATTATACTGTTTCATCTAATTTTCTTGATTATAATGACTGTGGGTTTACAGGGGCTCAGCAAGAAAAATATAAAATGTTTTTAGTAGATTTGCAAAAGAATGGTGGACCACAACCTGTAAATATTAAAGTTAATATGACTACTCAAATAGTAGATAGGGCATTTTCAAAAAATGATTTGATAAAAACTACAGATGTTTATGATTTTATAAAGAAATTAAGTAGATAGTATTTCTAAAAACGAAAGGTGGAATTTATATGTATCACAAAAAACTTAAACCATTTCCAAAGGATTTCCTTTGGGGGGCATCAACATCAGCTTATCAAGTAGAAGGTGCATGGAATGAAGATGGGAAGGGACCATCGGTTATGGATATGGGGAATCATCCTGAAAGTACTGCAGATTTTAAAGTAACTAGTGATCATTACCATCATTACAAAGAGGACATCGCATTACTCGCTGAAATGGGATTTAAAGTGTATCGTTTTTCAATTGCTTGGACTAGAATTTTTCCAAAAGGTACAGGAGAAATTAACCAGAAAGGTATTGAATTTTATAATAACTTAATTAATGAATTGTTGGCACATAATATAGAACCCATTATTACAATGTACCATTTTGACTTGCCTCAGGTATTGCAGTTAAAAGGTGGTTGGTCTAATAGAGAAACCATTGATGCCTTTGAAAACTATGGAAAGACATTGTTTGAAAGTTATGGTGACAGGGTTAAATACTGGCTAACTATAAATGAACAAAATATGATGATTATACATGGGTCACTCCTTGGGATAGTTAACTCAGAAGTAGAAAATCTAGAAAAAGAATTATATAATCAAAATCATCATATGCTTCTTGCACAAGCGAAGGTAATAAAACTTTGTCATGTTATGTGTCCTAATGCAAAAATTGGACCAGCGCCAAACATTACAAGTATTTATCCAGATAGTTCAAAACCAGAGGATGTGTTAGCAGCTAATAATTGGTCATCAATTCGTAACTGGTTATACTTGGATATGGCGGTATTGGGACGTTATAATACAGTAGCATGGAGTTTTATGGAGGAAAAAGGTTATACCCCAACAATTGAACCTGGCGACATGGAGATTTTAAGTGAAGCTAAGCCAGACTTTATTGCCTTCAACTACTACTGTACAGCAACTGTAGCTGAAAGTAAAAACGATGGTACTGATAAATTATCTACAGGTGATCAACAAATTGTACTTGGGGAGTCAGGGGTATATCGTGGAGCTTCTAACTCAAATTTGCCAAAAACAGAATTTGGGTGGGATATTGATCCAGTTGGATTTCGTATTACCTTACGTGAGTTAAACGAAAGATATAATTTACCTCTACTAGTAACTGAAAATGGTTTAGGTGCCTTTGATAAATTAGAAGAGGGCAATGTTGTCAATGATGATTATCGTATTGACTTCTTACGTAAACATATTGAACAAGCACAACTCGCAATTACTGATGGTGTGAAATTAATAGGGTATTGTCCTTGGTCAGCCATAGATCTTGTTAGCACACATCAAGGATTCCAAAAACGTTATGGATTTGTTTATGTTAACAGAGATGAGTTTGATTTGAAAGATTTAGGCCGTATAAGAAAGAAAAGCTTTTACTGGTACAAAAATGTAATTTCAACGAATGGAAAAAATTTATAATAATATTATTAAACTTAACATTTTCATAAAGTCTATCTTTTATGAAAAATGTTAGGTTTAATTTTTTTGTTTCTAGATCATTACTTTTTAAATGATTACTCTCCTTGTTTATAAACAATTGTAGCTTTATCGCTTATAAGATCATATGGGAAAACAGCTCGTCCACCATTTCTGTCCAAATCTAGGCCATTGTTAAAGTAACATCTCCATACAAATTGTGAACAATAAAATTGTTTAGTTGTAGTTTTATTGAAAAAATCAAAGTTAAAGTGTGTACCCAATTTAGTATGTCCATATTTAATGGCACCGTTAATGGTTTCTTCATTAGTCTTTGGACGTAGAACAAGAATTTTTTTATATCTAGTTCTCCAATCATTTGCACGGTTTTCAACATTGTTCTGGTAGACTTCAAGAACTTTTTGGGGGTCTGAATCTACCATAGCAGCATGAGTAGTAATTGAACCCATCATAATTGCATTTATATCTGTATTTTTATCATCAGTTACTGAAATTAATATGTCACCAGGTTTTCCAACAGCTTTTCCTTTAGACTTATACAAGTCCATATCCTTTTCTACTTTTAAATCATTCCAATTTACATCTATTTTTACTTGAAATCTTAAAGCATCTTCTATTTCTTTTCTGATTTCATAAGCTGTTTTTAAACCTCCAGAAACATCAGTAGTATTACCATAGTTAACAGAATTGATGGTTAAAGGAGTAGCATCTACATTTATATAACTTGTATCGATAAATATTAACACCACACTAAGTAAAGATATAATTAATTTTTTCTTCATAAAAAATCCCCCTAAAATTAAATGTATTTAATATATGTAATTTATTCTTTATTTTCACTATCACTGTCACTGTCACAAGCAACTTCTTCATATACAAAACTTAAATTAAGTATTTCATCAACACCTTTTTTATATCCTCCTGCGTCTCTGAGCGATTTCCCAATCTTTTCACTGCTTGTTTTAAAATTATTGTTTGAAAGAATATTAACTACTGACTGCTTCAACACCTCTGGAGTAACATTATCTTTTTCAATAACAATACCTGCGCCAAGTTCAGCTACTCTATTAGCCACAGAAGGCTGATCGATGAATTGAGGAATAAGAATTAATGGAACATAATAATACAATGCTTCATTTGTACTGTTCATTCCACCATGGGTAATAAACACATCTGCAATTTTTAAAACTTCGAGTTGAGATACATAATTATGAATAATAAAATTTGATGGAATAGATTTAAATGCATTAATATCTATGTTTTTACCTACAGACATAATAATCTTTACATCCATATTATCAAAAGCTTTAAAGCAATTTTCATAAAACTCAATAGAATTATTAAATATAGTACCTAAAGATATATAAATAACTTTCTTCTTTTCATTAGTTTCCAAAGAAAAGCTCATATCTTCCTTTCGAGCTACTATTGATGGGCCAATGAACTTATAGCTTTCATCAAAACTTTCACCACAAAGTTGAAAATATTTAGAGGTATATACAATATTAATCATGCCTTTTGCAGAAACTGCATTAACTATACTAGGACACTTTATACCATATTCTTCTTTAAGACATTTAACGAAATTTTTATACTCTAAAGAATTTAGAAGTTTTTGTATATTAGGTCCAAATCTTTTAATTTGCGTTGATAAACAATTTGTTCTTTTGTTTGCTGCAAAAGTAGTAATAGAACAAATTGCAGGTATTTTTAATATTCTTCCTACTTCATTACCTAGCATAAATGCTGAATCATAAATAATGAAATCAAATTTTTCATTTAAATTAAATAAAGTTTCAATTATTTCTTTAAATGTACCAATGACTTTTAATAGTGGTTCATTATTTTCTGAATTTAAGCTTCCATTAAATAAATTTTGCACATCATATGATTTTTTATAACCTTTAAACGTAGCTCCTGTCTTTTCTATTTTATTTTTAAATTCTTCACCGGCAATATAAGTAACCTGTTCTCCTCTATTTATTAATTCTTTAACTAGACCTAGAGTAGGGTTAAAGTGTCCTTGACCGCACATATTTATAAATAATGCTTTCTTCATGTTTATCAGTCCTTTTTTTTGTTTTATAGTAATACATTGTTCTATTTTTCAGCGCCTAAAGTCCACTAAAGTTATCATTATCTTTTAAAGTCTGAAGATACTCCACAAAAATTTATTGGAGTATTTCTACTTTCAACTAATGAGCTTTATTAGAGTTAACATCATTAATTTCTTGTCTTTTCACCCCATGAAATAATACTTCCAAAAATATAGTCATCCTATTTTCGCCATCGAAAGGTAGATTTTCAATATACAAATCGAACAGCATACTTCTTGCAATGTTTAAAATAGTACTAGAAATTGCTTTAACTTCATCTTCAGTATACGGTTTAAACTCTTTATTCAAAATTCCATATCTAATTATATCCTTAATTAATTCGTTTTCTTCCGTGTCATAGCTAGTCCTTATTTTGGTTTTCAGTTCAACATCCTCTTTTATTTCATATCGTATAATATCATATAAATCAGCATATTTTTTTATTTCAGAACTATATTCAAGTAGATATTTTCTAAGCTTATCTTCTGCTTTTTTTTCTTTGTTTATAACTTCCTTTGAGCTTTTTACTATACCTTTAGCAAGTCTTTCCATTACAATAAGAAAAATTTCTTCTTTATTGGGGTAGTAATAGTAGATGGTGCTTTTCCCTTTTCCAGCTGATTTAGCTATATCTTCCATTGATGTTTTTTTCAAACCCCACTTTTTGAAAAGGAGCGATGCTGATTCAATTATTGTTTCTCTTATTATTTGTTCTTTGTTAGTTTTCATTTTTGTACCATTTAACCTTTCTTAATTTTAGTCGTTTAGACTAAAATCGTATTATAGTATACATTATAGATCTACCCTAAATATTTGTCAATAAAACCTATATAAGTTCAAAATAGCATTTTTTTGAATTCTTCTTTTAATCGAAAGTATAGCAGATTAATTAATAAACAGAAATTAGGCAATAAAAAATTAGATATAGTTTTAGATTATGGCATTAGTAAGATATTTACTAATGCCATTTACTTTTTATTATTAAATGGATAAATATACTGTGAATTATATGAGTGGGATTTTGATGAATGCTATTAATAATATACATATTTTTGGTTATATAAACACAAAATATATATGTTTAATTATGTTAAAGGAAGGGAGTAAATTTATGAATGGAAAAAATAATATGTGTATTAACAATATTTTAACACCTAAATCTTATTGGCTTGATTCAACCGGTGAGACAAACTACCCAACTTTAGAAAAAGACATTAAAGTTGATATAGTAATTATCGGAGGGGGTATTACTGGAATTACCACTGCCCTCCTTTTAAAAGAAGAAGGTTACAAAGTTGCACTAATCGAAGCTGATAATATAGTTCAGGGAACTACGGGACATACTACTGCTTATGTTACTTCACAACATGATATAATATATAGTAATTTAATTAACACTATGGGAATTGAAAAGGCTAAGCAGTATGCAGATGCTAATGAAGGCGCCATAGATTTTATAGAAAATATGGTCAAAAAATATAATATTGAATGTGACTTTTGCAGGTTACCAGCTTATATATATACAACAGATGAAAGTTATATAGATACTTTAAAAGAAGAAGCAGAAGCAGCTAAAAGCCTAGGTATAAAATCCGAATATATTGAAAAACTAGATTTACCATTTGAAGTAAAGGGTGCCCTATGCTTTGAAAATCAAGCTCAATTTCACCCTAGGAAGTACCTGCTTAAAGTTGCGGAAAACATTCCTGGTAATGATAGTGAAATATATGAACATACAAGAGCTGTAGATATAGAACATGATAAATTATATACAATAATAACAGATACAGGATTTAAAGTAATAGCACCAAAAGTTGTTTTGGCTTCACATTTTCCTTTTTATGATGGTTTGGGATTATATTTTTCAAAACTTCGTCCACAAAGGTCATACGTAATATCTGCAAAAATAAAGGATGAATTGCCCAAAGGCACATTTGTAGATGCAGGAGAAGCAGGCTGGTATTTTCGTACGCAAAATTATAAGGATGGTCAGATGATAATTATTGGAGGTCAAGATCATAAAACTGCTCATGGTGGTGACATGATTAAACATTATGTTAATTTAAAAAATTATGCTGAAAAAAACTTTGATGTTGAAAAGTTTCTATATAGATGGTCAACTCAAGATTATATAACATTAGATGGTGTACCATATGTAGGTAATCTTACTTCTTCATCAGAAAATATTTACGTTGCTACTGGTTATGGTGAATGGGGCATGACAAATGGAACAGCAGCTGCAGGTATACTAAGGGATATTATAGTTAAAAATGAAAGCCCTTATCAAGAGGTATATAATCCATCACGTAAAATTTCAACTGATGGAATTAAGAACTTAGTTAAGGAAAATTTTGATGTTGCAAAGCAACTAATAAAAGGAAAACTTCAGGTTGGACAATATGATTTTGATTTAAAAAATGATGAGGGAAAGATAGTAGAGATTGATGGAGATAGATATGGGGCATATAGAGATAAGAATGGAGAACTACATATAGTTGATATAACATGTACACATTTAGGGTGTGAGCTAAAATGGAATAGTGCAGAAAAATCTTGGGATTGCCCTTGTCATGGATCAAGATTTACTTTTGAAGGCGATATTATAGAGGGACCGGCTGTTAGCAGGTTAAATCACTACAAAGAAAGTAATAATACAATTGACTCAAATATAATTTAACAAATACAAAAAATCATACTTGAAAAGATGGATAAAGATAGAAATTAATCAAAGACATGCTAGGTATATTATCATATATCTGTTATAATAGAAAGAAATATCTGAATTTTTTGAAAACTTTAGATGGAATTCAGCGTAATGCTTACGTACTCTTATCCAATGAAAAGTAAACCCTAAACCCTTAACATTATATAAAGCAACTATTCACATGATGAAGAGGAGGATTATTATGAAAATTCAATTCTATGGAGCAGCAAAAACTGTTACAGGTTCATGTCACATTTTACACATAAATGGAAAGACTGTTTTGCTTGATTGTGGTTTATATCAGGGCAAAGGTGAAAAGGTATTTGGAAATGAGAAATTTGATTTTAATCCTAAAGAGGTAGACTATGTGATTTTATCACATGCCCATATTGATCATAGTGGAAGAATACCGCTACTTTATAAGTTGGGATTTAAGGGAGAAATTTTATCAACTGAAGCAACAATGGATTTATGCAGTATTATGCTTCCTGACAGTGGGCACATTCATGAATCTGAGGTTGAGTGGAAAAATAGAAAAAGAATACGTCAGGGATTAAAAACTCTAGAACCACTTTATACAGTTAAATTGGCTGAGCTTTCTCTTAATCTTTTTAGAGCATTTCAATATGATGAGATGATAGAGGTTTTTGAAGGGTTAAAAATAAGATTTAGGGATGCAGGGCATCTTTTGGGTTCTGCTATTATTGAATTATATATGACGGAAAAAAATCAAGAAGAAGTAAAACTCGTGTATAGTGGTGATTTGGGCAATATAAATAAGCCAATTTTAAAAGATCCAACAATCATTAATTACACCGATTACTTGATAATAGAGACCACATACGGCAATAGGGTTCATCCTGAGATTCAGGAAAATTTAAAGGAGTTATTAAAAATAATTAAGGAGACCTTTGCAAGAGGGGGAAATGTTATTATACCTTCATTTGCAGTAGGTAGGACTCAGGAGATTTTATATGAATTAAATAAATATGTAGAAAATGAAGAGTTGAAGGATGTTAAAGTTTATATCGATAGTCCTTTAGCTATTCAAGCAACAAGAATATTTGAAAGCCATAATGAGGATTATGATAAAGAGGCTAAAGAACTTGTAATGAAGGGTGAGTATCCATTTAGATTTGATGGTTTAAGATTCTCAGTTTCTTCAAATGATTCAGCTGAAATAAATAAAATTAAAAGCAATGCAATAGTTATTTCAGCGAGTGGTATGTGCGATGCAGGTAGAGTAAAACATCATCTTAAGCACAATTTGTGGAGAAAAGAATCATCAATTGTTTTTGTAGGATATCAAGCACAAGGCACCTTGGGACGAAATATAGTAGGGGGTGCGAAAATAGTTAAAATATTTGGAGAACCCGTTGCTGTTAATGCTCATATTTATAACCTAGAGGGATTATCAGGACACGCTGATAGAAACGGATTATTAAATTGGATAGAAGGATTTATGGAAAAACCAAAGGAAATTCTGCTTGTTCATGGAGATGAAGAGGCACAAGAGAACTTTCAACAGTTATTGGATTCTAAGGGCTACAGCTCTAGAATAGTTGAAAGTGGAGAGGAATTCTATATAAACGAAAAAACTTATAAAAATGATGAAAATCTAAGTAATAGATTGATAAAACAAATTAAATCAATAAATAATATTGAAAGTCTAGATAAGGGAAAATTGCTTGATATTATGAAAGATTTTATTTACGATGAAAAGGAATCTAATGATATTTTAAAATAAAAATCATACTCTGAAAAGTGGCTAAATGAATTTTCTATAAGATTTTGATTTAGTGGTAAATAAAAAACAGAAGGGATATGATGATATGAAAAAAAATATTCGCGTCATATTAGTAATTGTTACATTTATTTTACTAACTGGTTGTAGCAAGGGAATAACGTCGAAAACTAAGGTTCCAGATAACGCAGGTAATGCAAAGCCTAAAGTGGATATGTCAAAGCCTAAGGTTGATAATTCAAAAGGTGATGTTGCTACAGCTAAGATAGGGGATTACTATCCTTTTGAAAAAAGCTTAAAGTATATGTATGTTGGTGAGGGTAATGAATACGCAACTTATTCTGTCTTTGTGGACTATTTAAGAGGAAACCGCCAACAGATTAGAATTGATAATGGTGGCTCCGAATTGGTAAAAGTACTTGAAAATAAGGATGGAGAATTAAGACTTATATTTTCTAAAGGTGAGATCTATTACAGAGAAGACTTTACTTCCCAAATTAATAATAAACCTGAAATTTTATTGAAGGAACCACTTACTAAAGGTAATTCTTGGACATTGAAAGATGGCAGCAAACGGAGTATAACCAATGTTAAAGTTGCTATAAAAACTCCTTTAGCTAGTTATGAATGTATAGAGGTTACAACTGTGAGAAAAGATAGTACAGACAAAGATTATTATGCAGCTAATATTGGATTAGTTAAAACATTATTCACATCTAATGGTGATGTAAGTTCTTCATTAAGTAAGATGGAGAAAAAGGTACCCTTTGTTCAAATGGTTAAATTTTATTATCCAAATGGAAATGACAGTATGAATTATATTACAGAAAAAAAGCTTTCCTTTGATACAAATGATATAACAAGAAAAATATTTGAGAAAAAATTCAAGGAAGTTCCAAATGAGAATGTAGGGAGATTAATTAGCCCTAACACAACAATAAAAAGTCTTTATTTAAATAAAGATAATATAGTATACGTGGACTTTTCAAAGGAATTCACACAGGAAATGAATGCTGGTAGTGGTTATGAAAGTCAGATACTCCAATGCATTACTAATACACTGGGTGATTATTATATGGTGAAAAAGGTATATATAACCGTGGAAGGTAAACCTTATAGTTCTGGTCATATTTTAAAGAATAAGGGTGAAGCTTTTATTGTGGATTATAAAAACACTAAATAATTATTCATCTTTATGATCCAGAATTTAAAACATTAAGAACAGTTGTATCGCTTCAACCAGTAAAACCCTCAACTAATTAATTAGTTGAGGGTTTTCTTATGCATTAATTATATATCTATAATTATAAATAATAATAAAAGAACATTTCCATCTAAAATATTTTTTTATTTTAGATGGATTATGATTTCTTAGATACTAATATTATGAACATAATGTTAACAATATCATTATTGTCAACATTTAGGTTCCTTAAAATGGTGAAAATTTAACTTATATGAATAATTATGAACGAAGTAATTAATAGCACATATGTTTATACTAATTTAAAACTCCCCCGCTTTACAGTTGAATTATTTCTCTGCCTAATTTGCAATTGACAATTTTAAGTGGGTTGGCGAAGCGTACCATTTACATTGAGAGTACATATAATGGCTTCTTTAATGGCATATAATCATATGCGTAGAGACTCAATGTCAATGACAAACCACAAATGCTATCAATTGATATAGGGTGAGGAGATTTTTTTCAATTCTAATATGGGGAAATTTTCAACTATAGAAAACAACATAAGGGACGTACCCTTTACATGTGTAATATTATACATTTGTAGGTATAAATAACCATAAAAAGGTTTTATGAATGTTTATGCCTTATTTTTACTTTTATACGTAACAAATTAGAATATTGTGAATATATATACAGATAATTCAATATTCTAAAATATCAAGTGTAAACATGTATAGCATTATTGAATAAAGCATAGCTTAAGATACGTATAAAGTGTTAGATTAACAACACCGATAATAAGGCACGTAAATATACGATTACACCGTTAAAATGGGTTTTCAATATTAAATTGTACACTTTATAATGGGGGCAACAAGAAAAATGAAGAGGGGGACAAAATATAATGAAACCGTTTATAAACGTAACTTCCGAAATAGGAAAACTTAATAAGGTAATCCTACACAGACCTGGTAGAGAAATAGAAAATTTAGTGCCTAATCTTCTTCAAAAATTACTTTTTGATGATATACCTTATTTAGAAGTGGCGAAAAAAGAGCATGATATATTTGCACAAATACTAAGAGAAAACGATGTTGAGGTTCTTTATTTAGAAGAACTTGCTACTGAGGCTTTGAATGACGATAAAATAAAAAAAATATTTTTACAACAGTTTTTACAAGAAAGTCACATTAGTAATATGAAAATATATGAATCTCTTTATACCTATTTAATGTCAAAGTCTACAAAAGAGATGATCAATATACTTATGGCAGGAGTTAGAAAAAATGAAATAGAGGTTAAGGGAATGCATTCTCTAAGAGGATTAATAGAAAACCAGTATCCATTCTACTTAGATCCTATGCCTAATCTTTATTTTACTCGAGATCCAGGTGCTTCAATTGGAAATGGTATTACTATAAATACCATGCAAACTGAAGCTAGAAGGAGAGAAACTATGTTTCTAGAATTTATTCATAAATATCATAATTCTTTTAAGCAATCTGAAGTGCCACTTTGGTATGATAGGAGCCTTCCCAATAATATTGAAGGTGGGGACGAGCTTATATTATCTGCAACAACTCTTGCAATAGGATGTAGCCAAAGGACTTCACCTGAGGCTATAGAGGTGGTAGCAAGAAATTTATTTGATAAACATACTTCTTTTGAAAAAGTATTAGTATTTGAGATTCCAGCCTGTAGAGCATTTATGCATCTTGATACTGTATTTACTATGGTTGATTATGATAAATTTACAATTCACCCTGGGATAGAAGGACCACTTAATGTTTTTGAAATTACAAAAGGCGTTGATGGTGAATTAAGCATTAAACAAGAGAAAGATGTATTGCAAAATATATTAAAATCTGCATTAAAATTACCTTCAGTTGAATTAATAAGATGTGGTGGTGGCGACTCTATAGTAGCTGCAAGAGAACAATGGAATGATGGATCAAACACTCTAGCTATTGCACCAGGAAAGGTTATAACTTATGAACGAAATTATATTACAAATGAAATTTTATCAAAACGTGGTATAACAGTTCTAACAATGCCAAGTGCTGAATTATCAAGAGGACGAGGCGGTCCAAGATGTATGAGTATGCCACTAAATAGAGATGACTTATAATAACAATAATAAAATAAAAACAACAATATTAGGAGGAATTTATTATGTTTAACTTAAGAAACAGAAACTTTTTAACTTTGATGGACTTTACTCCAAAGGAAATAAACTACTTTTTAGAGTTAGCTAGGGATTTAAAAAAAGCTAAGTATGCAGGTACAGAACAACAGAACTTAAAAGGTAAAAACATCGCTCTAATATTTGAAAAGAGTTCTACAAGAACAAGATGTGCTTTTGAAGTAGGTGCACTAGACCAAGGAGCACATGTAACTTACCTTGGACCTACAGGAACTCAAATTGGTAAGAAAGAATCTGTAGCAGATACAGCGAGAGTTCTTGGAAGAATGTATGATGGAATAGAATATAGAGGATATGGTCAAGAAGTTGTTGAAGATTTAGCTAAATATGCAGGGGTACCTGTATGGAACGGCTTAACAACTGAGGATCATCCAACACAAATTCTTGCAGATTTTTTAACTATAAAAGAACACTTTGATAAACCATTAAGTAGCATTGCGTTTGTATATGCTGGTGACGGAAGAAACAACATGGCAAATGCATTGATGATAGGTGCTGCTAAAATGGGTATGGACTTTAGAATCGTATCACCTAAGAGCTTATTCCCAGAAACAGCATTAGTCCAAAAATGTAATGAAATTGCTAAAGAAACAGGAGCAAAAATCACTATTACAGATAACGTGGATGCAGGCGTTAAAAATGCAGATGTAATCTACACAGACGTATGGGTTTCCATGGGTGAAGCAGATGAAGTTTGGGCATCAAGAATAAAGCTATTAAGACCATACCAAGTTAATATGGAAATGCTTAATAAGACAGGTAATAAAAATGTTAAATTTATGCATTGTCTACCAGCCTTCCATGATTTAAAGACTATCGTAGGAAAAGAAATATTTGAAAAATATGGTCTTGAAGGTTTAGAAGTTACAGATGAAGTATTTGAAAGTAAACATTCTATTGTATTTGATGAAGCAGAAAACAGAATGCATACAATCAAAGCAGTTATGGTTGCTACACTTGGAAACTAGCCTAAAATAATTTACAATTATAAAATTTGGTGGGGGTAAAATGATTGCTCTCGCCAAATTTCAATATTGCTAGTATGACGGAAGGAGATTATAAAATGGCTGATAAATCTAAAAAACTAGGCTTATTTTCACTAACAGCACTAGTTATTACTTCCTCAATAGGTGCTGGTATATTTAATATATCGGGTGATTTAGCATCAGGTGCTGCTGCAGGACCTGCAGTTATTGCATGGATAATTGTTGGTTTTGGTATTTTAATGTTATCGTTATCATTTAACAATTTATTGTTAAAAAAACCTGAATTAAATGGTATATTTAGCTATGCAGAAGATGGTTTTGGAGAATTTGGAGGCTTCATTAGTGGATGGGGATATTGGTTATCCGCATGGCTTGGTAATGTAGCATTTGCTACAATGCTTATGAGCACACTTTCTTACTTCTTTCCTGTCTTTGGAAATGGTCAAAATATCGCCTCAATTATTGGTGCTAGTATTTTTATGTGGATACTTACTTTCATAGTTAATAGAGGAGTTGAAGAAGCTGCTGTTATAAATACAGTAGTTACCATATTTAAATTAATACCAATCTTTTTATTCATAGTCATAGGTATTATAGCTTTTAAGGTGGATTTATTTACTTATCATTTCTGGGGGAACATTTCTACTAATTTTAATTTATCAGATATATTCTCACAAGTTAAAAATTGTATGATGGTAATGATGTGGGTTTTTGTTGGTA
Organism: Clostridium algoriphilum; assembly: GCF_020443705.1. Classification (GTDB taxonomy): domain Bacteria; phylum Bacillota; class Clostridia; order Clostridiales; family Clostridiaceae; genus Clostridium_AD; species Clostridium_AD algoriphilum. Next base: position 22,934 of record NZ_JAIZZK010000009.1, read on the forward strand.
TAGAAGGAGCTTCAATGTTATCTTCCCGTGCTAATAAAAAATCTGAAGCCGGAAGAGCAACTATTCTTGGATTAGTGGGCTTATTAATTATTTACGTTTTAGCTTCCATGATCCCTTATGGAGTTATGAGTAAAGATCAGTTATCAAAATTAGCCACTCCTTCAATGGCTTACATCTTAAAAGATATTGTTGGGCCTTGGGGAGCTGCCTTCATAAATATAGGTTTAATAATTTCAATCTCAGGTGCATGGCTATCTTGGACGATGTTACCATCTGAAACAACTCTTTTAATGGCTCGTTCAAAATTATTGCCAAAAATATTTGGTAAGGTAAATAAAGCGGGTGCGCCTACTTTTTCTTTAATTACCACAGCGGTCTTAATTCAACTATTTATTTTTACTTTCTTATTTACAGATAAAGCATACCAATTTGCTTATTCTCTTTGTACTGCTGCAATATTAGTATGTTATTTATTTGTTGGATTGTACCAATTTAAAATATCTTATCTAAACAGACATGAAAAAGGCGAAAAAAAACAAATAATCATAGGTTTAATTACTGTAATTTTCGAAATTTGGGCAATTGTAGTTTCAGGACTAAACTATACTCTACTTTGCCTTATAGCTTATATTCCTGGAATCGTGTTTTTTGCCATGGCGAGAAAAGAAAATGGTGAAAAGAAATTATTAACAAAAACACAATTAATATTAACAACTTTAATTGCTATTGGATCAATATATGTTATTTATCAATTAGCCTCAGGAAAAATTACTATTTAAATTTCTGAAAAGGGGTCTTTAATATGAAAATCGCAAATTTTGGTGTTGAAGAATGGTTAAATGTTTGGGAGAATGATGCTATTTACGATATAGCAGGAAGCTCAATTGCTTCATTTTCATTAGAAGAAATAATATCTATAGATGGTACAACTCCACAGGAATTTTTTGATGGAATATTAAAAACAAAAATGAATTATGGATGGATAGAAGGTTCTCCAGAGTTTAAAAAGGAAGTTAGTAAATTATATAAAAATGTTCCACCTGAAAATATCCTACAAACTAATGGAGCAACAGGCGCAAATCTATTAGCATTATATTCATTAGTCGAGCCCGGTGATCATGTAATTGCGATGCATCCTAGCTATCAGCAATTATATGAGATTCCAAAGTCTTTTGGTGCTGAAGTGGATTTTTGGGAAATTTATGAAGATAATGATTGGCAACCAAAGCTTGATGAACTAAACAAATTAATACGTCCAAATACAAAATTAATTTGTTTGAATAATGCAAACAATCCTACTGGAACTATATTTGATGACGACTTTCTAAAAGAAGTAATTAAGATTGCGGGTAATGTGGGTGCTTACATTTTAGTTGATGAAGTATATAAACCTTTAGAGTCTACTATTTCTGTTTCTTCCATAGTAGACTTATATGATAAAGGGATCTCAACAAACAGTTTATCAAAAACATATTCAGTTCCAGGAATACGTGTCGGTTGGATTGCTAGCAATAAAGAATTAGCAGATTCATTTAGAAAATATCGTGATTATACTATGATTTGTTCAGGAGTTTTTGATGATTATCTAGCTGTTCATGTATTAAAAAATAAAGAATTGGTACTAGAAAGAAATAAAAATATTATTCATACGAACTTAGAAATAGTTAAAGAATGGGTTGAAAAAGAACCCCGTGTTTCACTAGTATTGCCAAAATATGTTTCTACATCATTTATCAGATTAGATATACCTGTTGATGTAGAACAATTTTGTATAGATATTTTGAAAGAAAAAGGAGTCCTTTTAGTTCCAGGTAATCGGTTTGACGTTCCAATGCATGCTAGATTAGGATATTGCACACATACAGAAATATTAAAAAACGGATTAAAAGAATTATCTGCTTATTTAAGAAAGTTTGATAAATAATTTAATATTAAATAAAGGAGAAATTAATATGGCAAGAATAGTAATTGCACTTGGGGGGAATGCCCTTCAAGCAAACCCAAAGGATACAACAGCAGAAGCACAGTTAGTAACCGCAAGACAGACTTCAGAGACTATAGTAGATTTAATTGAAGAAGGCCATGAGGTGATAGTTGCTCATGGTAATGGACCTCAAGTTGGTCAACTTGTAGCTACTTATGAAGCAGCAGCGTCTATAAATGAAAATAGCCCAGTAATGCCTTTTCCTGAGTGTGGGGCTATGAGCCAAGGGTATATAGGATATCATCTACAACAAAGTATTAGAGCAGAGATGAGAAAAAGAGGGATAAATAAGGAAGTTGCAACAATAGTTACACAGGTAATAGTTGACGCGAATGACCCAGGATTTAAAAACCCAACTAAACCAGTAGGTTCTTTCTTTACTCAGGAGCAGGCTAAGAAATTGATGGTTGAAAAAGGATATACAATGAAGGAAGATTCTAATAGAGGTTGGAGACGTGTTGTGGCTTCGCCACTACCAATTGATATAGTTGAAGAACCTATCATTAGAACACTAGTTGAGGCCGGACATATTGTTATAACTGTTGGTGGAGGAGGTATACCTGTAATTGATAAAGGAAATGGAAATCTTGTAGGAGTGCCAGCTGTAATTGATAAAGATTTTGCTTCTTGCAAAATAGCGGAACTACTAAATGCGGATGCTTTTGTTGTACTTACAGCGGTTGAACAGGTTGCTATTAACTTTGGCAAGCCAAACCAGAAGAATCTTTCAAGAATAACTGTAGAAGAGGCTAAAATCTATATTGAAGAAGGCCAGTTTGCTCCTGGTTCCATGCTTCCAAAAATAAAAGCGGCGCTTAGTTTCGTAGATGCAAAAGAGGGTAGAAGAGCAATTATAACATCCCTTGAAAAAGCTAAGGATGCAATAAGTGAAGCAGCAGGAACAGTCATAACAAAATAGTTTACATGTGAAATATACAATGACACAACATCTGCAAAGGTGTATATAAAGTATTTATCTCAATTTGCTTTTAAAATGTATATTAGATATTTAAGGCTGAATAGTAATAAATATTAGAATAGAATCCTGATAACTACTTTTGTTAGCAGGATTCTTTATATTTAAAATTGTTGTATGAAAACAAGAGATAATACGAGTTTAGAGTGCCTAGTCCATTGGGTAAGGCTCATACGTCTTATAAAATAAGTTGTATTTAGGCGAATTATAGGTATAATTTTACATAGGAAAGCCGATCACGTAAGCGAGGCAAACTTCGCTTTGAGCATTAAAATGAATGAAGTCTTTTTCGACTAATTATAGCCCTTCGAGTATATGACAATGTGGCCGCGAAAATCTAGAAAACAGTTGATAGGAGTGATACCATGAGAAACATAATAGAAGTTAAGGATTTTGTAAAGAAATATGATAAATTTACAGCAGTCGACAATGTTTCATTTGAGGTAGAAGAAGGAAGCATTTTTGCATTTTTAGGCCCAAATGGAGCAGGTAAAAGCACAACCATAAATACATTGTGCACCATATTCGATAAGACCTCAGGTACACTGACTATTGACGGAAAAGACGTTTCGCATGAAAAGGATGCCGTTAGAAGTGTTATAGGGGTTGTTTTTCAGGAACCGACATTGGATAATAAAATGACTGTTCTGGAAAATTTAATTATGCATTGTCATTTTTATAGTATTCCCAAAAGTGAAACCGACGAGCGTATCCAGTTTGTTTTAAATTTAGTGGATTTACTGGATTGGAAAAAAGCAATGGTAAGCAGTCTGTCCGGTGGGATGAAACGGCGTGTGGAAATAGCCAGAGCACTGCTGCACTACCCAAAAGTATTGTTCTTAGATGAACCAACCACAGGTCTTGACCCTCAAACAAGGGCTCATATGTGGGAATATATTGTAAAGCTTCAAAAGGAGAAGAATATTACCATTTTTCTAACAACACACTACATGGAAGAGGCCGAGATTTGCAGTAAAGTTGCAATTATGGATGCCGGTAAAATCGTTGCATTAGACACTCCTTATCATTTGAAACAGCAATATACAAAGGATAAAGCAAATATTACAACCACAGACGAGCAAGGTCTAGAGGTATTGCTAGATACGGCTGGGTTTATTTACAAGAAAAAAACTGGTTATTATTGCGTTGAAGTTAATGATTTACCAAAACTTATGGAGATTATAAGTGAGCATAAAGCTGCAATAACAGATTTGGAAATTAACAAAGGCACATTGAATGATGTATTCTTAGAAATTACGGGAAAAGATATAAGAAAGTGAGGAATTTATGGATATTATAATAGCTTTATGGTTTAGAAACATTAAAATTTTTGCTAGGAATCGCGTTCAGCTTATTTTCACGATTATCATGCCATTCTTTTTTTTATTTGTGTTCAGTTCGGTATTTAAAAATCAAAATATTGAAAATCCAGTAAACTATATGCTGGCCGGTATTGTGATAACCACTGTCTTTCAAACCGCCCTTACCGTTGCTACAAGTACAATTGAAGATATTGTTTCGGGATTTATGAAGGAAGTTCTTGTAAGTCCAGTTAAACGAATCCAAATTGCTGCAGGTCAGCTATTATCAGCAGCAACAATAGCAACTATGCAAGGAATTATTATTTTATTCATTGGTTACTTTATAGGACTTAAGTTTACATCCTGGATAACACCATTTGCGGTAATCGCTGTGATGATTGTCGTTGGACTTGTGTTTTCCGGGCTTGGATTGTTTATAGCGACTCTGGTTAAGAATTCACAAACATTTCAAGTTGTAATAACGGCGATTACAATGCCCCTTACATTTCTTTGTGGTGCATATATTCCGCTTTCAATGTTACCAAAAGTATTGCAATATATTGCATATCTCAATCCTATGACATATACAACAGCGTTTTTTAGAACCATCATACTGGAAAAGACGTCTTTAACAACCAATCAATTGGTTGCGGAACAGCTTGCTTTTAAAATAGGAAATTTTATAATTACGCCCCTTATCAGCATGGTGATTGTAATCATTTTCGGACTCGTATTTTTACTATTATCAACTTATGTTTTTTCAAGGGTTGATTTTTCAAGAATTAATCGCTCAAAAAGTAAAGAGGCTGATATATTTAGTTAGTAATAATAAGAAATAACACGATGTATAAGTATTTTTATACATTGTGTTATTTTTTTCTGAAATTATTTTCTAACAATTATTGTAAAGCAAGTAAGTTGATATTCAATTTTGTAAATAATTAGTTTGGAAATTAATTTAGCTAAATATAAGTATTGACAAATCAAAAGAAACCGTATACAATCATATTATAAACTTACTTAATATATCAATATATACTTTGTAAGTATTCAGAAAACAAAATAACTAGTTGAATAGAGTAATTGAATTCGACTAAAAGCTATTATAATTTATAATAGCTTTTAGTCGAATTTTTTTTATAAAAATTACTTAACTGATGGATTTTGGAGAATCTCTTAAATTATCTTATTTCTTGCAACGTAATTTATAAAAAAAGGAGAATGAATTATTATGAAAAAGACAAAAATTTTACTTGTATCTGACGGTGGAGTTACTTCCAAACTAATGAAAAAAATGTTTGAGCTTGAGAAATATGGTGCTGAAGTATCTATGATAGAAGACAAAGATATGTATGCTATGGGACCTATCACTGACCGTATGCTTCAAATTGAATTAGGTGGTGTTGCTGCTGCTCCTACTTACAAGCCTTTACTAGATGCTTGCAAGGATAAAGATATTATAGTGGTACATGTTGCTTCCATAAATAAAGAAGTTATTAACGCCTCTGAGAATTTAAAGGTTGCTGCCGTATTACGAGGTGGTTATGAAAACGCTGATGTAGAAGCATTAACTGAACGTGGTATTAAGCTTATAAATGCACCATGGAGGAGTGCTCATGCTGTAGCTGATTTTACTGTTGGTATGATGATTGCTGAAAATAAGAATATCGCACGTAGTCATAAGTGTATTTCTGAAGGAAAATGGTGTAAAAAATTTGTAAACCAAGAATATATTCATGATATGCGTACATGTACTGTAGGTATCATTGGCTTTGGTTATATTGGGCGTCAGCTTGTTAAAAGATTAAGTGGTTTTGGTTCTAAAGTTATTATATATGATCCATTTATGGATCCTAAGGTTATCAAAGAAGCCGGATGTACAGCAGTAACATTTGAGGAGTTATTAGCACAATCTGATTTTGTTACAGTGCACATACGTCTTTCAGACAAAACCAATAAGTTCATTGGGGAAAAAGAATTTTCTCAAATGAAATCCACTGCATATTTTATAAATACTGCACGTGCTGGTATAGTCGATACAGATGCACTTATTCATGCATTACAAACAAAATCCATTGGTGGTGCTGCTATCGATGTATTTGATAACGAACCATTACCATCTGATAGTCCATTCTTGAAATTAGAAAATATTACACTTACGTCGCACTTGGCAGGTACGTCATGTGATACTATGCGTAATTCTGTTGAAATAGGTTTTGATGATATTAAAAATTATTTGCAAGGTGTACCAATGCAAAATGTACGTAACTAAGTAATTCAGATTCATTGTTGACAAGTAAGTGTTGAATATATAATGTAAAAGGGAGGTAATATAAATAAAATATGAATGAATTGGAGAATGAAACATATGGACATTAAAGGAAACAAATTTTTAATAATTCCCTCTGTGAGGATGATTAAAGATCTAGCATATGCGCTTACACTTGATAATCCATACATACTATTAAGTGAAACTCATATAGGTAATTTAAGATCTCTTGCAGATATGTGTCATAAAGCTAATAAAAAGGTAATAGTTAATCTGGAATTGATAGGAGGTTTAAATCTAGATAAAATAGGAATTCTTTTTATAAAACAGTTGTATAAAGTCGATGTTGTAATTGGTGCTAGTACATCTAAGATAAATATGTTGAACAATATTGGATTAGATACAATACAAAGGATTACATTAATGGATTCTAAATCTTTTGATACTTCGTTAAAATCTATTCCAGGTTCTAAATGTGCTGCAATAGAAATAAGACCATGCATTTATGGTATAAAATTTATCGAAAAAATAAGAAAAGTTAAAAATGTGCCATTGTTTTTGGGTGGGTTCATTGATGATGTAGATATGATTCATAAGGCGAAAGAAGCTGGATTTGTAGGAGCTACTACAAGTTGTAAATCCTTGTGGGATATGAAAACAAAATAAATTAGTTGTGTAGTGTAATATAATCTAAAAATAACATTGAATAATTTAAATAAAAGGAGGGATGAGCATGAAAATAGTTGGAATAGGTGACTCATTAATTCCAGAAAACTACATTAAAGAAGGATTTAAAAACTTTGAAGAGCAGGGAGTTAAAGTAGAAACTATTCAATGGAGGCTGGAAAGTTATAAAGAACTACAAAACATTAATCTTATGGTTGAAACTGGAGGGAGTGAAGCGTATGAGCCACCCAAATATATTTTTGACGCGGTAAAAGATGCAGATATTATCATTACGCAATTTTGTCCAATAACAAAAAAACTGATTGATTATTGCGATAATTTAAAAGCTGTTGGTGTTTTAAGAGGTGGATATGAAAATATAAATTTTCAGTATGCAGATGAAAAAGGAATTATTGTATTTAACACACCAGGAAGAAATGCAAATGCCGTGGCCGATTTCACAGTGGGACTTCTAATTTCTGAATGCAGAAATATATCAAAGAGTCATTTGAATTTAAAAGATGGTAAATGGGTTAGGGATTATACAAATGCTGATTCTGTTCCTGATTTAGCTGATAAAATAGTAGGAATTATTGGTTTTGGAGAAATAGGAAGAAAAGTTGCAAAAAGATTAGCTGGTTTTGATATGAAGATTGTTTCATATGATCCTTTTTTTAGGGGCAAAGTTTTAGATGTGGAAATGGTAACATTAGAAAAATTAATGAGAATTTCTGATTTTGTGACTTTACATGCAAGGTTAACAAAAGATACGGAAGGGTTAATTAATAAAGATTTATTAAGCTTAATGAAGCCAACTGCATACTTAATTAATTCTGCAAGATCTGGGTTAATTGATGAAAAGGCATTGTATGATGCATTAAAAAATAAAAAAATTATTGGTGCTGCATTAGATGTTTTCGATGAAGAGCCACCAAGTAAAGAGTATCCATTGCTTACTTTAGAAAATATTACTGTAACACCTCATTTAGCTGGTGGAACTAAAGATGCATTTACTAATTCACCAAAACTTTTAGCAGCTGAAATGATTAAAGTTTTAACTGGAGTTAAGTCAAGATATGTTGTAAATAAAGACACTTATAGCGAAAATACAAATAGCTGTAGAAAATTATAAATTTAAATTTAAAAAGTAGGATAGATATTGTAACTTGTGGAATGTCAATGAGGCAATAGTAAAGATATGGGAGGGAATTAAAATGGGATTGGTAAATTTAGAAAGCATATTAAGCGATGCAAGAAAAAATAAGTATGCAGTAGGTGCATTTGATGTAAGCAATAATGATATGGCTATGGCAGTTATAGAGGTAGCGGAAGAACTAAAATCACCAGTGATTTTAATGGGATTAAAGGTTGATCTAGAAGGAGATAGGCTACAATATTGGACAACTGCACTAAAAGCAATGGCTAAGAAGGCTAGTGTACCAGTTTGTTTACATTTAGACCATGCAACAGATGTGGATTTTATTAAGAAATCAATAGATAATGGGTTTACATCTGTTATGTTTGATGGATCTGTACTACCATTAGAAGAAAATATAAGAATTACTAAAGAAGTTGTGGAATATGCACATAAATTTAATGTGTCCGTAGAAGCGGAATTAGGCCATGTTGGTGATGGAATTGTAGGAAATTCAGAAACAGGCGTAGTAAAAGATGATAAAGATGCATATGATAATCCTGATGATTTTTTAACAAATCCAAAAGAAATGGAATATTTCATTAAAAGTACAGGTATTGATGCATTAGCTGTTGCAGTTGGAACTGCACATGGGGTATATGTAAACGAGCCAAAACTACACTTTGATAGACTCGATGATTTAAATAAAATTTCAACATTACCATTGGTAATGCATGGTGGATCGGGAACACCTGATGAAGCAATAAAAAAATCTGTTGAACTTGGAATATGTAAATTAAATATATTTTCAGAAATGCTAGCAGGGTTCTTTACATCACTAAAGGAATTGCTAAACAGTAAGGAACAAATGTCTATTTGGCCAATTACAGCTTATGCTCGACCATTAGAAGCAATGAAAGATGTTGTTAGAGATAAAATAATATTATTAGGATCTAATAATAGGGTAAAATAAAAATATTAGGTAAAATTCGATTTAGTTTATATATTCAATAAATATGTATAGAAGGAGACGAAAAAATATGAAAGATAAAATAAAAATTTTATGTTGTTGTGGAGCAGGAATATGCACATCAAATTACTTAAAAGAGGATATTGAAGACAGAATTAAACAAGAAGGATTTAAAAATGTAAAAATTGAAATATGTAGAGTAAGTGATTTAGAGGATTCAATAGATGGAGCTGATCTACTTGTTACAACTGTGCAGTTAAAGAAAACGTATTCAATTCCTATGGTAAGAGCTTTAGGAATAATGCTTGATGATGTAGCTGCTAAAAAAGCATTGGATGAGATAGTAGAAGAAATCAAGAAAATACAATAATAAACATTATAATTTAATCTATAATAAGATTGTGAATTTACCCACTAGGCCTAGTATACAGTTATAAATAATTTTTAGGGGGAATAGTATTATGGGATTTATACATTTAATAAATACAACCTTATCAGCTTTTTTCGGATTTAATTCTACTGTAACTGTAATAAGTATTATTCTTATAGTTTCGCTGATTGTAAGAGTTCCACTGAGGAAAGCAATACTTGGTTCATTGAAGGTTTCAATAGGACTTACCGGTATATTTCTTGTTGTAGATTTAATACAGTCACAGATGGCGATGCCAATAGCAAACATGATTTCAATTTATGGAATTAATAAAAGTATAACGGACATTGGTTGGGGTTCTTTGGGATATGCTTTTGGAAATACGTATGGTTATTTTGGTGTACTAGTATTTTTAGTAGCAAATGTATTTTTAGTGTCTATAAGATATACCCAAACTTTGTATGTAGATGTTTTTAATACATGGAGACCTATGTTACTCGGAGGTATGGTAGGGGTTGCTAGTGGAAGTTTTTTAATTGCCACAGCAGCTGTAATAATATTCCTTATGGTAGATGTAAAGGTAGCAGATATCGCGGCACCATATATAGAGAAAATTAATAATTTTCCTCCTGGTGGATCATGGCCTCATGGTGGACATTTTTCCTTCCAGTCATGTATTTCAATACCTATTGAATGGGTTTTAAAAAGAACGCCTATTATCAAGAATATAAATCTCCAGGCTGAAACCATAGAAGAAAAGTTTGGTATATTCGGTGAAACTTCAGTGATGGGAGCAATATTAGGTATCTTAATTGGTTTATTTAGTCAGATAGGAATTATGCCTTCTTTCTTGCTTGGAGTTAAGATGGCTGCAGCATTTGTTCTTCTTCCTAGAATGGCAGCAATACTTGTAGAAGGATGGTTCCCAGTTATAAAAGCTTCAAGAAAGATGATTGTTAGTAAACTTAAAAGGGACGATATACGTATAGCACTTGATTGTTCAACTGTTATAGGACATCCATCAGTTATTCCTACAACATTAATTATGTATCCGTTGGCGTTAATTATATCTGTTTTCCTTCCAGGCAACCAAATGATTGCTTCTGTAAGTTTAATAATAATTCTTTGGCAAAGTGCTGCAGTTAATGCTATTACTGAAGGGAATATTGCCCACAATATAATTATACTTTCCATAATAACTTGCTTATTCTGTTGGGGTGCTACTTTAATGGCTGGACCTATGACTCAGTTAGCTAGTACTCTTGGATATAATCCTGCTAAAGGATTAATATCCACTTGGGACGCTGCAGGTACTCCTGAAATAGTTATCGTATATAAAATGTTTTCATGGTTATTTCACTTCTAATTAGAAAAATATTTGTAGTCTAAGTGCTATATTCAAGGAGAAAATTAAAAGGAGGATTGTATTATGAATAATGAAACTGATGTATTTTATGATGTAGTAATGATAAAAAATATAAAAACAAAGGAAGAGGCAATAAGTTACCTAGCTAATCATTTGCATGAAAAAGGGTATGTAAATGAAAATTATGGACTTGCCACAATAGAAAGGGAACTAACTTATCCGACTGCACTTCCTACAAAACCTATAGGCATTGCGGTGCCACATTCTGTAGCTGAAAATGTTATAAAACAGGCAGTTGTGCTTGGAATAACTGATAATTTTGTTGAATTTAATGAAATGGGTAACGAAGATTCTAAAGTTAATGTTGGAATAATATTTTTACTTGCATTAAAAGGTGAAAATAATCATCTCAACTATCTAAGAAACATTGTTAATTATTGTAAAGTTGAGGCTAATGTTACAAGACTTTATGAAGCTAAGTCTGTAGATGAAGCTAATAAAATTTTCAAATGTGAAATATTAAATACAGAGAAATAAAGCATTTTTTAAGAGAAAGTCTTTATTATAGTGCACTAGCAATAGACATAGAGGGAAGACGAAATAATATACTTTTAGTGCCAAGGCGTATAATTACTAGTTTTCTGTGGATATAAATGTGCAAGCTCATAAAAAAATCTTGAGCTTGCATATTTATTTTAGTAGAGAGTAAATTTGGAGAAGAATAGGAAGGAGTTTTCAATATGATTTTGGGTACAGGGGTCTCACCGGGAATTGCTATGGGAAAAGTTTTACTTTTACAAAATGAAGAATTTGTAATTAAAAAGAATATGATCAATGATATTGAAGCCGAAAAAAATAGATTTTTTAAAGCTTTAGAAGATTCAAAAAATGAATTGTTACAAATTAAAGACAAAGCACTAAAAGAACTTGGCGAAGAAAAGGCCGCTATTTTTGAAGCTCATTTAATGGTGCTAAAAGATCCTGAACTGATATCAAGTACAGTGGACAAAATAGAAGTTGAAAAATTCAGTGCTGATTATTGCTTTAAGGTAGTGACTACAGACTTTATAAAATTGTTTGAAGGTATGGATAATGAATACATGAGAGAAAGAGTTTCTGACATTAGAGATGTTTCCCAACGAGTGCTTGGATATATGCTTGGAATAAAATCAGTGGATTTATCTACACTTAAGGAGAGTGTATTATTAGTTTCTAATGATTTAACCCCTTCTCAAACTGCTAACATGGATAAAGAAAAGGTACTTGGTTTTTTAACTAATGTTGGAGGGAGAACCTCCCATACTGCAATTATGGCTAGAAGTCTTGAAATCCCAGCCGTTGTTGGCTTGAAAAATATCACTACAACAATTAAGCAGGGTGACTATGTTATTATTGATGGAGATAGCGGTAAGGTTTTAATAAATCCAGATGCAGAGAATATTGCTCTCTACAATAAGCTAAAAAAAGAGTGTGAAAAAATAAAACAGGGGCTACAATCAGTTAAAGACCAAGCAAGTGTAACCTTTGATGGAAAAAAAGTAGAATTAGCTGGAAATATTGGAACACCAGAAGATATTACTGGACTTTTAAACAATGGTGCGGAGGGTGTAGGATTGTTTAGAACTGAATTTATCTATATGAATAGAGAGTGTTTGCCAACAGAAGAAGAGCAATTTGATTCCTACAAAACTGTATTGGAAGCATTAAGTCCAAAGCCAGTTGTTATTAGAACATTAGATGCAGGTGGAGATAAGGAACTTAGTTACCTAAACATTGACAAAGAGATGAATCCTTTCTTAGGATATAGAGCTATTAGAATTTGTTTGAAAGAAACAGCTTTATTTAAGACTCAATTAAGAGCCCTACTAAGAGCAAGTGTGTACGGTAATCTTAAAATTATGTTTCCTATGATTTCTAGCTTAGAAGAGCTTCTTTTAGCAAAAGATATATTGAATGAAGTTAAAGAAGAACTGGACACAAGTAAAGTTTCCTATGATTCTAACATAGAAGTAGGCATGATGATAGAAGTACCGTCAGCAGCAATTATAAGTGATATATTGGCCAAACATGTAGATTTTCTTAGCATAGGCACAAATGATTTAATTCAATACACTTGTGCAGTGGACAGAATGAATGAAAAAATTCATGACCTTTATAGTCCATTTAACCCAGCTGTTTTAAGACTTATTAAAATGGTTATTGATAATGGACACAAAGAAGGCATTTGGGTTGGAATGTGCGGTGAAATGGCTGGAGACAGAAAACTCATTCCTATTTTATTAGGAATGGGATTAGATGAATTTAGTATGAGTCCAATATCTATTTTACCTGCAAGAAAACTCATTCACTCATTAAGTTACAGTGATATGAAAATTTTTACAGATGTTATACTAACAATGACTTCTTCAGAGGATATACAGAGTTACATCGAAAAAGATGTAACGATACTATAAAGTGTAAGGTACATTTTTTAAGATAAACAGCCAGAATATATTCAGGGGGGAATATGGAACGTGGATAAGGAGTATCATAAAAGAATAGAAGCTATGGAATTTGCTATACAATATGATGATAGTAGGGATTACAATGGATTGAAACATGCAGACGTAGTGATTATAGGTGTTTCAAGGACTTCAAAAACTCCTTTATGTATGTATTTAGCTCATAAAGGCATTAAAGCAATAAATATACCTTTAGTGCCTGAAGTGCCTGTTCCAGAAGAGCTATATAACATTCATGGAAAGAAAATCATAGGGCTTACAATAAATCCTTTTGAGCTTAGTGAAATAAGAAAAAACAGAATGGGTAAATTCAATGGACTTAATTCTAACTTTCAATATGCTAATGATTCAAGAATATTAGAAGAGTTAGATTATGCGGAAAAAATAATGAAAAAAACAAGATGTTTAACAATCGATGTTACTAAAAGAGCTATAGAGGAAACTGCTTTAATTATTATGAAAAGTATAGGGTAAAATGAAAAACGTAGGCTTAGGTTAATTGTAAATCAATACAAAAATCTAAACTTACGTTTTTAATTTTCCTTATTTCAGATAAATATTTTAAAATCTATTCAATGTGTACTAATATAATTAAAATAACTTTTCCAAAATATAAATAATTATTACAATCCAAATAAAAAGTATAATACCGCCTGCTACCCAATTTTTAGATTTACTGCCTTTGAAAGTATTTTCTGATTGTTCTCTACACTCATTCATAATATTACTTGGTATTAGTCTAATTGCCAATACTACTCCAATAGGCACTATAATCAAATCATCAAGGTATCCAAGCACAGGAATAAAATCAGGTATTAAATCAATAGGGCTTAAAGCATATCCAACTACTAATAGTATTATCAATTTAGCATACCAAGGTACATCACTTCTTTTAGAGGCAATATATAATGCTCCAATTTCCTTCTTCAAATTTTTAAGCTTTAACTTAAATTTTCTAAACATTATTTTCACTCTTTCAATAATTTTTTTAATTATAATCACCCCTAATTTGCATTGTATCCTTATTTAATTAGCTGCTGAAATATTTATTAAATTGACTGACTTTCTTCAATTCTTCATAAAAAAATTGAGTCATAGGAATTTTTAGCTGACAAATTGATGCTGATTCAAGTAATTGACCAGAGAAAATCTCTAGCTCATTTTGTCTTCCGAAGGTAATATCTCTATTTAATGAACTTGTTGCTGATTCAGACTGTTTTTGTAGTATATGCTTAAAGTGTACGTCTTCAAGGTCGCTTGCAATATTAATTTTTAGCTTGCGTGCCACGCTGCAAGCTTCCTCCAAGAGCGATTTCAGCTGCATGATGGCAATTTTATTTTTTCTGATGTCTCCTGTTGTTGCTTTATAATAGGCGGTTACCACATTATAAGCACAATTTAATATATATTTTGTCCAAATAGCACTTTCTATATCACTCTCTATTACGCATGTAATATTTGCACTCTGAAGTAATTTCTGAACTTCTGATAATATGTTCTCATCATATTGATTTCCTCTTTCATAACCTATATGAACAACACCATAAGAGCTGGTATGGTGTATGGAAAAATCTTTATTGGCTCCGGATGTAATGTAAATCAAGCCATCCAAAACACGGCCTTTACCAATTAAGTTTCGTATTTTACCGGAAGCACTAACACCATTGAGCAGTGGTATGATTACAGTATGCCGATCAATCATCGGTGATATTTCATTGCAGACCTGTTCCAATGAAAAATTCTTGACACTAAGAATGATATAATCCATTACACCCATTTCATCAGCCTTATTACTTGCCTTAGCAGGGTGAGTCGTGAATTCACCAAAAGCATCACTATGCAATAGTAGTCCGTTTTTTTTGATGGACTCAAGCCTCTCACCCCTGGCAAAAAAATATATATTATCATAATGCTGAGCAAGCATACATCCCAGGTATCCTCCAACACCGCCCAAGCCAACTACACAAACTTTCTTATTATTCATAAATATCTCTCCCTCTAATATCTGGTGTGTTAGGTACTAAAACCTTTGTCATTTTATAATTATACTATGAAATCTGATGAAATAAGTTATATCTATTATTATAATAATATTAAATTATTAATTTTATATTATTTTTGCTTAACTAAACAAATAAACATGAAGCTTATAAATTTAAGCCTCATGTTTATTATATTTTACTCCTATTGTTGTTTAAATTCTGACCAAATCGAATCATACAATTTAGATGCACTACCAGCATCCTCTAAATGTTTAGCTTTAGTGAATTCTTTTTTAGGTATATAGACAGCTTTGTTATTGAGAAGTTTCTGTGACATATATTTTTTAGCTGCTGTATTAACATTAATATATTCTATACTAGATGTAATATCGCTACTTGCTTTACCGCCAAGTACGAAGTTTATAAAACTTTCAGCATTTGTTGCGTGGGGTGCGTTTACAGGTACTATTAAGTTATCTTCTTCAAACTGCATACCTTCTTTTGGATAAACTATTTTAAACTTGGAATTACCTTTAATTGCAGCTGATGCCTGTGAACCCCACATAACTCCAATTGTTGTATCTCCATTAATGAGGCTTGTCATTGGTGTATCTGCATCAAACACTTTAACGTTAGCTCGAAGCTTTTCAAGTTCTGCTTTTGCCTGGGCTAATTTTGCTGGATCTGTCTCATTGATACTATAACCAAGCTTTGTTAATGCCATACCTATAACAGACCTTGGATCATTTAATAAAACTGTAGAACCTTTCAAAGAAGGATCCCATAAATCACTTATTCCTTTAATATCTTTTTTAACTTTATCTGGATTATAAACTATCATTTCACTTCCAAGTGAATAAGGCACAGAATACTTATTGGTCTTATCATAATATTGACCTAAATAAGCCTTATCTAAATTTTTATAATTAGGAATTGCAGATTTATTAATAGGCTTTAATAATAAGTTTTTCTGTTTCGCCATAATCTGAACCATATAATCGGCACAAATTATTACATCATATTGTCCACCTTTAGATGCTTGTAACTTTGCAAGCATTTCTTCATTTGTAGAAAAGTTACTATAATTCACCTTAATTCCTGTCTTTTTTTCATAATCTTTAATAACGTTATCTGGAACATAATTTGCCCAAGTAAAAACATTAACTACTTTTTCAGTATTAGTTTTTGATGCATTTGATTTTCCACAACCTATAAGTGTAAGTCCCATAACGGAAGCTGCGAGTAAAATGCTTACAGTTTTGAATCTCTTGTTTAACATTAAAATCCCCCTAATTTCTTTAATAAGTGTAAAACTTCATTTGAAATGTATTTTATTTTTCCCTTTTTAGTTTTATACCTTGTGATAATATTAAAACAACAAAAGTTGTTAATAGCATTATTGTACACAATGCGTTTATTTCGGGTGACTGCCCAAAACGAAGCATTGCGAATATCTTAATTGGAAGTGTGGTACTTTCTGGTCCACTTAAGAGAATATTTATGATTACATCATCGAGTGATAGTGCAAATGCAAGCATGGCACCTGAAACAATTGCTGGAAAAATCATTGGAAGTGTAATTGTTCTAAGCACCGTAAGTTTTGATGCACCTAAATCCATTGCTGCCTCTTCAATTGACAAGTCAAAACCCGAGAGTCTTGATTTAACATTTATAAGTACAAATGGTATACAAAAGGTTGTATGTGCTAGTACTAAAGTAAGTATACCAAAATCAATCCCAAGAATTGAGAAAAACACTAGTAAGGATATTCCCATAATTATTTCTGGAATTACAATCGGGATATAAACAAGAAAACTTATTATTCCTTTTCCTTTAAATTCATACCTTTTTAATCCAAATGCTCCGATCGTTCCAATTATTGCAGAGATTGCGGTACTTAAAGTTGCAATGGTTAAGCTATTTACAAGTGCAGTAATTACATTATCATCGTTAAATAACTTAGTGTACCAATCAAGAGTAAATCCACTGAAAACTACATTTGATTCAGCTGCATTAAAAGAGTACATAATAATGATTGCTATTGGAACATATAAAAACGCAAATATACATAATATATATGTTCTTTCAAGTCCTGTCGATAATTTTGAATTCATTAGAACACCTCCGCGTCTAACTTTTTACCAATAATTTTTACATAAACCAAAATTAAAATTAAAGATACAAAAATCATTACTATTGATAGCGCTGCCCCAAAAGGCCAATCATTTGCTTCCAAGAATTGATTTTTAATTAGATTTCCAATAAGCATTACATTGCTTCCACCCATTAGATCCGGTATGAAAAATAACCCTACAGATGGTATAAATACTAAAATACAACCAGCAACTATTCCTGGCATAGTTAGAGGAATAGTAACTGTTCTAAAAGTCTTCCATTTACTTGCACCAAGATCTTTAGCTGCTTCAATATAAGCTTTATCCATTTTATCTATAGAATTATAAAGTGGAAGTACCATAAATGGAAGCATTGTATAGATCATTCCAATCATTACAGCTCCATATGTATATAACATTTTCAATGGTTCTTTTACAATACCAATTTTAAGCAAAACATGATTTAACATTCCTCCTGTACTCAAAATTACAATCCACCCATAAGTACGTATTAATGAATTAGTTAAAAATGGTGCCATTATTAGCATCATAATTATAAATTTATACTTCTTTATCTTAGTAGCAAAGTATGCAAAAGGGTAACCAAAACCCAAGGTAAATAAAGTTGTAATAGAAGCTACTAAAATAGAGTCCCAAAATACCTTAACGTATAATGAGTTAGCCATTCTTGTATAATTTGAGATAGTTGGTATATAGACTATACTACCATCATCACCTCTTTGCATAAAACTAATAAACACAATATATAAAAGAGGTATTGCAACAAAAAAAAGTATCCAAAAGGATATTGGCGCTATAGTTAAACTCTTTAAAATATTATCATTTTTCTTTCTCATTTTATTCACCTAACCTTCTTCAACTATAACTACATCTTCAGGTTCAAAATGCACCCAGACCTCACTACCTATACCTAACAAATCTTTTTTCTTATCATAATCACAAACCATGATTTCTTGTCCACTTTCAAGTTCCACAGTAGTTTTTATGATAGATCCAATATAACTATGTTCTTTTATTATTGATTTAAGTCCATAACGAGGTTTTACACTAGTATATTTAATGTTTTCTGGTCTGACTAAAATATAGCTTTCCTTATTTTTTGTATTATCATAATTCTTATAATTCACGTTCATTTCATACCCACCAAATTCAACGAATATCTTTTCTTCATCAATTTTTTTTATAGTAGTCTTAATTAGATTAGATTCTCCAATAAAACCTGCTACGAATTTTGTCTTCGGTCTTTCATATATGTCTTCAGGGCTTCCTATCTGCTCTATAATACCTTCATTCATGACTGCTATTCGATCAGACATATTAAGTGCTTCTTCTTGATCATGGGTAACATATACAAAGGTAATCTGTAACTTCTTCTGTAGTTTTTTGAGCTCAATTTGCATTTGCTTTCTAAGTTTTAAGTCAAGTGCGCCTAAAGGCTCGTCCAAGAGTAATATTTTAGGATCATTTATTAGGGCCCTACCTATTGCAACTCTTTGTTTTTGTCCACCGCTTAATCCTTCTATTTTTCTTTTTTCATATCCCTCTAGTTGCACTAAATTAAGCATTTCCATAACTCTCTTTTTTATTTCTATTTTATTTACCTTTCTAATTTTCAAACCATAGGATATATTCTCAAACACATTCATATGTGGAAATAATGCATAATTTTGAAATACTGTATTTACATTTCTCTCATTAGGCTGCTTATTTTCAACATGTAGGCCTTCAAGCAGAACACTACCACTTGTTGGATTTTCAAAACCTGCTATTATTCTTAAGGTTGTTGTTTTTCCACAGCCACTTGGCCCTAGTAGTGTTAGAAATTCACCTTTATTTATCGCAAGCGATATATTCTTAATTACTTCCACATTTTCAAATTTCTTTATTATATTATCCATTTCTAATATAATTTCTGACAATTTCTAAGTCTCCCCCCGTATCTTTTATACTTCAATAAATAATTTATGAATTATTTATTGAAGTCATACCAGAATGTTCATTATTTTGATGTTCTTTCCTTATTATACTATATATATGCTTAAAATTTTTTGCGATTTAAAACATTCTACTATCCTTAATACTGAAATTTTAAAGTCAATTATTTGCATATTCCAAGCAATCATATTTGTTTATAATAGTATAAGTGTATTATAATATTTTGTAAACTATTTTGACATTTTTTGGAGTTAATTTGGCCGTAATTTCTCATTAAATATTTTCTCTAAATCTTGGACATTTTATATTGCAATCTAAAGTTAGTTTATTTTATGTAATATAACATTGCATTATTAGCAAATAAGATATACAATTGTAATACAATGTAATGGATTACATATATTACAATTGTATATGTACTTTATATAAAAATCTATGGAGGCGTAATAATGAGCGATGTTAAGATCAAAAATTTTAGGGTTCAGGAAGACGACATAAAAAAATTCAGAGGGTTTGCAGAAGAAAATAACTTGAATCAGGCTGAAATGATTACAGCTTTAGCGAATGCATTCGATTTAGTAAGAGTTAGAGGGAAGATATTTAATAGATTGGAGGAAGAGAAAAGCAAATTAGTGTATGAATTAAAGTATGAACTAAGGGATTATGATAATAGTTTTATATAGTGATAAATTCGAAGTTCTTGAGTTGCAGAATAAAGTTGTATAAGTAAAGAATGGTAAACTGTTAATATATGCAAAAGCATCAATATATTTTATGTATTGATGCTTTTGTTTGCACTATTTATTTAAAAGTATGTGCAAGTTATCATAAGTGTGTTTGCTTTTATAATTTATATAGACTATTAATAAAAAAAGTTAAGCAGGTTAGTTCTACTATATACATTATAAAGTATATTTAAGTAAGGTGAAATTTTTTTTTGTATGAAGAACTGACTATAACTGATACAGTATTAAAGCTAATTTATGAATCATCATAAAATTTGTGCATTTATTTAATTTAAAGTAGGTGAGAAATATGAGAAAAGTTTTGATACAAGATAATTTTTATAAAAGTGTACCATCAAATAAAAGAGAAAAAGTTGATAGATTATGCGAGAAAATAGAGAGAGAACTAAATAATAGCAAAACTGGAATAAATGGGACATCTATAGCAGCACAAACGAAAAAATTTCATAATGCTAATCATTTGTTTAAATTTAAAGCATCAAGTGGAGACAGGATTATGTTTACTTATAGTAAGTATTTAGAAAACTATAGAAATGAATATGGTTCAGGAATCTGTTTGATTAAATATACCCCTCATGATAAACAAAATAAAGAAGCGAAAAATTTTGATGAAAATAAGGTGCGGAAGATAGATGCTAAAAGACAAACTGAGGAAATACTTTTAGAAATTGAAGAAGTAAAACAGGAAGAATTTGAATTTTATGAGTATAAAGATAAAAACTATTTTGATTTAGATAAAACTATTGTATATATAAAAAATGAAAATGAGCTATCAAAACTATTTCAACAAGATGATGAGATGAAAGAAGTGTATATTAGTAAACAACAATCTGAATATGCTTGTAATATGAAACCTACTATTCTTTTGGGAGGAGCAGGTAGTGGTAAAACACTTGTTTGCCTGCATAAATTAAATAACTTTAAAAAAGTATCAGGAGAAATAGCGTATTTTACATATTCAGAAGGATTAAAAAACAAATCTAAAAAATTATTTAATAAAATTTCATCTAGTAGTAAGGACATTGATTTTTATACTCTTGAAAGTTATTGTCTAAAAACTTTAGGATTAAAAGAAAAACAATTTATTGATTTTGTTTGGTTTAATAAAAATTTTGAGGGTATAAAAGGATCTATAGAGTTATCATCTAATATAAATGTTATTGATATTTGGTCTGAGATTAGAGGAATAATTAAAGGATATATGGGAATTAAGTGGATTAGGGATTGTCCAATCTCTTTTAAAGAAATTAATGAGATATCACGAAAAGTACTAGAGCATGAATACAAATATATAAAAAGATATAGAAATGACGAAAGACACATTATATGTGAAGATGCAACTGAGAAACGATTTAAAAAAATTAAAGAAGCGCTAAATGCAGATGAAGAAATATCAACAAAAGAAAAAAAGATAATATTTGAAGATTTAAAAAAAATACATAAGATGAGTATAAAATTTGTGTATAGGAAAACTAGAAAAAACTGTGATAAAAGAATTCTATCATTGGAAGAATATCTAGATTTAAGCAAAGATGTTTCTATATATTCACAAGATGAGAGAAAAATAATACACTCTATATGTACAAATTATCAGGAGTATATAGACAGTAAAGATCTATGTGATGATAATGATCTTGCTGGATTAACTATAATGAAATTAAGCAAGAAACCTAAAAAAACTTTTGAGTACTTAGTTGTTGACGAGATACAGGATTTGACCGAATTACAGCTCTATCTTTTTTATAATCTCATTCATAACAAAGAAAATATTCTATTCGCAGGAGATGTTAATCAAATAATTAATCCAACATACTTTAGTTCTGGTAGGTTGAAAAAGTTATTTTCAGTCAATAGTGAAAGTATATGCGAAAGTTATTTAAATAAGAATTATCGCAGCCAAAAAAATATAGTAGAGCTTGCAAACAAGCTTGCGAGTATTAGAAAAAAAAATATTGCAAAGCTAAATGAAGAAAATGAGCTTCTAGTAGAAGCTATAAACGAAGGTAAACCATTGATGTATTTACGTAAAGATGACCATAGTTTAAAACAAATGTTGTTAGCAATTAATGAAAAAGCAAATGCAGCTACAATTGTGGCTGATGATGAAGATAGGGAATATTTAAAAATTATTATGGGAAGCCCGGCCACTAATATATATACAGTTGTAGAGATAAAGGGGTTAGAGTTCGATTATATATTTTGTTATAATCTTACTGGAAAATATTCTACGTATTGGGATGATATATTTAGTGGAAAAGCGAAAAAAAATGCTAAATATCGTTATTACTTTAATATGTTCTATGTTTCTATTACTCGTGCAAGGAAATACTTATGTGTTTATAATGAAGTAGAAAATGTGTATTTAAAAAAAGAATTATCTCAATTGTTTAAGTTTGTGGATGGGTTTAATGCAGAAGAATTATACTTAGAAAATGAGGATAAGGATACTATATACTGGGAGCTCAGGGCAAAAGAACTTGAGGAAGTTAAAAACTTTGACAAAGCGATTTCAGCATATAAAAGAGCAAACTTAGATAATAAAAACATTTCCCGGTGTGAAGCAAAATTAAAGGCAAAAGCAAAAGAATATGATAGTGCAATTAAAATAATGTTGCAAATAGGTGAATATAAATATGCTAAGGAATATGCTAAGGTAAGTGGAGATAAATCCATGATTATACTAGCAGCTATGTTATCTGGAGATGAAAATTTTGAAGAACTAGAAAAAGAGTATGGAATAGATAGTATAAATGAAGTTTTGGTAAATAATATTATTAATAAAGAGTTTACTCAGTTGATTCATTTTAATTATATTGAAAATTATGTATTAGTTCATATGTTAAATGATATAGATAAAATAAATAAAGGAATTATAGCAATGACGGGGGATAGGGACAATCCATGAATGATAAAAATAAAAAATTATTAGAGGTGGAGAATGTTGAAAATATAAGCGAGATGATATTGAAATTTAGACAATGCGCTGATACTGCTGCTGATTTATCAAACAGTGTTGGAAAGTTTACGGATATATACCTTAATGTCGAAAAAAATGTGACAAAGCTAGAGGGAATAGAGAGAAACTTAAATTCTAATGATTATATTAAAGGGTTACTTGTTGTTACTGATAACATGAAAGATATTTTTAATTACTTTAACGATAATATTCCACAGTTATTAAAATCTTTGCAGTCATCAAAACAACAATTGGACTTGCATAAAGATGAATTAGGAGTTGTACTTAACAACTTTAATGACTTGCCTCATCAAATGGATAATGCAATTAAAAAAGTGAATTTCATGTTAAATGATTATTCTATTAATAATAAAAATATATTAGATGAATTACAAGGATATGTTGAGGACCAAAATAAAAGAATAAAGAGTAATAATATAGTAAAGAAAACAATGTTAGATGAATTTAATAAGCAATTAAATACTGGGTTAATGGATTTTCAAAAGGTAACCTTAAAATTGATAAATGATAGTGTCAATAAATCTATTAATGATAAAAACCAATTTTTAATTAATAAATTTGACGATATCTCAAACAATCTTGTTGAGTCAATCACTAGGTATAATACTTTAGGGGAAACTGATACAATCTATAATTTATATATTGCAAAAGGAAGAAATTTACCAATTGATGTAAAAAGAATATCTTGGACTGGTGATTTCTATTTTAAAGTAGAAAGAATAGGGCAAAGATTAGTTGGGGAACATTTTAGCTTAATTGCATATGGAAAAAGACTTAAAGATAAGAGCTATTACGATACATTTGAAATTGGCACCGATTTAAAACAATTTAAATTATATAATGATTTAACTCCTACATCAATTGAGGAGGGGGATATTTCTATTTAACAAAAAACGCTAGGAATACAAATGAATTACTTATTAAAGACCCATTTCGGGAAAAAAAGTACCAAAGTGGGAAATATTCAGCTGTTTTTCCCATTTTGGGATTATACTCACTTGATATACTTTTTCATTTTCTGTAAGATGTACCCTTTTCAATACTAATAAGTTTGTTTGCCTTAAAGTGAGTAGTAGTATTCGCTTACCCATATTTGTATAAGCCTTTTTAATAATATGTTTTCAGCTAAATGTAAAAATATAGAATATTGGCATACTTATTGCATGTTATAAATAGTGAAAGTTGCCACTTTCTATATTTTTGTAAGTAATAAAAGAGACGTCTACATCTCTTTTATTACTTAGAAATTTAAAGGCTTTTTAATAACAATGTTATAAAATCTTATAATAAAAAAGACTTAATAGTGTAGTCTTTTGATATGTTAAAAATCATTACTATTTCCAAATAGAGAGTATAAAATCATTCAAGATAATTTTAATTATCTTGAATGATTTTTAATTTTAGGAAATAATATAAGTAATCAGTCGTTTTTATATACGTTTTTTTGTTGCTTTTTGTCAAAAACAGGCTTATAATTTATAATAAGTCCTTTATAATAAAGAAGGCTTATAGTATTCTTTATAAGTCCTTTATTGGATTTGGAGAAGGTGTTCCACAAAAGATGCCTTCTGCTTTTTGTTTTTTACATACAAAAGGGGACTATTAATTTAGTCCTCTTTTATTTTGTATATAATTTGATGTTCTATAAGGGGTTATTGTCAAAATTAGAGGCTTAAGATCTAAGAAAAACCCTAGCAATTGTACTAGTTTTTTTCTAGTTACTCTTATTCTCAATGATTAAAATTTATAGGTATTAAGCCGAATAGTCTAGAGTGATTATACAGAGGCACATATGGCGAGCAGTACCAATGTCTAAAAAAGATACAGCAGAAACAAAATAAAGGAGGGTAACATGTTTACTAACACTAACACTAACATACAATATATATCAACTCTTTTTTCGGGATTTATAGGTTCTATTGTTGGAGGAATTGTTACATGTTTAGTTACAAAAAATTCTCTAAAGAAACAACTTGAAAATCAAAACAATTCAGCAATATTAGAACAAAAACATCAAAAAAAATTAGCAAAATTAGAACAAAAAAAGCAGGAAAAAATAGCATTAAAGTCAGTTAAAAGTGAAATAGATTTTAATTCACATCATTTTATTGAAATGAAAAGATATATGATGCTTCAAAAAACAGATTTTGTAGATTTTAAAGAAAGAAATTTAGATAATATGCTTAGAATGGATAAATGGGAAAAACATAGTGATGCAATTGAAAATATAGAGAAGTTAGATTATATCCTAGCATTACAATCATTTTATTATTCGATATCAGCTGAAATATTTAATCAAATGGGTAATTCAAAAAGAATAGATAGTCTAATAAAAAATGCAGTTAAACTTTCAAAATTATTAGAAGATACAATTAAAACTTATGAAAAATCAAATGAAGATACTCAAATATCTCAAAAATAGGCTCTAATATGATAATTAGATTCCTTATGAATTATTTAGATGTGGGATTATACGTAATAATCATTAGGATGCCTTAGAGGGGATATAAAGAGTAAAACAGAATAGTCTAAGGGCCTGACTGATTACAAGAATGGCATGATAAAAGTATATGGAGAACCAAAAGGTATGTGAGAAATCATGTGCCTTATTTGTTTCCTAAAAGTTTCAATGTATTATGAATGAGATAATTATAATACTAAGGAACACTAGATGAGAAGTCTATCCAGACTTTCCTTTTTTTAGAGGTTTTTATAGCGAAATGCAGAATATTAACATAAAGTAACTATAAATAATTCAAGTGGTGATTAACATAGCTAATCAAAAAAAAATTGATATATCATTAGGAAAATTAGTGTTCATATCACTGAAATAAAATATAATAAATCAACTTTTTTATATGATGTACCTGAAGTATTAATTAGTATATAACTAGGGAAGGTGGTAAATTATGATTGATATCTCAAAAATCGAAAGTAAATGGAGCGAGCTTGTAGAAGAAAACAAAATACCTAAAGGTATGAGACAAGACATTCTTGATTCTTGGATTAGATGTAAAAAATATAAGCTTGATGTAAACATAAAAGGGGTAGAGATAGATAAGGTTCAATTTCATAAAATATTAGTTGAACATAAGGAACTTATTGAAATAGCAATACCTGTAATGCTTGATATATTCAAACTCTTAAATGAAACAAATTACTCCATTGTATTAACAGATGAGAATGGGGTGATACTTAAGGTTATGGCAAATAAAGAGATAATTGAAAAAAATAAAGAGCTAAACTTTTTGGAAGGATGTAATTGGAATGAAGAAAATGTGGGTACAAATGCTATTGGAACATGCCTTTATCTAAATAAACCATTTCATGCATTGAGCGCAGAGCATTATTGTAAAGCACAACATGGATGGAGCTGTTCTGCTGCACCAATACATAATGATAAAGGAAAAATTATAGGTATTATTGATTTATCAGGTCATTTTTATAATTTTCATTCACATACACTTGGAATAGCTATTGAAGCTGCAAATGCTATACAAAAACAATTTTCAATAAATGAGCAAAGAAAGTGGGTGGGAGCAGCTTTTAATTCTATTGAGGATGGGATTTTAGTTATAGATAATGATTTTATGATAAAAAAATTTAATTTGAAAATTTGTGAAATATTAAATATATCTGGACAAGAAATACATAAAATTGATATAAGAGGCTTACTGAAAGACATAATTAAAGATATGTATAATTTTAGTAATAGCGATAAAATTAACTATAGAGAAATTAGCTTTTATTTAAATAATAGCAGAGTAGAATGTAATGTAAGTGTTACACCAGTAAAAAATGAGAAAGAATATATAGGGTTTGTAATTCTTGTTAAAAAAGCTGATAGTTTACGACATGTGGTTAATAAAATAGCGGGGTTTTACTCAAAATGGTCTTTTGATAACATAAAAACTAAAAATCTAAAAATGATATCTCTTATTGAAGAAGCTAAAAGAATTGCAGCCAATGATTGTACTGTGTTAATTACTGGAGAAAGCGGGACTGGTAAAGAGTTGTTTGCACACTCTATTCATAATGCTAGTACTAGACGTGACAGGCCATTTGTAGCAATAAATTGTGCAGCTTTACCCAAGAACTTAGTAGAAAGTGAGCTATTTGGTTATGATAAAGGTACATTTACTGGTGCATCTAAAGAAGGATGTCCTGGAAAGTTTGAATTGGCAAATAAGGGAACAATTTTCTTAGATGAAATTGGAGAATTGCCATTGGAGATTCAATCTAAGTTGCTTAGAGTTTTAGATAATCATACCATAACAAGGATTGGTGGAAAGTACGAAAAAAAACTAGATGTAAGAGTTATAACTGCAACAAATAGAAATTTGTACAACCAAATCCAAACAAAAAATTTTAGAGATGATCTATATTATAGAATAAATGTATTTAATATAAAACTAATTCCACTTAGAGAGCGTCTAGAAGATGTTGAAGTTTATGCAGAACTTTTTTTACAGCAGTTAAATGATAAAAATTCAGAAAGCAAGAAGTTTTTTGATAAAGGGTTTATTAATTCCATTAAAAAATACAATTGGCCAGGAAATGTTAGAGAAATAGAAAATATTATTCAAAGAGCATATTATTTATCAGAAAATAATATAATTTCATGTTTGTTTATTCCTGAATATATCAATGAACATATAGAAGATATAAAAGAGATAGAACATGCAGAACGTATAGAAGATGCTATAGGTATACCCGACGACAATGGATTTAAAACTTATAAGTTAGAAGAAATTGAAAAAAACTTAATTGTTAAGGCTTTAGAATATTGTGATGGAAATGTTGTTAAGGCAAGCAAACTTATTGGTATTGGAAAGACTACATTTTATAGAAAAATGAAAAAATATAACAATTGAGTATAATACCAAGGTGGGAAAATGAATATTCTCACTTTGGTACTTTTTTTCAAAAATGAATCTTGAATAAGATGATTGTTACATATCTTTTCAAAACATTTTGGATGTATTAATTTAATATGAGGTGATAAAATGATATGTATAAAAAAACCAGAGTGGTTAAAAATAAGAATAAAGGCTGGATCCAATACAGGTGATATCAGTAATATATTGAAAAAATACAGTTCATATACCATTTGTGCTGAAGCGCTTCTGGTCCCCTTGTAAGAAGTTCCTATCATGCAGAGGATGAGTTAAACAGTTTAAACTAATTTTATTATTTTAGGAGGAATTTTTATTATGAAAGCAGCATTATGGTATGGGAAAAAAGATATTAGAGTTGAGGAAATAGAAGAACCAAAAGTTATCAAAGGAAATGTGAAAATAAAAGTAAAATGGTGTGGAATATGTGGATCAGATTTACACGAATATTTAGGAGGACCAATTTTTATACCAGTTGGCCAACCCCATCCTTTAACTGGTAACGTTGCACCGGTTGTTTTAGGTCATGAATTTTCAGGTGAAGTTGTAGAAATTGGTGAAGGTGTAACTAACATTAAAGTTGGAGACAGAGTGACAGTGGAACCTATTGTGGCTTGTGGTAAATGCCCAGCTTGCAAAGAAGGAAAATATAACCTTTGTTCATTATTAGGATTTCATGGACTTTGTGGAAGTGGCGGTGGATTTGCGGAATACACTGTATTCGCTGAAGATTATGTGCATAAAATACCTGACAGCATGTCCTATGAACAAGCAGCATTGATTGAGCCGATAGCAGTTGCTATTCACTCAATAAGAATGGCTAATTTCAATACTGGAGATACTGCGATTGTACTTGGTTCAGGGCCAATAGGACTTGCAACAATTAAATGTCTAAAAGCTGCAGGGGCAAGTTTGGTGATAGTATTACAAAGAAAATCAATAAGGCAAGAATATGCAAAAAGAGCAGGGGCAGACCATGTTCTTGATCCAAATGAAGTTAATATAGCTGAAGAAGTTAAAAAACTTACAGGTGGATTAGGCGTAAATACAGCTTTTGAAACTACTGGAGCAAAAATTGGCTTTGATATAGGTATTGATAGTTTAAAATACGGAGGAACTATGGTTATAACAAGTATTTGGGAAGGTGAAATGAACTTTAATCCTAATGTTTTAGTATTCTCTGAAAAGAAAATAGTAGGAACATTAGCGTATAGACATGAATTCCCAGCAACTATTGCACAAATGAGTGACGGAAGAATTAAATCTGACGGATATATAACTAAAAAAATAGCTCTTGATGATATAGTAGAAGAAGGCTTCGGAACTTTAACTGGACCAGAAAAGAAGAAACACGTTAAAATACTTGTAACGCCAGATAAGTCTCTTTTATCTGACTGAAAACTGTAATAGCAAGTAAAATCCAGTTATATCTAATTTTTACAATAAAACTAGAGATTTTACTTTTTAATCTTGATAATTATAATATAATAATTAGCCATAGTATTTTTAAAATCAGTGGTAGGTGAACAGAAGTATTAAAATATAGGGAGGAAAATTTATTATGGGAAGATTTACATTACCAAGAGATATTTATTTTGGAGAGGGTGCACTTGAGACTTTAAAAACATTAAAAGGTAAAAAGGCTGTAGTTGTTGTAGGTGGCGGTTCAATGAAAAGATTTGGATTTTTAGATAAGGTTGTAGATTATTTGACCGAAGCTAAATTCCAAGTTAAGTTAATTGAAGGTGTAGAGCCAGATCCATCTGTGGAAACAGTTATGAGTGGTGCTGCTACGATGAGAGAATTTCAGCCAGATTTGATTGTAGCAATGGGCGGAGGCTCACCAATAGATGCAGCTAAAGCTATGTGGATATTCTATGAATACCCAGAGTTCACATTTGAGCAAGCAATAATTCCTTTTGGACTTCCAGAACTAAGACAAAAGGCAAAGTTTGTAGCTATTCCTTCAACAAGTGGTACTGCAACTGAAGTTACTGCTTTTGCAGTAATAACAGATTACAAACAAAGAATAAAATTCCCAATGGCTGACTTTAACTTAACTCCAGATATTGCAATAGTTGATCCAGCACTTGCACAAACGATGCCTCCAAAACTTACAGCATTTACTGGTATGGATGCTTTAACTCATGCAATAGAAGCATATGTTGCTGGTTTAAGATCTGCATTTACAGATCCACTTGCTATGGAAGCAATAATGATGGTAGATGAACATTTACTTAAATCTTTTGCAGGAGATAAAGAAGCTAGAAATCAAATGCATTACGCTCAGTGTTTAGCTGGAATGGCATTTTCTAATGCACTTCTTGGAATAGCTCATTCAATGGCTCATAAAACAGGTGCAGTTTTCCATATTCCTCATGGATGTGCTAATGCAATTTTCTTACCATTTGTTATCCAATATAATGCTAAAAACTGTGCAGATAGATATGCTACTATTGCAAAGAGATTAGGACTTGTTGGAAAAACAGATACTGATTTAGTCAATGCACTAGTTAAGATGGTAAGAGATTTGAGCGTTAAAATGAATATGCCTCTTACAATGAAGGATTACGGAATAACAGAGGAAGATTTCAAAGCTAATGTTAAATTCATTGCTCATAACGCAGTGTTAGATGCCTGTACAGGATCTAACCCAAGAGAAATTGATGATGAAATAATGGAAAAAATGTTTAATAGTGCTTACTACGGGGAAGATGTAACATTCTAAAAATAATTGTAACCACATTTAGCATGCTAAGGCAAATAATAATTAAAAATTAAACAAGTGGATCTCGTATTATGGCAAACTCTTTATGAGCTTGCTTTTTTTATCTTTTAAATAATATCACTGTAAAGGTGATTATACGCTAAGGATTTCAAAAATATGAAGTCCTTATTTTTTATACTCTAAGCCCTACACCCCACACTTTGAGTTATGTAAGATTCTTGTCCAAATATTGTATTGCAAATAATTGGCTTAGCGTTGTGAATTTACGCTTTGAGATACTACCCACTATTGACAAAAATATAGCTGCATACTATAATCAATTAATAATGATAATCGATATCATATAAAAGAAAGGAAGGTTATATTTATGGCGAATTTTTTACCAGGACTAATTATGGGTTTTAGAGAGGGCCTTGAAGCTTTCTTAATCGTTGTAATTATACTTCAATATTTAAAAAAGAGTGACAATACTACTTTTATGAAGAATGCATTTTCAGGAGCTTTAATAGGAATTTTAGCTTCAGTAGGAATTGGAGGGATTTTATTATTCGTATCAAAATCTATTGGCAAAACAGATGAATTAACTAAGTTATGGGAAAGCGCATCAAGTATTGTGGCACTGATATTAATAACTACTTTTATCTATTGGATGATAAAACATGGAAGAAATATGGTTACGCAAGTTCAAACCCAAGTAAAAACTAATCTTTCAGCTATAGGCATTTTTAGTATTACCTTTTTTATGGTTGTTCGTGAAGGTACTGAAATTGCAGTATTTGTTTTTGCTGGCAAATATATTTTATTATCAATATTTTTAGGTGTAGTTTTCGCATTGTTTTTTTGCATATTGATTTATTTCTCTTTAGTAAAGATAAATTTAAAGATATTATTTAATGTAACTTTAGTATATTTAATTATACAAGCTGGATTTTTGTTAGGTTACGGCATCCATGAAGGATTATCTGCGCTACATTCTTTAAATATTATTTCAAGTTCAAGTCCACTATTAATTAAGGCGTTCGACCTTTCAAAAACTATCTTCTACCATAAAGAAGGTATAATAGGACTTCCTCTTTACGTTTTAATTGGGTGGTACTCAAAACCTGAAATAATACAATTTGTTGTTCAATATGCTTACACCTTCCTTTTGATTTTTATATGGTATAGAGAGGTAAGAAAATAGCGAAATTTTTGGAGGTATCTCGAAATGATTAAAAGACATTTTGAGATATCTTCTTTTTTTATATATACTTGTCCGCTATATAAGATAAGAAGTTGATAAGTATATTGTTTATGGTATAGTCCAGTTTGTTGTAATCATTCATAAGATTATTGAAATATAAATAAAAATAATCTATAAGTATAAAACTCCATATTGTTTCACCATTTATAGTTTATAATATTAAACAATTATTGAATGTAACATATTACAAAACTATTACAATGTAAATAAGATAAGAAATAACTTAGCAGATACTTATATATATTGTAAATAATACTATATAAATATATAAATAAATATAACATTTTTTATTATTTTTAATATTATATAATAATAACTAGATTTTTGTAATAATATTAAAGAGAGATACACATAATATAATTCACTTTATAATAATTTATCATTTAGGAGGCATAAAATGAAAAAAAATGAAAAAAAAGTTAGTGTATTTAAACTAGTCCATACTTGTATTAAAGAAAATGAGGAGTTTTATGTTAAGTCAGAATTGTTAGAAAAAGATTTAGTGAAGTTAATAAAAGTATTGCAAACTAAAGCTGTGAGTATTGAAAAAAATTTTGATTTATGCCCAAATGAAATGATGGATATATTACTTCAATATGATGGTATAAGAGCTTTTCCTAATGATATAGATTTACAAGAATTATATAACAAGGATGAGGAATATTTTAATTTTATAAAAATAGATTTATATAATGTATGGGAAAGTGATATTGTTATAGATGAAGAAGATTTGTTTGATATCAAATACATTAACGAAAATGCATTACAAATGATAAATAATTTTATAGAAGATGAACTTAGTCTTCTTAGCAAACAAACAAATTAGTTTTTTATTCTATATTCTGCTAAGTCATCGATGATATGATTATAGAAAATAATATTAGCAACAAAAACTGTTAAAGTTTTTGTTGCTATTTATTTTTTGTCAAACATTTTTAAGTCTATAAAAAACAATGGTTTACCGAGTGGTTAATAAGATTACTAAAAGAAATTAGAGAAATTAATAAATTAGTGGAATATTAATGATAATATAACTAATAAAATAATAACAGATAGGACTGAAAAGTTAATATGGGGGGGGAATATTAATGGGAAAAGTAATCGAATTGAAAAAGGAAGGGAACACTGATAGTACTGAAAAGGAATCTTTTGAATATATTCATCAATTTGCCCGTGACTTTTATGTGGAGGAAGAAGGTACATCTTGCTTAGAAGAAATCAATGGATTTGAGGTAGGCTTATTTTCCTATCTTATAAATGAAGATAAAGGGCGATTACCTAGTCATATTAAAAATATCAGGGTAGAAGCGATGAAGGCTTTTGAGAGAACTACAAAATCATTTTCAGAAGTTGAAGGTTTAACTCAAGAATTTTATGTTGGTTATATTAAAGGGTTCTGTAGCTGTTATGAATTATAATATTAGGCATCGGATGCTTGTTTTTATATTATACAATAATTTATAGATACTTAGATGGAGAGGGACTAATTAAATTAGCAACAGGGTCCCAATGTGATAGTGTAATTGTTATGGGATCCTGTTTAAATTATACTTTAGGTGTAAATCCACAATAGCCTATCTCATCGCACCTTCTCTTCATATCATTCCAGGTTTCATTTCCTTGTATAGATTCTATTGCTGTAGGGTATAGAATATAGTTTTCTTTAAATATGTGATCTCTTAAGTTAAATATAATATATTTTGCTGTCTCATCCACTTTTTCTTTGAATTCATCGAAGTTTGATTGCGAGGCATCCTCTGCCAAAGTTTTTAAAAACTCTTTCCTGGTTTTTAAATCCTCATGCTCCATTCTCATTATTCGAGTTGGACCAGTAATTTCTCTGTTTTCCATTTCGGTAAATAGTACTTTCTCTTCTCTTTGGTGGTGATTTTCTGCATCTAATATATTAAATATAACAATCTTTAATAACTCAATTTCTTGTAAACTGTTAGCATAGTTTTCGGTCCTTTGAATTTTAGAATTAATTTCTTCAAGTTGTGTTAAAAATTCAAGGATTTTATCATGCTCAGCAATAAGGGTATACACAACATGACCTGGTTCAATTTTTGTTTTAATTTTATCAAGTTCGCCTTTTAAAACTTCCATGTGAATATCACAAAGATGTCTTAAATCTTGAGGCTTCATTCCTTTTTCTATTAAATTTTGTTCTGCAATTGAAAGTTCAATGGGGCTTATATTTGAAACAATGTCTATTGCTTCTTTTCTTAGAGATTCGGTTACACCCTCTTGATTTAACTTTTGCAAAACCTGAGTTAATTTTTCTATCTTTATATTATCCATTTTTAAAGTCTCCTCTATAAATCTATTTTTCGAAATCTAATTTTCCTATGCCATAATTCTACTTAGTTTTGACTGATAGAAATATGATTCAAATCAAATTTTAAAAATAAATATATAAGTTAAATTAATGACTCTATAAATAAAAAATCAACCCAAAAGCTTATATAATAGGCCTAGGTTGATTTGAAAGTATTATTCCACATATGATTTTAACATATCTAATTGTTTTATAATCAGTACTTTGTTACCCTTAAGACTAATAATACCCAATTCCTCAAATATGCTGAGCTTCCTACTTATAGTTTCTCTTGTGACTCCAACATAATTAGCCATTTCTTCCCTATTAATAGGTAAATTGATTTGCAATCCTTGGCTGCTTTCAACACCATACCTTTCACCAAACTCTAAAAGCATAAATGCAATTCTTATTTCTGCATCATTAGTAGCAAGATTTTGTGCAAGATTTTCAGTCTGAGTTAGACGCCTTGCAATAACTTGTAATAACTTTAAGGATATTTTGGGGTTACTCATGATAATTTTATCCATATCCTGTTTGGCTAATGTACATATTTTAACATTTGATATAGCATAAGCATCAAAATTATATATTTCATCATTACTGAATAGGCTTAACTCTCCAAAAAAATCACCACTAGTAAAGATATGAACTATTTGTTCCTTACCTTCTTTTGTTAACTTGGATATTTTTACTTGACCTTCATTAATAATATATAATGTATCTGATTTTTCTCCTTGACTACACAACATATCACCTTTTTTATAGACTTTATGTCCTGTCATATCAATAATTTTTATAAGTTCATCATCAGATAGAAATGAAAATATCGGTACCTTCTTAGCACATAGGCTATGATTACAATTTTCGCAACTACACTCTTCCATATTTATCACCTACCTTTTATTATCATAACATTTTTAATTTATTTCGGTCAAATAATAATAAGTATTTTTATTATTATTTATAAATTTTGATTTGAATCATATTTATAAAATTGAAATAAATATAGAATGGGGTCATAGGAAAGCAAGAACATGTGAGAATAAATTAAAACATTGGAGGAATATATTATGAGCAAAAATATTATGCTAAGTGTTTATACAGCTGATTTATTACTTAGTAAAGTTTAAGAATACGAGGAGGAATTAATTATGGAGAAAATTATAAATAAAAATCAAAGTCTTGGAGAAATAGTTTCGATTTTTCCGGGTGCTGCACAGATTTTCAACAGATATAAAATAGATTATTGTTGTGGTGGACATGATACTTTAGAAGGAGCGTTGGAGCTCATAGCAATAGACAATGATGAAATCATAAATGAACTTAATAATGAGCATGATAAGTTTATAAAAACTAATTCAGAGTATAAGGACTGGAGAATAGAAAAACCTTCCACCTTAATAAGACATATAGTAGAAACTCATCATGAATTTACAAAAAAACAGCTTAAAGAAATAGATACAATATTATTTAAAGTACTCAAGGTACATTTTAAGATTCATAGTGTAGAACTATTAAAGGTGCATAAATATTTTGGAGCATTGAAAACAGAACTTGAAGAGCACCTAATCAAAGAAGAGGAGCATCTGTTTCCTCTTATAGAGAAATATGAAACAACAAAGGACAATAGTGTCTTATCAGAAATACAACAGTTAACAAAGGATACAGAGGAGGAGCATGAAGCTGCTGGAAATATACTTAAAGAATTAGAGAAGATAACCAGAGATTTTAATGCGCCAGAAGGAGCTTGTACTTCTTTCAAACTTGTATATACAAAACTTCATGACTTAGAAAAAGATTTGTTTATTCATATTTATCTAGAAAACAGTGTTTTATTTAAAATGCTTTAATAGAAAAAGATTTGATCTATAAATTAACTACACTAAAACTATTAACAAAATCAAAGAATTAAATTATATGAGGAGGAAAAATTATGAATGGAAAGTTTTTTAAAAATATTGAAGTTGCAAAAGCGCTAGTACTAAAAGAAGAGGTATTATATGTAGAAAAACAAGTTGTGAGTAAAACACTAACACAAACAAGTAACGTTAGTATAACACTATTTGCATTTGATAAAGGGGAAGAAA
The DNA here is from genome assembly GCF_020443705.1 of Clostridium algoriphilum. Lineage (GTDB taxonomy): Bacteria > Bacillota > Clostridia > Clostridiales > Clostridiaceae > Clostridium_AD > Clostridium_AD algoriphilum. Next base: position 59,520 of record NZ_JAIZZK010000009.1, read on the forward strand.
TAAGTACACATTCAGCACCAGGAGATGCATTAGTATATGTAACAGAGGGTCAGGTTACAATAACAATAGGAGATAATGAACCTGTTAAAGTTAAGGAGGGTGAAGTAATACTAATGCCAGCAAATATACCTCATGGATTAGAGGCTGATGAAAGATTTAAAATGATGTTAGTCATAGTTAACGGATAGTAGAAGGAATAACATACCCTTAATTTTACAATTAAGGGTATGTTATTATAGTAGAATAGAAAAGTGTATTAAAAGAATAAAGAATATTGATTATTTTCTTGCATATATATATAAAAAAAGTATAAGCTAATGTTAGAAGAATATGAAAAATTAGGAGGGTTACATATGCAAGGAAAAATGTTTTGTTATCAATGTGAGCAAACTTTTGGTGGAAAGGGTTGTACCAAAGTAGGAGTCTGTGGAAAAACTCCAGAAATTGCAGCAATGCAGGATTTGCTCATATATCAATTAAAAGGAATAAGTTGTTATGCTACTAAACTTTTAGCCAAAGGTGAAAAAATTGATAAGTCATGGGTTTCATTTATTGAGAATTCATTGTTTATGACATTAACTAATGTAAATTTCGATCCTGGATCTCATATGGATATGCTTAAAAGATCCCAAGTAATAAAAGAAGATGCGCGAAAAAAAGCATCCGGTGAAAATGTTAATAGCGAAGAAGCTCTTTATAATTTAAGCGATACTAAAGAACAAATCCTTGAAGATGCTAAAAAAGCAGGCGTTATGTATGATGAAGATTTAGATGCAGATATTCGCTCAGTTCGCGAAACTATAAAATACGGATTAAAAGGAATTGCGGCGTATGCACACCAAGCTAGATTTATTAAATATAATAGTGATGAGGTAGACGACTTTTATTTTATAGCTCTAGCAGTACTTACTGATGATAGTTTAAATCTTCAAGATCTTATCAAGTACTTAGTAAAAATTGGAGAGATGAGTGTTAAGGTTATGGAGGTATTAGATAAAGCTAATAATGAAAAATATAATTCTCCAACACCTACAAAGGTTAATGTAAACATTAAAAAAGGACCATTTATCGTGATTTCTGGTCATGATTTAAGGGACCTTGAAATGTTACTAGAGCAAACAGAAGATAAGGGGATTAATATTTATACTCATGGTGAAATGTTACCTTCTCATGGATATCCTAAGTTAAATAAATACCCTCATTTAGTAGGTAACTTTGGAAGCGCATGGCAAAACCAGCAAAAAGAATTTGATGGTATACCAGGTTGTATCTTAATGACGACAAACTGCTTAATGAAACCAAGAGATTCTTATAAAGATAGAATTTTCTCTACAAGTGTAGTTGGTTGGGATGGAATAAAACACATATCTAATGATGAGACTGGTCATAAAGACTTCTCTGAAATAATTAGTAAAGCATTAGAATTAGGTGGATTTGAAGAGGATGAGGAAGTTAAAGAAATTCTAGTTGGATTTGGCCATAAAGCAACTTTAAGTCACGCTGAAACAATAGTAAATGCAGTAAAAGACGGAAAAATCAGGCACTTCTTCTTAGTTGGAGGATGTGATGGTGCAAGACCGGGAAGAAATTACTATACTGAATTTGCAAAGCAAGTTCCTAAGGATTGTATTATTCTAACTTTAGCTTGTGGAAAATACCGATTTAATAAATTGGAATTTGGTGAAGTTGCAGGGCTTCCAAGATTACTGGATATAGGACAATGTAACGATGCATATTCGGCTGTTAAAATAGCACTAGCACTAGCTGATGCATTTAAATGCACCATTAATGATCTACCACTATCATTGATTATAACTTGGTATGAGCAGAAAGCTGTTGCTGACCTATTGGCATTATTGTCACTGGGAGTAAAAGGAATTTACCTTGGACCAACGTTACCAGCTTTCTTAAGCCCTAACGTATTACAATTTCTAGTTGATACTTTTGATATTAAACCAATAAGCACACCAGAAGAAGATTTGAAACAAATATTAGGATAATATCAATTTCAGAGTTCTAGTTAGTATCAGTCAGGTGTAAGAGTAATGTCATATAGCATAAGAATAAATTATACGATAGTTAATAGCCATTCTCCTAAAGAGAGTGGCTATTTTTATATTTCTTTTACAAAGGTGAGTTTAATAAACTGCCTTTTTACTTTTTAATATAGAGAATTTCTTGTCTTGAGACCGATATTTAAAAATGTAGTAATTGATTGACTAGAAATTAAATTAACTTCCAATAGTAGTTATTTTGAATGTGGAGTTGAGGAAACTCATTTTAGAATATCAAAAAACTTGTGATGTACCAACGCTTATATGATATAATGGTTATGAGAGATAATAGAATATATGTATAAAAATGTACTTAAAGTCAAAGGAGATGCGTTAACAATGAAAAAATTAGATACATTTATAATAGAAGACAAGAAAAAAACTAAAATAGTGGCAAAGAAAGACCTCATTAAACAACAATTAGGAGAGAAAATGTTAATAGAATCTTTTGCAAAAGACAATATTGAATTTTTAGATTAGTTAAATTAGAAGGGTTATACAATTTATGAGGTTTCTAGAGATGAGATGACCTTTAACAAGAATTATAAATAGTTTCACAAAGAGGGTACATATATAATATGTACCCTCTTTTAATTTTATTATTTACACAAAAATTGAAGGATATTTGTAGATATTTGTTGAATAATGACAATAGAATGTTTTAAATGTATGCAAAGTATTTTAATCTGTAAAGATTAATGTATTAGCAGTTATGTAATTACTCGAATATAAATATATGAATGATAATGTTATTTTAGAATTAAATTAAATAAATTTATTATAAGGGGATTAAAATGAGAAATATGAAAAGGTATCTAAGTTCTATTTTAGGATTAATACTTATTTTAAGCTTAAGTGGTTGCTCAAGTATATCTGGAAATACTACGACAACAGTTTTATCTAGTCAAATAGAGTCAAAAGGGAGTATAACTAAGGACGCACTTCAACCAAATAAAAATACAACATCAGTTGATAATGATAAAAAGGATGCATATGGTAATTTGAAAATTCATTATATAGATGTGGGACAAGCAGATAGTATTTTAATAGAGCAAGGCTCAAGCTCAATGTTAATTGATGCAGGAAATAATGAGGACTCAAATACTGTTAAAAATTATATATCAAAACAAGGTATTGCAAAGCTTGATTATATTGTAGGTACTCATCCGCATGAAGATCACATTGGTGGATTAGATTACGTAATAAACAGTTTTCAGGTAGGTAAAATTTATATGCCAAAGGCTACATCAAATACTAAGACCTTTCAAAATGTAGTAAGTGCGATTAAAGCTAAGGGAATGAAAGCTACGCTGCCCAAAGTTTTGGAAACTTTTAAGGTAGGAAAGGCAACAGCTACGATTTTAGCACCTAATAGTAGTGGTTATGAAGATTTAAATAATAATTCAATTGTAATTAGATTAACTTTTGGTAATAATAGCTTTATGTTTGACGGAGATGCAGAGGATATATCTGAGAATGAAATGCTATCAAAGGGTCTTGATGTAAGTGCTGATGTGCTTAAAGTAGGGCATCATGGTTCTAACTCCTCAACTACAGAAGCTTTTTTAGATAAAGTGAATCCTAAATATGCTGTTATTTCAGTAGGCATGGACAATAGTTATGGACATCCCCATAAGTCAACAATGGAAAGACTGCAAGCTAAAGGTATTAAAGTATATAGGACAGATGAAAGTGGAACTATAGTTGCAACTAGTAATGGTAATGATATAACTTTTAATGTTAAGCCAGGAAGTTACTCTTATAACGGAACTGGAGCAATTACAAGCAAGTCAAATATTTTATCAAAGAATGTAGTCAATAAACAAACTACAAAAACAAAGATTTCAAGCAATGTGAATAATAAGACAGTTTATTTTACACCAAATGGAAAGTCATATCACTATGACAAAAATTGTAGCACTTTAAAAAGAAGTAAAACAATTTTAGAGGGATCAAAGCAAGAAGCAATTAGGTTAGGACATGCAGATCCTTGTAATATATGTGCAGGAGGTAATTAGATATCTATGTCTTCTGGCTCTATTTTCTAATTGTCTAAATTTTCAATAAATATTAATTTGATTTAGAGAACATATTAGTATATAATAATTATTAATTAAATATTTAGAGGTAGAGGCGCGATGCTTAAGAGTACCATTATAGAGGTAAGCACATAGACATAATGGAAAAGGAATCATCGCCGAAGTAAATAGCTTATGCTTTAAGGCTATTATACTGGTTTTGCATAGAATATATGTAAGACTGTCACAATTTTATTGTGAGGAGCTATCCAAAGTGAACTTTATTCTTATTTCAATTTATATGATTAAAGGAGCCTTGGACTTTTCCAAGGCTCTTATTTTTTTAAAAAATATCTTAGGAGGTAAACTATGGCTATATCAGGAGTTTTCATTCCATTAATAACACCATTTAAAGAAGGTAAGGTGGATTATGTCTCTTATAAAAGGTTAGTAGATTTTTATTTAAATAAAGGAGTGCATGGTTTTATTCCTTTAGGAACAACTAGTGAAAGTCCTACAATTTCAGACTTGGAATATGAGAAGATAATTGAAAAAACTATTGAATATACGAATGGAGCAGTACCTATTTATGTTGGTTTAGGTGGAAACGATACAAAAAAAGTAGTTGAGAAGCTTAAGGTAGTAGAAAAATATAAAATAGATGGAATATTATCTGTTTCTCCTTATTATTCTAGACCAGATCAAAGAGGTATTTTTCAGCATTTCAAGAGTATTTCAGAAGTAACTTATTTAGATATCATTTTATATAATATTCCTTATAGAACTGGAAGAAATGTTGAAAATACTACAATTCATAAATTAGCTGAGTTAAAAAATATAGTTGGAATTAAGGATTCAAGTGGCGATATTGCGCAGACAATAGACTTAATTTTAAATAAACCAAAAGACTTTTCTATATTAACCGGAGAGGATGCTTTATTTTACTCAACACTTTCGTTAGGTGGAGATGGAGGTATTTTAGCCTCTGCACATATGAATACTGAAGGGTTCATTAAAGTATACAATGATATCGCAAGTAATAATAGTAAAGCGGCATTAGAAACCTGGAAGAAATTATATGAATTTATCCCAATGTTATTTCAAGAACCTAACCCAGCACCATTGAAATATTGTTTGAAAAAGCTAGGGTTAATAGATTCTTCAGAAGTTAGATTGCCTTTAGTAGAAATCACAAAGGAATTACAAAAGAAACTAGATACAATTATTGGATTTTAATTGTACTATCGAGTGTTGGTTTGGAACTTTGACCTTATTGCATAGTTAGAGAAAGTAGTCGAGAGTTATATATATCTTGGCTATTTTTTTTATATGATAAATATTTTGAAAATACTGTTCAAAAATCTGCGCTAATTTAGTATTGCATTTAATCAAAAATTACTCATAAATATTTATAAGTTATTTATAAAATTAACTATTGACATATGTTGATTAAGTCGTGTACAATGTAACCATAAAGTAACAACAACATAACAATAACTTATCACCGTAGGAAAACTCATTTTAATTTTAAAAAGATAAAAGAAAACGATTCCTTTAATTGAATCAAACTAGAAATATCATCACAAATAATTACGTTTTACAATGAGGTTCAATTATAAGAGTTAAAATGAGTCGAAAAAAGAGTAGCTATTTAATAAAGCAAACTAATTATTTTTAACTAAATTTAGGAGGGTTATTATGAATGAAATAAAGAAATTGAAATTTTTTACCAATGGTAAATGGCAAGAATCAAAAACAACTAAATATATGGATGTATGTGATCCAAGCACTGGTGATGTAATTGCAAAAGCACCATGTTGTACTAAAGAAGAAGTTAATAGTGCAATAAAATCTGCAAGAGATGCATTCCCTAAATGGTCTCAAATGCCAGTAATGAAAAGGGCACAAATAATGTTTAAGTTTAGAGATATACTCGAAGAACATTTGGACGAGCTTACTGAAATAGTAGCAAGAGAAAACGGAAAGATATGGAATGAAGCAAAAGGAGATATTTTAAAGATTAAAGAACCGGTTGAACTTGCATGTGGTATTCCAAGCTTCATGATGGGTGAGTCACTTATGAACACTTCTACTGGATACGACACTGTTTTGTATCGTGAATCTGTAGGTGTTTATGCTGGAATAGCTCCATTTAATTTCCCGGGAATGATCCCAATGGGATGGATGACTCCTCTTTGCATTGCAGCAGGAAATACTATTGTTATAAAAGCAGCTTCAATGTGTCCAATGACAGCAATGAGATGTGCAGAACTTTGGCAAGAAGCAGGGCTTCCAGATGGTGTTTTAAACATAGTTACTTGTAGTAGGGTTGAAGCAGAGATACTCTTAGAACATCCTGATGTTAATGGAATAACTTTTGTTGGTTCAACATCTGTTGGTAAACATATCTATGGAACTGCAGCTTTAAATGGTAAGAGAGTACAAGCACTTTGCGAAGCTAAGAATCATGGTTTAGTACTTGAAGATGCAGCACTTGAAAGAGCAGCTCGTGGAATTATTAACTCCAGTTTTGGATGCTCAGGAGAAAGATGTATGGCACTTCCAGTAATTGTAGCTCAAGATAGTATAGCAGATAAGTTAGTTGGACTTTTGGCTGAATATGCTAAAGAGCTTAAATTAGGACCAGCTTATGATAAGGCTTCTACGCTTGGACCTTCTATATCAGCAGCTCACAAGGCATCAGTTGTAAAATGGATAGATAAAGGAATAGAAGAAGGAGCAAAACTTGTTCTAGATGGTAGAAATGCAACTGTAAAAGGATTTGAAAAAGGATTTTATGTTGGACCTACAATATTAGATCATGTAACACCTGAAATGACAGTTGGAGATATAGAGATATTTGGACCAGTTATATGTATAAAGAGAGTTAAGGACTTTGAAGAAGGAATTCAATTAATGAATAAAAATCCTTTGGCAAATGGATCTGTAATATTTACACAAAGTGGACATTTTGCACGTGAGTTTACAAGAAGAACAGATGGCGGAATGGTAGGAGTTAACGTTGGAATTCCAGTACCAGTAGGCATATTCCCATTCTCAGGACACAAAAATTCATTCTTCGGAGACTTACATGCACTAGGTAAAGATGGCGTAAGATTTTACACTGAGACCAAGGTTGTAACAACAACTTGGTTTGATGACGAAGAGAAGAAAAACACAAAAGTTGATACTTGGGACGGTTCATTAGTAACCGATTAATATTGCACAAAAAAACACCTGTAACTTATGTTACAGGTGTTTTTAAATAATAGGAAAATTACTTAAAAGAATGTTTCCATTACTGCACTTTATGAACTGTTCCTTGTAAAGTAGAAAGTGAAAATAATAAAAATTGACTTAAGCGGCTAAAATCCTGAATTCCAAAGGGCTAAGGCCGTTTAATCTTTTTTTGCAAACACTTGAAGAAAAATTCTTAAAAATGAATTGGGTTGAACCGTATTATTAGAAATAATACATGCACTAGAAGTTCGCTAACAACTAATTACCTACAACTTACTGTAACAAATTAAGAATATTTGAATACTATTATACTGCGGTATATATTTATAATTTGCATGTATACCAAATAAGGGGGTGAAAATAAGAGAAATGAAAATATTAAGTCGGAAAATAGCAGGGTTTATATTCTTGCTTTCGGTTATATTTAATACAACTATAGCCTTAGCGGATACACCATTCAATCAAACTGTGGAAGGTAATAGTAACTATATTGTAACAGGTGAATCATATGCCACAAATATTCAACTTGCAGGATATGATTCCAGAAATAACAAATTTTACACTAATTTGACTGCCGAAACTACTAAAACAATTGCTGTTGGTGGAGTAGCAACATTTAATTATGAAATAAACGTATTTGATGGGACAAGTACGACGCTTGGAAATTTAGGTAGCTATGAAACACCACAAACCATTGTAGCAGCAGCAGATTCAACAACTGTTCAAGCTAATAATAAAATTGTCACTTTATCATCACCGCTCACCGCTCAGTTTTCAACAGTTGTAACCATTGATAGTACTACTATTGCACCATAGTTTTTTAAGCTATTAATTATAATATGAAGTACGCTAATGCCAAATCGGTTTATTTCTATTTTTAAGAATTAAACCTAAAAAAACTTTTTAGTAAAGAATATCTCACAAAACAGGAACTACAGGTGGCTAGTAATTTACTAGCCATTTCTAATCCATATAGAGTTGCTATTGTAATAACTAGCATATCACTCGATTAAACAGGAGGGTTTATGAAAAATTTAAATTTTAAAAATTTATTTAAAAATAACCTTTGCATTTTTAGGAGAAAGCCTATACTAAGTATAATTTTGTCAATCCTTCTATTATTCTTTTCTATATTTTTTATAAAATGGATAGTATATCGACTTTCATTTCCAAGTGAAATTGTAAATTATGAAGAATCTTTCAGTCAAGGAATTGATAATTGGACTGCCTTAGATGCCACTTGGAAGGCTAAAGATGGGGAAGAGAATGGTATAATCCAATTATCTAAAAGAAAGTACGCAACTCCATATATACAAAAAAACTTGAAAATATCACAGGCACCACCTCAAAATTTTGTTTGTCAAATTCGCTTAAAGGTTTCTTCTTTCACAGGAAATGCAGTGACACTTGGCACGTTAGTATTCCCTACAGGGCAGATAACATTAGTTATGAATGAGAATAATCAAATAGGAGTTTCATATAATATTTTTGAGAAACCTGTTTATAGTCAAGGGCTTTTTAGTCGCCTATCTAAAAACCAATGGTATGACATTTACGTTTTGGTTAATGGCAGTAATAAGCAAATAATAGTATATGTAGGAGGTAACCAGGTATTAACTAACCCATATATATCATTAACTACTCCAGTACAAGAGATTTGGCTAGGAGCTATCTGGCTTGAAGGTGGAGGACGGTACGGTGCACCTTTAAATATATCTTATAAAACAGTGAAGCTCGGAAATAAAGGATTGCTACCTAAACTATCTTTTATAAAGTATACATTTAACATGATTAAAACAGTTTTTGGGGTATTATAACCTTTACTTTATATTTGGAGATAATCAGGAGGAGAATTATGAAGAAAGAACAATTAAAAAAGCTACTGTTATCTTTTTTAATTATAAGCGTGGTATTATTTTCATCTAGTTCAGTATTCGCTGCTTCAGTAAACCTTGGTACGGCCGGTAATTATGCAGTATTGTCAAAATCAGGAATATCTTCTGTGCCCAATTCTGTAATTACTGGGAATATAGGAGTTAGCCCAATTGCTTCGACGGCCATTACTGGATTTTCTCTGACAAAAGATGTCACTAATGAATTTTCAGTTTCAAATCAAATTATTGGAAAGGCATACGCTGCAGACTATGATTCGCCAACGTCCAGTATTCTTACTACAGCGATAAACAATATGGAAACAGCGTACACCGATGCAGCTGGAAGAGCTCCCAATTATACCGAACTGTATAATGGAGATATTAGTGGTCAAACACTTACAGCCGGTGTTTACAAGTGGGGCACCGGTGTTTTAATAAATTCGGATGTCACTCTTAATGGCGGACCAAACGATGTTTGGATTTTCCAAATAGCTAAAGGAATTACCCAAGCTAGCGACACCAAGATTATCTTAACGGGTGGAGCACAAGCAAAGAACATCTTCTGGCAGGCAGCGGAAACCGTTTCAATTGGAACAGATGCACATTTTGAAGGAATCATACTTGGTAAGACAAATATCACTTTGGAGACTAATGCATCTATAAATGGACGGCTGTTGGCACAGACTGCAGTCACTTTGATTAAAAACACAGTTGTAGCTCCTTCAGTGGAATCTGTTAAAACTGTAGAAGGTTTTAATTACTATTTTGTAACAGGTGAATCATATGCCTCTAATATTAAATTTGTAGGATATAACTCAAGGAATAAAAAATTTTATACCAATATAACTGCTGGAACTACTAAAACAGTTTCCGCTGGTGGAGTAGCAATATTTAACTATGGAATCCATATATTTGATGGGACAAGTAAGCTGTTAGGAAACCTAGGTAGCTATGCAACACCACAAACCATTGAAGCAGCAGCTAATTCACAAACTGTCCAGGTTAAGAATAACATTGTAACTTTGACGTCACCTCTAACTACTGAGTTTAGAGAGGTTGTAACCATTGATAGTGTTTCTGTTACCCCTTAAGTATTTAATCTATGAATTAAGCCATTTACATTCCAATATGGAAAAATTAAAACATGTTTATTGCATCATGAACACCCTTTCCACTTTATCCATATTAGTATTGTGGTACATTCGGCTTATTAATAAATAATATGTTACCCACTAAAACTAGGTACACAGATCATACATTCATTTCGTCATATCTAATTAATAGTAATAATAGTTTACCAAATCTTTAGACGAGAAATCCCCAAGCATTTACTTAAGACATACTGAATCAATCGGAGATACGATACAAAATATACTACTTGCTGGATTAGTGGAATATTAAAATGTGAAGATAAAGTAAGGGGATTATTAGGAGTTTTAGATGACGTACAGCTAATGGCTGTTATATCCGTTGGATATTCTAGTGGAAGGAATTTAAAATCTAAGAAAAAGGATATTATTGTAAGCTGGTTATAAAGTTAAACATATTGGAATACCATAAATTCACTTTTAAAATTAATACGAGCATTTATATGTAACATGTCCACGATGCGTTTAGAATCATGGACATGTTTTTAAATGTTTTTAAATATCATATGTGTTTCTTTAACTTGTCCCACACCTCAGAAAAATTTTGGAATTCTATAAATTCTTTTTTCTCTTTTTTTAAAAGATCCACTAATTTTCCTTTTGCAAAAACCAAATCTGATATTAATGCAGGAGCTAGATCTGGTGCACTATCACCAGCATAAATTATATTTTTATAATTAGCTTTTAGTTTTTCAACAATGATTAATTTATCAATACCATAACGATCTGAATAAAATTCACTATTTTCATCTAAGTCAAAGTAAATACCATTGTTTTTATAAATACCTTTATTGGAGTAAACATCTATTCCTTTTATATTATAATTCTCCAAGACTTTATCTATGTAATAACTTGCTCCAGCACTAATCACAATAAAGTCTCCGCCAGCAGCTTTAACTTGCTCTATAAAAGTTTTAGCAAAAGGGTCAAAAGAAATATTTAAGATGTCTTCATTTAGCTCAGCTTCACTTCTACGTACATTATTAAAAACATAGCCTAAATACTCTCTATTTTTCATTTCTCCATTTTTCCAAGAGTTGAATAGGGGTAAGAGTTCTTCTTTATAATAAGCCTCGGATAATATTTTATAAAAATCCTTTTTAGTAAGAGTTCCATCAAAATCAGATATAAATGCAAAATCTTTCATTATGTTAATCTCCTTATATATTTATTCTAAATTTAGATTATACAACCTTAAGAAAAGTATAACAGAAAAAAATAATTATTGACATATGTTTGTTAAATAAGATAAGATATAATCAAAAGATGACAAACATATAACAATAAAGTAACAAGAAATGTAATCGTTATGCTAATTTAAAGAAGATAAGGGGGTAAAGGTATGGATAACTATAAAATTGGTAAACAAAAAAATATTGCATTAGTTGCTCATGATAACAGAAAAGAGGAATTAATAAATTGGGTAAAAGAAAATTATAATACTTTATCTAAACACTTTCTTATGGGAACAGGTACTACAGCAAGACTTATTAGTGAAAATACAGGGTTACCTGTTAAGGCGTTCAAAAGTGGTCCTATGGGAGGTGATCAACAGATTGGAGCATCAATTGTAAATGGAGATATAGACTTTTTAATTTTTTTCTGTGATCCACTTACTGCACAACCTCATGATCCAGATGTTAAAGCACTTTTAAGAATTTCAGTTGTATATGACATCCCAGCGGCAATGAATCGATCTACTGCAGATTTTTTATTGAATTCTAAGTTTATGGAGGGGGAGTATGATAGAAATATTGTTGACTATTATAGCAAAATAAGAAAAGAATTGTTACTAAATCTGTAAGTGAAAAATTAGAGAAGTTAGTAAGATGAAACTGAACTTAAGGAAGTAAAAAAAATAATTCATTCCCAGTTATTAAATATTCTTAAATAAATCCTAGATTAATAAATATATAGACTATTTAATAAGTTTATATAAGCAATGGCATTAAATAATGAGAATTTAATGCTGAATGTGACTGAAACATACTCAATACTTTTAATAAATAAAAAAAATACACTATTGCTATTGACATGTGTTGGTTAAGTTATGTATAATATAATCAATAAGTGACAACGAAGCAACATTAAAGAAAAATAGTGAATGAGTAACTTATTTTTAACTTCAAGATACACAATTATAAAGGAAAGTTTTTTTAAGGGTAATGATAACGAATACAAGGTAAATTAATGACTATTTAGGGATTGCGATTCTAAATACAAATAGAACCGCTAATCAGGAAGACATAATAAATATTTATAAATCATTATGGAAGGGGTGAAATAAATGTCATTAGTAAATATGAGGGATTTATTGATTAAAGCAGAAGAAGGGAAATATGCAGTAGGATCTTTTAGCGTAGCAAACATGGAAATGATAATGGGTGCTATAAAAGCTGGTGAAGAATTAAATTCTCCGATGATACTTCAAATCGCGGAGGTAAGATTAAATCATACACCATTATGTTTAATAGGGCCTATGATGATTGCAGCAGCAATAAATGCAAAAGTTCCAGTTGCTATACATTTAGATCATGGAATAACAATAGAAAGAATAAAGGAAGCTCTTGAGATTGGGTTTACTTCAGTTATGATAGATGGTTCAAAGTATTCACTGAAAGAAAATATGAAGTTAACAAAAGAAGTTATTTCCGAGGCAAAAAAATATAATGCAAACGTAGAAGGAGAAATAGGACGAGTTGGTGGTAGCGAAGATGGTTCAGAAAATTTATCAGTATTGTGTACTGGTGTAAATGAAGCAAAGGAGTTTTACGCGCAGACAGGTGTTGATGCATTAGCAGTAGCGATAGGAAATGCTCATGGAGTATACTTAGAAAAGCCAGAATTAAATTTTGATATATTAGATAAAATAAATAAGAGTGTAGAGGTTCCATTAGTACTACACGGGGGAACAGGAATAAGTAAGGATGACTTTAAAAAATGTATAAGTCTTGGAATTAGAAAAATTAATATAGCAACAGCAACATTTGCATCAGTTGAAGAAAACGTTAGAAGATTATATGAACAGTCTGAAAAGGTTGATTACTTTGAATTGCATCAGGCAGAAATAGAAGGTGCTTATCTTAATGTAAGAAGGCATATGTTGATATTCGGAAGTCAAAATAAAGCGTAGGAGGCAAAATGATGGGTTACATTAAATTTGATAATAGTAGAGAGTTTGATATTGTTCCAATAGGAAGAGCTGCAATTGATTTTAATCCTATTGATATAAATATGCCACTTTCAGAAAGTACGACTTTTAAAAAATATTTAGGTGGGTCACCAGCGAACACGGCTGTGGGACTTGCAAGACTAGGTAAAAAGGTAGGTTTTATTGGCAAAGTATCAGATGATCAATTTGGTCAATTTATCATTAACTATTTCAAAAAAGAAGGAATAGATACAACTCAAGTTTGTCTTGCAAAGAATGGAGAGTCTTTAGGGCTTACTTTCACTGAAATACTTAGTCCAACAGAAAGTAGTATTTTAATGTACAGAACTGGTGTTGCAGATTTAGCGCTTAATGTTTCCGAGATAAGCGAAGAATATATTAAAAATGCTAAAGCTATTATAATATCTGGAACTGCTCTAGCACAGAGTCCATCAAGAGAAGCTACTTTGAAAGCATTAGAGTATGCGAAGAAAAATAATACAGTAGTTATATTCGATATTGATTATAGAGAATATTCATGGCTTAATAAAGATGAAATTGCAATTTATTATTCTATAGTTGCAAAAAACAGTGATGTTATTATAGGATCAAGCGAAGAATTTGAGTTAACTCAAGGAATAATTGGACAAGATAAAAGCGATCAGGAAATTGCTAATAGATGGTTCGGTTATGGTAATGAAATTGTTGTTATAAAACATGGGAAAGATGGATCAACTGCTTATACATCAGATAAAAAAAGCTATAATATAAAGCCTTTCCCAGTTAAACTTCTTAAATCCTTCGGTGGTGGAGATGCATATGGTTCTGCATTTGTTTATGGATTACTTGAAGGTTGGGACATTATTGATTGCTTAGAATTTGGTAGTGCTTCAGCTGCAATGCTCGTTGCAAGTCACAGTTGCTCAGATGCAATGCCTAAAGCAGAAGAGATTAAAGAATTTATAAGAAATAGTAAAGAAGAACATGGAGAAATGGTTGCACGAGTTTAAAAAAGATTTATAAGGAGGTATTAACATGGTTCATAGTTTAGGTGGTATAAAGTATGGGGGTAATTTCTTGTGCGAAATTAATGGCAAGAACAAGGATATGTTAATGGACATAGTAGTCGTAAAATTGAGCAAGGGAGAAAAGAAAGAATATTTTCAGAAGGATAAGGAAATGGCTATACTTCTCCTAACAGGAAATGTAAAAATATGTTGGGAACAAAACGAAAAAACAATGAAAAGAGATTCTGTATTTGATGAAGATCCATGGTGTTTGCATGCACCAAAAACTACAGAGGTTACATTAATTGCAGAGGATGAGAGCGAAATACTTATTCAATGCACAGATAATGATAAAAAATTTGAACCTAAATTTTATTCTCCAGAAGATTGTCAAAGTGATGTTTTTGGAGAAGGTACATGGAATGGCACTGCAAGACGTGTTGTAAGAACTGTATTTGATTATAAGAATGCACCATATTCTAATATGGTCATGGGTGAAGTTATAACTTATCCTGGTAAATGGTCAAGCTATCCACCACATCATCATCCACAACCAGAGGTATATTTCTATAAATTTAACAAACCTCAAGGTCTAGGTTTATGTTTGATTGGAGATAATGCATATAAAATAACTGATAATAGTTTTGCTACAATAAATGGAGGACTTGTTCATCCACAAACCTCAGCTCCAGGTTATGCAATGTATTATTGTTGGATGATTAGACATTTAGAAAATAATCCATGGACAGATAGGATAGATGTTCCAGAACATCAATGGCTTTGGGAAAAAGATGTTAAAATTTGGCCAGAAAAATAGTATTAATGATAAATTAAGATATGAGGAGGTTTGAAATGGGTACAATTAGACTAACTACTGCACAAGCATTGGTTAAATTTTTAAACAATCAGTTTGTGAGTTTTGATGGTAAAGAAGAAAGATTTGTTGAAGGCGTTTTTACAATATTTGGACACGGAAATGTATTAGGTCTTGGGCAAGCATTAGAGCAAGACCCTGGTGAATTAATAGTTCGTCAAGGTAGAAATGAACAAGGTATGGCTCAAGCGGCTGTAGCTTTTGCAAAACAAAAAAGAAGAAAAAAAATATATGCATGCACATCATCTGTAGGACCTGGTGCTGCTAATATGATAACTGCTGCAGCAACAGCAACAGCAAATAACATACCTGTATTATTACTACCGGGTGATACATTTGCTACAAGGCAGCCAGATCCTGTACTTCAGCAAGTAGAACAAGAGCATAATGCTTCAATTAGTACAAATGATGCTTTTAAACCTGTGACTAAATATTGGGATAGAGTGAGCAGACCGGAACAATTGATGTCAGCTATGATAAATGCAATGAGGGTATTAACAGATGAGGGAGATACTGGCGCAGTATGTATTGCTTTACCACAGGATGTTCAAGCAGAAGCTTATGATTATCCAGAATATTTTTTCAAGAAGAAAGTGCATAGAATTGAAAGAAGAAAAGGTACAGATGCAGAACTAGAAGATGCTATAAGCTTAATAAGTAGAAAGAAAAAACCATTAATTATTTGTGGTGGTGGAGCCAAATATTCAGAAGCCGGTGAAGAACTAAAGAAATTTGCGGAGAAATTTAACATACCTATTACTGAAACCCAGGCAGGGAAAAGTGCAGTAGAATCAATTCATTACCTAAATTTGGGTGGTGTCGGAGTTACAGGCAATCTTGCTGCAAATCTTATAGCGAAGGATGCGGACTTAATAATAGGACTCGGAACAAGATTTACAGATTTTACAACGGGTTCTAAAGGATTATTTAAAAATGATGAAGTTGAATTCTTAACAATAAATACATCTAGGTATAATGCAAATAAAATGGATGCTACTAAAATTGTTGGAGATGTAAAGGTTAATTTAGAAGAACTTATAGATAAGCTTATTGAAAAAGGATATAAGAGTGGGTATAAGAAAGAAATTTCTGATGCCAAAAACAAATGGGAAAAAGAAATTGAGAGATTATATAGTATAAAGTATATTAAAAATGATTTCAAACCAGAAATATTAGGACAAAATGAAGCAAGCTTAAAAGAGTTTTATGAACTTTGCGGAGAAGCTCTTCCACAAACTACAGCTATAGGTGAAATTAATAATTTCCTTAAAAAAGATTATGTTATAGTTGGTGCTTCAGGTAGTTTACCAGGAGATCTACAAAGATTATGGGTTTCAAGAGATAAATATAGTTACCATATGGAATATGGTTTTTCATGCATGGGATATGAAATATCAGGAGCTTTAGGAGTGAAGCTTGCAGAACCTAATAAAGAGGTATATGCAATGGTTGGTGATGGAAGTTACTTAATGCTCCATTCAGAACTTGTAACCTCTATTCAAGAAAACAAGAAGATAAATGTATTGTTATTTGATAACAGTGGATTTGGTTGCATTAACAATCTAGAAATGGGAAATGGAATGGGTAGCTTTGGAACAGAATTTAGATATAGAAATGAAGAAAGTGGTAAGCTTAATGGTGGCCTAATTCCAATAGATTTTGCAAAATGTGCGCAGGGGTACGGAGTGAAAAGCTATACAGTAAAAACAATAGAAGAGCTTAAAGAAGCATTGGTAGATGCAAAGAAACAAACTAGATCTACTTTAATAGATATAAAAACACTTCCAAAAACAATGACAGATGGTTATGATTCTTGGTGGCATGTTGGTGTTGCTGAGGTTTCTAATAAAGAATCAATAAAAAATGCTTATATTGACAAAAAAGATAATCTTATAAATGCAAGAAAATACTAAAACTAGAGGAGATGCTATTATGTTAAAAGTTGGAATTATTGGTGTAGGAAGAATTGGAAAGGTACATGGAGAAAGTATATCAAAATATGTTAAAAATGCTGAAATTAAATCAATTGCTGATGCATACTTAAACGATGCTACAAGAGAATGGGCAAAGAGTAAGGGAATACTTGAGGTATATAGTGACTATAAAAAAATATTAGAAGATCCAGAAATAGATGCAGTATTAATTTGCTCTTCAACAGATACACACTCACCAATTTCAATAGAAGCAATAAGAGCAGGAAAAAGTGTTTTCTGTGAAAAACCAATTGATCATGATTTAACTAGAATAAAAGAAGTCATTAATGAATTAGGTAAATCTAAGGTTAAGTATCAAGTAGGTTTTAATAGAAGATTTGACCATAACTTTAAATCAGTTAAGAATGCGGTTGTTGCTGGAAAAATTGGAGAACCTCATATTTTGAAAATAACTTCAAGAGATCCAGAACCACCTTCAATAGATTATGTAAAGGTTTCAGGTGGTATGTTCTTAGATATGACAATTCATGATTTTGATATGGCTAGATATCTTTTAGATAGTGAAGTTGAAGAGGTTTACGCAGCTGGTACTGTATTGGTTGATAAAGCTATAGGCGAAGCTGGGGACATTGATACAGCAATTATAACATTAAAGATGAAAAACGGAACTTTAGCAGTAATTGATAATTCAAGGCAGTCAGCTTATGGATATGATCAAAGGGCTGAAGTGTTTGGATCATTAGGTCAAGTTGCAGTAGCAAATGACAGCACTTCAACAGCAGTAATATCAAATGAAAATGGTGTTACAGGAGAAAAACCATTATTCTTCTTCTTAGAAAGATATATGCAAGCTTATGCTGAAGAAATAACAGAATTTGTTGAAGCAATTGTAAATAATACACCTACACCTGTAAATGCAGAAGATGGTTTACAAGCTGTATTAATTGGTGAAGCTGCTACAAAATCATTACATGAGAATAGACCAGTTAAATTATCTGAAATTAAATTTTAATTGTAGGGGGTATTAATTATGTTGAATAGTAAAAAAGTTAAATTAGGTATTGCTCCAATTGCATGGACAAATGATGACATGCCAGATTTAGGAAAAGAAAACACTTTTGATCAGTGCTTGAGCGAAGCAGCATTAGCTGGCTTTAAGGGAACTGAAGTAGGAAACAAATATCCAAAGGATGTTAACGTTTTAAAGAAGGCTTTAGAACTTAGAGGTTTGGAAATTGCAAGTGCTTGGTTTAGTTCATTCTTAACCACGAAACCATATGAAGAAACTCAAGCGGAATTTATTAAGCATAGAGATTTTCTATATGCTTTGGGAGCTAATGTAATCGTTGTGGCTGAACAAGGACACAGTATACAAGGCGAATTAGATACACCAGTATTTGATGGAAAGTACTATTTTAATGAGGAAGAATGGGAACTACTTGGAAGTGGATTAAACAAGTTAGGAAAGTTAGCTCAAGATAAAGGAATGAAACTCGTTTACCATCACCATATGGGAACAGGTGTACAAACGACAGAAGAGATAGACAAGCTTATGAGCATTACTGATGAAAATCTAGTTTACTTGTTGTTTGATTCAGGTCATTTAGTATACTCAGGTGAAGATCATATAGCAATACTTAAAAAGTATATTAATAGAATTAAGCATGTTCATCTAAAAGACGTTAGACCGGAGATAGCAAAAAAGGTTAAAGCTGAAAAGCTTAGTTTCTTAAATGGCGTTAGATTAGGAGCTTTTACAGTACCCGGTGATGGAAGCATAGATTTTAATCCAATACTCAAGATCTTGGCAGATAATAATTATGAGGGCTGGCTACTAGTGGAAGCAGAGCAAGATCCAGCAAAGGCAAATCCATTTGAATATGCAGTTAAAGCAAGAAAATATATTAAAGAGGTGTGCGGATTATAATCCTATTATAAAAAGGGCGGTGAGTTAATGAATCTTTTTTCGATAATTACATTTATAGCTATAGTTGCAACTGTATGGTTTATTGCTTGGAAAAAATCACAAGCAATTAACAAATGTGATGCAGAGGGTTACTTTCTTGGAGGACGAAGCCTAACAGGAATTACAATTGCCGGAACAATTCTAATGACAAATTTATCTACTGAACAAATTGTTGGACAAAATGGTCAAAGTTACGTGGCTGGAATGGAGGTAATGGCTTGGGAAGTTACAGCTGCTTTTGCTTGTGTATTATTAGCATTTGTTTTCTTACCTAAGTACTTAAAACATGGAATTAGTACTATTTCTGATTTTATTGAAATTCGTTATGATACAACAACTAAGAGAATTATATCATTTTTGTTTTTAGTAAGTTACACCGTTACTTTTTTACCAGTAGTATTGTTTTCAGGGGCGTTAGTATTTAATAAACTTTTCCATATAGATAGATTATTAAATGTAGATGGCCAAGTTGCAATTATAGTTGTAGCGGCATTTATCGGTTTGGTTGGACTATTGTATGTATTAATTGGAGGAATATCTTTAAGTGCTTTTAGTGATACAATTTATGGTGTTGGTTTAATTGTTGGAGGTATTTCAATACCGATTTTAGGATTAATAATGTTAGGTAATGGTAGTTTCAGTGGGGGACTTGGAGTAATAATTTCGCATACTCCAGAGAAATTAAACGCTATCGGATCACTTGACTCAAAATTAATTCCTTGGCCAACATTATTCTTAGGGATGTTTTTCAATAATCTATTTTATTGGTGTACTAACCAAATGATTGTTCAAAAGGCATTAGCCGGGAAAAATCTTAAAGAAGCACAAAAGGGTGCGTTATATGTAGGCTTTTTCAAAATATTCGGAGCTTTATTCTTAGTTTTTCCAGGGATTATTGCATATAATATGTTTGGAAACACACTAAAAATAGCTGATGATGCATACCCATCATTAGTCACAGCAGTACTTCCAACATGGGCTTATGGTATTTTTGGAGCAGTAATTTTTGGAGCTATATTAAGTTCTTTCGCAGGAGCTTTGAATAGTACTTCAACCCTATTCGCATTAGATTTCTATAAACCAGTGTTTCGTCCTAAGGCTTCTGACAAAGAAGTTGTTAGAGTTGGGAAATTAGTGACAACGTTTGTAGCAATAGTTTCAGTAGTTGTTGCCCCGCTTATTGCTTATGCGCCAGCAGGATTGTACACATTCCTTCAAGAATACAATGGCTTTTATAATATGCCATTATTAGCAATTATTCTACTTGGATTCTATACAAAACGTGTTCCGGCTTTAGCCGCAAAAGTAACAATGATTTTTCATATTGTAGCATATATGCTGTCTAAATTCTTATTTGCCGATATTAATTTTTTATACGTATTAAGTGGTCTATTCTTCTTGGATGTTTTATTAATGCTATTAATTGGTAAATTAAAACCGATGGAAATACCATTTAAAATTCAAGATAATGAAAATAAAGTGGATTTGACACCATGGAAATATGGAAAGTATATTGGAGCATTTGTTGTAATTTGTATGATCGGAATGTATATATTATTTTCACCATTAGGACTTGCTAGATAAAAAGAAAGAGGAGAATTAAATAATATTATAAATTATACAGCAACAAATTAAACATTAAAATTAAGCCATTAATAAGTTTGAGAATCTAAATTAATGATGAATAATGAGCTTCACTAATATGTTTCAATATTAGTGGAGCTCATTTTAAACGGAAATTAATTTTATTTTTATTAAAGAGCATATTATTAGTAAATTTAAACTGTTTTTCAGCATTATTTTTTGGTATAATTGTATTGAAGAAGAACATCATCTTTTGCTTTCTATTTGTCGTAGTGATTCACTTATAACAAATAAGGGAATGTTATTAACTGTTTTGACTTAAATACAGAAATTACAGTCAAATCATTACACAAATTATATGTATAAGTTGAATTTATTAATCCCGAGAAAACGATTACCATATACTAAAAAGTTTAAAAACAAAGATATTATAGGTTGTGTAATATATATTCGTAGTTTATTTATAAGTTACCTATAAATTATGAAGAAAGGATAATTAATTATGAAAACTAATAGAATTAAAGAAATTGAGGAATATATACTAAGCAACGAATCAGTCCCTTTAGATTCATTGTGTGATGTTTTTAAAATTTCTAAAAACACAATTCGTCGAGATATAAATGAACTTGTAAAAAAAGGAACCGTAAAAAAGGTTTATGGTGGAGTAACAGCTGTTATTAAATCCTTAATTCCTTTCGAAGAAAGAAACAGTAAAAATAATTATAAAAAAATGGAAATAGCTAAAGTTGCATCTGGCTTTGTTAATGATGGAGATGTTATATTCATAGATTCTGGTACAACAACACTTAATATGATAGACTTCTTAAAAAACAAAAATGATGTAACTATACTTACTAATAATTTGAATGTTATAGTAAATGCACTCCCTTATCCAAATTTAAACGTTATTTGTACAGGGGGAAGATTAATAAGAAAGACAAATTCTTTTGAGGTAATACATGCTCTTGCGATATTAAAAGACTATAATGTAAATAAAGCATTTATGGCTGCTACAGGTGTTTCTATATCTAATGGGGCTACAAATTCTTCGTCATTAGAATATAAACTTAAAAAAATTATAGTGGAAAAGACTAATGAGCTATTCTTATTAGTAGATTCTTCTAAATTTGATGTTTCAACACTTATGACGTATTGTCAATTAAGCGATATTGATCATCTTATAACCGATAAAAAACCGTCTGAAAAATATATAGAATTTTTTGAAGAGAATAAAATTAATTTTAGTGTATCTGAATGATGTTTCGAAAGTCTTGTTTATCATTTTTACAAGGTAAACCATTGATAACGAAGGAACGTTTTGATTGCGGTACCACAAACTAAAAAGCACTTAAATCTAAGTGCTTTTTAGTTTGCTACAATTTTACAGTAGTCTCATTTTATAATAATATTATTATACACACCATCGCTTTAATGTGTTTTCTTTTATTTGATTTCAATTAATTCGTTAGTTTCACAAGATTTTTTACAAGCAAGTGCAACTTTTGTAGCTTGTAATCCATCAAATGCTCGAACTTCCGGTTGACGTTTTTCTTGTATACATAGAATGAATTCTTTTAGCTCATTAACAAATGCTTGTTTGAATCGTTCTGGAAAGTTTTGAGAACAAGGTCTAATGACGCCATGTTCATTCATTACTGTTACTAAATTCTTTTCAGGAACTGTTGCAATGCGTAGCATTCCTTTCGTTCCAATTAGCTCTGTCTCTACATGATAACCATGAAGGCAATTTCGGCCTGCTACTAAAATCGCCATAGTTTTGTCTTCTAATTGCAGCATTGCGGCTCCAGTTTCTAACTCATTTACTTTATCAAGTTCCGGATAAGCTGCGTTTTTCCCCATTGCCCAAACTTTAGAGATCTCTTTTTTTGTAAACCATCTCACTAAATCAATATCATGGATAGACATATCTGCAAATAAACCACCACTATTACTATTACCTGCGAATTTGACAAAGCTTTCCATTCCTTCACTTGGATCTATGCCATAACTACGAACAATAGTCAATTCTCCTAATTCTCCATCATCAACCATTTGCTTAGCATATTTATAGGATTCGTCATAACGTCTCATAAACCCTAACATGAAAACTTGATGTGGATGAGCTTCAATAACTCTTTGTGTTTCTTCAATATCTTCAATATCTAATCCTATTGGTTTCTCACTGAATACATGTAAGTTTTTATCCATAGCTTGTCTAATCTGTTTGCAATGGAAGCCTGAAGGCGAGACAATGCATACTGCATTTAGATTTGGACTTTCAATCATTTCTTCGTATGTTTTATAAGTTTCTGTTACCCCAAGATTATTTACTGCAAAATCCAATTCTTCTGCGAATAAACTACAAGCAGCTACAAGAGTGCACCCAGGTATTTGTTTTGATAAATTTGAAGCATGTATTTTTCCTAATCTTCCTAACCCTACAATTCCTACATTAATATTTGTCATTTTCTATTCCTCCTTAATACTTATCTTCTATAAGTAATTGCAAAATCTTGTAATCAAGGGACTGTAAGATGCCACAATTAATTATTCAAAGTTTCATGTTTTCATAAATGAAAAATAACGTTTACAAAATAGTCTCAAAATAAAGATATTTTTGTATAAATATATCCAAAAACATCTATTTGATAAGGTATTGATTATATTATAGTATTAATATAATCATTAGTCAATTTAATTTTGGTTATATATTGAAATATTAAATTTAATTTACAATAATTACAATGAAAGTGATGATATGTTGATTATGTTTTGGATATGTGCTATAATTACATTAATTGATAAACTATAAACGTAAGGGGAGCTCACAAATGAAATTAAAAAGAATTCAGAAGATTGAGCGATATATATACCAAAATGGGAGTGTTTCTTTAGACGAACTTTGTGAAACTTTTAGTGTTTCAAAAAACACTATCCGTCGTGATGTCAACTATTTGGAAGAAAACGGTAATTTAAAAAAAGTATATGGAGGTGTTTTAGCTAATAAGACTTCTTTAATACCTTTTGAAAATAGAACAATCCAAAATCAAGAAAAAAAACAAAACATTGCTCATGTTGCAGCCTCCTTTATTGAAGAAAATGACTTAGTTTTTATCGATTCGGGGACTACTACGCGCCAAATGTTAGAAGTAATAGACAATAATAAGAGCTTTACTGTTTTAACTAATAGTTTAGACATTATAAATGCTGTAGCTGGTTTAAATAATATTCAATTAATAATAGTTGGGCATACTTACAAAAGAGGCACTCAATCATTTGTTGGTATTGACGAAGATGATACTATTAATCGGTATAATATTAATAAGGCATTTATGTCAGCAACGGGAGTATCTATTAAACATGGATTAACAAATTCAGATATCTTAGAAACAGAAATAAAAAAACATGTTGCTAAAAGAGCAGGTGAATTATATTTATTAGCAGATTCCTCGAAATTTGGAAAATCAACACTCTTGACCTATGCTGAATTAACGGATGTCAAAAGAATTATAACTAATGAATGCTTATCTAGTGAATATGTTGATTATTGCTCTGATCATAATACTATAATTGAATGTTCAAAATAAAAATTACTAATTAGATTTTAATAATAGGAGGGTTTTAAATGCCATTAATTCGTTTTGATATGATTGAAGGAAGAACAGAAACAGAGGTTACAAAGATACTAGATATCTCACATCGAGTAATTGTCGATGCTTTTCAAGTCCCAGAAGGTGATCGTTATCAAATTGTTCACCAACATCACCCTTATGAAATGATTATTAAAGATACAGGCTTAGGGTTTAAGCGTTCTAAAAGTGTGATTGTTATTACTATTACTACTCGTCAACGCACACATGAAAAAAAAGAAATTTTTTATGAAAAGTTAGTGCTTGCTTTAAAACAAGAATGCAATATTGACCCAGCAGATATTATGGTTTCAATGGTTGTGAATGAAGGCGAAGATTGGAGTTTTGGGTTTGGGAAAGCACAGTTTTTAACCGGCGAACTCTAAAGAAGATTTCATCATATAAGAACATAAACAAAAACTTGTGAAATGAGTTTTTGTTTATGTTCTTTATTTTGATTTCAAACTATCAATTTGAGAAACTTGTATAAGAGTACCATACGTATAATATAGTAATTCTCTGCAACCCAAATATATGTCTTTGGGACTTGAATATTATTTATAGCACAGGTTTTATAGAGTAAACATGAAGAAGGTAAATATTACCTTCTTTTTTTATTGCAATAGAATAGTGGGGCTGAGGTTAGAGAAATTTAGCTTGAATTTTTTTATATTTAATAAAATAGTTTTGAGAGTATAGGCATATATATAATATATATTAGTCAATAACAGACTGAAATTACACTCGATTTATTTGACCTATCTACTAGGTTAGTGAAAGATTAACTTACTCCATTTATTCTATAAATTTATTATCAAAAATTTAAGAGGTGTAGAATGAGCAATTCAAATAATTCCAAAGTAGGTTGTATACTGGGTATTGGTTCTGGTTTAGCATGGGGATTAGATGCTGTTATAATAGGAATAATTTTAGCGGCATCATTATTTTCACAGAATGATAACATAATATTTCTAGCTCCATTTGTTGCTGCATTTTTAAAAGATGGTCTTTCAGCTATATATATGAGCATAATAAATATTAGTCGAGGAAACTTTAAATCTGTCTTAAAAGGATTTAAGACAAAAGGTGGGTTATTTATAGCTATAGGTGCTTTGTTTGGAGGTCCTTTAGGTATGACTTGTTATATGTTCAGTATGAGGTATATAGGACCTGCATATACTGCGAATATTTCAGCCGTTTATCCAGCAATAGGAGCTGTTCTTGCTTTTATACTTTTAAAAGAAAAAATTGAAAAGAGCACTTGGATGGGGATAGGGTTAAGTGTGCTAGGTGTATTTGTCCTAGGATATTTCGGTGGTGGAACAGTAAATAAAGGCACTTTTATCATAGGAGTACTTTTTGCTCTAGGAGCAGTTGTGGGGTGGGCATCTGAAAGCGTAATATGTGCTTATGGCATGAAGGATGATATAGGACCTATAGAAGCCTTAAATATAAGGTACATAATTTCTGCCATAGTTTATGGAGCAATTATAGTACCAATCCTGAAAGGACACTTTTTAACAGGAGAAGTACTTGCCAGTAATACTATTTGGTTACTTGTATTGTCAGCGCTTGTTGCAACAACATCTTTTATATTTTACTATAAAACGATTTATTTAATAGGAGCTGCTAAAGGAACCGCTTTAAACATAACATATGCTTTATGGACGATTGTATTTCATACGTTGATATTTCATACTCCCATTACAAGTGAATTAATTGTAGGTAGTGTGATTATAACATTAGGAACGGTTTTGGTAATTGTGAAACCTAGTCAAATTTTTAATTTTAAAAGGAATATTCAAAATTTTTAATTTAAATTACATTTTCACTCACAAAATATTGTTGTGAGTCTACTTTCATGTATGTATTGATAAAAAGACTAGAAAGGACTATATGTTTTATGTTGATAATATCTTAAGACCATATGAAATTATTTATTGCATAGGCTATACCAGACTCATCATTTGACCTCGTTATATACTTTGCATATGTTTTAAGTTCCTCTACAGAATTTCCCATTGCTATAGGCATGCCAACGCGTTGAAACATATCTATATCATTGTAATTATCCCCAAAAGCAATAACCTTAGTTAGGTCTACATCTAATTTCTCTGATAAGATTTTTAGTGCCCTACCTTTAGAAATATTAGAAGCCATTATATCTAGAAGTCCGCCCATCGAACTCAATGCCGTAAGATCATCAAAACTTGAAAAATGTTCTTCTAAAGATTTTACATGTTCATGATCACTACATACTAATAAAATTTTTATGGCATTTATGTCATCAATATTTTCTATTATTTTATTATCTACATACTTAATAGGTACTTGTAAATTGTTTGGTAGCATCTTATTAAGATTTTCAAATTTAGCGGCCCTAGGGTTATTTTTGTTCGAAAATACCACATCAGTAGTATATATTAAAAAATGTATATTATATTCAATACAATAAGTTATGATTTTTCTTACGCTAATTTTGTCCATTACCTTTGAATAAAGTATGTTTCCTGTTTCTATATCTCTAATTAAGCCACCATTACAAGATATAACATATCCTTTTAAATCTAACTGTTTTATAAAAGGCTTTAACATTAGATCAACTCTTCCCGAAGCAATAATTACTTCTAATCCACTTTGTTGAAGTTTTTTTAAGGCTGTTTCATTTTCTTTTGATATGACATCTGAAGAATTAAACAATGTTCCATCCATATCACATACACACCATTTATATTTAAGCATTTGTAACTCCTCCTTTTATATCTTAAATTATAGCTAACTTTAAATTTAATAATTTTAATTATATTATAAACCTCATGAAAAACAATTGGTGTATATAATTTATTAAAACTATATACACCAATTATTTAATTATGCTATAAACGCATTTATAATTAATACACCAGCTAGTCCTATGAATGAAACAATCGTAACCATTACTGTCCACGTTTTGAGTGTTTTACCTATTGAAAGATTAAAATACTCTTTAAATATCCAGAAGCCTGCATCGTTAACATGTGAGAATATTAAGCTTCCTGCTCCGGTTGCAATAACCATAAGCTCTGGACATACACCAGTAATTCCTATAAGCGGTCCTGCAATACCTGCTGCTGTCATACCTGCTACAGTAGCAGAACCAAGAGATACTCTCAAAACAGCTGCTATGAGCCAAGCTAGTAATAATGGTGAAAGGTTAGTTCCCTGCATCATATGGGCAATATATATATCTACCCCACTGTCTATAATTACCTGTTTAAAGGCACCGCCTCCACCAATAATTAATAATATCATTCCTATTGAAGCTATTGAGGCTGTAATAGAATTCATAACTTCCTGGATTTTCTTACCCCTATTGATTCCAAAAGTGAATATAGCAACTAGTACAGAAATCAAAAGTGCTATTGCAGGGTCCCCAAAGAAATTAGCATATGGAAGTAGAGATGACTTTGGGGAAGAAATTTCAATAATAGCTTGAATTGACATCAAAATTACCGGAATAGTTGCTGTAAATATACTGATACCAAACCCAGGCATTTCTTCTTCTGTAAAGTGTCTTGGGTTAAAAAGCGCCTTTGGAATGTCACAATTTAAGTAATCTTTTTTGAAAAATTTAGTAAAAACAGTTCCACCTAAGATAACAGCTGGTATTGCTACTGGTATCCCATACAATAGTGTTTTTCCTAAACTTGCATTGTATATACCAGCAATTGCTGTTGGGCCAGGGTGAGGTGGTAAAAATCCATGAGCTGTTATTAATGCTGAAACTAATGGGATACCTACATAAAGAACGGGAACCTCAGCTTCTAAGGCTATAGTAAATACCAATGGTATTAATATAATAAAGCCTGTTTCATAAAAAAGTGCCATTCCTACTATAAAACCTGTTATAACAGCTGCTAATTGAACTCTATTCTTTCCAAACACTCGTATTAGTGTTGTAGCAATTCTTTGAGCTCCTCCACAGTCAGCCATAAGCTTCCCGAGCATTGCTCCGAAGCCTAAAACTAGTGCCAGATTTCCTAAGGTACCCCCTAGCCCAGCTTTAACAGATGCTATAGCTTCTACTGCAGGCATTCCTTCCATAATTGCAACTGTAATAGAAACCAAAACCAAAGAAATAAATCCGTTTACCTTAAAGACTACCATTAACACAAGTAATAATACTACGCCTATACCAATTATTATTAGTGGCATATTTTAACCTCCTAATTATTAATAATTATTTACTTACATAAAATTGCTTTTGTTGATATTGTTATCGTTTTCAGGAGTTATATACTAAATTGAGCTAACCTAAAATTCTATGGATTAGTTAAAAATACGTTAATTTACTTAAGTCGATAAATTGTAAGGTATATGAAACGGCAAGCAAATTTTTCAATATAATAACTTGTCATTCCATATTGTTTTTGGATTATAAAATTTTTATAAAACTCATTTTATTCTAAATACTATATACTAATCTAAATATACAAAACCATTTTACTCAAAAAGTTTCATGTACTTACAAACTACTTCTTTAACATAAGTTATTTGCATCAAAGAAATTTGGGATAAGTGATATCTCTTTCCTTCATTTAATAATTCTTTCAATTTATCAACAGTATAGGATGATACCTCTGTATTAACATTTATTTTACAAATCCCATTTTGAATACAATTCCTAATCACATCTTCAGGTGTTCCTGAACCACCATGTAATGCAAGAGGGATGTCCAATTCTTTGAAAATTTTCTTTAATATATCTATTCTTATGTTCGGAATTCCCTTATACATTCCATGTACTGTACCAATTGATACAGCCAATACATCTACTTCGGTTTTTTGTACGAAATCTTTAGCCTGAAGAGGGTTTGTATAAATTTCTTCATCAGTAGATTTTCCTTCATGTGAATTTACTCCTGCTGCTAAAGAACCCAACTCAGCCTCTACAGATACATTACATGAATGAGCAACTTCAACTACTTTTAATGTGTTTGCAACATTTTGTTCATACGGTAGTGAAGAGCCATCATACATCACTGAAGTAAAACCAGCCTTTATAGCTTTGTACACATTCTCTAAATTGCTACAGTGATCCAGATGCAAAGCAACTTGAACTTTAATGTCTTTTGATAATGTTTTTACCAAGCCATATACTAATTCAAAATCCATATTTTCTAGATATTTTTCGCCAAATGCAAGAATTACAGGAGTATTCTGATGCCTAGCAGAGTCCAATACACCTTTTATAGTTTCATAACTATAAATATTAAATGAACCGACAGCATAATTTCCCAGCTTTGCATAATGGAGAATTTCCTTCATATTAACTAGCATTTTATCCTCCTATGACCTTTTTAATTTCGTTTTTTATTTATCTAAAATCTCAGCTGCTTCTTTTAAAGTAGTTTTAGTTCCTACATTACCTGGAAATATAACGTATGATAATCCTGGGAACTTACTTTCATTTCCTGTAGCCCAAACAGGTATGCCTGGCTTAATCTGACCAATAACGGTTGCTCTTTGCACACTAAGACCTTTTGTTCCTACGTCGCTTGAGGTAATACCACCCTTTGCAATAATATATTTAGGTCTTATTTTTAATCTTTGGACAATACTTGTTACAGCATCTGATATTTTGATAGAAAGTTTTAATTCTTCCTCTTTTTTATCTAGTCCTAAATCTATCCTTTTTCTACTAGTGTAAACAGCTACACTTTTACCAGAACCTATAAGCCTCTCGCAATTTTCTAAAACTCTATCCACTTCAGCTTCAAATTTTTTAGGCTCTAATACAAGCTGACAGTTAAGCTCAATAGATTGTAGAAAACTACATTTCTTCAATTCTTCTAGCTGCTCAGTAGTCTTTTTAACATGAGAACCAACTATTATTAATCCTCCATTATTAGATTCATTCTTAATAAGTTCATCTCTAGTAAGTAAGCCCTTATCACTTACACCACCAATTACTTTTGTGAATGCAGCTGCAGTTCTGTACATAAAATTCTTTCCTGTTTTTAATGCTTTAATTAATGCAATAGAGAATATTTTTACATCAACATAGTCTACAGCATTTACAACTACTTTATTAAAATTATTAACTTCAAGTAATTGTTTTGTAATAGTTTCGATATCAAGATTCCTAATACTTTCAAGTGATATATACGTGATATTTTCAGCCTTAAACTCACCATTCGTTTTTTCCTCAACATATTCACCTAAATGAGACTTTGTATAACCAAAAGTTCTGTCCTTTGCGAATTCAGTTTCGCCAGCAGGTATCAATTCTTCTCCATAT
The DNA here is from genome assembly GCF_020443705.1 of Clostridium algoriphilum. Lineage (GTDB taxonomy): Bacteria > Bacillota > Clostridia > Clostridiales > Clostridiaceae > Clostridium_AD > Clostridium_AD algoriphilum. The sequence continues at coordinate 90,279 of NZ_JAIZZK010000009.1, forward strand.
TGAACATAGTGGATATTGTCAATTGTAAACCTGCCACCTTCTTTAAAGAAGGGTAATAATACTTCACCATCTAATATAAGCTCGGAATTTGATTCAATTACTTCTCTTAATACATTTGTTTCAAGAGGGTAATGTCCTCTAAGCGTTGAATCTGATCTACTAATAATAAGGAATTCCTTATTATATTTTTTTGCCACTTTAATAACATTTAAAGCTATTTCTTTATGTGCTTTTTCTGTTTCACTTGCTGTAAAACCTCTAGAGTTTGTTAGCAAGAAAAACATGGAGTTTTTTTCTGCAAAGCCCTTTTCTATGCTATCTACTGACCAATCAGTGTAAACTGAAATATCATGAACAGTTTGTACACCTGTAGGGTCATCATCAAGAACTATTATTTTTTTATTAAGTTCAAGTAATTCTTTTTCATATAATTTGTTTACAACATTTATATCTACTGCTGGTATTTTAGAGAAAGCCTCTTTTACTAATATTTTTTTAATATTCATAATTACCCCTTTCTTACTTCAACTTTAGCAATTTTTTCATAATATTGTACTATTCCACCATGGTCATCATTGGCTTTTCCATCTGCCTTAAGCGCATGGAATATCTCCAATAGCTGGCTGGATAGAGGTAGTGGAACATCAAGTGCATGTGCAGTTTCCATAACATTTGTTATATCCTTAAGATTGATAGCTATTTTACCACCAGCTACAAAATTTCTTTCGAGAATCAAAGGAACCTTTGCATCAAGTACAGCACTTCCTGCAAGGCCTCCTCTTATTGCCTGGTACATCTTTTCAATATCAATTCCAGCTTTTGATGCGAGTACTAGTGCTTCTGACATTGCCGCAATGTTTAAATTTACAATAATTTGATTTGCTAACTTTGCAGTTACACCACAACCATTATCTCCAACTAATATTACAGAGGTTCCCATATTATAAAGCACATCTTTAACCTTTTCAAAAACCTCAGGCTTACCTCCTACCATAATTGATAAGTTACCGTTTATAGCTCCCGGTTCCCCTCCACTTACAGGTGCATCTAACATTTCTAGTCCCATTTTAGTTATTTCGCTGGCGATTTCCTTAGAAACTACTGGAGTAATGGAACTCATATCGATTACAATAGTTCCATTTTTGGCACTTTGAGTAATTCCATTTTCACCTAAAACTACTTCTTTTACATGTTGAGAATTTGGAAGCATTGTAAAAATGATATCACTATTTTCTGCTACATCTTTAGGTGATTCAGCTGAAGTAGCACCTGCATTAACCATTAATTTCACCGCTTCTTTATTAATATCAAATACAGTTAATTTGTGACCAGCCTTGATGAGATTTAATGTCATAGGTTTTCCCATTATACCTAGTCCTATAAAACCAATATTTTTTTTCATGTTTACTCCTCCATTTTTTACTATAAATTATTTTTTATATGTTTAGCTAGTTATTTAATTGTACTTTTAAAGTATTAAATGTTTATAGTTAGCTAGAATTGCTATTAATGATACAGTCAATAGTAAACATTTACACTCTTTCCAGTAACTTTACTACTAATGAATATTAATAACAGTAGTTTTATTACTGTCTTAATAATATCAAAATATTTAAACGTTGTCAATAACTATTTTACAATATATTATAGTTCATTAATTTAATTGTTTTTTATGTGATATATTGCTACAATTAATTTATTAAAGATGTTTATTTACAAACGTTAGGAGGAAAATATAACTATGGAGGACAATCTTTTCGCTACCATTAGATCAAGATTCAATACGCTTTCTAAAATTCAGAAAAATATTGCTGATTTTATTCTTAACAATAAATCTGAAACAGTGAGACTTACTATTAATGAATTGTCGCAAAAATGTAATGTCAGTGAACCTACAGTAATTCGTTTTATAAATAAATTGGATTACAGCTCATATAGTACATTTCGCCTAGATATGGCAGGGGAATTATCAAAAGAAACACATACACTGTCACCAAATGGCATTAAAATAGAGGATGGATATCAAAATATTGTAGCTGAGGATGACATTAATGCAGTTAAACAAAAGGTCGTTTATTCTGTAGGCTGTGCAGTAAATGATCTGAATAACATAATAAATGTAGATGATTTGGAGAAAGCTGTGAATCTTATTTATGAATCCAACAGTTTATTATTTTATGGATCAGGGGGATCGAGTGTAATCGCCATGGATGCATATCATAAGTTCATGAGAATTGGTAAAAAGGTATCTTATGATGTAAATTCACATTTTTCATTAATAAAAACTTGTCATCTTGAGATTAATGATGTTGTAGTTCTCATCTCTCATACAGGGGAGAGTCGAGAAGTATTAGAATGTGCTGAAAGTGCAAAAGAAAAAGGATGCAAGATTATAGGCATTACAAGTTATCTGAATTCTGATCTTGCAAAAATTTCGGATGTTGCGTTGTTTAGTTCGACATATGATTTAGAATACTATACAGATGCTATGGTATCACGACTTATTCAACTTGTTATTTTAGATATGATTTATATTTCAGTAAGTCTAAAAATGGGTGAAGAAAGTAAAAGGATGATTGAAAAATCAAGAAAAGCAATTTCTAGTGTAAAAAAGAAAATGCCTAAATGAGTTAGAATTAAAAAAATCGATTTTTTGTTTAGCAGAAAATCATCATTTTAAGTTAGAGCATAATAGCTTTGAAACTTGCGAATGACCTTACATTAGGTATTTGCAAGTTTTTTTATTTGTGTTCTAAAACGAATGTTTATGGTATTACTACGGAAAAATTAAAAGAGCATTTCTGATCTTGATAAAAAAAGTTAATATTGTATAAAAAAAACAGGTTGTCAATTGACTTAACCTGTTTTTAAAGGGGGCATTTCTATTTAAAAAATTACAAAAATTTGTTAAAGTGTAACTAACAACAAATTAACAAAATATTAAAAGAAAGGAGTTAAAAGTCTACTGATTAAGTAATTCTATATTAGCTTTGTAATTGTTTTAAATTAATAGTGGGGGAGAAATATTGTATAACAAGTAAATGATTACATAAAAAACTAACAACAAATTTAAAAAGGGGGATTTTTAAATGAAAGAAAAAATAGTAAATGGAATGCAGATTTTTGCAAGAGCTATAGTAGTTCCAGTATTGTTCTTACCTATAATTGGTATAATCATTGCATTATCTTCTATTTTAAGCAATCCAACAATTGTTGGAGATGGTAATTCTTTAATAAATGTTGGAAAATATATTGCAAGTGGTCTTTGGCCTATTATGAATAATTTGGGTATCCTCTTCTGTGTTGGAATTGCAATGGGGATGGCAAAAGATAAAAAAGCAGAAGCAGCTCTTGTGGCATTACTTTCATTCTTAATATTTTTAGGAGCTAATAATGAGTGGCTTACTTTAACAGGAAAATTAGTAGGTTACAAAACAACTTCCGACTTATTTGGTACAGGTCAAACTATAATTCTGGGATTTCAAGTAATTGATATGGGAGTTTTTTTAGGAATAATACTCGGTGTGGTAGTAGCACTTGTTCATAATAAATTTAGTAATAAAGAGTTCCCAGGTGCATTTGCGTTTTATGGTAATACAAAATTAGTTCTTTTAGTTTTAGTACCTATTTTACTAATCCTTGGAATGGCATTTAGCTATATTTGGCCTATAGTCGCAATAGGTATCAGTGGTCTAACAGGTTTTATAAATATATCAGGTAATGTTGGTGTGTTTTTATACGGATTTTTAAATCGAGTACTAATACCAACAGGATTACATCACTTAATATGGACTCCATTTTCTTACTCTAATATTGGTGGAACACTAGAAGTTGGTGGAAAAACAGTATTTGGAGCTTATAATATATTCTTAGCGCAGTTAACAGATCCATCAATAAAAGTTTTTGATCCGTCAGCAAAATATGTACAGTATGGCATGGTCAAAATGTTTGGGTTAGTAGGAGCAGCGTTTGCATTTTATAAAACTGCAAAACCAGAAAATAAGGTTAAATTAAAGGCTATTTTAATACCCGCAGTAGCAACATCTGTTTTAGTTGGTATTACAGAACCTTTAGAATTTACATTTTTATTTGTAGCACCAGCTTTATGGGTGGCTTACTCAGTATTTGATGGAATATTTCAAGTAATTGTAGTAGCACTTGGAGTTAGGACTTATGCGGCAGGTGGTATTATAGATTTCTTGACATACAATTTACCCGCAGGAATTAGTAGGACTAGATGGCCTATTGCTATAGGTGTAGGTTTGGTTGAACTAGTAGCATTTTACTTTTTATTTAAGTTTATAATTATTAAGTTTAATTTAAAAACTCCAGGTAGAGAAGATAGTGAAGTAAAGTTATATACCAAAAAAGATTATAAAGATAAGGTTAGTAACAGTTCAGTAAAAGAAGCAGTAGTTAAAACCGATAGTTCTGATTTAGCATCAGTAATAGTTGAAGCACTTGGTGGAAAGAAAAACATAGAAACTGTAGATAATTGTTTTTCTCGCTTAAGAGTGAAGATAAAGGATGCCGAAATGGTTGATGAAGTAGCATTAAAAGCAACAGGAGCTTTAGGGGTAATAAAAAACGGTAATAACATTCAAGCTATTTATGGACCTAAAGTAAGTGGAGTAAGAAGTGCTGTTGACAAATATCTTTCTGTTTAAGGAATTTATGCTAATCATTCAAAAAGGTTAATACTGTGAATTGGTAAATAATTAGTATGCTAATTACTTATTCATAGCTTATATATAAAATTAGAAAGAAGGTATAATAATGAATAAATTTTCAGTAACAATAGCTGGCGGTGGAAGTACATTTACACCAGGAATAATATTAATGCTTTTAGACAACTTAGATAGGTTCCCTATAAGAAAACTAAAATTATATGATAATGATAAGGAAAGACAGGCAATAGTTGCTGGAGCATGTGAAGTTGTTTTAAAGGAGAAAGCACCAGATATTGAATTCTGTGTGACAACAGATCCAAAAGAAGCATTTACAGATATAGACTTCGTTATGGCTCATATAAGAGTAGGTAAATATGCAATGCGTGAATTAGATGAGAAAATCCCATTAAAGTATGATGTACTTGGACAAGAAACTTGTGGTCCAGGAGGAATTTCTTATGGAATGAGATCCATTGGTGGAGTTATTGAAATACTTGACTATATGGAGAAATATTCACCAAATGCATGGATGTTAAACTATTCCAACCCAGCAGCAATAGTTGCAGAAGCAACTAGAAAATTAAGGCCTAATTCAAAGATATTAAACATATGTGATATGCCAATAGGTACAGAAGTACGCATGGCTGAAATTTTAGGACTAAAGTCAAGAAAAGATATGAAAGTTCGATATTATGGACTTAATCATTTTGGCTGGTGGACAGATATACGTGATAATGATGGAAATGACTTAATGCCAAAAATAAAAGAACATGTTGCTAAACATGGTTATATAATTAATAAAGGAGGTACTCAAGAAACTGAGGCAAGTTGGTATGATACCTTTTCAAAAGCAAAAGATGTGTATGCATTAGACCCAAACACATTACCTAATACTTATTTAAAATATTATTTATTCCAGGATTATGTTGTTAAGCATTCAAATAAAGAATATTCAAGAGCAAACGAAGTAATGGATGGAAGAGAAAAGTTTGTATTTGGAGAGTGCAGGAAAATTATTGAACAACAATCTACAAAAGGATGCGCTTTGCATGTAGATGATCATGCATCATATATAGTAGATTTAGCAAGAGCTATAGCATATAATTCACAGGAAAGAATGTTGTTAATTGTAGAGAATAATGGTGCTATCGAAAACTTTGATCCAACAGCTATGGTTGAAATACCTTGTATGGTTGGAAGTAATGGACCAGAACCATTAGTAGTAGGAAAGATTCCTCAATTCCAGAAGGGATTAATGCAGCAACAGGTTTCTGTAGAAAAATTAGTAGTCGAAGCTTGGGTAGAGAAATCCTATCTAAAATTATGGCAAGCTATTACACTTTCTAAAACTGTACCTAGTGCAAGCGTTGCTAAAAGTATTTTAGATGATTTAATTAAAGTAAACAAAGAATATTGGCCTGAATTAAAATAGGTTTGGAGTGTTGATAGTTTAGTATTTTATTATTGTGTAAATTACTCCAAGGTTAGGACTGTGTTAGAAATAGATTTTATATCTATTTCTAACGCAGTCTTTTTTTATTTATATAATTATTTCGTGAGAAATCAAAATTTAATGTTCATGCTCTTAAATTCTTATCAATTATAAAGTATAACTTATGCCCTGCATGGATGTAGTAGTGTGATATTAAAGTTTGTGTTATCGTTAAATAAATTATATACTATTTATAGTAGGTGAGAAATGCATGAATTTAGATATTAGCAAAATGGTGGATAAATATCAGTTAAGTAAGACAGAAGAAAATATATTAATTTATATAATAATTAATATACAGAATGTTAAAGATATAGGGGTAAGAGGTATAGCAAAGAAAAACTATACGTCTACTACTACTATTATGAATTTAGCAAAAAAATTAGGATATTCGGGATTTTTAGATATGTATTATAACTTGAATTTTACATTGAAAGAAAAGAAATCTCATTTTTCAGGTCAAGAAAGTAATAAATATTATGGAGTAGACTTAGAAGAATTATTAGCTTTGATAGAATCTAAAAAAATAAGTGATTTTATAGATTTATTAATAGAAAATAAAGGTGAAGTTATATATACTTGTGGACAAGGATTTTCAGAACCTATAGTAAAGTATATTACTAGAAAATTATTAGTTCTTGGTTTTAATTGTATTTATTCTGAATCTTATGAAAGTTATGATGTAAATGCAATAAAAGCAAAGCTATTTATATGTGTATCTAAGTCGGGAGAAACAGATTTTTTAGTAAAAGTGTCTGAATCTGCTAAGAAAAATGGAATAAAAATAGTTTCATTTACAGGAGATGTGGATAATACATTAGCTAAAATATCAGACATAAATTTTAAATTATATGATATGAATACTATGGATGATCGTAATAAATTAGCAAATTCTTTCTATGCTAATATTTTAATGTTATTTGAATTTTTAATAGGTATATATTTAGAAAAAAACAAGTGAAATTTAGTCTAATACCAAAACAAGAGAACATATGAATATTTAAATTTATATGATCTTTTGTCTTGGTATTTTTTATTCTATACTTAATGGGAATACATGTTATTTTCATGTAGAACCTGTTTTTTTAGACGATGAAAAGGTTTAAATCAATTGATATTTTTAATATAATAGTAATATAAAGAAGTTTAAATATTTGATTTAGTACAAGTTTATTAATTATATTTGGAGGGTGAAAAATGTTTAATAAAATCAAAGCTTTTATGTTTAATGATCAAGCAGACATTCACAAAGAAAATGTACATGAAGTTCAAAAGGATAAAGAAAAAAATGAAACATTTATAATTCCTATTTCGGGAGAAATAATAAACTTAGATGACGTGGAAGATGAGGTGTTTTCTCAAAGAATGATGGGTGATGGGTTTGCTATAGAGCCTGAAAATGGAGTGCTATTCTCACCAGTTGATGGAATAATTACATCTGTATTCCCTACCAAACATGCTATTTCAATAAGAAGTAATTGCGGGGTTGATATATTAATTCATTTTGGATTGGATACTGTTAATTTAAAGGGAGAAGGATTTGACGTTTATGTGGAGCAAGGCAATGAAGTAAGGGCAGGAGATAAGTTATTAGAAGTTAATATTGAAGAAATAAAGGATAAGGTACCATCTATTGTTGTACTTATAGTTTTCATTGAGCTTAACGGAAAAAGTTTTAGTTATAATCTTGGAAAAGTTAAGGCTAAGGATGAAAATGCAGTGATTATAAAATAATCTCTTGTGATAATTTATACTTTTATTAATATATATCGAAAGAAGTTATTCCTATTCAGATTAGAAAAATTATCATAATAAGAAAGGTGCTTTAAATTTATGCATCTTTTTTCTTATGATAATTTATTTTTTGTGATGAATAAATGAATGATGGTTTGAATAATCCAGTAGATTTTACAAGAAAGAAAAATATAGATGGAATAATCACTTATATTAATTCATAGAATTGATAGATTACGTATTAGATGAGAATGTATGCATGAAATTATTATTAAGAAATTATATTAGGCAAGGGGGAAACGGTGTGAGAATATTCTTTAAATATATAGCCAAATGCATGTTAGAGAAGAAAGCAAGATTTTGCTTGTTGATTTTGGCTATAGCAATGAGTACAGGGTTATTAGTAACAGTTTCAGGAACAGTTAAGATTGCAATTAGCAGTTTTGAAAAACCAATGACCGAATTATTTGAGGGGAAAGAAATAATTATAACATCTAAGGGGTCTGAACCTTTCTTTAAGACGAAAGATATAAAAGAAAAAGGAATTAAAAATATAAGCGGTGAGATTGACTTATCAGCAACAACTAATGGGGATGAAATAAATAATGTAACCATTAGAGGGAAGGAAGACAAAAACATAAACAAAGATAATTTAATTGAAGGTGACTTAAGTACATTCACTGGAGCAAAGTGTATAATTTCCCAAAGAACATCTGAGGAAAAAAAATTAAAGATAAATGATGAATTAGAATTATTTATAGCAGGAGAAAGTAAAAAGTATAAAGTCGCAGTCATAAGTGCGAATGAGGCAACTTTTTATAATGATAAGAAAACGACCTATCAAATAATAGTTCCATATAAATATATATCGAAGCAATATAAAGTGGAAGGGAAATATAACTACGTAACAGCGAATAAATCATTAGATGGTCTAAAAGAAAGTGTAAAGAAGTTTAATGATAACAATACACAATTTGCTGCCAAGGAACTTTTTGATGCAGCATCTATTGAAAAGCAAATTGGTTCATTTACGAAAGTATTATATGCAATGCTTGTAATAGTATTATTTATGAGTGCAATAATTATATATGGTTCATTTAAATTAACCATAACTGAGAGGTTACCTGTAATAGGAACATTTTTAAGTCAAGGGGCAACAAACTGGACTGTAGAAAAGATACTTTTACTCGAGAGTATAGGCTATGGAATAATAGGAGCAATTTTTGGAAATATTTTTGGATATGGAGGTCTGTATTTAATCAATTATTTTATATCGCCATTAAAGGATTATGGAATAATTGAAAAGTTTTCAGTGAATCCACTATATTTTGTTATAGGAGCGATCTTTGCAATAGTATTCTCTTGCATATCAGCAATAGTTCCAATAATAAAAATAAGAAAGTTAGAAGTAAAGGAAGTTATATTAAACAATGTGAATATATCAATGCGCATAGGATGGGTAAAATTTATCATTGGGACTACTATATTAGTAGCTACAATATTTGTAAATTCGATAGATGCCCCTTGGGTTAATTCATTAAGTAGTATATTTATACTTGTATCTATCATAGGGCTTGTGCTTATGTATCCTAAGGTAATAGATGTAGTAACTAATTTATTGTACAAATTATTTAGAGGAAGAAGTAAGGTTATAATATTTTCTCTTAATAACTTAAGAACTTCAAAGGTGCTTATGGGGAATATTACACTTATAGTAATTTCTATGTTATCAATATTTATGATTACATCCATAGGGACAAGTATGAAGAATATAGTTACTGGAGCATATCAACAGATGGATTTTGATGTTTCAGTAACAGGAATTAAAGGGGTGCCTGGAATCCAAGGCGTGAGTGTAACAGATAAACTAATTTCTAAAATAAAAGAAAATAAAAATGTCAATAAGGATAGCATTCAAGTATTTAAGTTTGCAATGGGCAGCGCTAACAAGGATACAATGATTTTTCTTGAAGGAGTAGATAGCAAAAAATATCAGAAATTTAATGGATATTTAGAATTAGATAGTGATAAATATAGTGAGATGTATAAAAAGTTTGATAAGTCTACAGATAGTGAAATTATTATAACCGACAAGATTAAAAGAGCACTGAATGTAAATGTAGGAGATAAAATTACAATTGAAGTGAATGACATAAAAAAGAATCTTAAAATAATAGGAACAATGGATGGCAAAGTATACAATAATGGTACATTTATATTAATGAAGAATGATGTTATGAAAAAAGAATTTAATGTTATAGAAGCGAATCAAATAGCATTTAAAACTACAAAATCAACAGAGAATGTTAAAAAAGAATTAAAGACCGTTGTTAAAGATTTTGGAGCAACTGCAACTACAAGGGATGAGTTCCAAAAACAAAATCTGGATCAAAATCAAATGATAGTTAATGTTTTAAGTATATTTTCATATTTGGCAATTTTTATAGCGGCACTCGGAGTGCTGAATAATATTACAATAGGTTTCTTACAAAGAAAGGGAGAGCTCGCAATTTTAAACTCAGTAGGGATGTCAGATGGTGCTAGAAATGGAATGTTACTTTGGGAGTCAGTATTTTCAGTAGTGTGGTCAGTAGTAATAGCTGTTCCTTATAGTTATTTAGGATTGTCACTACTTACTAAGACTATGACTGCAATGGAAATGCCAATGCGTATAGTTTTAGATATTAAATCTGTACCAATGTACGCAGTAGCAGCTTTAGTATTAATAGTATTAGGATCATTACCTATAATGCTAAGGAGCAATAAATTATCAATAATAAATGAATTAAAGTATGAATAAAGGGGGAAATCCTATGAGTATAATTGAAGTTAATAATTTAAATAAATCATTTAAGGTAGGAAAAGAAAGCGTTAAGGTGCTAAAAAATATAAATTTTAACGTTGAAAAAGGGGAGTTTATATCAATTATGGGACCATCCGGTGGTGGTAAGTCAACCCTTTTATATTTGCTCGGAGGATTAGATAAACCAACTTCAGGAACAGTGTGCATAGATGGCAAAGATATTAGTAGAATAAAGAAAAAAGAAATAAGCTGGATGAGAAGAAATAAGCTGGGATTTGTATTCCAATTTTATAATCTAGTGCCAAACCTAAGCGTAGAGGATAATATAATGCTTCCAATAATATTAGATGGCAAAAGGCTTAAAGATTATAATAAAAAGCTTGAGGAAATATTAGATATAATTGGTATGCAAGACACGAGAAAGTTGACTCCAAGGGAATTATCAGGAGGACAGCAACAGAGGGTTGCTATAGCAAGAGCCTTAATTTTTGAACCGGAAATAATATTTTTGGATGAACCAATTGGAAACCTTGATTCAAAAACTGGGACAGATATAATGAAGTTATTTAAAAAGATAAATCAAGAATACGGAAAAACACTGATACAAGTAACTCACTCGTCTGATGCTGCCCAATATGGTACATCTATAATAAAATTAATTGATGGAGAAATAGTTGATAGAGAAGAACTTGTGGAATAAGTTGTATAATAAAGGTTATAGTGAACCAAAAAAAACCATCTGAAATCAGATGGCTTTTTTTATACTAAAATTTGCAGAACACGGTAATATATCATCATATACCTCAAATTGACTTCATGAATTACCTAGTATACAATCAATTTATACAAAAGTAAATTACTAATAATTTAATAAAATACATATGAGGTGGTAGACGATGATTTTAGATAAAAGCACAGGAGATTTAATAATTGATGAAAATCATATTATAAAAGCGGGAATGTCTATAGAGGAAATCAAAAACTCTAATATTAAAGATCTGTTAACAGAAGATGGAAAAAGGAACTTAGAAGCTGAGAGACATCCGTATCTTTTATTAAAAAGGATAGTTGTCGATGGTGCTGATGTAGATATAAATTTAAATATCTTAAGTAATAAAGTCATAAAAATTACATTTAATGTAGATGATGCATCTAGAAAATGCCATTTTAATCAAGATTATGTTGAATTTGGAGAACTAGTAGAAAAAAATAAAGCATTGATGAGAAAAATGTTAGACGTTAAATACATAGATGAGGATGTAGATTTTCAAGGTGGATATGCTGTGCTTGATTCAGAAATAAGAAGTCCTAGTGTACGCATTAGAATTAATTATTTATATGAAAACGAGGCTAAGTAGAGTATGAAATATAAACCCTATCCTGTTTTATTCAACAAAATGTTTCAAGGACAAAAATGGTATATAGGTGTAGATAATTTAAAAAATTCTACTTTGAAAAATGGAGAATTAATTGTTGCGCTTGAAATGCCAAATGGTGGAGGTAATTATTTCTTACCATTAGAGGAATTTAAAAAATTAAATCTAGATGTAACAGCTTTATGTCAAGGAGTTCAAGTTAGTGCTTGGTATGATGAAATTGCTAAAGAGAATATAGCTAAGTATAAGCCTACTGCCAGGTTATATGCTGTAAACCTTCAGGTAAAGATAGCTGTTGGTGATACCACTGCAAATCCTCAATATGGTCTAGGAGGAATAACACAAATATTAATTCCGCATGGCTTAGAAATAACAAAAAATGCTTACAAAAATTTCGAGAATCCAGATTATACTAAAAATATTACACTAATTCCTATAAATTTAAATGACTATAAACTAGATACAAGATTGTTACGGAGTACACAATATAAAATAGAAGAAATAAGTAACTTATATAAAGAAAATATAAATAAAAAAGATGGTTATATCGATCTTAAGAATAAGGATATATCTTTAGATGTATATAAAGCGATGGATGAAAAAAGAATTGTTCATGAACAAATTGTAACATATAATTGTTTAATGAAAGAATATACAGATGAATTAAAAAATCCTGAGATGGATTTTAAGTATATTGAAGAGTTAAAAGTAAAATTAAACAAATTTGAAAAGAAAATTAACAGTGAAAGAAATATACTTAAGGATCAAATTATTGAATTACGAAATACCCCTGATTTATTAAATGGTATTTCAAAGGAAAATATTGAACATTTACTTGATAGTGAAAATAGTTGTCCTAAATATACTTTGGAGCAGAAGTCTTATTTAGAAAATAAATTACAATTCCTTGAAGATAATCTTAGTATAGAAGAAAAGATTAAACTTAATGTAGATATATCAGAAAAAAAAGATAATACTAAATGCTTCAAAATTGTTGCATCTAAAGAACAGGAAATTAAAGAAATGTATACAGATGTCACTAGGGAGTCTGATTTGAAAGTAAAGGCATTAGATCATCGTGAATTAATACATACCCCTAATGTAGATCCTTTTAAAAAAGAATTACTTTGTACTCTAAAGGCGAAAGACAATTTAAATATTATAGCTATCCAAACAGATGATTCAAAGGTGAAAAAAATTTGCAGTGAAAAGTTAGCAGAAGTTGATAGTAATCTAGAAAAAGTAGAAGGTCAAATATCTTTAAGAGGAGTAATTGACAAAACAACCTTTGATGAAAAAATAGATTATCTTAAACAAAAGGTAAACAACCTTCAGAGATATTTACCTGAAAATAAAATGCTAAATAATGATAATAAAGAAAAACAAATAAATGAACTAAGTATGGATATTCTTGAAAGTAATAAAATTGATGGGTGCAAATTCCTAAAGACTATAAATGAATTTTGTGATATAAGTTCTACGATAATAGCAGAAGAAACAGAAATTAGAGAAATGTCAAAAATTTATAAGCAAATAGATATACTAGAAAATGATGAGATCGATTTAGCTGAAATTAAATGTGATTTGGAAACAATAGATAAGTACAAGCCTATTGTAGAAAAATACAACCAAAAAAAGTCTTTTAAAAAAGCCTTTGAAAATGAGCACATTAATGAAATATCAAAGTACAATAGAGCTGAAAAACATTTAGAATCCAAAGAAATAACAAATTGGGATCAATATAATAAAGCTAAAGAAATTCACAATGAAAAAGAAAAAGAATTAGAAAATAAAAAATCTCTACATAGTAAAATCACTAATAAATCTGCTATAGATCAACGATTAGAACTATCTAAGTCTAAGAAGAAACAAAGGGAATTCATTACCCCCCCAAGTAAACCAATAATAACAAAAGTAGTTAGTCATAAATATGATCTATCATTGGAGTGTAGCTTATAATATTAATTTAATATTTAGGGTTATGGGTACGACAATGATTTGTGTAAAAATTCAGCCACTTAAGCCACTAAATTCCTATTTGAAGAAATACTGCATTATTCAGAAAAATGAATATTGAGGTATTTTATTTTTTTGTCGTATTACAATAAAAGCATATAATGGAATATATTTAAATTAAGTCCTTTTATGTCGAAAAATGATTATTATTTCCATGGAATTTCTTGCTTTATAATCGGCGGTAATGCATAATAAGAGTATAGAAAGGTAGCAAAATAGCCTGATTGGAGGAGATGAAGCAAAACAACCTTATAAAACATATAAGAAAAGAAAATATTGAAAATTAAAAGTTAAAATAGCGAAACATGTAGTATTTTAAACTGTTTGCAAGATAGACATTTTGTATAAAAAAGTAGATTGCAAGTATTAAAGTGAAGATTGATGTATAGAATATTACATCAAATATAGGAAGGGGTAAAAAAAGATGAAAAGCAAAAACATGAAAAAAATCAAGAGCAGTTTAGTTGCTGCATATGTGGCAGGGGTATCAATTATAAATTCAATACCAGTTTTGGCAGCAAGTGATGAAGCAACAGTAACAGCTAAAGTAAATCAAGGATTATCAGTAATTCAAGGGGTTCTAACAGGTATTATTGTTGTAGTTGGAGTTATAGCAGCACTCAAGGTAATTATATCAAAATTGCCAAGTTTAGACGATCCTCATGTGAAAAACGATATGTGGAAAAGTGTAGGAACAATAGGTTTAGCAGTTGCAGTTGGTGGGTCTTTAGTATGGCTAATTCCTTGGATATATGGTTTGTTTCAATAAGAAAAAATAAATGAGGTGAATGATTTGGAAGATAAAGAGGGCTTAAAAAAAGCTTTACTTGAATTATTGGGAGAAGAAGAAAATGGAAGAACAGGAAAAAGGTTTTTTTTTCCTGGTAATGTAGAAAAGGGATATAACATAGTGCAAGGATTATCTGTAACAGATGTTGCGAAGTTTATAGTACCTTCATTATTATTATCTACAATTATAGTGGTTATACCTCCATATAGTAGTGTATTCTTTTGGATAATAAAAGGTATATTTGATTGTTTAATTTTATGTACAGGCTTTGTTATGGCAATTTTAAGACCTATTAAAAACAGGAGTAATATAAAGTGTTTGGATTATATAAAAATGAGAATTTCATTTTTAAACAAGCAAAAGATGTATTATATAAAGCCTAAAGAAAGGGGGAATTTAAGTAATGGCACAGGAAAATAAAAAATTATATTTACAAGATATAAGCCCTATAGAAGGAATATATAGTGATTTTGTACTGCTAAAAAATAGCGAACTAATTGTAATGATAAAAGTTGAAGGGGTAAACATGGATCTTCTTGCAGAATATGAACAAAACAGTTTATTCGAAGATTATGGGGCTTTTTTAATGTCAAATAACAATGAAAGTTTACAAACTGTAAGCATGACAGTTCCATTAGATTTAAAAAGATATAATCTATATTGGAAAAAACGTTATTTAAGTATTAAAAATTCTAAAATGGAAAACTCCGAATCAAAAAAACATTTACAACAATTAATTGCAGCTAATTGCATGCATTATCAAGATATAGAATTAAATTCAGAATTAACAACACAACAACATCTAGTTGTATTAAGTCAAAAAATACAGAAAAGAACATTAGTAGAGTTAAGTAATGCTGAAAAGGAATTAAGAGAAAAAATGTCAAAGGTTAAAAATTCACTAGAATCAATGCTTGAATCTCATGATGTAAGCTTAGAAATATTAAGTACAAAAGAAACTATTTCGACGTTACATAGATTCATAGATTTTAAATATTCAATATATGCTTAGGACGGAGGGAAAAATGAAATTATTAAAAAGTAAAAAAAAGAAAGAAGTAAAAGAGCAAATAAAGGAACCTGTTAAAAAAGACGAAATATCGGGTTTAATTGATGCAACACCAATTGATGCAATTTACCCTTTTATTTATAAAGAAAATAAGGATTGTGTAGAAATGGGTGGCAATTATATAAGAGTAATAGCTTTCACCTCGTACCCTAATGAACAAAAGGGAAATTGGTTATCAGATCTAAAAAGAATGAAGGGTAATATTACAATAAGCCAATACATAGAACCAACAGATGCATCAATAATGCTAGAGCATTATAATTCAAGTTTTAAAAATAAAGAAGCAGAATTATTAAAAACACATGACCCCCAATATAAAATAAAATTAAAAAAAGAAATGAAAAGCGCTGCTTATCAATTGGAAGAAGCTTTGAACAATAAATCAGGATTTGTGTACATTTATACATATATTTTAATACAAGCACAAGAACAAGAGGAACTTAAACTATTAGAAGAAAAGATACAGCGTATCTTAATGAAACTACATATAAAAGGTATAGTACCATACTACCAAATGAATAATGCTTACTGGTCAGCTTTACCATTAAAACAAAATTTACTAAAAGAATATACTTATCAAATGAGCAATACAACCGCAGCAAGTAGTTTTTTCCCTTTTGATGACAGCGAAATTTGCGATTTATCGCCAAAGTCACAAATAGAAGGAATTAATAAAAAAACTAATTCCTTAGTAGCAATTAACTATTTAGACGATAAAAAAACATTAAATCAAAATATGTTTGTAATTGGAACAAGTGGAGTTGGAAAAACAACATATTTAAAAAGAAAAATTATAAATTTAATAGCCCAAGGTAAAAAGATATATATTATAGATCCTGAAAATGAATATACAGATATCGTAAATTATTTTGGCGGTACTGTAATTCATTTGAGTTCGGTGTCAGAAACAATAATAAATCCATTTGAAATTTATTCAGATGAATTATCGGATGATGAAATAATAAAAAACATAAATAAAGAAAATAGAATCAAGAATTTAATAAAACAAAAATGTCAAAGACTAAAGGGCTTTTTTAAAGTTATCAAAAGTGATATGAGCCAAGTAGAAGCATCCATTATAGAAAGCTTAGTATTGAAATTATATGTTAAGTTAGAAAAATGCAAAGATCTTAAAAATATAACACATGAAGATTTTCCTATATTAGAGGATCTATATAAATCTTGCGAAGCGTTAAAGATAGAAGACACTGAAAAGTTTTCGCTTATAAGAGATTTTTATTACATACTGGAAAGTTATGTTTATGGCTCAAATTCATTATTTAATGGGTATACAAATATTGATTTATCTAGTGAAATAGTATCATTTGATTTATCGGCATTACAAACAGAAAAAGATGTTCAGGGTGCTTGTTACTTAAATATATTCTCTTATTTATGGGACGATATAACAAAGGTTAAGTCTCAAAGCTCAGAGTTAAAAAATGATTATGCTGCATATATGTTTATAGATGAATTTCACTTTTTATTAAAAAATCAAGAATCATGTGATTTCTTTTTTCAAGCATATAAAAGGTTTAGAAAATATAAAGCAGGAGCAATAGCTGCAACCCAACAAATTAATGATGTCTTGAAAGCAAATTATAGCGATGGAGATTTAGGAACTGCAGTTGTTGAGAACTCATTCACAAAAGTTTTCTTTGGAATTGATAATAAGGGCGTTGATGATTTAATTGAAAAACTAAAACTTAATTTTTCAAAGCCTGAAATATCATTACTTAGGGCTAAACGACAAGGTGAAGCATTAATGATTTATGGAACAAAACGTGTTTTTATGAAAATAGAATTAACAAAAGAGGAATTAAGATTATGTAATCCCAAAAGATATACTGAAAAATATGAAGAAGATGCAAAAATCCAGCCTGATTATGAAAAGGAACTTTATATAAGTCCTCTTGAAATTGAAGAAGTAAACAATTATGACGGAAGGGAATAATAGGATATGAAAATCACGTTAATGGAAGATGCCACATTGTATATAAAAGCAAATAATCAATGCAAAATTGAATTAGGAAATAACATTGTGTTATTTGAAAATGACTTTGAACTAGAAGAATTAAAAAAACAATCACCTTATTTTTTTGCATTAAAAGATGTAGCACATGAAAATAACAAATGTGTGTTGAATTACGAAATAGAAGAAGGATATGAATCATTTTTTAAAGCAAAACAATATTCAGAAGTTATAAGGCTTTCAATACTAGAAAAGGTGTTAGAGATAGATCCATTAAATAATTTCACGGAAAAAGTTTTACTACACCCAAGAAATATATATTTTAAAAATTTTAAAACAATAAAGTTTTTGTATAGGAGTAATCAATTTTTGCCAAGTGTTAAAAATTTAGCCGAAATTGATCAATATAAATTATTAATTTTATCCATGCTTAGTAAATACTCATATGAAAAGTTTAAAATTAAAAAAATAGAGTTATTAGAAAAAGAAAATGATAATTTTTTAAATGTAATTGAAAATGCGAATACAGTTTCAGAATTACATGAATTAATAAGAGAAAAGTTATTTAAAGATGAAACAAACTTTTTTAGAAATTTAGAAGAAGATAATAAAAAAAATAAAATAAATAAAATACAATCAAAACTTATTGTTGGCGGCGTAATTATTGTAATTGTAGCAATCGCAATAATTATAAATATAGTACAGATTAAAAATTATAGAATTTTAGCAGCCCAGCAAATAAAAAGTGCAAATAATAGTCAACAAGCTTATGAATGCCTAGCAAAAGGTGAAAATGATACAGGGATTAAAAAACTAAAAGAAACTAACCCAAGTAATAATGAATTAGCAGAAGCCTATTTTATAGTAGGAAAATATGATAATGCAATTAATACTAACAAAGATTGTGCAAAAAAAGTTGTATTAAAATTATATGAAGATAAGGAAGAAAAGAAAATATTAGACCTTAAAACAAAAAATAAATATATTGAAGTTGAAAGAGAAATTTTAAGTTTTAATAGAAATGCTTTATTGCTTGATAAAGAAATTGTGCAAGATGAAGAACAGTTGTTAAGAATCGCTAATGTTTTCTTGAAAAATAATGACATAGCAAATGCAAAAGGAATAAATACCAAATTAAATAATGAGCTGTTAAAAAATGAAATACAAAAATCTGAAAAAGCAGTAATAGATAAAGCTAAAGCCACTAAAGAAGCTGCAGCTAAATGAAGTTTAAATTAATTAAATTTATAATTGGGTTAATTATTTTTCTTTTAGTTGTTATAATGGCTATTTTTGGAAATGGAAACGCTGGGTCTACAGGAAAAGCAAAAGTTCCTGATAAAATATCAAGATGGAGACCTATAGTACAAGAATATTGTAAAAAGTACAAATGTAGTGAGTATGTAGATTTTCTATTAGCTTTAATGTATCAAGAAATTGGAGAGACAGATACACTTGATGTTATGCAAAGTTCAGAAAGTATAAACCTTTCACCTAATACAATAAAAGATCCAATTCGAAGCATTGATTCAGGAGTCAAACATTTTAAAAGTGTTCTTGATTATGGAAATAGTAAAGGTGTTGATTTCAAAACTATAGTTCAAAGTTATAATTTCGGTAGTGGATATATAGATTATGTAAGTAGCAATGGTAAAAAACATACTAAAGAGCTTGCAACAAGTTTTTCAGCAAAAGAAGCGTCAGTATATGGTTGGAGTAGTTATGGTGATGTAAATTATGTTGATCATGTAATGAACAAGGTAGACAAGCCTGTAGAGGGTGAACACAATACAAATATCGCACTAGAAGATACTAAGTATACTGATTTGATGAAAGTAGCTTTAAAATATGAAGGTCGACCATATGTATTTGGAGGAAGTAGCCCAGCTCAAGGTTTTGATTGTTCAGGCATAATTCAATATGCATATTCACAGGTAGGTGTTAAATTAAGTAGAACAGCACAAAATCAATTCGATCAAAGTACAATAGTTCCATCTAGTGAAGCAAAACCAGGTGATTTAGTGTTTTTTACAGGTACTTATGATTGTCCTGATTATATTACACATGTTGGCATATATGTAGGAAACAATAAAATGTATCAATCTGGTGGTTCTGGTTTAGGGTATATTGATTTAACTAAACCGTATTATCAAGAACATTTAGTTGGAATTGGAAGAATAAATAAATAAAGTGGGTGGATCAAATGCAAAAAAAAATAATTTCAATTGTAATAACATCAATTGTAATAAATTTAATATTTATATTTGTGGTAATTGGTCAAAAAATAGATGTTAAAAATAAAAATGATGAAATAAGAACATTAACTTCTAAAAGTGAAAATTTAAATAAGAAAGTAAAAGAATATGATACAAATAGTAATACTCAAGCATTATTAACTGATGAGAAAGTAAAAAATAATATAGGTAATTTCATTGATGCCCAGTTTAATTATACTAACAAAAATTATAAAAATCGATTTGAAAATATAAAAAAATATGTAACAACTGATGTATACAATGCATTAAAAGGAGCGGGAAATATAGAAGCACCAACGACAAGTATTCAAAGTAAAGTAGAAAATTTGAATATTTATTTAACAACAAATAACAATCAAGCAATTACCGCATTAGTAAATATTACGACAACATATTCAGTTCAAGGAGTTGAAGGCAAACCAATAAATCAAATTTATGAACTGGAGTCAAAAGAACAAGAAAAAGATAAATGGATGATAACAAAATGTACTTTAATGGGTAATTTCCAACCATATTCAACAAATAAGTAAGGAGTGAGAAAATGAAAAAAATAAAATTCTTTTCTTATTTAATAATGACTTTGATGTTAGAAATAGTTGTTTTATGTGTATCAGTTGCAATATCAACACTTGAACAATATAAAGTTAAAAATATGACATCGGAAATAATGAAAGAAAGATTTTTAAATTTATTGTTTCACCCAATTAGTTCAATATCAGAAATGATAAGTGGAAAAAATTCAGTTATAATTATTGGAACTATAATAGTTTTATTATATATGATTTATATAATTTATAAATCATCAGACAAAGACATTTACAAAGTTGAAGAAAAATATGCGGTACATGGTTCAAGTCGATATGCTAATAACAAAGAAATATTTGTTAAAAATGAAACTATAGGTGTTCCAGTGAAACAGATGTTTAAAGATTTAGAAAGTAGCATGGAAATAAAAAGTGAAAACATTGAAAAAAAGAATGAGTTTAACTATTCTTCAACAAGTGGTGGTATAATTCTAGGAATAAAAGACGGTAAAGTTTTAATTCAGCCAACTAATTCAAAATTACCTAACCGAAATCATTTTGTAGTTGGGGGTCCGGGTTCTTTAAAAACTCAAAGTTATATAATTTCAAATGTTTTGCATGAAAAAGAGTGTTCAATTGTAGTAACAGATCCCAAAGGTGAAGTTTATGAATTGACCGCAGAAGTAAAACGGAAACAAGGTTATGAAGTCCACGTAATTAATTTTGATGATATGAGATATTCAGATAAATACAATTGTTTTGATTATGTAAAAAAAGATAGAGATGCAACGACAGTAGCCAACACATTAGTCGCAGCAAAAAACAATCCCAAAAATAAAGATATTTGGTACAATTCACAAGTAAGTTTATTGAAAGCATTAATTTTATATAATATATATGAAATGCCAAAGGAAAACAGGAACATAACAGGGGTACTAAACTTTTTACAAGAGTTTGACCCTGAAGCGGATGAATCAGGAGTAAGCGAACTTGACGAACAATTTATGAGATTAGATAAAAAACATCCAGCACGTAGAGCATACGAATTAGGGTTTAAAAAATCAGTAGAAAAGACAAGAAGTAGTATTATGATCTCATTATTAACAACTATAGGAGATTATGTGGATGAAGAAGTTGCAACATTTACAGAAAGTTCGGACTTCTATGTAGGAGATATAGGAAAAAGAAAAATCGCATTATACGTAATAATCCCAGTAATGGATAGCACTTGGGAAGGACTTATAAATTTATTCTTCAATCAAACTTTTCAAGAACTTTATACGATTGGGGCTAACAATAATACAAAGTTACCACAGTCGGTTATATTTTACTTAGATGAATTCCCCAATTTAGGACGTTTGGATGATTATGAAAGATTCTTAGCCACTTGCAGAGGATATGGTATTGCTTGTTGTACTGTTTTACAAAACATAACTCAATTACAAGATAGATATGGTAAAGAACAAGCAGAATCAATTTTAGGAAACTGCGGCGTTAAATTATGTCTAGGCAATGTGAATGATACAACTGCGGAATATTTTTCAAGGTTAATAGGTAAATCAACAGTAAAGGTCAACACTGGGTCAAATTCAAAATCACGTGGAGAAAAGAAGTCAAGTTCATCATCCAAAAGCTTTTCTTACACAGGTAGAAATTTAATGAATGCGGATGAAATATTAACGATGAATCCAGATGAATCTATATGTATTATAACTGGAAAGTATCCAATGAAATTAAAGAAAACAAAGCAATTTGAACTTTTCCCCAATATAACTAGCAGGTACAGAATAAGTCAAAAAGATTATAGAAGAGTAACAGAAAGAAAATTCGAACTATAATAGGAGGTAATTATGGATATAGGAGCTTCAATTAATAAATATTTCCTAAGTTCTATAAATCAAGTTTTAGAACAAGCAGCAAATTTCATTGCAAAAATACTTTTTGAACCAAAAGAAATGCCTGATTTTTTCAAAAAAGTATATTTAGTTTTTCTTGGAATAGGTATAACAATAATGAGTTGTATTATAGCATTTAAAATAATCCAATACCTGGTAGATGTGAGTAATGACCAAACACAAGCAACAATATGGGAAATAATCACTAGGGCTGTTAAAGCCTCTTTTATGATTGTTGCAGCTCCAACATTATTGCTATTAATAATAGGAAAAGTAGTTTATCCACTCGGAGATTATATGTTTAAAAATGTATCGAAAGATTTAGCAGCTTCAACTGGTAAATATATACTAAGCATTGGGGGTTTATTTTCGCAATCCAATAGCTTTGTACTTATATTAATGACTTTATTTATAACAATAGCAGTCGTAAGTTTTTTCTTTAAAATGTGTATATATCATGCAGATTTAATTCTATTACAATTACTATCTATTTGGGCTGCAATATCAATGTGCGCTGATGACAACAATTATATGAGTGTTTGGTGGAGAGAAGTATTAAGCCAAATTTCAACAATACTCGTACAAACCTTGTTAATGGGAGGAGTTACAACAATTTTGGCAAGTAGTTTTGAATGGTATAATTTAATGCTACTAATCGGATTTTGCTGTCTATTAATAAAAGGTCCAAGTGTTTTACGGTCTATGTGGTATACAACAGGAAGTGGGAAAACTGCTGTGTCTGCCGGGAAACTGGCCACAAGAAAACTAATGATGAAAGGTGGGCTTTAAATACAAAATTAATAAAAAAAATTATACGTCAATATTATTATAATATTATTTTAACATATCAAGGTAAAATGAAAATTAATCCAAGCAATACTGTTAGTACTCCAATATAACCTAAAAAAAGGGATTGCTAAAATGCAATCCCTTGGACTTCCTTATAATTATTTAGTATTTTTGTAATCTAGAATAAAAGCTTCATCATTTTCCATTAAAATATGACCAGAACTATAAGGCTTACATTCTACGGTTATATAATCTTTTTTCACCATATAATAATCACCCAGTGTATTAGTAATGCATTGTAGTATCTGACTTTCGTAACCACTACCAGCATTCATTTCCTGTGTGAATTCTTTTGAAAAGTCCACGTATACCATATTATCTTTATTTAAATAAAGACTTTTTATTGTTATAGTAAATTAAACCAATTATGTTATTGTTATTTCATAACTGGCATTAAATTCTTCACCAACTTCTATTTTGTTAACACCAAGTTTATTCTTAAAAACGTTTGTGGAATCCTTTAAATCTGCAATGCCATACCAAGGTTCAATACATACAAATGGGGCCATTGTATTAGTTTCTGTGTAATAGGGTGACCATATGCCAACGAAAGGAAAATCTTTGAAAGTAACATTAAGAGCCATATCATTATTCGTAGATTTTAATGTTACTTCATCAACTCCATTATAAATTAAGGCATCATTTTTGAATACTTCTGGTTTTATAGAAATATATTCAGGTGCTTTAACTTTACTTTTCCCCTTTATATAAGGAAGTTCAAATGTATATTTTTCTACATCTTCTTTAGTTTTAAAAGCTAAATAATAATCTTCTAACTTTTCATCGGATTTAAAAGGTACATTAAAAGCAGGGTGAGCTCCTATTGAAAAATATATAATTTTAGAATCAATATTTTTCACATTCCAAAGCACCTTAATACTATTATCATGTAATTCATAAGTAATTAGTAATTCAAAATTATAAGGAAATCTTTTTCTTGTATCTTCATTGGCAATTAAAGAATATCTTATACTATTCTTATTTTCATTTATTAATTTAAATGTACAATCTCTTGCAAAACCGTGCTGATTCATATTAAAAATTTTATCATCTATGAGTGTCTCGTTATCTTTAAGTCTACCTACTATAGGGAATAATATAGGCGATTTCCTTCCCCAATAGGTTGAGTCACCACTCCATAGGAAATCTAAATTATGTTTTTTCGAGAATAACTTGTTGAGTTCTGCTCCATGCTCATTAACTTCTATAAGCAAACTACTGTTTTCTAATATACTGATAAAGGCCACCTCTTTCTAAAAATATTATTTTATATTTTTTATATTTTAATTAATTCATATTCCTTACTGCCAAGATTTAACTTTACAGCATGGTCAATTGCAACTTTCCAATCAGTTTCAGGGCTCACATCAGTGAAATGGTCATGATTCTTTTTACCACCTTTATCGAGAAGACTTCCGGCTATAATAGGTTGTGCATTTACCGCATCAGCACAAGCAACATCTAGTGCAACAGGATCAAAGGAAGCAAACATACCAACATCAGGCACAATTGGTACATCGTTTTCTCCATGACAGTCACAGAACGGAGATACATCAATAACCAGACTGATGTGGAAGTTTGGACGACCATTTACCACAGCATATGAGTATTCTGCAATTTTTTTATTCAAAATATCATTTGATTCATCTGATGCAGGTAAAACAGCATCCATAGGACAGACACCAATACATCTACCGCAACCAACACACTTATCGTGATTAATGGTAGCATTCTTCTCTGTTACCGTAATAGCGTTGTGAGCACAGTTTTTGGCGCATTGACCACAGCCTATACAGTTGTCGCGAGAAATATATGGCTTTCCACTGCTATGCATCTCCATCTTACCTGCGCGGGATCCGCAACCCATACCTATATTTTTAAGCGTACCACCAATACCAGTTGCTTCATGTCCCTTGAAATGAGTAAGAGAAATAAATATATCTGCATCCATGATGGTATGTCCAATTTTCGCCTCTTTCACATATTCTCCACCCTCAACAGGAATTAAAACCTCATCAGTGCCTTTCAATCCATCTCCAATCATCACATGACAGCCTGTAGAAAATGGAGAAAAACCATTAACATATGCAGAATCCAGATGATCAAGTGCGTTTTTTCTACCACCAACATATAAAGTATTACAATCAGTCAGAAACGGTTTTCCACCCATTTCCTTCACGATATCCACCACTGTTTTAGCATAATTTGGGCGAAGGTAGGCTAGATTGCCTGGTTCTCCAAAATGAATTTTAATAGCTGTAAATTTTTTATCAAAATCAATTTGATCAATACCAGCTTTTTTGATTAGACGACTCAATTTTTGCTGCAAATTTTCTTTCATCGTCGTGTGCATATCAGTAAAATATACCTTTGATTTTTCCATGTTTAATAACCTCCAAGATTTAAAAAAAATTATATTTTAAGAATTAATTTACAAAAAGGGTTCTATAAAAAACATTATATTAACCTTAAGTTATTTCTTTCTATTATATATGATTTTTTTAAAAAAAGAAAATATGCACCTTTACGGTAGATACTATACAAAAGGAGAGTAAAGGGAGCACTAAGTTATTTAACTAGCGTTTCAGCTTTTAATGAAACTTTTAAGTTTGAATAATTTAATATAATTTCAAAGCTATAAATTTATCCGCTTTCTGAGTTGTTACTGTAAATGGTTTTTCAACCAAGGCTGCTAATACAATGTTGTATTGTATATTGTGCACAATACAGGCGATAATATAAAAAACTAAAAAAATATTTATAAGTAAAGAAGGGTTAAATAATTTTAGTTACGAGATTGAAACTATTACATAATTGGTGGGGGTTATTCTTTTATGTCAGATATTTGGATGTGTGTAAGGAATATACGGGGTGCTACAGAAGGTAAGTTATTTTTGGGATACGGAGATATTTATAAAGTAATCGAAAAAATTAGATTAACTAGAATGGATAAAGAAATAAGACTATTCGTAAGTAATGAAGAAATACATAAATTCTTTAAGAAAGTAGAAAATAGCTATTCAGTATATGGAGTATGGACTGCAAAAAGTTATAACAATTTCTTAAGAAAATTACTCAACATTAAGTTAAAAAAGGAATTAGGTCATAGCAGAGTAAATCTAGAGGTTTTTGATAAATATACTCTTTATAGAATTTATACAGAATTATTATTATGTCTTTATAAAGTAAGATCAAATGAATTTCTTATACAATTTTCTACAATAATAAGATATCAATTAGAGTCACTAAAGATGATTTATGAGAATAAAGATTTAGTTGATTTTGATGAGGAGTTCGAGCAAACAGTAATACAGTTTAAAAAGATATATGAGTTCTGTAAGTCAATGGAATCAAAAGCTGAGTTAATTGAATTAGATTATAGGGGTAAAGTAATAAAAGAATTAATGGTAAAAAGAAAAGAAATAAATAGATTAAACATATTAATGTTAGATGAAATCAATAAAATGAAAGATTAATTAACCACAGGAAAAAAGCCACTTAAAAAGTGCCTTATATTAAAATCAATTAAAGGCGTGTAACGTTGAATAATTTGCATTAATGTTACAACGATTACATAAATTGATATTAGAACATAAGATTTTATAATATTAATATATCACAATTGCTGTGAGTGGTTAATATACTATACTGTATGAAATTATTTTGATGTTAATAAAGGGGGAACTCTGATCAGTTTTATATAAAGGAATTTATAATTTTGCTTATTAAAATATATATTATGCTTTATATATATTTTAAAGTATTATGTAGGGAGGTATTGTGGCGTGGTAAAGAAAAGTGTATTAATCTTTATTTGTATTATTATGATGATTGCAGTAGGATGCAAAAGAGAAGAGAGTATAAAGATACAGGATATAAATCTGGAAAACGTTGTAAGGAAGATGATAGATAAACCAGAAGGAAAAATATATAAAAGAGATGTTAAAGATATTACAGCATTAGATGCTACGGGAAAAAACATTAAAGATATTTCCGGAATAGAAAATTTGGTGAATCTAAAAACTCTAACTCTAGAAAAAAATAGTATAAGCAATATTGAGCCTTTGAGTCTACTTAATAACTTAGAAGAACTCTGCCTTGATAATAATGATATTAGAGATATTAGTGCATTAGAAAACATAACAAGTATAAAGAGCATTAGCTTAAGTTCCAATAGAATTGATGATATAAGTGATCTGAAAAATTTAACAAATCTTGAAAAGTTAAATCTAGATAGTAATGAAATTATGGATGTAAGTCCATTATCAGGAATGAGTTATATAAAGTACATTAATTTAAAGA
This sequence comes from Clostridium algoriphilum, assembly GCF_020443705.1. GTDB lineage: Bacteria > Bacillota > Clostridia > Clostridiales > Clostridiaceae > Clostridium_AD > Clostridium_AD algoriphilum. The sequence goes on from NZ_JAIZZK010000009.1 coordinate 118,026, forward strand.
GTAACAAAATAAATAATATTGATAAGTTAAATAATTTAAAAAATTTAAATTCGTTATATCTAGCGGACAATTCAGTTACAAATTATAGCGGAATAAAAGGTATTTATGATAAGATTAAAAACAAAGACTTTAAGTTAGAGGAAGCAAAAGTAGAAAAGCCAAAAGTTGTTGTTCAAAAAGAGGTTGTTGTTCAAAAAGAGTATGTTGTTCAACCACAATATCAGGTGCCAACATATGTTGCGCAGTCAGATTATATTTTTGGCTTTAGTGATAGCAGAATTATAACTGATTATGAAATAAATAACTTAGATTATAATTTGCGAGAATATGCAAGAAATGAGATATATGCAAGATATGGATATGTCTTTAGTATGTCTAGATTCAGAGATTACTTTATGTCAAAATCATGGTACTCACCCAATCCTAGTTTTAATATAGAAACACAAATGTTAACCCCAGTAGAAAAGGCAAATATAGAAATAATTAAACGACACGAGTAAGATATAAGTTAATTTAACGCACATAATAAACCAATATGATGTTTGTTAAAATAAGGAAATCGCTTTAATTAGTGATTTCTTTATTACTTTTATATATGTGAAATTACATAATTAAGCACCTTAGAGTCTGTGTTTAATGGTATAATAGCCCTTAATGTTAAGACTTAATTGTAATTATTTAATTAAGTGAATGTATGTAAAATTCTCAGTCGAAAGAAAATGCTAATATAATGTAAAATCAGGAGGTATAATAATGAAATTAAACAAGATTCATCATATAGCTATCATTTGTTCGAATTATGAAATATCAAAAGAATTTTATGTTAATATTTTAGGCTTGAAAATCATTAACGAAATATACAGAAAAGATAGAGAATCATATAAGCTGGACTTAAGTGTTTCAGAGGATAATCAAATAGAATTATTTTCTTTTCCACAATCACCTAAAAGGTTGAGTTATCCTGAGGCAATAGGTCTAAGGCATATTGCTTTTGAGGTAGATAATATTGATATGGTAATAAAAGAATTGAATGATAAAAATGTGATTACTGAACCAATTAGAATTGATGAGATTACGGGTAAAAAATTTACCTTTTTTAGTGATCCAGATGATTTACCTATAGAATTATATGAAAAATAGTGTTAAGACTTATCATTATCCACAATATAAAGAGCAGAGATGCTTTTTTTTTGTTATAGTCCCTTTGCTTTAATAAAGAAATATAAAATAAAATTATATGAGATTGAATGTAGAAAAGGTTACCCGCATACATATAATATAATATACATTAAATAATAATATAAAGGAAGCAGGGTGAATTATGGTTGTAAAAAAAGACTGGGATATATTCTTTGATGATGAGGTTAAGGAATTAACAAAATTAAATCTACCAAACCCAGATACCTTAGATTATTATGAGAGAACTATAAATAGAGAAATATTTTGGAACTTTGATATTGATGATAGTTTGGTTGATTTTTCACTAATGATTATAAAGTGGAATAAACAGGATAAAGGTAAAGCTTCTAACGAGAGAATACCAATTAAGATTTTAATAAATTCTAATGGTGGAGAATTACCAGCAGTACTAAATTTCATAAATGTTATCCAAATTTCCAAAACACCTGTGTATACAATTGGGTTAGGTAAAACATACAGTTCTGGTGGGCTGATGTTATTGGCAGGTTCAAAAGGCCACAGATATATATTTAAAGATACAACAGCTCTTATTCATTCTGGTAGTACAGGTGCCATGGGTAATACAGATAAAGTTTTAGATAATTTTGAGTTTACACAAAGACAAGAAAAAAGAGTAAAAGATTTTATTGTAGCAAATACAAATATTACAGACAAACTCTATACTAAAAATTATAGAAAAGATTGGTGGCTAATGTCTGATGAAATTATTTCACTAGGACTTGCAGACAAGATTATAACTGACTTAGATGAAATATTTTAATTTTCCTTCTGCAGCATATAAAAATAGGATAACCAAACTGTCATAATGGCAGAGTAGTTATCCTTATTATTATTTAGATGGTTATTTACCTATAAACTGTTGAGTCCAATAGATGGTTCCATCTGATTTTTTTGCTACTCCTACGCCTATTTCAGTGTAGTTTTCACTTAAGATATTTGCTTTATGACCTGCAGAGTTCATCCAACCAGTCATTACAGAAGTTGGTGTTGGCTGACCGTAAGCAATGTTCTCGCCAGCAGACATATACTTAACTCCGAAATTTTTCATCATATCAAACGGTGAACCATAAGTTGGTGATGTATGAGAAAAGTAGTTTTTGTCAATCATGTCTTGTGATTTATATCTAGCTACTCTTGAAAGTTCCCAGTTAGCCTTTAATGGAGCAAGTCCAACCTTTGCCCTCTCTTTATTAACTAATACTACTACTTGTCCTTCGAGTGTTGTAGCTTCATTTAAACTAGGTACTTTTATTATCTGACTAGGGGAAATCTTGTTAGGATTAGTTATTTGAGGATTAGCAGCTATGACCTCAGAAATGCCTACCTTAAACTTAAGACATATTTTCAACAGGCTATCCCCTGTTTTGACAGTGTAGTTAGCAGTATCCTGGGCATATACTACTGAACTGATTCCTGTTGTTACTAAAATACTTAAAGTTAATATTAATGCTTTTAATGCTTTCTTCATCTTATGTACCCCACCTTTTTAATTTTAAAATACAAAATAAACACTGTTTTGTATATTTATACACTTATTCTATCATCTAAGTTAGGTTTGTACTTTTTTTATTACTGGGATATATGGATTAATATTCAACTTAAAACCATACACTTTAAGATAAATGTATGGTTTTTAGACAATTATATGAAGTTGATTGTATGAAATCTTCCTATTTGGATTTATATTATAACTATAATAAATAGTTTACATGATAAGAACAAATTTTCTAAGACAATTTATATTATAAATTTAAAATGGAGGTTTTAATATGAAATTTAACTTTGATCAAACTATTGATGTAGAAAAAACAAATGCTTATATGGTTGGTGCTGGACTTGCATCACTTTCCGCGGCAGTATTTTTAATTAGAGATGGACATGTTCCGGGAAAAAATATTCATATATATGAAGAATTAAACATAACGGGTGGTAGCATGGATGGAAATGGTGATCATGAGCACGGTTATGTAATCCGTGGTGGAAGAATGTTTGATAGGGAAGCTTATGCTTGTACTTTTGGAGTAATGGAAAGTATTCCTTCATTAACTGATCCTAAAGTTTCAATACTTGATGAATTTAATGCTTTTAATAAAAAAATTCATACCCATGCAAAAGCTAGATTAATAGATAATGATGCTAAAATAACTGATGTATCATCTTTGGGACTTGATCGCGAAGATAGAATGGCATTAATGGATATATTAATTAACCCTGAAGATTCTTTAGGCACAAAAACTATTAAAGAGTGTTTCCCAGAACCATTTTTTAAAACAAATTTCTGGCTCCAGTGGACTACACTCTTTGCATTTGAGACTTGGCACAGTGCTATAGAACTTAAGAGATATCTTCATAGATTTATCCAAGAATTACCACGTCTAAAAGATTTATCTGGAATACGTCGTACACCATACAATCAATATGATTCAATGTTATTACCTATGACAAAATGGTTAAAGTCACAAGGTGTTAATTTTGAATTAAACTGCAGAGTTACTGATTTAGAATTTAAACCTCTAGATAAGCAGACTACAGTTACAGCATTTATATGTGAAAAAAATGGAAACGAAACTAGAATAGAGGTTGGAGAAAATGATTTTGCTTTTGTTACTATTGGTTCTTTAACAGCTGGTACTAGCCTTGGTTCAATGACTACAGCAGCAAAAATTAATGACAAACATGTGGGCGGTGCATGGGAGCTTTGGGAAAAAATCGCGAGCGGTCGTCCTGAGTTTGGTAATCCTAGAGTTTTTGATGAACGCGTTGAAGAATCAATGTGGCAGTCTTTCACAGTTACTCTTAAAGACCCAACAATGTTTAAGAAAATAATAGAATTCTCAGGAAATCAACCAGGAACTGGTGCTCATATGACATTTAAAGATTCAGCATGGCTCATGACAATAGTTCTGCATAATCAACCACATTTTCTTAATCAACCTGATAATGTACAAATTGTATGGGGTTATTCTTTGTTCCCATATGCAAAAGGTGATTTTATAAAGAAGAGAATGGTGGATTGTACTGGTGAGGAAATATTAACTGAGGTATTATATCACTTAAACTTTAAAGATGATATGGAAAAAATTCTAAAAACATCTATATGTATACCATGTATATTGCCTTTTACAACAGCACAATTTTTAACTAGAGCAAAAGGCGATAGACCAGCAACTATACCAGAAGGTTCAACTAATTTAGCATTACTTGGACAGTTCTGTGAAATAGCAGATGATGTAGTATTTACTATGGATTATTCAGTGAGAGGTGCACAAACTGCTGTTTATAAATTCTTGAATTTAAATAAACGAGTTACTCCTATTTATAAAGGACAGCACGATATTCGTGTAATAATTAATTCAGTCCTTGAACTGATGAAGGATGATAACCTAAGTAAAGAATTAGCAGCAATAAAATCTTTGTTAAAATAGTTTTAATAATAGAATGAGTCATAAGCTTTTAAAGTAAAAGCTTATGACTCATTTTTATTATATAACGGTGATTTTCTAATTCAATTTAATATAGGCAATGTTATATAGAGCTTTTTATGTATCTAATTTTATGAGTTTCAAATAGAAAAAAACGTAAGTCTAATGTTTATTTATAACTTTGAAGGTTAGTTTTGCAAATGAACAATAATCAGGTAATTTTAATATTACAATTCAATAATATCTAAATCATCAGGAACAATAATATTTCCTTTAAAAAACATGCTGCCCTCATCTGTATATAGTTTCTTTTTATTCAATATGTTTGTATCTTCAGTATGAAACATAATTATGTTTTTTACATTCAGTGTGGATGCATTTTCACAAGCATCCTTTACTGTAGCATGATGTTTTTCATATGGTTTAAAGATATCGTTCTCTGAATACAAACAAAACGCTTCATGAAAAAGGTAATCCACATTATTGGCATATTCAAATAGCTTTTCATTGTAAGGTTCATCTCCTAAAAAAGCTAACTTTTTTCCGCTTTTGAGTATTGTATTAAAGCCAAACTGAAGTTCTTTAGTACTTTTAATATCAAAAAATTCTATATTCCAATCTAGTATAGTTAATTTACAGTTATCGTAAATTTCATTGAATAGTATTCTATTTCCAATGTATTTTGTAAATTTTTTATCTAAAAGCAAGCTACTTATTGTATTTATTGCCTCAATATTATACTTATGACAATAAATTGTTAAATTACCTTCATATTTTCCATTAGTAATTTGCTGAGCTACAGCTCTAATAATCCATACAATACCAGAAATATGATCGTTATGTCTATGAGATATAAAGACATGGTGAATTTTATTGATACCTATATTTAATTTTTCTAGGTTTGAAAGTATGGTATTACCGCCACCCGTATCCACCAATAAATGTTCTTTTTCGTTTGAAATGGTAAAACAAGTGTTATAACATTTTGTAACCATAGCACTACCAGTACCTAAAATATTAATTAATTCCATATATTTATCCTCCAACATTAGGTCTCTTTAGAATTAAACCTATTATTATACATCTACTTTAATTTGTACTATAATTATGTATATACATTATTATTGCAGTAAGAAACATATTTATCAATAGCTTATGCTGCTTTTTTTAATATTATAATATTGGGTTAGAGTAAAATAAATATTTTACTGTATAAATTACTGAAACGTACAAATGCTATACGAAATTTGATAAACAGGTACCAAAGAAGGTAGTAACAAATATTTTAATAAATTTATATAATAGAGAGATACTAATTTTGCTAGGAGATGATAATATTGAACGCTAATGAACTTTTAAATTATACAAACTGGATTGTGGTTGGGGATGTATTAAACCCTTTAAAATATGCTTATAAGATATTAAATTCCTTGAAGAGAGATGGATTTAATGTAGTGGGTGTAAATCCATCTGCTAAAAATGAAGGAGTTTATAACAGTCTAAGAGATATACCATACAAGGTAGAAGTTTTAAATTTATGCATTAATCCATATAAAGGTATTAAAGTCCTTCAGGAAGCTCATGAGTTGAAAATAGACAAGGTACTTATTCAACCAGGAGCAGAAAGCCCTGAAATACTTAATTTTTGTAAAGCAAATGGAATGCTAGCGATAGAGGGATGTACTTTAATAGAATTATCAAGAAAATAATATTCTATTTATAAAGCTGCTTTAACATTTATTATTTACGTATTTTTTAGATTAATAGAACAAAACTATAATGTCATGTTTAAGCATAGAGGTAGCTACTATCATACTATGGACAGATGTGCATAGTATGTACTTTTTTAAAAAATTGATACAGATAAAAAATTACATCGTAAGTGTGAAATAAAAAGACATAAAGGGGTTGGCTTCAACAACATTGACAACTTCAAATCTTCCAAGTAATATATAATTACAGAGGTGATATTTTGGAAACTCAAAAAACACTAAAAGGAGATTCTTGGATTTGTAAAGATAATGAACTTATTAATGCAAGTTATAAACTGAATATGAGAGAATTTAAATTAATATTGGCTATCGCTTCAATGGTTAATCCTATTGATGAAGAAAGTAAAGAATACATAATAAGTATTAAAGAATTTGCCAAACTCTTAGAAGTTGAATTAAGCACAAATAAGAATTTCTATAGTAGAGTTAAAAGGGCAAGTGGGCTATTGCTAAGTAAAAGAGTAACTATTCATGAAAATGATGGTGATTTCCAAACAGTATGGCTTTCTGAAATAAAATACTATGATAATGAGTATAAAGTCGGTGTGAGCTTTCATCCAAAGCTTAAAAAATACTATTTACAGCTTCAAAACTTTGCCGAAGATCATTTTAAAAATATAACAAACCTTAATAGTGAATATAGTTTAAAGCTCTATGAATGTTTAAAACAATATGAACAAATAGGGGCAAGAACATATGATCTTGTAGAATTGAAGAAATGTTTAGGCGTGCAAAAACAATATGATAGATATTACAACTTAAAACAAAGAATAATACTTGTAACACAAAGAGAAATTAGTGCAAAAACAGATATATCTTTTGAATTTGAGGAAATAAAAGAAGGTAGAAATATTAAGGCTATTAAATTTTACATAAAAAAGAACAAAAATAACAAGGGTATGGATGAAGTTTGTGTCAGTTAGATTAATACAACGAAAAGTGGGAGACGGGAATAAATTTTCGTCTTCCACTTTTCTTATTTTTACCAATTTAATACTATTTGGGTATATCCAAATAACTACAAATAAAGAATATAAAACTACGTTGACAACGACGTAGTTTTATAGTAAACTAGGGGTACAGCGGTGAAAAAGTAATGGTCAGACCACTGTAGCTCAAAAATTTAAATGGACTAAAATAAGTTAATAAAAACTCATGTTAAAATTCTAACAATATTAATAAAGTTATACAAAATATAAATTTGAAAGGAATGATTTTAATGGGATTAATGACTGGAGAACAATACGTAGAAAGTCTTAGAAAACTTGAATTAAAGGTTTACATGTTTGGAGAATTAGTTGAGAATGTAGTGGACAACCCTATAATACGACCTTCAATGAACTCAGTTAAAATGACTTATGAT
>NZ_JAIZZK010000010.1 GCF_020443705.1 Clostridium algoriphilum
CAACTAAAAACAAAACTGACACCATATGAAAAACGATGTCAGATTGCTTAATTTAAAGATATTCTATGATAGTGCTTGCTATTTTGTGTACGCTGTATGGGGTTCAGTTCATAGCTAGTGGAGGTGCTTTGTTTTTATATATTTATTATAATGTTATTTATTTGAATTTTTTAACTCATTGTGTTCGTATAATAGATTGTAACAATAAGTGATTATATCACTTCTTTTAATTATCCCTATAAAAACACCATTGTCATCTACAACAGGAACAAAGTTTTGATCCTTTGCCAAGGATATTAAGCTCTCAATATCTGAACTAATTAATACTGCTTTGTTAGATATATGCCTTGGGATATCTTGAATTATAATTTTATTTGTATCATTAAAACTTAAATTAGGAGTATTCTTTAATTTCCATAATAAATCACCTTCAGTTAAAGTACCTACATAAATACCTGTTTCATTTACTAAGGGTACAGATGAATACCTGTGGTACTCCATTCGTTCTAGTGCTTGTCTCATAGTAGAATTCGGTTTTTCATAAACAACTTCATTTTTAGGAGTAAGAAAAAAAGCTATGTTCATAGTTTACCCATCCTTTAAAGATTTTTATTTTAGTTTGTCAGTTGTCGTTCAACTTCATTATAACATGTCTTATAGATTTAATGATGTATAATCTATTAATATCTTATGAAAACATTTACTTAATTAGGGGTTGTTGCCATTTTAATTACTGTTTTAAATTTCCATTTTCCTTTTCTGAATCTTATAACATAAAGGGAACCACGAACTACCCAATCTACAATCATACCTATCCATACGCCAACAAGCCCAAAATGCAACACAACTCCTAGTAGATAACCTAATGTAATTCTAAAAAGCCACATCCCTATTATTGCAGTTACTAGTGTGTATTTTACATCTCCTGCTCCTTTAAGACCCGCTGGTAGCACAAATGATATCGACCATAATGGAATGCATGCAGAATTTACTATAAGTACAATAGAAGCTAAATGAATTATTTCTTTATTAGTTGTAAATAGTGAGGCAACATTTGTAGCAAATGGTATAAATATTACAGCTATTATAGCTAAAGCAATAGTTGAAAGCTTTGTAATATAGGATAGTGATTTCTCAGCCTCAAGACTGTCACCTTTCCCCATATATTTTCCAACAAGAGCAGTTGCTGCAATACATAATGAATTTCCAGGTACATTAAGCATAGTAGCAATGGAACCCGCAATAGCGTTTGATGCAATTGCTATAGTTCCCATATTTACTATAAAAACTTGAGTGATTAACTTTCCACCATTGAAGACCAAGGACTCTACACTCGCAGGGACTCCAATACCAAATACAAGCTTTAATAATGATTTATCAAACTTGAATTTCTTTATATTTGTAAGTTTTAAAATCTTTGAACCACGTATAAGAACTATTAATATAATTATGCCGCCACTAACTCTTGCAATTGCGATTCCAAGTGCTGCTCCTACTATTCCCATACCTAATATATTTATAAAAGTGTACGTTAAACTTACATTTATGATGTTCATAAAGATACTGATTTTCATAGGCGTTTTTGTATCTCCAGCGCCACGCAGAAGTCCATTTGCAACTAAATCTATAGTTATTAAAGGATAAGTAAGTAAGGTTATGCCTAAATATGTATGAGCATTTCTTATTACTTCAGGTTCTGCTGAGCCAAAAAGTGCAGCAATTATAGGACCCTTTAATAGAAACATCATAATAGTTAGGATGAAAGTAATTATAAGTCCAGAAAAAAGCGCTTGTTGCATAGCCGCGTTAGCTTTTTTTATATTTCCTTGACCAACGAATTGAGCTACAACAACCATACCTCCTATTGCAAGGGCAGAAAAGAATGCTATAAATATATTATTTATGGAATCCACCATTCCAATCGCAGAAACTGCTTCTTTCCCTATATGCCCAGCCATCATAGTATTTATCATACCTAAAGATATAACAAATAATTGTTCTGTTACTATTGGAATTGCTAAATTAAATACATCTTTTCGTATCCATTTCACGATTGTCGCCTCTTATCTAGTTTTAATTATATATATACTATAACATCATAATTAATTTAATTCATAATTTTCTATCTGTCGTTAATTTTTTAGTTCTTAAAAAGTTCCATTTAGTTTCTGTTGTTATAATTGCAAGTAGTATAGTCAAACATCCTAAAATCATTTTATATGTAAATACTTCATGTAGTATTGTAACAGAAAAAATAGAACCAAATACCGATTCCAGACATAAAATAATAGCCGCATGGGTAGAGGTAGTGTACTTTTGAGCTAAATTTTGTATTATAAATGCAATCATAGTACTAAAAATACCTAAATAAAGAATTGCAAATATTGTATTTGAATTTAATGAATGTGGGATTGGTTCATAAATTAGAGCAGCTATAATTGAGAAAACTCCGGCCGCACCTAATTGGATTATTACGAGTAATATTGCATCTGATTTTTTAATGAAATACTCAACAGAAACTATATGAGCTGCAAAAAATACTGAACATAAAAGCGTTAAACTGTCTCCTAGTCCAATATGTATACCCCCATCTAAGGTTAACATCCCTATACCAATGAAACACATAAAGGCAGATATTAATGAGAATGCATCCGGCTTTTTCTTGCTAATTATCCAATAGAGAAAGGGAACTATAACTACATTAGTTCCAGTTAGGAAAGCATTTTTACTAGCAGTCGTATATTTCATACCAACAGTTTGAGCTGCAAAGCCTAGAAATAGGAGAAGGCCAACCACTGATCCAACCTTAAGGTCATATTTTGTAATACGTTTAATCTTTTTTCTGAAAACAAATAGCATAATTATTACAGATATACCAAACCGCATTGCCATTATATAAAAAGGAGAGAAGCTATCCAAAGCACCTTTTACAGCTATATAACCTCCACCCCAAATAACTGCAACGAAGAGCAAAGATATATCAGCCAGCATACTCTTTTTCTTGCTAATATTTATCATGGTTATCACTTCCTTAAACAAATTTATAAATTATGTAGGATTACACAAATATTAGTTGTCAATTTACATGTTGTAACAGTTTATTTTACCATAGAAATAGGTATTAACCTAAAAAAACGACGAGAATACACAATGTATTCTCGTCATTTACTGAATTAATTTATTAAGATAGACTAATTAGTCATAAACATTTTTATGTCATCATCTACGTTTGATATGCCAGCAATTCCAAAGTTATCTATTAGGATTTTAGCTACATTTGGAGATAAGAAAGCAGGTAGAGTTGGTCCTAAATGAATATTTTTTACCCCTAGATGAAGTAGTGCGAGTAGAACTATTACAGCTTTTTGTTCATACCATGCTATATTATATGAAATTGGCAATTCATTAATATCATCAAGTTCAAAAACTTCTTTTAATTTAAGGGCTATAACTACTAGTGAATATGAGTCATTGCATTGCCCAGCATCGAGTACTCTTGGAATTCCAGCAATATCACCTAAATCAAGTTTATTATATTTATACTTTGCACAACCAGCGGTTAGAATTACAGTATCTTTTGGTAATTCTTTTGCAAAATCAGTATAGTAATCGCGGCTTTTCATACGTCCGTCACAGCCGGCCATAACGAAAAATCTTTTAATTGCTCCTGATTTAACTGCTTCAACTACTTTATCTGCTAGAGCAATTACTTGATTATGAGCAAATCCACCTATGATCTCACCTTTTTCTATTTCTTTAGGTGCTTTACATTTTTTAGCTTTTGCAATTAAAGCAGAATAATCTTTTGGCATTCCGTTTTTGCCCTCTGGAATATGTTTAACTCCAGAGAAACCAGTAACGCCTGTAGTATAAAGCCTGTCCTTATAAGAAGCTTTTGGAGGAACTATGCAGTTCGTTGTCATTAGTATAACTCCGTTAAAACTTTCAAATTCTTCATTTTGCTTCCACCAAGCATTTCCGTAATTTCCAACAAGATGCGAATATTTCTTAAATGCTGGGTAATAGTTTGCAGGTAGCATTTCACTATGAGTGTATACATCTACTCCGCTGCCTTCTGTTTGCTTTAATAATTCTTCCATGTCTTTTAAATCATGTCCACTTATTAATATACCAGGTCTATTTTTAACTCCTATATTAACTTTAGTCATTTCAGGATTACCATAGCTCGTAGTATTTGCTTTATCGAGTAATGCCATAGCATCCACACCAAATTTACCACATTCAAGTACTAATGCTACTAAGTCATTTGCGTCTAAATTGTTATCAAGTGTAGCTGCTAAGCCCTTTTGCATAAAACCATGAATATTTTCTTCGCTATAACCTAAGTTAAAAGCATGAGCAAGATAAGCTGCAATTCCCTTTATACCATAAACTAATAATTCTCTTAAAGATCTAATGTCTTCATCCTTTGTAGAAAGTACCCCTACTGTAGATGCTTTTTCTGAAAAGGCATCTACAGTGTCAGCAAACCATGTAGCAGCTTCAGGTAAAGCTTCCTCTACAGTATACTTAGTGCCTAGGATGCTCATTACTTTTTCAAGCCAATTGCTAGCGTCTCTTGGGATATCAAGGGAACCACCAGCTGAAATATATTGTTTCTTTATAGTGTCTCTTAATTGTAATCCTAATTTAATTCTTTGAATAAATACTTTTTTATCAAAATTTGCATTAGTTATAGTTGAAAATAAGCTTTCCATTATAAAGTTGTCTACGTCTTTATTTACAACCCCTAATTTTCTGGCCCTTATACTATAAACTGATATACCTTTTGTGATAAATATTAGTAAATCCTGAGTTTCTGCTAAATCTGAAGTTTTACCGCAAACACCCTTAACTGTGCAACCTTTTCCACCGGCTGCTTCTTGACATTGATAACAAAACATACTCATATATTATTCCTCCTAAATTTTGTTCTTATTTTATATTTTCATATAGTTATATACACATTGTTTTTGCTTAAATTGTATTAACCTAACTAAGCACTTCAAGCTTATGAGATTATTATAGTGCAGAAGGAATAATTTATCCGTAACTATAGTTACCAAATCATATAATATTTAATTTTTTTATATAGCATAAAATCACATGACCTCAAAAGGATATAGAATTTCCATACTTTAGTCCTTGTGAAAAAAGTAGCATATACTTTCTTTTATATCCATTGACATTGATAATATACATATTTATAATTAGATAAAGCAGAGTAAAACACTAAGAATTAATGAAGGTATTTAGTGGATTATATAAGAGGAGAGAGATAAAAACATGGAAATATATTTAGATAACAGCGCAACTACCATGCCTTATGATGAAGTTATTGGGGATGTAAGTAGTACTATGAAAAATTATTATGGTAACCCATCTTCAGCTCATATTTTAGGGTTTAAGGCAGAGCAAAAACTTAGAGAGATGCGGTTAAATATTGCTAGGAGTATAAATGCTAGTAGTGAGGAAATAATATTTACATCAGGTGGTAGTGAAAGTAATAACTTCCTTATAAAAGGCTTCGCTAAAATCTCTTCAAATATAATAACTACAAAAATAGAACATCCAAGTATACTTAACACTTTTAAGGCTCTCGAGGATTCAGGAATAAAAGTAACTTATATAGATGTAGATGAGAATGGTAGGATTGATATAAAAGGGATTATAGACAGTATAACTAAGGACACTCAAGTAGTTAGTGTAATGCACGTTAATAATGAAATAGGGGTAGTGCAGGACATTGAGCTTATAGGGAAATTAATTAAAGAGAAAAGTAGTAGGGCTAAGTTTCATGTAGACGCAGTACAAAGTTATGGGAAAATACCAATTGATGTACAAAAATGTAAAATAGACTTGCTATCTACTAGTGCACATAAAATTCATGGACCTCGTGGAGTTGGATTTGCATATATAAGGAAGGGACTTATTCCAATTAGCCTAATAAGTGGTGGAGGTCAAGAAAGAAATTTACGATCTGGTACAGAAAATCTTGCAGGTATAGTGGGATTTGAGACGGCTTCGCGGATTATATGTAAAAATCAAAATGAAAATTTTAATAAAGTATTAGAAGTTAAGGAATATTTTATAAAGGAACTGGCAAAGGTTAATGATGTTATAATTAATAGTCCATTAGAAGCTGATTTTACGCCTTATATTTTAAGCGTTTCATTTATTGGAGTAAAAGGGGAAGTTCTTCTTCATTCCCTTGAGCAAAAAGGAATATATGTGTCTACTGGATCCGCATGTTCATCTAAAAATCATAAAAGCAGTGAAATATTAAACTCACTTGGTAGAACACTAGAGCAGCAAAATGGAACTATAAGGTTTAGTTTTTCTGAATACAATAATAAAGATGAAGTAGACTATGTTATAATCGAATTAAATAAATCACTAAAATTTTTAAGAAAGCTTAACAAAAGATAATTGGTAAGTTTTTATAAGAAGCAGAGGAGTGTCAAAAAATGAGAAAAGTAATACTTGTAAAATTTGCACCTGAAATATTTTTAAAAGGTCTCAACAGAGGTAAATTTGAAAAAAAACTTAAAGACAATATAAAAAATGTAATCAAAGACTTAAATTATGAATTCGTTGAAGACCTTGGACGATGGTTTATATATTCCGAGCAAATGGAACAAATTATAGAAAAGGTTAAAAATGTATTTGGTGTAATGGAAGTATGCGTAGTTACACAGGTTGAAGCCTCATTGGATAACATTGTAAAGCAAGCACTTTTGGAGTTACAAGAGACTTCCGCTAAAACTTTTAAAGTAGAAACAAACAGAGCAAATAAGAATTTTAGCCCAGGTTCTATGGAGGTAAGCAGAAAAGCGGGGTCTTATATATTACAAAACAATACAGAGGTAAGTGTAGATGTTCATAAGCCAGAGTGTACAATTAATGTTGAAATAAGAAACATGGCATACATATATGCTAAAAGAATAAAGGCAGTAGGTGGTTTACCTTATGGCATGAATGGCAGTACTATGCTTATGTTATCAGGAGGTATAGATTCCCCAGTTGCAGGTTATATGATGGCAAGACGTGGTGTAGAACTAAGTGCAGTTTATTATCATAGCCACCCATATACTAGTGAGAGGGCAAAGGATAAGGTAAAACAATTAACAAACATACTAAAAGAATATACTGGAAAACTAACACTATATGTAGTACCTTTTACTGAAATTCAAATGCAAATTATAGAAAAGTGCAGAGAAGATGAATTAACAATAATAATGAGAAGATTTATGATGAGACTTGCATGTGCACTTGCCGAAAAATATGGTGTAAACTCAGTAACAACTGGAGAAAGCATAGGACAAGTAGCTAGTCAGACTATGGAAGGGCTTATAGTAAGTGATGATGTTTCTGATAGGCCAGTGTTTAGACCTTTGATTGCTATGGATAAAGTAGATATTATAGATGTTTCAAGAAAAATAGATACCTATGAAACTTCAATTCTACCTTATGAAGATTGTTGCACAATTTTTGTTCCCAAACATCCGAAAACAAAACCAAGGTTAATTGAGATAATTAAGTCTGAATCAGTTTTAGATATTGATAAATTGGTCGAGAAGGCTATAACCGACATGGAAATTTATAAATAAACATATTCATGTTAATCAATCGATCATGTGTATTAAATCAAATAAAATGTAAATAATAATAAATGAAATACACATTGAAGGGGTGATTAACATGGCTAAAAAAGGTACAGAAAAAAGATCAGGTTCAAAGGATACAAAAGATAAAACTCAGAAAAAGAATCAAAAGGGAAATACAGTTAAATAACGAATAGTATAAAAAAACTAAATATGTGATTGTTAAAAGTAAGCTAACAAGATGATTTATCACTTTGTTAGCTTACTTTTAATTAGAAAAAATATAATAGCTTAATAAAGTAATAGTGTTATTAAAAAATAAAAAATATTTCGAAAAAAATGTTGAAAAAAGTAATAATAGATGATATCATGTAGATAGTATGTGTATACATACTATTATTAGTTAAAATATTGTGTAATAGTTTACAATGAAAAAAATTTTATAGTTAAATTAGCGTGTTACTGAGATAATCAGGCATGAGCATAAGTCATTATAATAATATAGCCACATTTACGTGAAGCTATAATTATGACTTTGCTTGTGCCTTTTATTTTTGCTAATATGTTAAAAAAAGAGAGGGGAATATAAATGAAAAAAGCTTTTGGTATTTTACAAAAGGTAGGAAAATCTTTAATGCTACCAGTAGCACTATTACCAGCTGCAGGAATATTGCTTGCATTCGGTAATATGTTTCAAAGTGCACAGTTTTTAGCAAGCGCTCCAATATTTAATGCTGATTGGATCCAATTAGTAGCTAAAATTATGGAACAGTCTGGTGATGTTATTTTTAGTAACCTTGCGCTATTATTTGCAGTAGGAGTAGCAGTAGGTTTAGCCGATGGTGAAGGGGTTGCAGGACTTGCAGCAATAGTTGGGTTCTTAATAATGAGCAAAACTTTAGGTGTTGTTGCTGGAGTTACTCACGAGTTAACATTAGGTCATGCACATCCGGAGTTTAAAGAAATATTAGGTATTCCAACACTTCAAACAGGAGTATTTGGCGGTATTATAATAGGTATAATAGCAGCGCAATTGTATAAAAAATATTATAACATTGAATTACCTTCTTATTTAGGATTCTTTTCAGGTAAGAGATTTGTACCTATCATTACAGCAGTAGCTGCAATTGGAGCAGGTATTGCATTGAGTTTCATATGGCCTCCAATCCAACATGGGTTAACTGTTTTTTCGAAAAATATGATTGAGGCTAACCCAACGCTAGCAGCCTTTGTATTTGGAGTAATAGAAAGATCAATGATCCCATTTGGATTACATCACATTTTCTATAATCCATTTTGGTATCAATTTGGTGAGTATATAAACAAATCTGGTCAATTAGTAAACGGAGATCAAGCTATATTTATGGCTCAGTTAAAAGATGGTGTACCATTTACAGCAGGAACATTTATGACAGGTAAATTCCCATTTATGATGTTCGGGCTTCCAGCAGCAGCACTTGCAATTATTCATGAAGCAAGACCTGAAAAAAAGGTGCTAATAGCTGGTATTATGGGATCTGCAGCTTTAACTTCTTTCTTAACAGGAATTACAGAACCGATTGAGTTCTCATTCTTATTTGTAGCGCCAATATTGTTCGGAATTCACTGTGTATTCGCAGGATTATCCTTTATGACAATGCAACTTTTAAATGTTAAAATAGGAATGACTTTTTCAGGGGGACTTATAGATTACTTACTATTTGGAGTAATTCCAAATAGAACAGCTTGGTGGTTAGTAATCCCTGTAGGATTAGTATTTGCAGCTCTTTATTACTTCGGTTTCCGTTTTGCTATAAGAAAATGGAATCTTAAAACTCCCGGTCGTGAAGTAGAGGAGGAAGAAGATAAAAGTAATGCACAAACAAATCTTAATGTTCAAGAACATGCAATAGCGGTATTAGTAGCACTAGGTGGAAAAGAAAATATTACAAATTTAGATGCTTGCATTACTCGTTTACGTGTAAGTGTTAAGGATGCTAAAAATGTGAATAAAGCAGAACTTAAGAAATTAGGAGCTGCTGGTGTGCTTGAAGTTGGTGACAGTATTCAAGCAATATTTGGAACAAGAGCAGAGCATATAAAAACAGAAATTAAAGAAGTTATAGCTAAGGGTTTAGATAAATAATATAAAAAAAAATGCCTATGTAAATTAATTTACATAGGCATTTTATTATTTTGTAGTATTTATTTAGTTTACATAGATTTAAATTTATCTTTTGATTTATCTTTTGATTTATTAAGTTTGATAGTAAAATGTTTATCTAAATATTTACCCACGCCTTTGCGCACACAATATTTATAAGCAGTTATAGAAATAAAAGACCATACTATAGCAATAAACCATCCACCAAGAACGTCTGTTGGATAATGAGCACCCACATATACTCTACTAATTCCTACGAGAATTAGATATGTAAGTATAACACCACTTATTAGATAAGCAATTTTCTTATTCTTAATTCGTTTAAGTATAAAGTAAATAAGAACAATGCCAATAGCTGTAGATATAGAAGAATGGCCACTAGGGAAACTATAACCATGAGCTTCAACTAATTTTATACCGATGGGTCTAGATCTTTTTATCGTGTTCTTGAGTACCAAGTTAATAAAACCAGTAACACCAATATTAAATACACAGCAAATAGCTTCCAACTTGTTATTGAGTAGATATAATATAACAAAACCAAGTAAGGTAATCAAAATCTGGAAAGAAGGGTCTGATGATTTTGAAAGAGCTATAAAAAACTGATCCAATCCCAAATTCATAGAACTTGTTAAATAATAAGGCATTTTTATTTAATCATCCTTTCTATATTACATTAAATATTGATGTGTTTATAAATATTTGTTCAATACAAAGAATCCAAAATTCTAATTAAGCCACAAGCATCAATTATATTATCTAATATTATATCAAAAGCTATGATTAAAAGATACATTTATATTATAAGATAGTGGAATTAACTATTCCAACTATTCCAAATATAAGGATAAAAAGGTGCTAAATTAAATTTCAATTCATCATAGCCAATAAAATTCTACAATAAGTAGTAAAATATAAAAGGCGAAAATCTTGATTTGTCGTATAAAGGATGCAATACGGTAATGATAAAAGTATATTTCCCGGGAATTGAACGTTATTAGTATAATTTAGCAAAAAACAAAGGAGTTTAATTAATTAAACTCCTTTGTTTTTTTATATCGCTATTTATGACAAATTTAAAAATTGTTTTATTCTTGCGTGTTTGGGATTTGAAAATAACAGTTCAGGTGTGGAGTTTTCTAATATTTCCCCATTTTCCATAAAAATAATTTTATCCGATATTTCTCTTGCAAATTGCATCTCATGTGTAACTACTAGGAGTGAGATTTTTTCCATTGCGAGATCCCTGATGACTTTTAATACTTCACTTACTAGTCTAGGGTCTAATGCAGAAGTCGGTTCATCAAATAAGATTAATTCAGGATTCATTGCAAGGCACCTGGCAATAGCAATTCTCTGCTTTTGTCCACCTGATAGTGTACAGGGATAAGAATTAATCTTGTCGAGCAAATCTACTTTGATAAGTAATTTCGTTGCAATGTCAGTGGCCGCTTTCTTATCTATTTTATTAACTATCATAGGAGCTTGTATTATATTTTCGAGAACGGTTTTATGTGGGAATAAATTAAAGTTTTGAAAAACCATACCTATTTTCTTATATGCATTTATTGTTTCTATGTTATTAAATTTCTTCTTCGCTTCTGCAATGGTTGCTCCATTAAATTCAATAAGACCAATATCCATATGCTCAAGTCCACTTATACATCTAAGAAGAGTGCTTTTACCAGATCCAGAAGGACCAATAATTGATATTACTTCGCCTTTTTTTAGATTAAAGGATACATTCTTTAAAACCTGATTTTTATCATAACTTTTATTTATTTTAGATATCTTTAGTAAATCCATAGTAACACCTTCCTTCATTTAACATAATTATATTTATTCGTAGACTGAATACTTTTTTTCTAGTTTTTTAAATGCCATAACAATAAGTGAAGTAAATATTAAATATATTATTGCAGCAATAAAAAAAGGAGTTATTGTAAAATCTCTAGTTACGATTTCTCTAGCAGCGCGAAGTATGTCTTGTAAACCGATTGCAGCTACTAAAGCCGTATCTTTTATTAGAGTTATTCCCTCATTACAAGTAGGAGGAATTATTCGTTTAAAGGCTTGTGGTAATATTATTTTTGACATAGTTTGTCTATAACTCATGCCTAAAACTTTGGAGGCCTCATATTGTCCTTTATCTATAGATTGAATACCGGATCTGAATATTTCTGTAAAATAAGCTCCGTAATTTAAAGAAAAGGTAAGAACTGCGGCAGTAAAAGGAGTAAACCTAATGCCTATAATAGGTAGTCCAAAATATGTGAAAAAAAGTTGAAGAAGTAAAGGCGTTCCGCGAAAAAGCCAAGTGTAAATATCCACAATTTTATTAAGTATTTTTATACTGGATACTTTAATTAGTGCACCTATTATTCCGAGGGGTATGCTTAAAATAATTGTTGCGATATACAACTCAATTGTAAATATGCTTCCTTGTAAAATATAAGTTGTAGAGTCTATAAGATTAGTCAAGTAAAACACTCCTTTTAAAAAAATTCATAATCGTTATAATAACTACTCAAACATTTCTTAAAAGTAATGTTTGAGTAGTTACTTGTTATAGTCACTAGTTATTTATATATTATATCTTTACCAAACCATTTTTTTGATATAGTGTTGGCTGTTCCATCACTTTTTATTTCGCCGAGCAGTTTATCTACTTCAGTTATAAGACTAGTATCAGTTTTTCTTAAACCTACTCCATAATCTTCTACACCTAGATTTTCATCAAGTACTTTATAATCACCAGGTTTTTTGCTAACATAATATCTTCCAACTACTTCATCAACTATAACAGCGTCTATACGCCCAGCGTTTAAATCTAATAAAGCCTCTGTGTTGTTTGAATATTTTTTAATTTGTTTTAGTGATTTAGTAAGCACTGTATCCTTAGCAAGTGCGGTTTCACTACTACTACCTAATTGTAGTCCCACGTTTTTATCACTTAAACCACTTTTTTTAGAAATACTTGATTTGTTACTTACAATAATTATTTGTTTATTCTGAAGGTATACTTTAGAAAAACCTATTTGTTCTTTTCTTTTATCAGTTATTGTTAATCCGTTCCAAATAACATCAATATCTTTATTATTTAAACTTAATATAATTCCGTCCCATTCTACAGGCTTAAAGGTTACTTTAACGCCTAATCTTTTGCCTACTTCTTTTGCCATATCAATATCAAAACCTACAATTTCACCATTACTACCTCTGAATCCCATAGGAGGAAAATTATCATCAAGACCAACTATTAGTTCTTTTTTATTTTTTATATCATTTAAAGAATTATCTGTTGCATTCTTATTTGCACATCCAGCTAAAATAACAGAAGCAAGCATTGCAACCATTGCAACTATTAGTAATTTAAGTTTTCTTTTCATATTAAACACTCCTTTATATATCCTATAAGTATAATTTTAATTTATCGCATTAACTTTGTAAAGTAAAAGTTATAAATAAATACATATATATATAATTAAATAAAAAAAGTCTATAGTAATTACATAAAATTTATTATAAAAGATGATTACTTGACAATAAAATAACAAAGTGTTATTCTTAGGTTGAAAATTTAATAGATCCTTCAGGGTAGGGAGAAGTTCCCAACCGGCGGTATAGCCCGCGAGCCGAAAGGTAGATCTGGTTTAATTCCAGGGCCGACAGTAAAGTCTGGATGAAAGAAGGAAGAGATGATAAATACATAATATTTTCATTTGTTAAATATTAAAATATTTAATAAAATGATATTGTATTTTGAATTCATATGTATTTAGTCTAGCTAGATATATAACTTGCTTATTAAGCCCTGAAAACATTGTTTTCAGGGCTTTTATTATATAAATGATTTAAGTTATACATACAGTAAATACGCGATGTGGTTAATTTTCGCATCACAATTATAGAGTTAGGAAGGTGATAATTTGGACAACTATTATATGAAAAGAGCACTTGAATTATCTAGAAAAGCAGTAGGTTTCGTAAATCCTAACCCACTAGTAGGTGCAGTTATCGTAAAAAACAATAAAATAATTGGAGAAGGATACCATGAACATTTTGGTGGACCACATGCAGAGGTTAATGCTTTTAAGAGTGCCGCCTGCGATGTAGAAGGTGCAACAATGTATGTAACTCTCGAACCTTGCGCACACTATGGTAAAACACCGCCTTGTGCCGAAGCTATTGTTCGAAATAAGATATCAAAAGTAGTAGTTGGGATGATAGACCCTAATCCATTAGTTGCAGGCAAAGGCATAGAAATTCTTAGAAAAGCTGGTATAGAAGTTACGACAGGTATAATGGAGCGCGAAATAAGAAAAACAAATGAAATATTTATAAAATATATAACTGAGAAAAAACCGTTTTGCATCATGAAAACAGCTATGACAATAGACGGGAAAATAGCAACTTCTACTGGGGATTCAAAGTGGATAAGTAATGAGAAATCCAGATTATATGTGCATGAATTAAGAAATATGGTAACTGGAATTATGGTGGGGATTGGTACTGTCTTAAGTGATGATCCGGAACTCACTACAAGGAGAAAAGGTATTATAAGCAGAAACCCTATAAGAATAATCATAGACAGCACAGCAAAAATTCCTCTAGAGTCAAAGGTATTAATATGTGATGAAAAAACAAAAACTATTTTAGTTACAACAAAACTTGCAAGCAATACTAAAATGGAAGATATTAAGAAAATGGGCGTAGAAATTATAATAACTCCAAGTAAAGATAAGTGGGTAGATCTAAACTATTTAATGGGAGCATTAGGTGAGAGAGGAATAGACAGCATTCTTCTTGAGGGAGGAAGCACTTTAAATTATTCAGCATTAGATAAAAAGATCGTTGATAAAGTAATTACATTTATATCACCAAAAATATTTGGTGGTACTTCTGGTAAAACTCCAGTGGGAGGCAAGGGAATTGATTATGTGAAGGATTCTATAATGCTTGAAGATACTGAAGTCTTAAGGTTTGACGAAGATATTATGATAGAGGGGTATATAAAGAAAAACGTAGTTCATTGTAACCATTAAAAACAACTAGTTGTAAAGGAGGTGAATAGATGTTTACGGGCTTAATTGAGGAAATTGGTGAGATAAAGTCTATAGCAAAAGGGGCTAAGTCTGCAAGGATTACCATAAAAGCTGAAAAGGTTATGTTGGGCGTAGAACTTGGCGACAGTATTAGTACCAATGGAGTTTGCCTTACGGTAACAGAGTTTAATAAAAATAGCTTTAGTGTTGATGTAATGGCGGAGACTATAAGAAGCAGTAATTTAGGAAAATTGAAACCAGGTTCCTACGTTAATTTAGAAAGGGCGCTTAGGGCTAGTGATAGACTGGGTGGTCATATAGTAAGTGGTCATATTGATGGAATAGGAACTATTGTAGATTTATATAGTGAGGATAATGCAACTTGGGTGTCTGTTGAAACTTCAAAGGATATATTAAAATATATTGTACATAAAGGTTCAATAGCAATGGACGGCATTAGCCTAACTGTTGCATATGTTAATGAAAATATTTTTAAAGTATCAATTATACCTCATACAAAGGGTGAAACTACATTAGTAACTAAGAAAATAGGAGATGTAGTTAACCTTGAAAGCGATATGATGGCAAAGTATGTTGAGAAACTGCTTATATATGGTAATGCTCCAAAAGAAAAGAAACCCATTAATATGAGTTTTCTTGAGGAAAATGGATTTTAATAAATGTCTATAAGTATAGATGCAATAATCTAATATGTAATAAATAACATTACATCGCAAAAGTGATGACAACAGCACGAAAGTGATGACAACAGCACGAAAGTGATGATTAAGGGGTGGAAATATGTATAAATTTAGTAGCATTGAAGAAGCTTTAGAAGATATTAAAAATGGTAAAATGGTTGTTGTGGTAGATGACGAAGATAGAGAAAATGAAGGAGATATAATAATAGCTGCGGAAAAAGCTAGTGCCCAAAATATAAATTTTATGGCAAGATATGCACGTGGGCTTATATGTATGCCTATAGTTAAAGAAAGATTAGATAAATTAAATATAAGTCAAATGGTGGTAAACAATACTGATGTACATGGAACAGCGTTTAGTGTTTCTATTGATGCTGTAACTGCGACTACTGGAATATCTGCGGCTGAGAGAGCAACTACTATCTTAAAGGTTTTGGACCCGGAAGCGACATCAAGTGATTTTAATAGACCTGGTCACGTATTCCCTCTAGCAGCAAGAGATGGAGGAGTACTAAATAGGGGTGGTCATACAGAAGCTGCAGTAGATTTAGCAAGAATGGCTGGATTATATCCTGCAGGTGTAATTTGTGAAATTATGAATGAAGATGGTACAATGGCTAGGGTGCCACAGCTTATTGAATATGTAAAAAAACATGATTTAAAAATGATTACTATAGTAGATTTAATTGCTTACAGAAGAAAAACTGAATGCCTTGTAGAAAAGGTTACTGAGGCTAAGATGCCAACTAGATATGGAGAATTTACTATCTATGGGTTTGTAAATAAAGTAAATGGAGAGCACCATGTAGCATTAGTTAAAGGAGATGTAACAAAAAGTGAATCTGTACTTGTAAGGGTACATTCTGAATGCCTTACAGGAGATGCACTAGGATCTATGAGATGTGATTGTGGAGAACAATATGATGCAGCTATGAAAGCTATAGCGAAAGAAGATAGTGGCATTTTGCTTTATATGAGACAAGAAGGACGAGGTATAGGATTAATTAATAAGCTAAAGGCATATAGTCTTCAAGATAAAGGAATGGATACCGCAGAAGCAAATTTAGCTTTAGGATTTCCAGTAGACATGAGAGACTATGGTATAGGAGCTCAGATATTAGAACTCTTAGGTGCTACAAAGATAAGACTTATGACTAACAACCCTAAAAAAATAACAGGAATTTCAGGCTATGGTATTGATATAGTTCAAAGAGTACCAATAGTAATGAATCATAATGAAAAAGATGAGTTTTATTTACGAACTAAAAAAGAGAAAATGGGTCATTTGTTAGATGTTAAATAAATAAAGTGGTATATATTCAAAGAAATAGTAGGTTACTATATTAGTATGTATAAGTAATAAACTTAATTAAAATATAAATATATTAAATTAATAGGAGGATTTGACATGAAAGTATATGAAGGTAATTTAATAGCAGAAGGATTAAAGTTTGGAATTATTGTAGCAAGATTTAATGAGTTTATAGGTGGAAAATTATTATCAGGTGCACTAGATGGCTTTAAACGTCATGGTGTTGAAGAAGAAAATGTTGAAATTGCGTGGGTTCCTGGCGCATTTGAGATACCTTTAGTTGCAAAGAAAATGGCAAAGTCTGGTAAATATGATGGTGTAATATGTTTAGGAGCAGTAATAAGAGGCGCCACATCCCATTATGAATATGTATCTGGTGAGGTAACTAAAGGAATTGCATCTGTATCACTCGAAACAGGAGTTCCAGTTATTTTTGGAGTGCTTACTACTGAGAATATCGAGCAAGCCATAGAAAGAGCAGGGACTAAAGCAGGTAATAAAGGATATGATGCTGCAGTATCAGCAATAGAAATGGCAAATTTATTAAGAGAAATTTAGTATAAGGAGATTTACAAATGGGACTCAGTGATAGTGTGTTCAATATTATATTTATTATGATGGGTGCATCTGCTGTTGTTTCAGGTTTGAATTTTAAGAAGAAACAGGGCAGAAATTATAAGGGCACGAATTTCGATGAGTATATAAAACTAAATAAGATTGTCCTATTTTCATATGGAGGGGTAATCTTAATTGGCACTTTGCTCGGACAGGGTATACCTTTATTAAAGGATATAATAACAAATATAACTATTGGAATATTATTGATTATATGGATTATCTATTCAGTGATATCTAAGAAGAAATTTTCAAGTTAGAATAATTAGATGGTATGTTAAAATGGCAAAATAGAAGTTCCAAACTTCTATTTTGCCATTTTAAATTTGATTAATATATTAAATTTCAATATGTTCTGGTCGTAACCTATATACTACATCTTTTCTTTCTATTATTATATTGATCTTTTCTTTTAATTCATCGTCGTCTAGAATATTCAGTAGAAGTTCCTTAGTTGGGTTTATCGCAGTAGGGTGACTAAGTAGCTTTAACATAGTGAAATCACCTGAGGTATCTCCATAAGCATAACTTTGACCTAAATCAATATTGTATTTACTTACAAAATACTCTATGGAGTTTTTTTTACTAACGCTATCCCACATAGGAATAATATCACCTGTATAAATATTATGATCATCTAAAGCATACTTTGTTCCTATATAGTCATCAAAACCGTATTTTATAGACATTTCGCGTACAAGTTCAATTGGACTTCCTGATATAGTAATAATTATGTGACCTTGATTCTTATGCCATTTAATTCTGTCACGGGTGTAAGTATAAACTCTATCACCTTTTTGCCTAATAATTTGTCTGGCAATAAATTCAATTTGAGACATATGAAGTCCGATTATGGCTTCTGTATATATATCAGCCATCTTTAGAAGGTAATTATCATAATTACCAATTCTTTTATCCCATTTAACATAATATGGTTTTACTTCTTTATACCATTTATCGTTTTCTATAATTTCGCTTTTAATTAATTTTTTAAATACCTCTGTCATTAAACTTTCTCTATAAAGAGTACCATCAATATCAAAGAAAGCAGCTATTCTTTTTTTCAAAGGGGTCACCTCCAATATCAGTATAATTAAATTTGGGATTTTTCTAATATATTTATTATATGTGTATCCTAACTACTTATTTAGGAAATATTGTTCTGTTTTCAGTAATAATGAAATCTAATGGAATATCATACTCATCAGTGGGAACTTTATCAATTATTTGATAGTCATAGGCTATACCTATAGTAGGAGTGCTTTTCAGTTTTTTTGATAAAAATCTATCATAATAACCAGCACCAAAACCTATTCTATTGCAAGCTTTATCAAATACTACGCCAGGAACTATAATTAAATCTATATCCTCAATATTTATTTTCTCAAGTAAATTATGTTTTGGTTCCATAACACCAAAAGTAGATTTAGTAAGGTCACTAGTGATATTATTTATTTTGTAAGGTATTATTTGCTTTGTGGTTTGTATACAATATGGAGCAATTACGTTTTTCCCATGGGTTAAACACCATGTAGCAAGAGGATATGTATCCACTTCCTTATTAAAACTTAGGTATAACATAATATTTCTGGAATTTTCAAATTGGGGTAGTTTCATAATTATACTTATAATTTGGGCGCTAAAAGTATTTACATCCTGTACATTCATGCTTTTTCTTTGTTGTAGCATATTTTTTCTTAATGTATCTTTTATATTATTTTCCATAAATACCTCCAATGATTATTACAGTATATATAGAAAATTGTTGTCGTAAAAATAACTTAAATACTGTAAATTTTAAATTAGTATAACATATGTTTTTCATATATGCAATTTGTATAAATTTTATATAAGTTAGTATTATTTGGATAAATATAAATCTATTATTAATTATGAGATAATTAACTTATATTTTTTAAGATATTTAAAGAATCATAAGGTATTGTAATAGAGAAATAGTTTTAATTTGGACAACAGCGTATAAAATATTATATGAAAAAGAATGTTAAAGGTGAAACTTTTTATAACATACAAGAATTAATTTAATGATTTTTATTAAATTAATCTTTATTCATTGCAAGAAAAAATGTTGGTACATTAAAAATTTTAAATTGGGAAGTCTATAACTATAACATTAATGATGCTTAGTATAAATAATTACTTAGTATCTACAAGATATAAAAGGAGGAATATTCATGGATTATTCAAAAATAAAAGAAGTAAATGGAATAAATAACGTTGGAGATGTTCCAAGTGCGAAGAAAGGAATTGTTGATTTCCTTTCTGGCGAGGACAGATATAAAAATTCAATACCACAAGATAGACTTAACTCCTACAAAAAAGGGCGTGAAATAGCAGTAGAAATTGAAAATATTTTAAATGGTGATCAAAGGGCTTATTAAAATTTAGATATTAAATATTTCTCAAAAAGGGGTACAGAATTTTAGTCTGTATCCTATTTTCATATCCTTATATATGTGTATATAAGGTCTGTGTAAAACACTAGAAGAATTGATTTTGTCTATAATTTCATATGAGTCATGTAATAGAGCAAGGTTTATTTGAATTATATATATGGTATAATATTAATATGTATAAAGACAAGCTAGAGGTGGTGAGGTAACATAAAAAATTCACGTAAGAAATGGTATATACTTTTACTATTGACTCTTTCAATATTTTTAATATCTTGCAAGAGCAATGCTAAACCTGTTGAAAAAGAGACGTACTTGATGGGTACAATTGTTCAATTCAAGGTTTATGGTAAAAATGCAGAAAAAGCAACACAAGCAGCGGTAAAGGAAGTAAGTAATATAGAAAAAAAGATGTCCGTTAATATTAAAACCTCCGAAATTAGTAAATTAAATGCAAAAGCTGGAGTTTCAGGAGAGAAACTTAGCACAGATACATATTCGGTAATAGAAAAATCGGTTCAATACAGTAAGTTAACAGGGGGCGCACTTGATGCAACAATAGAGCCAATTGTATCTTTGTGGGGCATAGGAACTGACAAAGAGAGGCTTCCTTCAAAAAAAGAAATTGATGAAAAATTAAAATTTGTTAACTATAATGATATTATTTTAGATAAAAAAAATTCAACGGTGAAGCTAAAACGAATGAATCAAGCCATAGATTTGGGGGCAATAGCAAAGGGATATACCGCAGATGAGGTAAAGAAGGTTTTATTAAATAATAAGATTAGTAGTGCGATTATTAATTTAGGTGGTAATGTTTATGCCTTAGGAAATAAACCGGATGGAACTAGCTGGAATATAGGAGTGCAGAATCCATTAAGTACACGCGGAGAATACTTAGGATCTATTAGTGCTACTGATAAATCAATAGTTACATCAGGCAACTATGAAAGATTTTTTATTAAGGATGGCATAAGATATCATCACATATTTGATCCGAAAAGTGGATACCCTGCAAATAAAGGTCTTATAAGCACGACCATAGTATCAGATAAGTCTATTGATGGAGATGCACTATCTACAAGTACTTACATCTTGGGACTAGATAAAGGCCTTAAATTAGTAGAGTCTATGAAAGGTGTAGAAGCTATTTTTATAACAAATGACAAAAAAATATATGTTACACCCGGGCTTAAAGATAATTTCGATTTAACAAACAAGGAGTTCACTTATGAAAAAGGGCGATAAGATAGTTGGTATCATTCTTTTAATTGTTGTGGTAATAGCCTTAGGTGCTACTTCAATATACAAAATGTCAATTAAAGGTTCAGAAAACATTGCAGTTATTAAGCATGCAGGCAAGGTAATTAGAACAATTGATTTAAATAAGGTAGTAGAATCTGAAAAATTTACCATAAAAACAGATAAGGACCATTACAATATAATAGAAGTTAAACATAATAGTATTAGTATAATAGCTGCTGATTGTCCACATAAAGAGTGCGTTAAAAGTGGATCAATTTCTAATCCAGGTGAGATGATTGTATGTTTACCTTATAAACTTATAATTAATATACAGGGGCATCAGGATAAAAGCATTGATGGTGGGACATTTTAAAATTAAAAATATGTAGGTGAAGATATGAAAAAGACTAAAAGATTAGTTTTACTTAGTATGCTAGTGGCGATGGCTCTAGTAATTTACTTAATTGAGGCTCAGATTCCAGTGCTATTTCCAGGAATGAAATTAGGACTTGCTAATTCTATTTCATTAGTTGCACTAATATTACTTGGGTGGAGAGAAGCATTATTGGTAATGATTTTGAGAACTATTCTAGGTTCTATATTTGGAGGAAGTATGTCAGCTTTTATGTTTAGTATAGCAGGTGGAGTACTAAGTAATATAGTAATGATATTACTGTATAAGTATTTTAAAAATTCTCTAAGCATACCTACAATTAGTGTTTGTGGAGCTGTTTTTCATAATGTAGGTCAGCTACTTGTAGCTGCCTTCATAATTAATGATTTAAGAATATATATATATTTGCCAGTATTATTAATTTCTTCTATTGTTACAGGGTATTTCATTGGGATTCTAGCCAGTATATTGAAAAGTAGGTTAGAAAAAATATTGTAAAAGAGGATAGGAAAATTCTTCTGGTGTCTTACAAAAGAGTTCGGGACTGGAAATTCTATTAAGAAATTCTAATTTTTTGAGAATATAAAATTATCTGCCGCTCACATTCGCACTTCTTATTGCAAGGTACTATGAAGAAATTTCCTATCCTACAATTGTCTGTTAAAGAGATAGAAAAAAATAAAAAAAGATACTAAGATTAAAATCTTAGTATCTTTTTAACTATTTAGTTTCAGCAGTTTTAACAGCTTCAACAGTCTCACTCATGTTTACTTGATCCTTTAGAGGTTTCGAGATAACCTTTGTAGGACATTTAGCAGCACATTTGCCACAGTGCACACATTTTTCAAAGTCTATTGTAGCTAAGTTATTAACCATAGTAATCGCTTGGGTTGGGCAAACTTTTACACACATTTGGCATGCGATACATCCAACCGAACAATTATCTTTTACTGTTTTACCTTTTAATTTTGAGTTACATTCGATAAGAACTTCTTGACTAGCTGGAACGAACTCTATTAGGTCTTTAGGACATACCTCAATACAAGCCCCACAAGCAACGCAATTATCTTTATATACTACAGCAACACCATCTATTATATGAAGGGCATTAAACTCACAGGCTCTTACACAACTTGCGAAACCTAAACAACCATCTACGCAAGCTTTAGGACCACCACCGGGAGCGATAACTGCTTGACGGCAATCCTTGATTCCATCATACACATATCTTTCTTTAGAAACCGTGCAAGTTCCTTTACATTTAACAAAGGCAACTTGTGGATTTGCGGTTTCAACTGTTACGCCCATTATTTCTCCGATTTTTTCTGCAACAGAACTTCCGCCCACACTGCATAAATTTAGCGGAGTATCTCCTTCAACTACAGCGGCAGCATAAGCATCACAACCAGCATATCCACATGCACCGCAATTGGCGCTAGGTAATGCTTCGCGAACAAGTGGTATTTTAGGATCAACTGGTACATGAAATTTTTTATTAGCATAACCAAGTACTACTCCAAATACAAGTCCTAATCCACCGATACTTATTACTGGGTAAATTAAACTATTTATATCCATTTAAATACCCCCTAATTTCAAACCACTAAAGCCTAAAAATGCGATAGCCATTAATCCAGCTGTAACTAGTGAAATAGGCAGACCTCTAAATGCTAAAGGCATTTTATCATTCTCTTCCATTCTTTCTCTCAAACCTGAAAGAAGTACAATGGCAAGCATATATCCAAGAGCAGCACCAAGAGCATTAACCATGGATTCTAGTAGGTTATATTTCTCACCTATATTAATAACAGCCATACCAAGAAGTGCGCAGTTAGTTGTTATTAAAGGAAGGTATATTCCAAGTGCTTTATATAAACTCGGTTGAGTCTTTTTAATAACCATTTCAACAAATTGCACAAGTGCGGCAATAACTAGTACGAAGGCTAGAGTTGATAAATAGGTTATGTTTAAAGGAACTAAAATCCAGTTGTAGACTCCATAAGTCATAATTGAGGCTAAGAACATAACAAACACTACTGCTAGTCCCATACCTTTTGCAGTTTCAGTTTTTTTAGAAACTCCAAGAAAAGAACATACTCCAAGGAATTTAACTAATAAGAAGTTATTTACTAAAAATGCACTTATAAAAATTGAAAAAAGTTTCATTTCCATCCGCCTTTCTTAACAAAATTAAAAATAATTATTTTTTGCAACTATGAGCACAAGAACCACATCCAGTACACTCACCAGTCTCTGGATTAATTTCATGAAAATGTGCAATTTTATTATTAACTTCGTTTGTTTTATTTATTGATTTTTGATTTAATAAAGCCATTAAAATTCCAAGGGTAATAAAAGCTCCGGGAGCTAAAATCATCATTATAGCCGGTTCAAAGGAGTTTCCAAATATTTTAAATCCGAGTATCGAACCTGCTCCTAGTAATTCTCTTATTGAACCAAGAATAGCTAATGCTACTGTAAAACCTAGTCCCATTCCAATAGCATCAAAAATCGAAGGAAATATTTTGTTTTTTGATGCATAGGATTCAGCACGTCCTAGAATTACACAGTTAACAACTATAAGTGGGATAAAAATCCCTAAAGACTTATATAAAGAGGGAACAAAACCTTGCAATAAAAACTGTATTAATGTAACAAAAGCAGCTATTATTGTAATGTAAGCTGGTATACGAACCTTATCAGGGATTACTTTTCTTAACAGTGATATAAAAAGATTAGAACCAATTAACACTGCTGTAGATGCAAGGCCCATACCTATACCATTTTCTACGCTGGTGGTAACAGCTAGTGTAGGACACATAGCTAGAACTTGCACAAATATTGGATTTTCGGTTACAATACCATTTTTTAATCTTTCAGAAAATATGCTCATTATTTTTTATCTCCTTTCAATGAAGAGTTGTAAAAATCAATAGCATCGTTAACGCCAAGGGTTACGGCTTTAGATGTAATAGTGGCCCCTGTCATAGCCTGTATTTCATTATCTTTTTTAGGAACTACTTTTACAACTTCTAAATCCTCTTTTGTAGGTTTGTTTTTATACTCATTTGAAAATGCAGGCTCTGGAGCATTAGCGCCAAGACCAGGTGTTTCAGTGTGAGCTAAAATACTAATTCCAGTAACTTTACCATCACTAGATATTCCAACCATAGTTTCTATAGGACCAGCATATCCTTTTGGGGCAACCTTTATAGCGTATCCAGCTATTTTAGTTCCTTTTGTTCCAACATTAACCTCTAAAATCTTTGCATTACTCTTAATATTTACATCTGAATTTGAAAACTTATCAGCATCAGGTAATATCTCCTTCATAGCAGTTTGTTTATCGGAAGCAACTGATGCAGCTATAGGTGCCTTTGTTATTTCATATGCACCACCTAGTAAAAAACCTGCAATTCCTGTAATTAAAAGTAATATCAATCCTAATTTTATATTATCTTTCAATTATTTCACCTCCCCAAAAATACGTAGAGCAGTAAACTTATCAATAAATGGAAC
This sequence comes from Clostridium algoriphilum, assembly GCF_020443705.1. Lineage (GTDB taxonomy): Bacteria > Bacillota > Clostridia > Clostridiales > Clostridiaceae > Clostridium_AD > Clostridium_AD algoriphilum. The sequence goes on from NZ_JAIZZK010000010.1 coordinate 24,993, forward strand.
AAATAAGCTCATTATTAATATAGAATAAGATACTCCTTCAGCATAACCACCATACAAACGTATTATGGTGGTTAAAATTCCACAGCCAATACCAAATATAACTTGTCCTTTTTTTGCCATTGGTGAAGTTGTGTAATCAGTTGCCATATAGAATGCACCAATCATTAAGCCACCAGCAAATATTTCGTATAATGCATTACCAGTCATTAAACCATTTCTACCTAATATATAGGTTAAAATGAATGTACTACCGATAAATGCTACTGGTATATGCCAGGTTATTATTCTTTTGTATAGTAGGTATGCTGCACCAATTAGTAATGCAAGTACTGAAGTTTCACCAATGCAACCACCTACATTGCCAATAAAAACATTCGCTAGACTAGGTAATTCACCGCTACCGGTTTTAAGTATTCCAAGGGCAGTAGCAGATGAAACACCATCAACGGTAAAATTAGTCATGTGAACTGGCCAAGAAGCAAGTAAAAATGCTCTAGCAGCTAGTGCTGGATTCATTATATTCTGTCCAATTCCACCAAAAAATTGTTTTACAATAATTATTGCGAAAAATCCGCCGATTGCAGGAAGCCAAAGTGGAACAGCAGCTGGCAAATTAAAAGCAAGCAATAAGCCAGTTACTACTGCACTAAGGTCTCCAATTGTAATTTTTCTGTGAGTAAGTTTTTGCCATAAGGCCTCTGCTGCAATACATGATAGCACCGATACCAATGTAACTAAAAATGCTTGCATTCCAAAAAAATATATTCCGGCAAAGGTAGCAGGTATTAATGCTATTATTACGTCTCTCATTATACCCTGCACAGAATCATTCGATTTTATGTGTGGGGATGAAGATACTGTATACATATAAGTCACCTCTATCTATTTTTTTCTTCTATTAATATTTACTGTTCTTTTACCTTCACGACAAGTTTGTGTCAAATGACGTTTTGCTGGGCATACATAAGAGCAACAAGCGCATTCTATACAATCCATACCATGATATTCTTCAAAAACATCATAATTACCTCTTAAAACTAAAGAGTTTAGTTTAGTAGGATTTAAGAACATAGGACAGACACTCATGCACTTTCCACATCTTATACAACTAGATTCTTCTTCTAATTTAGCTTGATTTTTTGTTAAACAGAGTACTCCTGAAGTTCCTTTAATTACAGGAATGTCAAGGGAACTTAAAGTTGTTCCCATTAAGGGACCACCAGAAATTACTTTCACAGGATCTTCCTTAAAGCCTCCAGCAGCCTCGATAACTTCTTTTATAGAAGTTCCAAACTTTACTCTTAGATTCATTGGTTCTTTAATTGCTTCTCCGGTTACGGTTAGTATTCTTTCTGTAAGTGGTCTACCATTTACTACAGCATTATAAATTTCGTAAGCAGAACTAAGATTCTGAACTATACATCCAACATCCGCAGGAAGCTTACCGGAAGATACTTCTCTACCAGTAATTGCATAAATTAATTGTTTCTCTGCGCCTTGAGGGTATTTTGTAATTAATGGAGCAACTTGTACATTTTTTAAATTTTTGCAAGCCTTTTTCATGGCCTCAATTGCTTCAGGCTTATTATTTTCTATTCCAATATACCCTGATACACCTGGGAACATTTGAAGAATAATTTTTAAACCCTCGACTATTTCATTTGATTTTTCGAGCATCATTCTGTAATCACATGTTAAATATGGTTCACACTCTGAAGCATTTATTATAATGCTGTCGATTGGTTTTTCAGCAGGTGGTGTAAGCTTAATATGAGTTGGAAAACCTGCTCCACCCATACCTACAATTCCGGCATCCTTAACGATAGAGACTAGTTCAGCCTTTGATAGCTTTTCATAGTCTTTATGCGGGGTCATAGCATGTAATTCTTCATAGGTGTTATCGTTTTCGACAATAATGGAGGTCACCATTGTTCCATTACTATGTAATCGTGGTGCTACATCAACTACAGTTCCAGATACGCTTGAATATATTGGTGCGGATACGAAAGCTTTTGATTCACCTATTTTTTGTCCAAGAAGAACTCTATCTCCTTTTTTTACTAATGGATCGCAAGGTGCTCCAATATGTTGTTGCATAGGAAATACTAAGTTGCCTTTTGGTAGCAAATCTTTAATTGCTTTGTGCATACTTAAGTCTTTTCTATCATTCGGGTGAATACCTTTTTTGAATGTCAAAAGTCCCATAATAAACCTCCTTGTAGTTCTATTCGAAAGTAACAAATGCAATTGCTACTTATAGTGGTTCTATAAAGTAGGTACCAATACTTATTGCTGCCTACCTTACAATATTTTTAGTTAAAAATAAGGTTAAAATTATAATTTATTCTTAACTTTGTAAAGAAAAATATAAAACGCGTAAAAAACTTTTGCATAGTTGTATATAAAGTATATAAAGTATATTATACTATCTATATTACACCTTTTTTGTTTATAATAGAATAGTTTTGAGAAATAAAATGACTTAAAAAAGAGCAAGATTATTTTGACAATGTTTGTTGAACTAATCCATTTAGTTTAAATATATTACAATGAAAAACATTACATAATTATGGTATAATTAGTGTGGATAAATAAACTATATTTACGAGAAAATACATTATTGAAGAGGTAAGGTGAATATGGAGAAGAATAATTTGAATAACTTGGAAATTCAAAGTGTGAATTTAGACATTAATGAAGATATCATAAGTAGTTTAAAAACAGATGTTTATAAAAGAAACAAATTCGAATATAATTCAAATATTGTTACAATTCCAAAGTATTTTTATAGGTTTATTGGTATAAAAACTAATGAGAAAGACTATTATGAGAATCTATATAGTTTGGATAAAGAATTAAATAAAATGGGGTCCAGCTATAAAAGATTTAGTGAGGGATTAGATAAAGATATAAGCATAAGACTTCAAAATAGATTAAATGATATTTGGATAAAAGTATTTAAAGAGGAAAGTTTGGATGTTTCCCTAATTATAAATTTAATAAGTGATAATGGACTTTTTCCGGATTTATCTAACAAAGTAATGCTCCAGCAAATTAAAAATAATCTTAAGGGATTAATTGAATATTATATTAAAAGTAATGAATCAATGGATAACAATAATATTAAACTTTTTATCAACTATATAATTCATTGGATAAATATTTATTCTAAAGAATTATTTGAAAGATTTGATTATAAGAAAACTAATCCGAAAATAATTTTTTATGGTGAGATTACAAAAGCAGAAGTTTTTTATTTGATATTATTATCCACATTGGGTTGTGATGTTTTATATTTTAATCCGAAAAATTCAGGCTCTTTTTATGAAATTGATAAATATAATACTTTCTCTAAGGAAATTGTTTATAATTGTAATAATGAAATAAAACCTTTTCCTACTAATATGGAAGATAGAACTAAAACCACTGCGTATAATGCTAAGCAGGAGATTAACAAGACATTGTTCACAGACAATTCAGGATTTTACAGACCTTGGCAATTTGCAGATTATCATGTAGAGGCTGTAACACTTAATACAACCTATGAAGAAATATATATTTGGATAAAGCAAAAAGCATATATAAGGGAAGGGTTTAGTGTTAAAGATTCAACTGTAGTTATACCAAACATGTTCTCTAAGATTTGTGGCACACATGAGGATATAAATTCTTACTTTAAGGAAATTAATGAGGTAGTTACTCAAAAATTTACTAAATTTTATATTGATCTACCGATTATGAATGCGATGCATTTGGAATATGGTAAATTTGATCAAATATATCCAAGTAATGTCTTTTCACAATTTAATATGGATAAGTTGATTAATTCATCTTGGTGGAAATACAAAGAATTAAGAACTGGACTTCAAAAAACTATGGCGGAAAAGATCAAGGACTTATGCCTTAATCCTGTAAGTATAAACGTTGAAAATGAAGATTTAAGGGATTTACAAGTTGATATTTTTTCAGTCTTAATAAATTTAGATACGACACTACTTGAATTATTACAAGCATATGATTACCCGGAAGAAGTTCCTAAAATTGTAGTTTATAATAATGAAGAAAATGGAAATCTATCTTTTGAAGATTGTATAATGCTTGCCTTTATGAATTCAATGGGAATAGATATAATTATTTATAATCCTTCGGGATATAATGATATAGAGAATTTTATATATTCAGAGCGATATGACATTCATAGATTAGAAGATGTCAGTTTTAAATTACACTTTAAAAAATATGTGGAGAAGAAAAAAGGTTTTTTTGAAAGTTTGTTTGGAAATTAACAGTTAAGATATATCTTTATACAAACCCACAAGGTATTAAAAATAAGTTATAAGATAATTAAGAGGAGTGAAAAACATGGAAAAAAATAATCAAATACTTAAAATTGAAGATGAAAACATTGAAGAAAAAAATATAGAGCAAAAGGCACTAAGCATAAATGAGCAGCTTAAATCTTCACCTCAAGTAGTTCAAATTGCATCCAACATAAATATAAAAGATGCAAATGCCGTATTAGAATTTGGAAATGAACCAGCGGCACAAATATCTAAGTTCGCTGATCAAATACTAAATTCTATTAAAACAAATAGCATTGAAAATTCTGGTGTTATGATTAAAGAACTTACAAGTATAATGAAAAAATTTGATAAGCAAGATTTTGAAGAAGAGAAAACTGGTTTCTTTGCAAAATTGTTTAGTAAGCCAAGCCAAGCAATTGACAAAATGCTTGGTAAATATAAAACAATTGGAGGAGAAATTGATAAAATATATACTCAGCTTAGTGTTTATAAAGCAGAAATAAATAAATCTAACTTACTGCTTGAAAATCTGTATAATCAAAATTTCGAGTATTATGGAGAATTAGAAAAATACATTGCTGCAGGCAATATGGTTGCTCAGAAATATGAGAGTCAAGATATTCCTAAACTTGAGGCCATAGCTGCGAATGGAGAACAAATAAATATTATAAATCTTGAGAATGCCAAAGAAACTGTAGAAATGCTAAAACAGAGAATATATGATTTGGAAATGGCTAAGATGGTATCACTACAAACAGCACCTCAAATTAAGATGATACAAAGGGGAAATTACAAGTTGATATCTAAAGTGCATTCTGCTTTTATAATAACTATACCCGTATTTAAAAATGGAATAATTCAAGCTATTGCTTTAAAAAAGCAAAAGTTAGTATCAGATTCTCTATCAGAACTCGATAGGACTACTAATGAATTATTAATGAAAAACGCTGAAAATATAAGAAGTCAAAGTGTGGACATAGCAAAACTAGCTGGAGGAACAAGCGTAAAAATTGAAACTCTTGAGAAAACTTGGAATACTATTATGCAAGGAATAGAGGAAACAAAAAACATTGAAGACGAGAATAAAAGATTAAGAGAAGCTGGAATAATTAAATTACATGACATGACAGATAAACTAAAACAAAAATCACTAGGTTAATAATTTTATGAATAGTAGGCATGAATAAAAACAAAGGGAATGCACGTGGATTTGTTTAAATAAATCCGCGTGCATTCCCTTTGTTTTTACTATATTGAGAAGTTAGTTTATTATCAGAAATTTGGTTTAATATCTATGTTTCTTTGGTGATTGCAGCTTTCTTAACATAAGTTGATTCTTTACTGTGAAATACATCAGTATCTATTTCGTTTTCTCCAGTTGCCACAATCATTGTAACAACTGCATCACCAGTTATGTTTACAACGGTACGACACATATCAAGAATTCTATCAACTCCTATAATAAGAGCTATTCCTTCAATTGGTAGTCCTACTGACTCAAGTACCATAGCAAGAGTAATCATACCAACCCCTGGAACACCCGCAGTACCAATAGATGCTAAGGTAGCAGTAAATATTACAGTGAGTATTTGGGTGAATGATAGATTTGTATTATAAAGTTGAGATATAAAAATTGTTGCAACCCCTTGCATTATGGCTGTTCCATCCATATTTACTGTTGCACCTAGTGGTAATGTAAATCCTAAAATGCTTTTTTTAACTCCAAAGTCCTTTTCAACAACCTCCATGTTAACGGGAAGGGTGGCGTTAGAACTTGAAGTACTAAAGGCTATAGACATCACTGGCCAAAATTTCTTGTAAAAAGTAATAGGATTTAATTTTGTAAAACCATATAAAAATAGGGTATAAACAAATATCAAATGAACAGCTAAAGCTATTAAAATAGTTATCATATAAAGACCTAAATTAACAAGGGAACTTAGACCAAGGGTAGCTAGTACTTTAGTTATTAAGCAAAATACCCCAAGTGGAGCGCATAGCATAATGTAATCAATTATTTTTATTATGGCATCATTAAGGGCATCAAATAGGCCCAATATTATCTTAGATTTTTCTTTATCGATACTAAGTATAGCAACGCCAAGTAGCAAACTAAATACGATAACTTGAAGCATATTCCCATCAACCATCGCTTTGAGTGGATTAGTAGGAACCATATCTATAATCATGTCCATAATTGGAACTGCTTCTTTTACCTTAAATGTAAGATTTCCAGTAGCTAATGAACTATTAGAACCTGGATTTATTAGAAGAGCTAGAGAAATACCTATTGTAATAGCAAGCGCTGTTGTAATAAGGTATAAACCAATAGTTTTTCCACCAACACGTCCTAATTTTTTTATATCCCCCATTTGCGCAACACCGTTTACTAAGGATACAAAAACCATTGGTACTACAAGCATTTTAATTGCATTTATAAACATTGTTCCAATAGGAGCTAATGCATAAGTTTCGAGGGGCTTGTACAAACTTTGAGGTAGAATATTAATTTCAGCATTAAATAGTAATCCAATAATCATTCCTACAAACATTGCAAGAAGAATTTTCGTTGATAAATTAAATTTTTTCATAGGGACTCCCTTCTTCTGTTATTTAGACATCTAATATAAAGAAATTAGGTACAGATGCCATGAATATTTTCAAAATGTCTGAAAAATATTAAAAAATATTGCCAATATACACATATGCTAGTTTATCAGAAATTTAATTGCAAAGCAATAAAAATATACAGAAAAATGAAGGAATTGGTAAATGAAAAATCATAGTGGGGCTTTTATTATTGAATAAAAAAATAAAATGAGATATAATAAGGTAAACAAAATGAAAGATTTAAAGGTGATTATATGGACATGTTCGAATTACAAGCACAAAAAAATTTACTGAAAGATGCACCTCTCGCTGAAAGACAAAAACCTGGCAGTTTAGAAGACTATGTAGGGCAAGAGCATATTTTAGGAAAAGGTAAACTTTTATGGAGAGCCATAAAGGCTGATAAGATAACTTCATTACTACTTTATGGTCCACCAGGTACAGGAAAAACAAGCTTGGCTAAAGTTATTGCAAATTCTACAAAATCTAATTTCGTTAGGCTTAATGCAGTAACAGATGGGCTTAAGGAGTTAAGGGAAGTAGTGGCTACAGCAAAAAACAATTTAGGTATGTACAATACTAAAACAATATTATTTATAGATGAAATTCATAGATTTAACAAAGCTCAACAGGATGCTTTATTACCTTTTGTTGAGAAGGGGATATTAATTTTAATTGGGGCAACCACAGAAAATCCATATTTTGAAATAAATAATGCATTAATATCTAGGTCTATGTTATTTAAATTAGAACCATTAAAGGAAGAACATATTGAAATGATTATAACAAGGGCTATTGAAGATAAAGAGGCAGGTTTTGGTAAGACTAATATTTGCATGAAGAAAGAAGCTATAAGTTATATTGCAAATATGGCAAATGGGGATGCAAGGCGTGCGCTTAATGCCTTAGAGTTATCTGTACTTACTACGGATAGAGATGAGGATGGCAAGATTAATATAACACTTGAAGTAGCAGAGGATTGCCTACAAAAAAAACATATAAAATATGATAAGAACAGAGACGAACATTATGATGTAATTTCCGCTTTTATTAAAAGTATGAGAGGCTCCGACCCGGACGCTACAGTGCATTACCTCGCTAGGATGATATATGCTGGAGAAGATCCTAAATTTATTGCAAGGAGAATTGTAATTGCTGCATCTGAGGACGTGGGGAATGCAGATCCTCTTGCGTTAATTGTAGCAAATAATGCGGCGGAGGCAGTTCGTTTTGTAGGAATGCCAGAGGCAAGAATTATATTAGCATCAGCTGCAATTTATATAGCTTCGGCGCCTAAAAGTAATGCTTCTTACATGGCTATTAATAATGCACTTAAAGATATTGAGGAAAAAAATATTGGGAATGTACCACCTCATTTAAGGGACCAAAATTATAGTGGTGCAAAAAAAGTAGGGTATGTAGAATATTTGTATCCACACTCTTATGAAGGAAATTATGTAGCTCAGCAATATTTGCCCGATGAATTACTAGGAACGAACTACTATGATGTTTCTGAGAATGGGTATGAAAAAAAAATTAAAGAACGACTAAATAAGTTAAAAAGTAGAGAAAAATAATGTATCTAACTAATTATTATAGAAAGAATCCTAAAGAAAAAGTAGACAATATAAACCTAGTTTATATTGTCTACTTTTTCTTTAATATTACATATTAACAAAGTTCTCTATATCTTGTGATATAAGATTTAGAGAACTTCTCCAAAAATCAATAGAATGAATGTCTACATCCATCATTTTTGCAACATCTACTAAATTGTTTTTTCCGGTAGACGAAAGCAAGGCATCATAATCAGTTACAAATGAGTCACCCATTTTTAGATATTTTGCATATAATCCTTTAGAAAACAATAAACCAAAAGCATAAGGAAAATTATAAAAGTTACTAGCGGCATCATAATAATGAGGTTTGCAAATCCACATACATGAATGTAGAAAATTATGATCTAGACCTCTGCCATAGGCTTTTTTCTGAGATCCTATCATGATTTCTTTTAATTCACTTACAGAAAGAGAACTATCGTCGCGTTGTTTAAAGATTTCAGTTTCAAATATATAACGGCTCAAAATATCTACAATAACTTGAGCATTGCTAGATATATCATTTTCTAATATAACAATTGCTTCTTCTTTAGTAGCATTAGCTAGTGCTGCATTACTTATTATTGTTTCACAAAAGATAGACGCAGTTTCTGCAATAGGCATAGGATAATCACTATTTAATGCAGATTCGTCTGATAAACATAAACCATGATATCCATGACCTAGTTCGTGAGCAAGAGTTGAAACATCATTAAAACTACCTGTGAAGTTAGATAGAATTCTGCTTTCTTTAATGCTATGAAGGTTAGCACAAAAAGCACCACCTAATTTACCCTCTCTAGGCTGGGAGTCAATCCAGTTATGAGAAAAAGCATTATCAGCATAGTTTGCAAGCTTATTACTAAAGGTAGCAAAATTTTTAACTACAAACTCTCTTGCCTCATCGATAGAAAAGCTCATATTTACTTTTCCGATTGGTGCAAATAATTCATAAAAAGGAAGACCTTCAGAATAGCCTAATAGTTCAGCTTTTTTTCTGTAGTATTTTTCAAAAACTGGGAGGCTTTCCATCATAGCAAGGAGCATAACATCTAAAGTTTCTTTATCCATCCTTGAATTTAAAAGAGCATTATGGAGCGGAGATTCATATCCACGAGCCTTACTTAGAGTAATAACTTCTCCTTTAATACCATTAAGTGCAGCAGCGGAGGACTCAGCAATAATATCATAAGATTTAAGTTCAGCTTCATATGCATTTTTGCGTATATTGTTATCTTTATCATAGGCCATATTTCTAACCATAGATAGTGGAAGTTTCTTAACAGAACCGTCTACAGTAATATCAACAAGTAAAGTTGATGTAAGTATGTTTTGAAGTTTAGACCAGGCATTAGACCCACTATTTTTCATTTTAGCCATAAGCTCTTCCTCGGTGTCACTAAGCAAATATTTTGCATTATTAGCTAAGTCAATTAAATAATAACTGTGTGACTTTAGAAGGGGAGAACTTTCTATTATAATTTCTAAGTTTTCTATTGAGTTTAGCCATTTCGCAAAAATAGTAGAGGGTTTAGCTAATGCAGATAGTTGTGATGCCATTTTTTCGGATATTTTGCTCGCCTGAATATTTTTGGTATCTACACTTAAGCATAATTCTGCATAATTATAAAGCTTATTTACAAGGTCACTAAATTTGTTCTCAAAAGTAATGTACTCTTCAATTTTTTCTTTAGTGTTATTAGAAGTGTTACAATTTTGATGTGTCCACTCGCTTATATGTTCTATAGACTTTTTAAAACAAATCATATCTTCTTTACATTCTTTGCTGTTAAAGGATGTGTAGAGCTCATTTAAACTCCATTTCATATCCATATTAATGCCTCCATTTACAAAATATTATATATTGAATATATTATACCACACCATTTCAAATAAAATACATTATAATAATGGAACTTAATATCTTTATAATGTGAAAATAGGGTATAAAAAAAAGTAGGAGATTACTCCTACTACTTAAGGAAAATTTCCTACTTTTTACTTGTAAATATGTTTTTTATAATAGTTAAAATATCTACTATGTAAACTAAGTATCTTTTAAATGAATCTGTTGACTCAAGTGCACTACCAGTTATCTTAACTACTACTTCAGTGACATCTTTTACATTATCAGTTATATCGAACCAATTTTTAAATGTTTTTGGTAAAACATCTAATATTTCATCAATATTTTCTTCGTTCTTTTTAATAATCAAGTTTACACTTGATATGGTTTTAATAAGTTTTAACAATCCGATTATAAGTATAATCAAAAGTGTTAAACCAAGAAAAATAAATAAACCTTGTCCTACTTTAAATATATCAACATACATTAATAGCACCACTATTCTTTAATTATTTCTTATTCTTTTTTTCATTTACGTCAGGAGACAATGTATCTTCATCAGTTACAATATCATTTGTTTCAGTTATTTCTTTAGAAGTTTTCTTTTCATTTAAGTATTCAGAGATTTTTGCTTTAGCGTCTGTTACGCTATCTTTAGCATTAGTGACTTTATTGTCAATAGTTTGCTTAAGTACTGTAGTTTTTTCTTTAATATTGTTTGTAATATCTTTTGATGAACTAGCAATATCTTTCCTATTTTCTTTACCAGATTTCGGTGAAAAAAGCATACCTCCGAGTAAACCGCCAAGACTTCCAGCTGCAGTACCAAAAATTACTTTTTTCACAGTTTTAATTTTTGACTTTCTTTGCATTTCTTTTTTTCTGTTTTTGAACCAACTTGAAAATATCATAATTTTTCCTCCTTTAAAGTTAGAAACCATATATATATTATAAACAATATGTAGGATATTGTCAATAGATAAAGAAATATGTAAAAAGATTTATACTAAGAAGTGGAATCTTTTTACATGATATTAGGAAGGTGTTTCATACCGTGTTGAATATGTTAGTTACAGAAATTAGTTAGAACCAATTACCATTTGTGCAATATTGTTTGAATGGTCGCCCACTCTTTCAAGATTGGTTAATAGTTCTAGATACACAGAGCTACCCTTTGGAGTACATTCATGGCTACTTAATCTAGTTATATGTTCTTTTTTTAGTTTTCTTTCCATTTTATCTATCTCTTTTTCTACTTTCATAGCTTTACGGGCAGATTCTAAGTCAGAATTTTCTAAAGCAGTTATTGCGTTATCAACGCAGTATTTTACAGTTTCAAACATATATGTAACATCAGATATTGCTTTTTCTGAAAAAACTATTTTATGATCCAACCTGCTTCTAGCTAGCTCACCTAGGTTTTCAGCATGATCTCCAATTCTCTCTATATCATTTACTACATTAAATAGTGAAGTGATAATATCAGATTGACGTTCTGATAGAGGCATGCTTGAAAGAGACACCATATAACTAGTTATTTCTCTATTAAGATAATTTATTGTAACCTCATTATTAATAACTAAGTTCATCTTATCTTCATCAGAATTTAAAAAAGCTTGCATTGAATTAGAAAGATTTTGGGAGGATAATTTACCCATTCTAGTAACTTCTTTAATAACTTGTCCAACTGCAATCGACGGGGTTTCTAAAAGTCTTCTATCTAGGTACTCGAGTACAAGAGCAGATGATTTTTCATCCTCTCCAGGCACTAATTTGTTAACAATTTTAACTAAAGTACCGATAAACCAAATTTGTATAAATACATTTGTTACATTAAACAAGGTGTGAGCATTTGCTATTTGTCTTTGAACATCTCCACCAAACATTGGAACAATTTTTAATACTAACTTGAAAGCTAGCATAAATATTACTGTGCCTGTAAAGTTAAAGATCAAATGTATAAACGCTGCTCGCTTAGCATTTTTAGTGGTTCCTATACTAGCGAGTAGAGCAGTAGCACAGGTCCCAATATTATCTCCGAAAAGTATAGGAAGTGCAACAGCAAGCGAAATACTGCTATTTGAAGCAAGTGCCATTAATATTCCAATAGTAGCACTACTACTTTGAATTGTTGCTGTCATACAAAGACCGACTAGAACTCCCATGAATGGGTGTTTTCCTAAAACTAGAATAAGATTTTTAAAGCTATCTAATTCACCTAAAGGCTTCATAGCAGTTTCCATCATTGACATACCAACAAATAATATACCGAAACCTAAAACAATCTCGCCAATGTCGTTAGTTTTTTTCTTCTTGCTAAATAAAACTAAAGCGGCACCTATTGCGAGAATAAATGGTGCGATGTCTGTAAGTTTGAAGGCTATAAGTTGAGCTGTCATTGTAGTGCCAATATTTGCACCCATGATAACGCCGGCAGCTTGAAACAAATTCATAAGCCCCGCATTTACAAAACCTATAGTCATTACAGTAGTAGCACTACTACTTTGAATAATAGCAGTTACACCTGCACCAACAATTACGGCGAAAAACCTATTGCTAGTTAGTATTTCTAGCATTCTTTTTAACTTTTCTCCTGCAGCCTTTTGGAGACCATCCCCCATAAGCTTCATTCCATAGACAAACAGTCCTAAACCACCTAAAAGCTGAAAAATCATCTTGTAATCCACATTAACACTCCTCTTAAAAACACTATTCAGAAGAAATCTTATCATAGTAATGTTAAGATGGTGTTAAGTTTCAACAGTTTGTGTTAATTTATTTAAGTTTTCGAAGATTGTTCATCATATTTTAAAACATATAAAAGAAAGTGTAATATGGATAGAGCTACATATAAACCTTTCTTTTCCTTAAAATTCTTATTAGAATTAATGCAATACATCCACCAATAAGTGCAGTTATTAGCTGAGGTATTCCCATAGTAAGAATTAACTTATTAACTATTTTTGCAGGTATATTTAAATTAAATATGGGTATAAGCTTTGAGGCTGAAAATGATAAAAATATGTATTTTATAAAAGCTCCAATTATGATCCCCAGATATTTGCCATAATTACCTCGCTTACTTATAATTATAAAGCTAAGAACAAATAGTATATTCCCAATAATTATAAAGGGGATGAAAGGGCCCAGTGCACTGGCAAGTTGACCAGTTAGATAAGCGAGGAATGGGGTTAGAGAACCTACTAGTATTCCATAACTACCACCGCATATTATAGCCGTGAGTATAAGTATTGCATTAACAGCTGGGCCAACAAATATTTGGCTTATTTGAGGTTCAGCTTTTCCGAGAACCTGAAAAACTATAGCAAGTGCGAGAAAGAGGCTTGTTTTTACTAATTTATTTACATTCCCAATTTTCACATTATTTACTCCTTTTCCTATTATTTTCATAAAACAATGATACCTTATTAAAAGAGAAACTTCAATGTAAAGATAATACATGTAAAGGTGATATTTATATTGATATAAAAATAGATATTTATTGTAAGACATAAATTATAAAATTCTATTTAAGTAACATTTGTTACCGACTTTTAATCTGTGTGAAAGTATAATGAAGTTAGTTCATCGGAAGGTTAAATTACTTATGTTGATGTTAAATGATCAAATTAGTAATTTTAATAGAAGGAAGATAATTATATAAATAGTTATCTATCCAAAAATAATAGGGGGAATTACAATGAGTATGTTTTGTTATCAATGTCAAGAAACTTCAAAGGGAACAGGCTGCACAATAAGAGGAGTTTGTGGTAAAACAGATGATGTAGCTAATCTGCAGGATTTATTAATCTATGTTTTAAAAGGAATATCAATTTATAGCACAAGAGCAAGGGAAATTGGAGTAGAAAATAAAGAAATAAATGAATTTGTAGTAAACGGATTATTTATGACTATAACAAATGCAAATTTTAATAAAGTTAGATTCATAGAAGCTATAACAAAAGCCTTAGAATTACGTGAAGTTATTAAGGCTGAACTAGTTAATGCTGGTGGAGTATTAGATGAAAGCTTTCCAGAATGTGCAACATGGACAGGTGTTTCTGAAGAATTTGAGAGTAAGTCAATAAAAGTTGGAGTTCTTGATACAGAAAATGAGGATGTAAGATCTTTAAGAGAACTAGTAACTTATGGTATTAAAGGGATGGCAGCTTATGCTGACCACGCATATAACTTAGGATTTGAAAACAACGAATTATATTCATTTATGCAAAAAGGATTAGCTCAAATTACTGATGATAGTTTATCAGTTGATCAATTAGTTGCATTAACACTAGAGTGTGGTAAATATGGTGTAGATGCTATGGCGCTACTCGATGGAGCTAATACTACTACTTACGGAAATCCAGAAATTACAAAAGTAAACATAGGAGTTCGTAACAACCCAGGAATATTAATTAGTGGACATGATTTAAAGGATATGGAAGAATTATTAAAGCAAACAGAAGGCACAGGAGTAGATGTATATACTCATAGTGAGATGTTACCAGCTAACTATTACCCAGCTTTCAAGAAATACACTCACCTTGTAGGTAATTATGGAAATGCATGGTGGAAGCAAAATTCAGAGTTTGAAAGTTTTAATGGACCAATACTCATGACAACAAACTGTATTACTCCTCCAAAGGATTCTTATAAAGAAAGAGTTTATACAACTGGAGCAACTGGATATGCTGGATTGAATCATATAGCTGATGGAAAAGATGGAGCCCCAAAGGATTTCTCAGATATAATAAACCATGCAAAGAAGTGTAGTGCACCAACTGAAATCGAAAGGGGAGAAATAGTTGGAGGATTTGCTCATAATCAAGTAATAGCACTCGCGGACAAGATTGTAGAAGCAGTTAAAACAGGAGCAATTAAGAGATTCTTTGTAATGGCTGGTTGTGATGGACGAATGAAAGGCCGCGAATATTATACTGACTTTGCAAAAGAATTACCAACGGATACAGTTATTTTAACTGCAGGTTGTGCAAAATATAGATACAATAAATTAGAACTCGGAGATATTGGTGGAATTCCTAGAGTTTTAGATGCAGGACAATGTAATGATTCATATTCATTAGTTGTTATTGCAATGAAGTTACAAGAAGTGTTTGGATTATCTGATATCAATGAATTACCAATAACATACAATATTGCGTGGTATGAACAAAAGGCTGTAATAGTATTATTAGCATTACTTCACCTAGGCGTTAAAAATATTCACTTAGGACCAACATTACCAGCATTTTTATCCCCAAATGTTGTTAATGTCTTAGTGGAAAACTTTGGAATAGCTCCTATTGGAAGCGTAGAAGACGATATAAAAATGTTTATGGCTTAAAATTTAAATAAATGGGACTGACTAATATAGAAATTATTTTTTATATTAGTTAGTCCTTTTTGTGCTTAAATTAAACATAATGAATTATTTTTTTAAATGACTTAGTGGGTTTATAAGAATTTGTTTTGCGGGGGTTATAGTAATATTACTCTTACGTTGATGCTATATTGACAAACATATCTTTCATAAATTCAGCTGTTGCATTGCTAAATATACAACAAAATTTTACATACTCTGTTATAGATAATCCAAGCAACTCTGCTTTATCTTTTATAACTGACTTTTCTAACTCACTAACCCTTATCTGAAGTACCTCTTTTTTTAATGCTTTCATTAAATCACCCCTGTAATTAAAATTTTTACTAGTTATTAAGTATATTATATATGTAAATAAATGTAATTACAATATTATTAATTATAATACTTTTTAATTTAAATGAACAAGTAAACATATAGATAGATCATACACAGGTATTATAAAAAAGTTGACAAATAAAAACTGATAAAGTATACTATTCTAAATAGAAAAATAAATTTGAATATTGTGAAAACTGTGACAGGGAAAAAGTAGACATTCTTCATATTTCTCAGAGAGTGGGGGAAGCTGTAAACCCATAAATAGTTAATGTTGAAACTCACCCTTGAGTTGTAAGCTGAAATTATATTGTGATTATATATAATATTATGTATAAAACATATAAGGTAAGCCGTGCCGGTGTATATAAAGTATACGTCGTTATTTAATTAAGATATAAAAATGGGTGGTACCGCGATAGACTTTTCGCCCCAATGGGAAGA
The DNA here is from genome assembly GCF_020443705.1 of Clostridium algoriphilum. GTDB lineage: Bacteria > Bacillota > Clostridia > Clostridiales > Clostridiaceae > Clostridium_AD > Clostridium_AD algoriphilum. Next base: position 41,493 of record NZ_JAIZZK010000010.1, read on the forward strand.
GGTCTTTTTTTTATACTCAAAATTCAATTCATACAATAAAAAGATGCATATACAGGATTCAATATTTAGTGAATATTAAATTGAAGGGGGCACGAAAATGAAAGCTGCTGATGCAATAATTCAATGTCTAGAAAAAGAGAATGTGAAAATAGTATTTGGTTACCCAGGTGTTCCAGTAGGGCCTTTATATGAAGCTTTAAGAAAATCCAATATAGAACATATATTGGTAAGACATGAACAGGCCGCAGGACATGGTGCAAGTGGGTATGCTAGGTCAACAAGATCGATTGGGGTATGTATTGCAACTTCAGGACCTGGAGCTATTAACCTTATAACGGGTATAGCCACTGCATATGCAGATTCTATTCCTATTGTAGCAATTACTGGACAAGTTCGAACAGATTTAATTGGAAAAGATGTTTTTCAAGAAGCAGATATTATTGGTGCAACAGACTCTTTTACAAAACATAGTTATCTTGTTAAAGACGCAAAGGACATTCCTAGAATTATGAAAGAGGCATTTTATATAGCGAAAACTGGAAGACCGGGCCCGGTACTTGTAGATATACCTCTTGATATTCAAAATGCAGAAATTGATTTTGAATATCCTAAGGAAGTAAATATAAGAGGATACAAGCCTACTGTTAATGGTCATAAGGGGCAAATAAAAAAAGCAATAGAAAAAATTAAAAACAGTAAACGACCTCTTATTTGTGCAGGTGGGGGCGTTATGTCTGCAAATGCTGAAAAGGAATTAATTAAATTTATAGAAAAATCTAAAATTCCAATGGTACACACCTTAATGGGTAAGGATGGAATACCTTCAAAATTTATTTATAATGTTGGATTAATTGGGTCTCATGGCTTTAAGTATGCCAATAAAGCAGTAGCTGAGGCTGATGTTTTAATTCTTGTGGGTACGAGAGTTGCAGATAGAGCAACTGGAGGATCTAAGAGTTTTGGAAAAATGGCAGATATTATTCATATTGATGTTGATCCAGCGGAAATAGGTAAAAATCTTAGTGCTCTTATTCCTGTAGTTGGAGATTGCAAAAAAATATTAGGAGATCTTACTGACGGAATAACAGGAATTAATACAAAAGTATGGCTTGACGAAATTCAAAGTTGGAAAAAACAATATGTTAAAATTAGGGAAACAAATGGAAAAGTAAATCCACAATATGCTTTAGAACTACTTTCAAAAATGATAGAAGATGATGCGATTGTTACTGCAGATGTAGGACAAAATCAAATCTGGACTTCTCATTATCTTGAAATGCTTGGTAATAGAAGATTTCTAACAAGTGGAGGCCTTGGAACAATGGGATATTCCATTCCTGCGTCGGTTGGTTGTAAGTTGGCTTTCCCTGATAGACGTGTTGTTGCAGTAATGGGAGATGGCAGTTTTCAGATGAGTATGTCAGAACTAGGAACGATTGCACAAAATCATCTAAACATAATATTTTTATTATTTAACAATTTTCATCTTGGTATGGTTCGTGAATACCAGAGCAGTGTCTATAATAATACTTACGGTGTTAATTTATGTGAAAATCCTAATTTTGTTAAATTAGTAGAAGCTTATGGATTTTGTGGAAAAAAAGTTAATTCTAATTCAGAATTAAAAGCAGCACTTGAAGAAGCTATGGCTAGCAACAAAACTTTTTTGATAGAATGTATTGTAAGCGAAGAAGAGAGTACATTATAGAAGGGGATGAAAAGTTATGAATAGATACATTTTATCTATATTAGTTGAAAATCATTCAGGGGTTTTAAGTAAAATGGCCGGTTTATTTACACGAAGAGGATATAATATTGATAGCTTAACTGTTAGTGTTACAGATGACCCCAGTATTTCACGTACGACAATTGTTGTGAGCGGTGATGAGCAAATTATTGAGCAAATTGTAAAACAGTTAAATAAATTGATAGATGTAATAAAAATATTGGAGATATGTCCTGAAAAATCAGTTTCTAGAGAATTGGCACTTATAAAAGTAAGTGCGGAGCAAAGTACAAGGTCTCTTATTATAGAAGTGGTAAATACATTCAGAGCTAATATTGTAGAAATGAATCCTAAAAATATGATTATTGAAGTAACTGGGGATGAAGAGAAGGTATCTGCATTCGTTGAATTAATGAAACCATATGGGATTAAGGAAATTGTTCGCACAGGGCTTGCAGTACTGCAAAGACGCTCAGAAATGTATTAGCAGAAAGATGATTAACATATAAATTTGACATAAATATTCATAACCACTGTTTTTCAATAAAAATGAATAATATAATTATGTAATGGTGATTACCATAAGGAGAATGACTAAAGAAAAATATCGAGCGACTGGGTAAAAATATATTTTATCCAGTCGATTTTTTATATTGAATTATTTAGGAGGTAAGAATGTATTTCAAGACCTACTAAACATTGCTAATAATTTAGATGTTTAATGTCTATTATTAAATAATTGCACATGGAAATAAAGTTTAAGGGCAAAACAATCAGGTCATGATTTTAAATATTACAGAAAAAAAATTACATTATAAAGCAAAAAATAAAAGCTTAAGTTTCATAGAAAACATAATATTACAAAATTAGCGCGAATTATTAAACTTTTAAGAATATATTTTTAAAAAACTCTTGAATAATTGTAAAATGTATTTTAAAATATAGGAGAGGTAATTTTAACATGGATATTAATTATAAGGTATTAAAATCTCTTAGTAGTAATGTTGTTGTTTCTGAAAAGGACAATAATGTTTACATTCTTCTTGGTAAAGGGATAGGGTTTGGTAAAAAAACTGGTGAACTTATAACTAAAGCAAGTAATATAGAACAGAAGTTTATTAAAATTGACGATAATGAAAAAGATAACTATGTAGAAATCGTTAAGAATGTAGAAGGTAAAATATTAGCAGTGACTGAAGAAGTTATTTCACTAGCAGAAGATATGCTTGGCGAAAAGTTAACCTCTCGTATACATATTGGTCTGGCTGATCATATTAGTTTTGCAATGAAAAGAATGGAAGTTGGAATTGATATAATTAATCCGTTCCTAAATGAGATACAGACATTGTATCCTAATGAATATAATATAGCTGAAAAAGCATCAAAACTTATAAAAGAAAAACTAAATGTGCTTTTTCCAGAAAGTGAAATCGGTTTTATTACTCTTCATATACATTCTTCTAGAGTTAACGAAGAAGTTTCTCAAAGTCTTAAATATACTAGAATTGTTAAAGAAGTAATGGAATACATCCAAGAGTTACTTGGAATAAAGACGAATCAAAAATCAATGGAGTATGCTAGGCTAGTATCTCATTTAAGGTATGCTTTAGACAGAATAGAAAGTGATAAGGTTATGAAAAATGTAATATTGGAATCCGTTAAAACTCAAATGAGCGAAGAATTTGAAATTTCTAAAAAAGTATGTAAGTTTATATCAAAAAAACTTTTAAAGGAAGTTTGTGAAGATGAAGTAGGATATATTTCTATGCATATTCATAGATTAAAGCAATCTAACTAAAAAAGTTTATAATATTTAGGTGTGTTACTGATTAGATCAGGCATGAACCATATAAAATGCTAATATGGCATCTTATTAGTTTATGTCTTTTGTTTTTAAGAGTATTCAAAATGAATTTATTAACAATGCACAAACTAATGTTTATATAAAAGTTAAAATTCAAGGTTAAAAATGTTAATTAAGAAATTTTATGTAGCTATTAATTAGTAATTGGTAGTTACCTTACAGAGAGGCGAGGATGATAAAAATGTTTAATTTTTTCAAGAAAAACAAAGAGGAAAAGAGTATAATAATAAAGTCTCCAGTTGTTGGAAGATGTTTCGACATATCGGAAATACCTGATGAAGTTTTTTCATCTAAAATGTTAGGCAATGGTATAGGATTTGAGTCTACTGAAGGAGTACTATACGCACCAATTGATGGTGAAATTCTTCAAGTGTTCCCTACAAAACATGCCTTAATATTAAAGAGTAAAGAAGGATTAGAAATACTACTTCACATAGGTATTGATACAGTAGAGATGAAAGGTGAAGGCTTTGAATCTTTTACTGAAAAGGGACAGCAAGTTAAAGCTGGAGATAAATTATTAACTTTTGACAATAAGTTAATAAAAGCTAAAGCTAAAACTAACTTAAGTGTATTAGTTGTTACAGATAATGAAATAATAGAATCTGTTGAATTTAATTTAGGAAATGTAGAAAAAAATAACGATGTAATAATAATTAAACTAAAGAAATAGGGGTGTTAGTATTATGATGGAAAAAAAAGCAATAGTTAAAAGTGAAAGTGGAATACATGCAAGGCCAGCATTAGCAGTAGTTAAAGAGGCTTCTAAGTTTAAATCAGAAGTTCTTATTGTAAAAGATGGCAATGAGTATAATGCAAAAAGTATAGTAGCCATAATGTGTATGGCAGCCGTTAAAAATGATGAATTAATAATAAAAGCTACTGGTGCTGATGAAGAAGCAGCTACAGTTGCTATGGTTAAAATTATTGAACAAGGACTTTTAAAATAGGAGGAATGTATATGTTAAAAGCAATTGGTGCATCACTTGGAATAGCGATAGGTAGGGCATTAGTTATTAGGGAAGAAGCCGTAGAAATAAATGAGAGCAAGGTTAAGGATTCAAAGATTGAATTAGATAGGTTTAATAATGCATTGCAAGAATCAATTACTCAGCTTCAAAAAGTAGTTGAAGGTGTAAAAGAAAAACTTGGAGATGAAAAGGCAGAGATATTCGAAGCACATTTATGTATGCTCGAGGATCCTGAATTTATAGGTTCTATTCAAAAGAAAATTGAAAACGATAAATTCAACGCTGAATATGCACTACAAACCGTAGCACAGGAGACAGCAGCTATATTCGAACAAATGGAAAATGAATATATGACTGAGAGAGCAGCTGATATCAGAGATGTAAGCAAAAGAGTGTTAAATGTACTAATGGGAATAAAAGTAGCTTCAATTGCAGATATTCAAGAAGAATGTATAATAGTTGCAAAGGACCTTACTCCATCAGACACAGCACAAATTGATAAAGCTAAAGTTTTAGCTTTTGTAACTGAAATAGGAGGTAAAACTGCTCATACCTCAATTATTGCACGTTCTTTAGAGTTGCCTGCAGTTGTAGGGGCAGGTAAGGGTATACGTGAAATTAAAGACGGAGACTTAATTGTTGTTGATGGAGAAGAAGGTATAGTTATCATTAATCCAGACAAAGCGACTTTAAAAGATTATGAAAAACGCCGAGAAGACTTCATCGAAGCTAAACATCAGCTACTTAAATATGCAACTATGAAATCTACTACGGTGGATGGCAAGTCAGTAGAACTCGCTGCAAATATAGGATCGGCCGAAGACTTAGAATCTGTTTTAAAAAATGGAGCAGAAGCTATAGGATTATTTAGAACAGAGTTTTTATATATGTCAAAGGATGCACTTCCAACAGAGGAAGAACAGTATAACGAGTACAAGTCAGTTGTAGAAAAGATGGATGGAAAACCTGTTATTATAAGAACCTTAGATATTGGTGGAGATAAGAAACTAAATTATTTACCAATGGACGAGGAAATGAATCCATTTTTAGGCTATAGGGCTATAAGACTTTGTCTTGATAGAACAGACATATTTATAACTCAATTAAGGGCTTTAGTAAGAGCATCTGCACATGGAAAGCTTAAAATCATGTTTCCTATGATATGTAATATTCAAGAATTAAGAACGGCTAAAAAAATACTCGAGCAGTGTAAAACTGAATTAAAATCTGAAGGAGTAGTATTTGATGAAAAACTAGAAGTAGGTATAATGATAGAAATACCATCTGCTGCAATAATATCAGATATATTAGCAAAAGAGGTAGACTTCTTCAGCATTGGTACTAATGATTTAATCCAATATACTACAGCAGTAGATAGAATGAATGAGAAAATATCATATTTATATGATTTTTATCACCCAGCTGTTTTAAGACTAATTAAAACTGTTATAGATAATGGACACAAGGCTGGAATAACAGTAAATATGTGTGGTGAAATGGCAGGAGATACAAATCTTATTCCTGTACTACTTGGATTTGGACTGGATGAATTCAGCATGAGTGCTTCTTCAATATTAAGAGCACGTAAAACTATTACAAATTCGAGCTTTGAAGAGTGCAAAAAACTGTCAGTACCTGTATTATCATTTGGAGATGCAGATGAAATAAAGGGATATATAAAAACTAGTTTTAAGGCATAATACTCATGTAAATGGATAATGCTTATGCTAACTTATACGGTACATTAAAAATGTTTTTCAAAGCAATCTATTCTTTAATTAAGGATAGGTTGCTTTTTTGCAGTGAAATTATATATAATATATTTATGTGTAAAATATTAGTTATAATTGGCTCAATATAGGCAAAATACTGTCGTAAGATTTTATTGAATTATTTTTATATAAAGGATGAGATTAGATGGTTAAAAATAAAGAAAAACTTATATTTCATATAGATGTTAACTCAGCATTTCTTTCTTGGACTGCTACTGATAAACTTCTGCAAGGCTCAGATATTGATTTAAGGAATATAGCAGCTGTAATAGGTGGGGATGAAGAGTCACGAAGAGGAGTAGTTCTTGCGAAATCTATGATAGCTAAGAAAAGTGGAATAATAACAGGAGAGAGTTTATTTAGTGCTAGAAAAAAATGTAGCAATCTTGTAGTAGTATCACCAGATTTTAGATTATACCAAAGATGTAGCAGTGATATGAGAAAAATTTTTGGAGACTATACACCTTATGTGGAGAATTTCTCAATAGATGAGTCTTTTTTAGATGTTACAAGTTATAACACTTCAAAAGAAGCCGCATTAAAGTTAGCCTATGATATTAGTGGCAGGATAAAGAAAGAATTAGGTTTTACAGTAAATATAGGCATGTCAGATGTTAAACTTTTATCTAAGATGGCATCCGATTTTGAGAAACCTGATAAAGTGCATACGCTTTATAAAAATGAAATTAAGAAGAAGTTGTGGCATCTACCAGTTGGAGAACTTTTCATGGTTGGAAGAAGAACTGTTCCAAGGCTTAATAATTTAAATGTATTTACCATAGGGGATTTAGCTCAGTACGATGTTAAGTTTTTAGAATACCACTTTAAAAGCAGTGGGCATATGATGTGGGAATATGCGAATGGTATAGACAATTCAAGGGTAAGATTTCATAAACGTGAACTAAAAGGGATAAATAATTCAATTACTCTATCTGAAGATATAAAAAATAAAAATGAAGCGTACAAAGTATTAATAGAGTTGGTAGAGCACACATCTACTAGACTAAGGAATATAAAGAAGTGTTGCTACTCTATATCAATAACTATAAGAAATCAGGAATTTATTGATTACTCTAAAAGTATAACTTTAAAAAGTGCAACAGATTTAACGCAGGAAATAGTAAAGACAGTAAAAAAACTATTTGATGAATTATGGAAGGGAGAGCCAATAAGATTATTGGGTGTTTCTCTTAATAATTTATGTGAGAGTAATTTTAAACAAATATCCATATTTGATGTTGATAATTTATACGTTGAAAAGAAAAGAGCTATAGACAAAACTATAGATGATTTGAGGCTCAAGTATGGCAAAACTATAGTTATAAAATCTGTATTACTAAAAGATAAATAGTGTACTTAACTGGCAGGATTAAAATTTATGATAAGTAGTTGTTCTAAATTATTTTAAATTAGTATAAGATAGGTAAGAAGTATAATTTAAGATACTTTATTGGAGGTATATGTAAATATGGATAATAGAGCACTAATACCTTTATATACTAATGGAGATATGATAAACAATTTATATACAGTTGTAATTGAGGAATTTGCCGAAATAAAAAGCGAAAGTACTAGAAAGCTATTGACCGTTAGTGCAATTACACCCTTATATGAGGCCACTTGTGGTAAAATAATGCAAGGTGACTTAAATGTTCAACTTCTAAATGAATTCACTTCACAGAAAATTGAAGAAAGGGTTTCAATCGTAATAACAATTTTGTCAAGATTAAAAAACATGCTAAATGAGCAAAGCATGCTAAAAGTCATAACAAATGAGAACGATGTAGCAAATATAAAGGAATTTGATTTTGTTCAGTTTACTGGAGAATTGTATAAAAATCCAGTTTTAGAGTATATAGAAGATATAATTAGAGTCATGGAAATGCAATTAGCATTTTCACCGGAGCCCTTAGAAAACGGCGATGAAACTCAAGAACATAAAGTTAAAAGGCAAGTTTTAAAAGTTTTAAAAGACGGTATGGAATGCTGCAGAGCGGAGAAATGTATCAAGTTTATTAGTGGTACTATAGCAAATAGCAATACAAAAGTTATAGTGCCATTAGAGATAAAACATATGGCAGATAATTTAGACTATGTTGAAGGTGCTAGGATTACTGTTCTTGGTAAAGTGACAAGAGTCCCAAATGGAAATCAAATTACTAACAATAATATGCTCAGTGGAACCTACTTTGATTATTTGAATGAGGAGTATTTTAAAGAATTTAAAAATAGATTTCTAAAGGACACAGCCCTAATTAGAGATTATGATTCAAATAATCTAGTAATTGATGGACCTGTAATTGAAATTATACCTATAGCAATGTACATTTAATCTATGGCCTTTCAATAAACAGCTAAGAATAATTGTAATAATAAACAAAATGCAATATTGGAGGATATATGTTTATACCAAATGATGTAAAAACAATATTAAATACTTTAAAAAACAATGGATATGAATCTTATATAGTTGGCGGGAGTATACGTGATTTTGAAATTGGATTATCTTTGCCTAAAGATTATGATATAACCACTAATGCATTACCAGAAGAAATAATTTCACTCTTTAAAAAAACGGTGCCTACAGGCATAAAGCACGGAACTGTTACTGTTATAATAAATGGAGATGGATATGAAGTTACAACCTACAGAATAGATGGTGAATATCTAGACAATAGAAGACCGGAGCATGTAACTTTTGTTTCGAGTTTAAAAGAAGACTTGGCAAGACGAGATTTTACTATAAATGCTTTAGCTTTTAATGAGGATGATGGTCTTGTAGATTATTTTGGTGGTGTAAAAGATTTAGAAAATAAAATAATTAGAGCCGTGGGTGAGCCTAACAAAAGGTTTAAAGAAGATGCTCTAAGAATGCTTAGGGCTATTCGTTTTTCAGCTAGGCTTAATTTCAATATAGAAGAAAAAACGCTGAAAGCTATAAAAGCTAATTGTAAACTTATATCAAATGTAAGTAATGAAAGAATTAGAGATGAATTATGTAAGATGCTAGTATCCCATAATACTACAAGTGCCTTAGATTTACTTAAAGATACTAAACTATTAGAGTATATATTACCGGAACTTCAAATAGCAGTAGGATTTAACCAACAAAATCCACATCATGATAAAGATATATTTAAACATATTCTAGCAGTTGTTGAAAAATGCCCACCAGAGCTTAATTTGAGAGTAGCAGGGTTATTACATGATATAGCTAAACCGGAATGTTTTACTATTGACACGCAAGGAATAGGACATTTTTATGGGCATGATAAAAAGGGAGTTGTACTATCCGAGAAAATATTAAGAAGGCTTAAATTTGATAATAAAAGTATTAGAGACATTAAAATTTTAGTGAAAGAGCATATGAATGTACTTACAAAACCAACAGATGCTTCTGTAAAACGCCTTATTAATAGAGTTGGTGCTGATTTAATTTTTGACCTTTTTGCATTGCAAAGAGCAGATGCTTTAGGTTCACGTTTTAACGAGAGTCGCATAAGCGAGATTGATAGAGTAGAAGAAAAGACAATACAAATTATAGCATCTAAAGTTCCTTTATCTGTAAAAGACCTTGCAGTAAACGGTAAAGATTTAATAAAACAATTTTCTATGAAACCAGGGGAAGAAATAGGTGATATGCTTAAATTTCTTTTAGTAAAAGTATTAGAAGATCCAAAACTTAACATCAAAGAAGAACTTTTAGCCATTATTTATGAAAAATATATAAAATAATTAATCGATTAGTTCCTATGTTCCCTCAGACTTAAAGTCTGGGGGGATTTTTGTGCTATGTTATTATAAGAATTTAGTATAAAACATTTACTTAGGTAAAAGATAATAAGGTACGTTAAACAAATAAGAGGCAAGTATGTGAAATCATTTTAATCAGAGCGAGGATGCAGATTTTGAATTTAGAAATAACTATACACAAAATCTGATGGCTGCGTATGAGACAAAACAAAGTAGCATACTTATTTCGTATTTATTTGGAAGTGCTTAAGTGAGAGGAGATATGTATATATGGAAACAAATCAGATAATTACTGTACTAAACGAAAATGGTCAGAAAGTAGATTTAGAATTAATTGAGGCCATTAAGTTGGATGGAAATCAATATGTTATAGTAGGTCCAAAAGATTCAGATGAGGCATATGCTTACAAATCAGTTGTAGTTAATGGTGAAACAGAATACTTATCAATTGGTCAGGGAGAAGAGTTTAAAAAAGTGTTAAAGAAGTTTAGCGAGAATTAATACTGCGGAGCCACAGAAAATATTTTAGTAAGTATATTTATATAATAAGTAATTAGGAGGTTTTTATATGATGGATCGGGAGCAAGCTAGTAAGGAAAATAGGCGCGATTATATTAAGAAAGGCAATAGAACACAAAATGGAGTATCTAAAAATCAAATTATTCAAACTATTGAGGAAAGTGCATATAATGACAGTGTTCTTAAAACTAATAAAAGCGAGTATTATGGAACTAAGTCCGAATAACTACTAAAACGTAACTTAACAAAAGGGGCAAGTGGTTGTTACCTAAACTATGTTAGTATATAGTTTAGGTAAGTATAGCTTGCTCTTTTTGTCATAATAAAAAAGTGAGGTAAATATAAAAACAATAAATTAATAAAAAGAAAGGAATCAATATATGGAGAAAATTTTTGAAGAAATTGAAAGACATCTAATGGAAGACGAGAGTCCATCTGTTTATTTTAATGAAATGATAAATAAACAAGGGATATTTACAAATTATCCATTTACATTATTAAGCTGCTTAGTAGACACCCCGCAATCTCCACAGTATCATCCAGAAGGAAATGTATGGAAACACACAATGTTAGTTGTAGATAATGCAGCAAAAGTAAAAAAACTAAGTCAAAATGCGAGAGCATTTATGTGGGGCGCATTATTACATGATTTAGGGAAAACACCTACTACAAAAATTAAAAAAGGGAAAATAACATCTTATGATCATGACAAGGTTGGTGCAGAACTTAGTAGAAAATTCCTTGAAGCAATTACAGATGATAAGGAATTAATTAACCAGGTTATAGCTTTGGTTAGGTGGCATATGCAACCTCTCTTTGTGATAAAAAACTTACCTTTTGGAGATATGAAAAGAATGGTAGCTGAAATATATTTTAAAGAAATTGCTTTATTATCTCAGTGTGATAGACTTGGAAGAGGTGGAATCAGTGAGAGTAAAATTAAAGAGGAGAAGGAAAGTATTAAACATTTTATTCGCACGTGTGAGAAGTACTTGTCAATCTCTAAATAATTTACATACACTTTAATGTGAAATTTAAGCTAGATTAATAACAATAGTATAAAAGGTTTTATTTTTATAGGAAAACCTATGGTATACTGATAATGTATATAACTAAAAATATTCATCGAATATATTCATCAAATTTATAAAATTGGAGATGATTACAGTGAGATATGAAGGAACGGTATATAGACCACCTAGTGAGGCCTATAGTCTTATAGTGCAAGTCACAATAGGATGCTCACATAATGGGTGTAGCTTTTGTGGTATGTACAAAGATAAGAAGTTTAGAGTACGTAATTTAGAAGAAATTATGGAAGATTTGGAGCAGGCAAAATTAGACTATGGGGTAGTTAAAAAAATATTTCTAGCTGATGGGGATGCTTTAGTCCTTGAAACTAGTAAATTAAAAGCAATTCTATTAAAAATAAGAGAATTATTTCCTGATTGTAAAAGAGTAGGTATTTATGCTACTCCGAATGATATTATAAGAAAATCTCTAGATGAGCTTCGTGAACTTAGAGATTGTGGTTTAGGTATTTTGTATCTAGGTGTTGAATCCGGAAGTAATGAAATATTAAAAAGTATAAATAAGGGTGTAACTGCGCAAAATTTGATTCTGGCAGGGCGTAAGGTAAAAGAAAGTGGAATAAAATTATCTACTACCTTAATATCAGGTATAGGCGGCAAAGAAAAAATCAGTGAAAATGCAATCGAATCCGCAAAACTAATAAGTGCTATAAATCCAGATTATGTAGGATTTTTAACTTTAATGTTAGAGCCTGGAACACCAATATATAAAGACATACAAAATGGTGTATTTAAGTTATTAACTCCAAAAGAAATAATGTATGAGTTAAGAGAATTCTTGCAAAATGTAGAGGTTACTAATTGCATTTTTAGAAGTAATCATGCTTCAAATTATATGTCACTTGCTGGAACATTACCAGGAGACAAAGCTCAGTTATTAAATGACATTGACCTTGCTCTAAATGGCAAACATAAGTATAAGCAAGAAGAAAATAGAAGATTATAGGGTAATAAACTATCTTACTTAGAAACTTGTAAAACAAGAAAAGGTGTGGATGTTATGAAGGGAAAAATTATTAAGCTACTTAAAGATAGTGGAAATGATTTTGTGTCTGGTCAAAAAATTAGTGAAGCTTTAGGAGTTAGCCGTGCAGCTATATGGAAACATATAAATGTAATTAAAGAAGATGGCTATGAAATAGAAGCAATTTCAAGAAAAGGTTATAGAATAATCTCATCTCCGGATATACTTACATTTGAAGAGATTAGAAGTTATCTATTTACAGAATGTATTGGTAAAAACATTATATATTATGATTCTATAGGTTCAACTAACTCTAAAGCTAAGGAATTAGCCGAAATTGGGCAAGAACATGGCACAGTTGTAATAAGTGAAGAACAAACTACAGGACGTGGAAGGCTTGGACGGAATTTTATATCACCCAAATATAAGGGCATATGGATGTCGATAATACTTAGGCCGGACATTATTACAGAAAACATATCACAAATAACTTTACTTGGAGCAGCTGCTGTTCAAAGTGCTATTATGAAAATGGGAATTAAGACTAGTATTAAGTGGCCGAATGATATAATACTCAATAGTAAAAAGGTATGTGGCATATTAACAGAAATGAGTGGAGAAATAAATCATATTAATTATCTAGTTATGGGAATTGGTATAAATGTAAACTTGGAAGAGGAAGATATACCACATGAATTAAAAGATGTGGCTACGTCTATTAAGCTTGAGAGTGGTAGATATATGGAGAGAAAAATTTTGATTGCTAATATATTAAACATTTTTGAAAAGCTGTATATTGAGTATGTAAAAAACGATAATATAAATGAAACTATAGAGATATGTAGGAAAAACTCCAATCTTATAGGAAAAGAAATTCAGCTAATTAATAGAGGAAAAGTAACAACAGCGAGAGCTATAGATATAAGTGACAAAGGAGAATTAGTTATTGAAAATAGCCAAGGGATAATAGAATATGTTGTTTCGGGGGAAGTCTCTGTAAGAGGAATTTATGGATATAATAAATAGGCTAATTTATAAAATTTCTAAATTATAAGGAGCATACGGTTAGAGAATAATATGATCGAAATCCATATTTTTATATAGACATATTAGCCGAATTAACGGTATAATGTGATTATTACGTTTGAAAGGGGAATGGACATGGAAGAAAATAAAATTATATCAATGGTAGATGAAGATGGCGAAAAAGTTGATTTTGAATTAATTGAAATCATTGAATTAGATGAAAATAGATATGCTTTATTAGCTCCAATTGGAGAAGAAGATGATGCTTTTGTTTATAAAATAGAAATAGTAGACGGAAAAGAACAATATATTTCGGTAGAAGATGAAGAAGAATTCGCAAAGGTATTAGAAAAATACGAATCGACTTTTGAACAGTAAATAATAGACCAGTAAACCATTAAGGTTTATTGGTTTTTCGTTACGAATAGGATAATTTTTTTATATAAAATTAATGCTATTGTGACTAAAGGAGGGTGAATTGTGATACAAGTAGAAATTAATATGGAAGCACTTATAGAAACAATTTCGCATGTTGATGATAATTTAGGTAAAAGTTTCTTAGATACAATTACTGGTGAGGTTATATATATTCCCACAGAAGTAAGTTCAGCTCTAGAAAGCGGAACTTTAAAAGAATGTAGTTTTGATAGTTGGTTAAAGGAATTTGTTAGTGTTGCCATACTTATTAACGATGATGAGGTTAATAGATATTTAAGTGCTCCTCTCATAGATGAAGAGTTTTATATAGGAGCGATGAAAAAATACGTTAGTAAGTTAGTTAGCAAAACCGATCTGAAATTAGAATTACAAAAGGCATTAAATAATAAAGAACCTATAAAAAATTTTAAGCACGTTCTAATGGATAACCAAAATGCAACAGGTGAATCTGAGACAGAGCAGTGGTATGAATATGAAGACGGTTGTATAAAGGAATTCATTAAATCATGGTTAAATTCAAATGACATAGAGCAAAAATATTTAAATTAATATATAAAAGCAACCTGTTGGTTGCCTTTTTTTATTATCATATATGTTAGTATCTTTAGTTTTCAAAACTTCAGTAAAATTAAAAGGTATAGTTATCGTAGCAAAGTTATAAAACATAAGTAGTGGAAAAGTGGTATGTTTTGAATATTATGTATAATGGGCTAAAATGTGTGATACGTTAGTGTGATATACTATAATATATAAAAAATACTTCATTATACATTTTAAACTATGGTAATATAAGATGATGATCAATTTGTTGGAGGTATGTAAATGTCAGTATATGAAGTAGCAATAAGACTTGCTCTTGCAGTTGTAGTTGGTGGCTTAATAGGGTATGAGAGAGAGTTTAAAAACAGACCAGCGGGTTTTAGAACGCATATATTAGTATGTTTAGGTGCGGCAATTACGTCAATGATTCAATTATATTCAATTGAAGATGCAACCAATATGATAATTCAGCATCCAGAACTACAAAATGCTATGAAAGCGGATATAGGTCGTCTTGGTGCACAAGTTATAACAGGGGTAGGATTCCTAGGGGCAGGGACTATTATACATGAGAAGGGATCGGTAAAAGGGCTTACAACTGCAGCAAGTATATGGACAGTCGCATGCATTGGACTTGCAGTTGGACTGGGCTATTATACTTTAACCATATTATCTACTATATGTGTTTTTATAGTATTAGTATTTCTTAAAACTTTTGAATCTAGGTTTTTTAAAAATACTAATATTCTTAAATTAGAAATTGAATATATTAACAAGAGAGATATGGTAGAAAAATTAGAACTGTATTTTGAGGGCATGAACATAAAAGTTAAGAATATAGAATTTTTAATTGAGGATGATGAAGAAGAAAAATCAAAATATAATACAACAATGTATACAGTTTTAGCACCAAGACACCTTAAGAGCAGTGAAATTGTGCAAAAATTATGTGCATTTGATGAAATATACAAAGCTACAATATTATAAAAAAAGACATTGTAATAAGGACGTTATGACATAAAAAAAGAATTTAAAGTTTACTTATTTATTTACGATGTATATTAGAAATATCTCGATTAATAATATAAAAGTTAGAGTGCATAGAAGTTTGTTAAACTTATTCATATTTATCACCTCATTAATATTGTATGTTAAAGGGGGTGATAACATAATTAAAAGCATAAAATAAAAATCTATAAAAAAAAAGCACTTATTTATAAATAAGTGCTTTTTTGATTTACCAAAACTATCTTCTAGATTTAGCAACCTCAATGTTTACTTTTCTACTATTTAACTTCTTACCTGAACTATTATTTAAAATAGAATCAACTAAGTTGCCAGGTACATCTAAGAAAGAAAATTTATCTAAGATATCAATACGGCCAAGTTCATTTTTATTAATATTAGCAGTTTCACATAAGAAAGATATAATATCTTTAGTCATAACTTCATCCATTCTTCCTATAGATAAGAATAGTCTAACATTATCTGATGTTGTTGTATTAGTATCATCTGCATAGTTATAGTTAACTTCTTTATCAAAAATAATTTTTATTAGAGAAGCAGCTACATCTTCCGCACCAAATTCTTTTATAAGATTTTGTCCTAGTGGAAGAAAGTTTTCATACAAATTTTCTTTTAAGACTAATTTTATTGAATCTAAAATAGTTTCTGATTTTGCAGCAAAAATATCTGTTATAGTAGGTACAGTTTTTTTGTTAATCACACTTTTAGTGTCACGTTCAATTTGTCTTATAGCTGATGATTCACGTCTTGTAATAAGACTATATGCTGTACCTTCTTTACCAGCTCTACCAGTTCTACCAATTCTATGTATATATGATTCGCTATCTTGTGGTAAATCATAGTTTATTACATGAGTAACATCCTCGACGTCTATTCCTCTTGCAGCTACATCAGTTGCAATTAAGAAGTTCAAATTACCGTCTTTGAATTTTTTAAGAGTGTTCATTCTTTGACTTTGTTTCATGTCTCCGTGCATACCTTCTACAGTATAACCTCTAGGTTGTAATGCATCAACTAACTCATCTACACCTTTCTTAGTTTTACAGAATAGTATACAAGTCTTAGGAGCATCAACATCAAGAATTCTACATAATGATTCAAATTTATTCTTATTATTTACTTCATAATAAAATTGTTTAATTGTAGAAACGGTTAAAGACTTCTTTTCTATTGCAATAATCTTTGTTTCAGGATGCATATATTTTTTAGACAATATTTTAATAGCTCTTGGCATAGTAGCTGAGAAAAGTAAAGTCTGTCTATCTTCACTTAAATTACTTATGATACTTTCAATATCTTCAATAAAGCCCATGTTTAACATTTCATCAGCTTCATCTAAAACAAGAAATTTAGCATTTGCTAATTTTAAAGTGCCTTTTCTAATATGGTCTAATAATCTTCCAGGAGTTCCAACTACAATATCTACTCCTCTTTTTAGAGCGGATATTTGTCTATCAATAGATTGACCACCATATATTGGCAATATCTTAATTCTTTCATGTTTTGCAATACGTGAAAGTTCTTCAGCAACTTGAACAGCAAGTTCTCTTGTTGGAGACATTACTATTGCTTGAACTTTTCCATTCGATTTTTCCATTCTGCTTAAAATAGGTGCACCGAAAGCTAATGTTTTACCAGTTCCTGTTTGAGCTTGACCTATAATATCAAAGCCATCTAGTACAACTGGAATAGCTTTTGCTTGAATATCAGATGGATATTCAAATTTCAAATCGGTTATTGCTTGGAGTACGGATTCGTTTAGTCCTAGTTCATCAAATTTAATTTTTTCAATTTTGCTCATTAAAATTCCTCTTTCTTCTCATAAAGTATCAAATACATCTATTATTACAACATTCTATACAAAACAATAAATATTAAACTAAAAAAGCAAAATTATATTGCTTTTTTAAAATTATTTAAAAAAATTCCTCAAAGTTGAGTTCTTTTCAATAATATAAATAAGAGGTAATCCAATTCCATAACAGCAGACTAATTCTCCCCATGCAACTTGCAGCATACAAAGTAAAAGGGGCATGTCCTTAACATATAAAAGCTTTAACAACATGCCTATAACAATGGCATTTACTACTACGGCAGGTAATGGAGCAAGTATTCTTTTGAATTTTAGTTTGCTCTTACCAATATAGTAAGTTAAAATCGCGGCTATAAGTGTTGCAAGGGAACCGAAAACCATATCCATAATACCTAGTGGACTTATAATATTAGAAACTATACAACCTATTAGCAATCCTGGAATAGAAAAGGATGCAAAGTAAGGTAAAATAGTAAGTCCTTCAGCTATACGATATTGAACAACTCCAAAGCTGAAAAACGATAAGCTTAGAGTTAAAGCCGCATAAATAGCAGCCACCATTGCTGCAAAAACGATTTTTCTTATTTTTACAGACATAGTTCCTTCATTTAATTTAATATTCAATTTTGCGCCTCCATAGTTTTATTTTAAGACAGGATGGTTGCGAACTGTCTATGAGTATTTGACTCGAATCTTTATTTTACTCCATATTTCGCAAATAGTCAACAGTATTTTTTATTCCCTAGGAAATTAAATTCAAGATTATATCCAATAATAATATAGTTTAAAATAGTTAAAAGTATGATATAGTTAAACTATATAGCTTTTTGAATTTTCATCATTGTAAATTATTTAAGAAAGATTGAAAATTATATAATGAAGCTAAATTATTTTGATGCCAAAGTTTCGCTTTAAAGGAGAATATGATGAGTGAAGAAATTTTCAATACAAAACAAACCGAATTAAGTAATGGTATTAAACTTATTACCATTAAAAAAGATAGTCAAATTGCAGCCGTTCATGTTGGGGTCGATATAGGTTCGCTTTTTGAAGAAAAGAATGAAAAGGGGATAGCGCACTTTATAGAGCACATGCTTTTTAAAGGCACAAGAGATAGAACTAATGAAAAGCTAAACAGTGAATTAGAAAATTTAGGAGGAGAATATAATGCCTATACAGATTTTAACTGTACAGTGTATAGTGCTACTATTTTAAAAGAAGAATTAGAAAGTGCAGTAACACTTCTTGGAGATATGCTTTTAAATTCAACCTTTCCAGTTAATGAAATTGAAAAGGAAAGAGGAGTAATACTTGCAGAAATTAGATCAATTAATGATGACATTGAGGATTTAAGCTTTATGAGAGTTAATGAAATGGCGTTTAAATATAGTCCACTTAGGGAAGATACTATTGGTAATGAAAATGTAATAAAAAAAGTTGAAAGAAAGCAACTTATTGATTTTTATAATAAATATTATGTTCCTAATAATTCTTTTATATCTATTGTATCTCCATTTGAACATGAGGATATAATAAAAATGGTTATTAAGTATTTTGGTCATTGGATTAATAAAAAGTTTGAAAAGAAAGAAATAATACCAGAACATCACCAATTTATTAAAAAGATCTCATATAAAAAAGAAATAGAGCAAAGCACTATAATATATTTATATACTTTTAACGGGTTAACTAAAGATGAGGAATTAGCACTTAGAATACTAAACTTTAAGTTTGGGGAAAGCTCTAATTCTATATTGTTTAGAAAGCTTCGTGAAGAAAGAGGATTGTCCTATGATGTATATACTCACTTGGATACATCGAATAATGTTAAAACACTATATATATATACATCAGTTGCAGAGAAAAATGTAGATGAAGCAATTGAGGTAATTGATACAGCCATTGAAGATATTAAAACTGAAAAAATAACTTTTAATGACAATACAGTAGCTTTGATGAAAAAAATATTAAAAACTGCCATAGCATCAACGCTTGAGGATTCTACAGATCTCGGCAATTATGTAATTCATCAAGCTATGGATGACGAAAATATATATGAATTTATCCAGGATATGAAGAATATGGGAAATGTTAAAAGTAAAGACTTATATAATGTTTCTAGAAAAGTATTACAAAAACCTACAATTCATGTGTTTTTGCCAGAAAAGAGAGGTTAATATTGAGTAGCATTATAACTAAAATTGAAATACAAAAGAAAAATAAAGAAAGAGTGAACATCTATATGAATGAGGAATTTGCTTTTGCCTGTGATGCACAGTTAATATATATTCATAATATTACAAAAGGCAGATCCATGGAGAAAGAGAATTTAGAAGATATAGTTAATGAAGATAATTATATAAAAGGGAAAAATGCAGCTCTTCATTTTTTAGAAAGAAGTTTTAAGTCAGCTAAACAAGTAATTGATAAACTTACATTAAAAGAGTTTGATATTAAGACTATAGATAGAGTAATGGAATTTTTAAAGGAATACGATTTTGTTAATGATGAGCGGTTTGTGGAGTTATTTATAAAAGAAAAAATCAGATCTATTGGAAAAAATAGAATTAAGTTTACATTAATAAAAAAATCTCTTCCTAAGGAACTAATTAATGGAGCACTTAATAAAATAACTAATGAGCAGCAGTTATTAGTAGCTTTGAAATTAGGTGAAAAGAAATTAGCGACATTATCAAAGAGTGAAAAAGACACAAGAAAACTATACAAAAAAACAGGTGACTATTTAGCACGTAGTGGATATGATTATGAAATAATAAAAGAGGTCTTAGCTAAAATTACTAGTAATGATATTGAAGAGAATGAAAGAGATAGACCAAATTTTGAAAAAGAATCGCCAACTGAGAATACAATTAAAGAAGATTATGATAAATTATATGAGTTAGCTAGTAAAAGATATAACATTTTGATTAAATCAGAGTCCCAAAAAATAAAGTTATATAAGAAGCTAGGAGATTATCTTTTAAGGCGAGGTTTTCACTGGGATCAAATTAAAAAGGTATTAAAAGAGTTAATTAATGATATTGATAATGTTACAAATGAAGGCAGGTGATGGGAATGCTTAAGCAACCCGTAAGTCTAATTTTACTTATTTTTTTTATATATCCAATAATTAAAGGGTTTATATTCAAATTTTCATCGCAGCATTTAAAAGGGGCTATTGAGGGAGTTTTTCAAAGTATATCTTTTTTAATATCTTTATGTTTAGGTATTTATTATACTAAAAAGGTTTTTATTGAGCATGATAGCGGTATGTATGAAACGTTATATAAAAGCATTCCTTTAAACATTATAGATTTTATAAATAGTAAGCCATTAGTGATTTATATATTATTAATGCCAATAGTGATACTCATAATTTATAGTTTCATAAGTTTTGTAGTTAATTTAATTAGTAGAATAACTTTTTATCCTTTGTTTGATAGTATAGAGCGTATGTTAAAGGAAAAAAGCATAATTTTTAATAGAATTGCAGGGGCTGTATTCCAAATACCTAAGGCAATATGTTATGTAATTGTTATTACTTTTATATTGAACTTTCTGTCACTTCTCAATGTAACAGATACGTATAATAAGTATTTGGAAGAATCACAAGTGTATAGCTATATATCTAAAGAAGTAGTTATTCCTCTTACTAATTCGAAACTCGCAAAGAAGTTACCAAATGTTGTTAATAACTCTTTTAAGATTGTAGTAAAAGATGCTTCAAATTCCCAGCCCAATGTACAAAACAATCAAAATACTCGAAAGGGTATAATTTATTACAATGGCATTACGCTTGATCAAGGGGTTAAGTCTAATGATGAAATAAATAAGTTTGCAATTGACTTAGTTCAAGGTAAAAACGGAACAAGGGATAGAGCAAGGGCTATTTATAAATGGGTAGGTAGTAAAGTAGTTTATAGTGACGAAAAAGCAAATAGAGTATTAAATAATGATACACAAATGACATCTGGTGCCATACCAACTTTTAATTCTAGAAGTGGGATATGCTTTGATTATGCATGTCTATATGTAGCTATGTGTAGAGCTAATAATATAAAGGTTAGAATTATAACTGGCCAGGGATTCAATGGAAGTAATTGGGTTAGCCATGCTTGGAATCAAGTATATGTAGAGGGAGAAAACACGTGGATTAATGTAGATCCTACATTTTTAATTGGCGGGAATTACTTTGATAGTTCAAGATTTACTATCGACCATAAGCAAGAGACTATAGCCGGAGAATGGTAAAAGAATAGCTCCCTAAGATTTAGGGGGCTGTTCTATAACTTTTTAATAGTAAGTTAATGGCCTTTTCACAATCTTCATCATCATTATTTAGTGTCCAAGCAGTATTAAAGTAATATAATGCTTTTGGTTTGTTAACACACATAGCATAGCAATAAGCTAGGTTGAAAAAATATTTACTTTCACGACGAAAAGATATAGCCGAATGAAATACTGGTATTGCCTTTTCATATTCTTTTAAGTGTATAAAACATACTGCGGTATTATAAAGTGCACTTGCCTCATTATCTTTCATTTCCGCAGCTTTTTTATATAGAGCTATTGCTCTACTATAATCCTTTGTATTGTATATAGCGTTAGCCTTTTGAAAGTATTCCATTATTATCCTCCTTGTGGTTATTTTCAGAATTATAAATCTCTTATTCTAAATAGAGATAGTACTATATTAAATTGATTCTAATATAAATACTGTCCAAGGATTTTAAATATATACTTAAAATATAATTCTATTTAGTTTTGTTTACTACTTTTCTTTCAATTAGAGCAACCATTTCATACATAAGGTAAGCTAAGATGGAAAGTATTACTATACTCATCATTACCATATCTAGTTGGGAAATTTGACCACCATAGATTATTAAAAACCCTAACCCCTCTTTAGCTACTAAGAACTCACCCATGATTACACCTACCCATGAGAGGCCTACGTTGATCTTAAGTGCGGAAATAAGAGCTGGAATAGATGCAGGTATAATTAAATTAATTAGTATTTGGAGTTTAGAAGCTCCAAAAGTTTTTAGGAGCTTAATTTTATCTTCATCAACTTCTCTAAAACCACTAAGTATGCTTATTATAGTTACAACTATTGATATTAAAAGAGCAATTACTATTATTGCTGTTATTCCATTGCCTACCCAAAATATAATAATGGGTGCAAGAGCTATTTTTGGTAGTGCATTTAATACTATAAGATATGGATCTAAAACTTTTGAAACAAAATCTGACCACCATAGTAGAATTGCAATAAAGGCACCTAAGATAGTCCCCAATAAAAAACCTGTTATTGTTTCAAAACATGTTATGGAGATATTAGTTAAAAGTGTACCTTCATTATATATTACTACAAATGATTTAAACATTTTTGAGGGTGTACTTGTTAAAAAAGAATCAATCCAGTTAAGTCTCCCAGCTATTTCCCAAAGACTAAAAAAAACAATGAGTATTATTATCCTAGTAAAAATAATAAGGCGCTTTTTCTTTTTTACATTTTTAATATAATTTCTTTGTTCTTCACTTTGAATCATCATTATCATTCAACTCCTTCCAAATTTCATTGAAATAAACTCTGAAATTTGGAGCTTCTCTACGTTTTAGAGGACAAGAGAAATCTTCCCCAAATTTAAGGGCCATGTGTTTAGCAATTACAGCAGGACGCTTTGAAAGTATAATAATTTCATCGGACATTGCAATAGCTTCAGCAATATCATGAGTAACCATTATAGTAGTCTTTTGTTCTTTTTTTATTATTTCATAAACTTCATCACTAATGTTTAGTCTAGTTTGATAGTCTAAAGCTGAAAAAGGTTCATCTAAAAGAAGTATTTCAGGACTTAGAGCTAAGGTTCGAATTAGAGCAACTCTTTGGCGCATACCCCCAGATAATTCTCTTGGATGATGATC
Organism: Clostridium algoriphilum; assembly: GCF_020443705.1. Classification (GTDB taxonomy): domain Bacteria; phylum Bacillota; class Clostridia; order Clostridiales; family Clostridiaceae; genus Clostridium_AD; species Clostridium_AD algoriphilum. Next base: position 64,924 of record NZ_JAIZZK010000010.1, read on the forward strand.
CTTAAATTCCCAAAGATTATAGCTTATTAATAGGTTTTTTACCCTTTCTTTATTGGCATCAGTAACGCAATGATTAATTTTAAGACCTATCAGTACATTGTCCCATATAGTTAACCAGTCGAACAATTGGTCTTTTTGAAACATATATCCTATTTTTAAAAAGTTTGAGCGATTAGCTGGGCGGTTAATTATTACTTTTCCATAAGAAGGTTCAATTAAACCTGCTATTATATTTAATAGAGTAGATTTTCCACAGCCAGAAGGGCCTACGATACTTAAAAACTTACCTTCTTGTACACCAAATGAGATATCTGCTAGAGCAGGAGTTTCTGCAGTTAAAGAGTGATAGTTCATACTTATATTAATGATTTCTACTTTAATCACTTTATCATCCCCTCGAAAGTTATAGTTTAGTATATGAGTTTTCATAACGTATTGTTAACGACATTTAGAGATGATGATTAATTACATTTAATCCAATTTATAAGTGTGAAGTGTTTTTTTTAGGTGGATAAAAGAATAAAGATTATAATGCAAAATAATTAAGAAGAAATAGGTTGAAAATATCATATTTGTAGAGTTATAATATACTATAATTATTTGTTGATTTTCTATAAATGTAATCAACAAATAAAAATAAAACAAGAAAGATATCTAAAAAATGTAATTAACAGGAATAATATGGTGAAAATCTGCAATACAGAGAATAAAATAACTTTATCAAGAATAAAGATATATATATCTATAATTATGTTAATTTTTATAATATTAAAAGTATAAAAAATTAGAGCTAAATTAAGATGCATAAGTATAAATAATAAATAAAAGATTATAAAAACACAAATAAGTCAAACTTGCGAGGAAAGAGAAGAGAATTATGAAAAATATATTACATGTTGGTTTAGATGTAGGTTCTACTACTGTTAAAATAGTAGTATTAAATGAGCAAGAAAAAACAGTTTATAGCAAATATCAGAGGCACTTTTCAGATATAAAAAGTACAATAGCTGAACTTTTATACGAAGCTTATAACAATTTTAGTGAATCAAATATTACTATAGTTGTAACCGGATCAGGTGGACTAGCTCTATCTAAATGGATGAATATACCTTTTGTCCAAGAAGTAATAGCAAGCACATATGCCATAGAAAATATTATTCCAAGAACTAATGTTGCTATAGAACTAGGAGGAGAAGATGCAAAAATTATCTATTTTGATGGAGGAATAGATCAAAGGATGAACGGTACTTGCGCTGGTGGTACTGGGGCATTTATTGATCAGATGGCATCACTTCTTCAAACTGATGCTACTGGACTCAATGAACTTGCAAAAAACTATAAAACTATTTATCCAATTGCCGCTAGATGTGGAGTGTTTGCAAAAACTGATATTCAACCTTTATTGAATGAGGGTGCAGCAAAGGAAGATGTTGCTGTGTCAGTTTTTCAGTCAGTGGTTAACCAAACTATTAGTGGCCTTGCTTGTGGTAGACCAATCAGAGGAAATGTTGCATTTTTAGGGGGACCATTATTCTTCTTGTCTGAACTACGAAAAAGGTTTATTGAAACTTTAAAACTAACAGAGGATCAAGTTATTTTTCCGAGTGATTCTCAGTTGTTTGTAGCAGTTGGGGCGGCTATGTCATCAAAGGATAATAGTGTTATTACATTTGAAGAATTAAAGAATCAGCTTCCAAAATTAAAGGAAGTGTCAAGCCATGATGTTAGGCGTTTTAGACCTTTATTTTCAGATGAACAAGAGCTACAAGCTTTTAATGAAAGGCAAAGCAAATATAAGGCAAAAAGAAGAGAATTAGAAGGGTATACAGGAAATTGTTTCCTAGGAATAGATGCTGGTTCTACAACTACGAAAGTTACTCTTATAGATGAGGAAGGTGCACTTTTATACTCTTACTATGGGAGTAACGAAGGCAATCCACTAACATTAGTTAGAAAGGTATTAAAACATATATATTCAATTTTGCCTAAAGGTGTAACTATTCTAAATTCAGCAGTAACAGGCTATGGTGAAAAATTAATTATGGCAGCTTTAAAAGTGGACATTGGGGAAATTGAGACTATAGCTCATTACAAAGCAGCAGAATTTTTTATGCCTGGGGTTGATTTTATATTAGACATTGGTGGACAGGATATGAAATGTCTAAAAATAAAAAATGGAGTAATAGATAGTATAATGCTAAATGAAGCTTGCTCATCTGGATGTGGATCTTTTATAGAAACATTTGCTCAATCATTAAATATGGGGGTATCTGATTTTGCAGATGTTGCATTGCAAGCTAAAAGTCCAGTGGACTTAGGTTCAAGATGCACTGTGTTTATGAATTCAAGAGTTAAACAGGCTCAGAAGGAGGGTGCATCTGTTGGAGATATATCAGCAGGGCTTTCTTATTCAGTAATAAAGAATGCACTACTTAAAGTTATTAAGATTAGAGATCCAAAGGACATGGGTAAAAAGATAATAGTTCAAGGCGGAACATTTTATAATAGTGCGGTGCTTAGGGCTTTTGAGATTGTTTCAGGAAGAGAAGCAGTTAGACCAGATATTGCAGGGCTTATGGGTGCATTTGGTGCTTCACTTATTGCAAAAGAAAGAAATGAAAATGATAAGACTTCTACATTGTTATCAATAAATCAATTGGATAACTTAGTTGTAGAAAATTCTATGGGTAGATGTAAACAATGCGCAAATCAATGTGTTCTTACAATAAATCAATTTGATAAGAAGCGGGAATTTATATCTGGTAATAGATGCGAAAAGGCGCTAGGACTTAGTAATAAAAAAGAAGAAGTTCCTAATGTATATGATTATAAATATAAACGAATATTTGATTATATTCCATTAAAGAAGGAAAAAGCTCCTAGAGGTGTAATAGGAATTCCAAGAGTGCTAAATATATATGAAAATTACCCTTTCTGGTTTACTTTTTTTACAAACTTAGGATTTAGGGTAGAAGTTTCTCAAAGATCTTCGAAGAAAGTATATGAGATGGGAATAGAGACTATCCCATCAGAATCTGCTTGTTACCCTGCAAAAATTGCACATGGACATATAATGAGCCTTATAAATAAGGGTATAGATCTAATATTTTATCCTTGTATTCCGTATGAAAAAAAAGAGCAGAAGGATGCAGACGATCATTATAATTGCCCTATAGTAACTTCATATCCTGAGGTAATAAAAAATAATATGGATATTTTAAAGGAAAGAAATATCAAGTTCCTAAACCCATTTATATCACTCGACAATGAGAAAAAATTAGTGGTAAGATTAGCAGATGAGTTAGCTAGTTTTGGTATTAATAAAAAAGAAGTCGCAATTGCTGCGCAGAAGGCATGGACTGAAACTGAAAAGGTTAAACAAGACATTAGAAATAAAGGTGAGGAAGTTGTAGAGTATATTAGACGTACCGGAAAAAAGGGTATCGTTTTAGCTGGCAGACCTTATCATATAGATCCTGAGATTAACCACGGAATTCCTAGTGTAATTACTGACTTTGATATGCCTGTACTTACAGAGGATTCTGTGGCTCACTTAGGTGTTATTGAAAGACCTCTAAGAGCGGTAGATCAGTGGGTATACCATTCTAGGTTATATGCAGCAGCGAGTTTTGTATCTGGCGAGCCAAATATTGAACTCATTCAGCTGAATTCTTTTGGATGTGGGCTTGATGCGGTAACTTCAGATCAAGTTGGCCAAATTTTAGAAAATAACGGTAAGTTATTTACAACATTAAAAATAGATGAAGGAAATAACTTAGGGGCAGCTAGAATTAGAATTAGATCTTTAAAAGCTGCAATTAATGAAAGAGATAAAAATGGAATTTTGCCGACGAGAACTCACGAGAGTGATAGTAAAATTATTTTCACAAAAGAAATGAGGAAAAATCATACAATTTTATGTCCACAAATGTCACCTATACATTTTCAATTTCTACAGGAAGCATTTAATGCATCAGGTTACAATCTACAAATATTGCCATCAGTAGATACTAAAGCTGTAGATGAAGGTCTAAAATATGTAAATAATGATGCTTGTTATCCTACAATAATTGTAGTTGGACAAATAATCGCTGCTCTGAAATCAGGTAGTTATGATTTAGATAATGTATCTGTAATAATTTCTCAAACTTGTGGAGGGTGTAGGGCTACAAATTACATTGGATTCCTTAGAAAAGCATTAAAAGATGCAGGATTTTCCAAAGTTCCAGTTTTATCTTTAAACGCCGCTGGTCTTGAGAAAAACCCAGGGTTTAAGTTCACATATCCAATGATTAAAAAATCGATTATGGCATTAGTCTACGGAGATTTGCTTATGAGGGTTCTATACAAGGTTAGACCTTATGAGGTAATAGAAGGCTCAGCTAATTTACTTTATGACAAGTGGGTAAAACTCTGTAAAGCTTCCGTGGTAAAAGGTAAAAGTAAAGAGTTTAAAAACAATATTACACAAATTGTATCAGAATTTGACTTTTTAGAAATTAATCATATTGTAAAACCTCAGGTAGGACTTGTAGGAGAAATTTTAGTTAAGTTTCATCCCACAGCTAACAATAACATTATAAATGTTATTGAAAAAGAAGGTGGGGAGGCAGTTATGCCAGATTTAACTGACTTTTTCTTATACTGTGCTTTTGATGCTGATTTTAAATACAAGTATTTAGGCAAAGGTAAAACTGATAAAATATTAAATAATATGGCCATTCAATATATAGAGGGTTATAGAAAACATATGAAATCAGTTCTTGAAAAGAGTAAAAGATTTCACGCGCCGAAAACTATACAAGAATTAGCAGTGGGAGCATCACCTATAATATCCTTAGGCAATCAGGCAGGTGAAGGTTGGTTTTTGACTGCTGAAATGGTTGAACTTATTGAGAGCGGAACAAAAAACATAGTATGTATGCAGCCTTTTGCTTGTCTTCCTAATCATGTAACAGGTAAAGGAATGATTAAGGAATTAAAGAGAAGATACCCAGGGGCTAATATAACTGCTATAGATTATGACCCAGGTGCAAGTGAAGTAAATCAAATTAACAGGATTAAGCTTATGATGTCTATTGCTTTTAAAAATCTTAAGAGTGAAGAAGAAATGAAAATTGCATATGATGAGGCAGCTAGTGACAAAAAAGAATAGCATAATCTAAGAAAAATATTAAAATTATCACTGGTAAGCCTATTATTAAAAGAATACAAAGGTGTATTAGTAACTATAATAATGAAGGTTCGGTATTTATGATGGTCTACTATCAGAACATCATAAATGTCGAACCTTCATTTATTTGTTTAATTATTTTATATCGGTTACGGCTTTCTTGCTAAATGTAGTGTTTACAATTTTATCAAAGTCAGGTCTTGCAGGTATTAATGATGCTTTATAAGATTGTATTATATCCATAAGTTTTGTTAAGTTCGCTGTAGTTAATGTTGGGTTCGTTGAGAAGGCATTTACATTTCTGTAGTTTTTGATAGATGCAGTAAGTACAGCTTCGTCTGTACCAGGGAAGTAGGATTTTATTGAAGTTACGACTTCTTTATCAGAATGACTATTAACCCATTTTTGACCTTTATATATTGCATTAGTGAATTTTTGCATTACTGCTGGATTTTTTGCTATATAAGATTTTGTAGCAAAAAAGCATGTATAAGGTATAGTTCCAGCTGACTCTCCCACTGAAGCTACAATATTTCCAGAATTACTTTTTTTCATTGTACTAGCAGTTGGTTCAAAGAGAGCAACGTAATCACCTGTACCAGCTTTAAAAGCACCAGCAGTAGCTGTGAAAGCAAGGTTTGTAATGATTTTTACATCAACCCCAGGTTTTAAACCATGATTTTTTAGAACATATTCAAGGGTCATCTCAGGTACTCCACCGGGTCTCCCACCTATTATAGTTTTGCCTTTTAAGGATTCCCACTTAAAATTTGTCTCAGTTTTTCTAGATACTAGAAAAGATCCATCTTTTTGTGTTAATTGTGCAAATAGAACTGGATAGTCTGTTCGGTGCTGATTATAGATGTAAATAATTTGTTCTGGTCCGCATAAACCTATGTCGGAAGCTTTACTTAAAACTTGTTGCATAGTTTTATCTGCACCTTGACCAGTCGAAAGGTCAATATCAAGGCCTTCTTCTTTAAAGTAACCCTGAGTAATAGCTGCATACATAGGAGCATAAAAAATAGAGCGGACTACTTCATTTAACTTTACTTTAACTAAAGGAGTAGTTTTAGTAGTAGTAGCTTTTTGTGTACATCCAGAAAGTAATGTTGTTACAAAGACAAGAGAAACAAGTAACGAAAAAACTGAAAGCTTTTTAATTTTCATAGATACCTCCATATTTTATAGTTGTTATTATTATATAATATGAAAAATTGTGTATATGTGACATTAATATGTTTGAAATGAAATATCTTGACATATGAAAATTAAGATGTATAATAGAGAACAAATGATATTTAAACAACATTTATAACAACTAAACAATAAAATGCTTAATAACTAAACAATAAATGGTTAGATAACTAGATAAAAATTGAATAAAATCTTTAAAAGCTTAGATGAAGAGGAGTAGAGGGAAATTAATATTCAGAGAGGAAGATCCATGGGTTGTAAGATCTTCTATATGAAAAACCTTGAAGTAGCTTCGGAGCTTCTTTGCCACATTCATTTTATTATGAGTAGAGGGTATAAGACGGTTTTCTTAATCGTTAAATTATTAAGAGCCTGCATATATGCAGGAAAAAAGGTGGTACCGCGAGCTTTTCGTCCTTTTATAGACGAAGGCTCTTTTTTTATTGTTTAAAAAATAAACACTATAGAGATATTGATATACTAATTATTATTTAGGAGGAATTAATTATGGAAGAGATTAATAATATTGAAAAAAATTATGATCCCAAAGAATTTGAAGAAAGACTTTATGCATGGTGGGAAGAAAAAGGATTTTTTACACCAGAAGTTGATAAAGATAAGAAACCTTTCACAATAGTAATGCCACCACCAAATATAACAGGAAAATTACATTTAGGTCATGCTCTTGATAATACTCTTCAAGACATATTAATAAGAACTAAAAGAATGCAAGGGTATAGCACCTTGTGGCTACCTGGTGAAGACCATGCTAGTATTGCAACAGAAGTAAAGGTTGAAAATGAACTTTTAAAGAAGGGTCTTAAGAAAAAAGAAATGGGAAGAGAAGCCTTCCTTGAAAAGGTTTGGGACTGGACTAATGAATATAGAGCAAAAATCAGGGGTCAAATAAGAAAAATGGGATGTTCTGTTGACTTTACAAGAGAAAGCTTTACTATGGATGAAAATTTAAATCATGCTGTAAGGGAAGTTTTCGTTAAATTATATAATGATGGACTTATTTATAAGGGAAATAGAATAACAAACTGGTGCCCAAAATGCATGACAGCAATATCAGATGCTGAGATAGAGTTTGAAGAACAAGAAGGTCACTTCTGGCATATAAAATATCCAGTAATAGGTAGTGACGAATTCTTAGAAATAGCTACAACAAGACCAGAAACTATGCTTGGTGATACAGCAGTAGCTGTAAATCCTAAAGACCCACGTTATACACATTTAGTAGGAAAAAAAATAATGTTACCCCTAGTAAATAGAGAAATACCAATAGTTGAAGATGATTACGTTGACATAGAGTTTGGAACAGGTGCGGTTAAGATTACTCCAGCACATGATCCTAATGATTATCAGATAGGAAAGAGACATAACCTACCGGAAATAGTAATCCTAAACGAAAATGCTACTATAAGTGATGGCTACGGAAAATATTCAGGTCTTGATAGATACGAGGCACGAAAAGTTATGGTAGAAGATTTAGATAAAGCAGGCCTACTTGTTAAAATAAAAGACCATGCTCATAATGTAGGGACTCACGATAGGTGCAAAACTACTGTAGAGCCAATGTTATCAGAGCAATGGTACGTTAAAATGGAATCTCTTGCAAAACCAGCAATTGACGCTGTTCGTGAAAATAAAACTAAATTTGTTCCTGAGAGGTTTGATAAAACATATTTTAACTGGATGGAAAATATACAAGATTGGTGTATATCAAGACAGTTATGGTGGGGACATAGAATACCAGTATGGTACTGTAAAGACTGTGGGGAAATGATTGTTTCAGTTAATGCACCAGAAAATTGTACTAAATGTAATAGTACAAATTTAAATCAAGATAAAGATGTTTTAGATACTTGGTTTAGTTCTGCACTATGGCCTTTCTCAACACTTGGTTGGCCAAATAATACAGAGGATTTAAAACACTTCTATCCAACAAGTGTTTTAGTAACAGGATATGATATCATATTCTTCTGGGTTGCAAGAATGATCTTTTCTGGAATTTACAATTTAAAGGAAGTGCCATTTGAAACAGTAGTAATACATGGAATGGTTAGAGATGAACAAGGAAGAAAAATGTCTAAGTCCCTAGGAAATGGTATAGATCCATTAGACGTAATAGACAAATATGGTGCAGATGCGCTAAGATTCTCACTCGCAACAGGAAATTCACCAGGTAGCGATATAAGATTCTATGAGTCAAGAGTTGAAGCTGCTAGAAACTTTGCTAATAAAATTTGGAATGCTTCTAGGTTTGTTATGATGAATTTCAATGAAGAACTTATGACAAAATATAAAGATAATAAAAATTATACTGTTGCAGATAAGTGGATATTGTCAAGAATGAACACTGTGACAAAAGAAGTAACAGAAAATATTGAAAAATATGAAATAGGGATAGCACTTCAAAAGACTCATGACTTTATGTGGACAGAATTTTGTGATTGGTATATTGAACTTATTAAACCAGTTCTATATGCAGAAGACGGTGAGGCAAAGGGTATTGCACTTAATGTTTTAAACACTGTACTAAAAACTGGACTTAAATTACTTCACCCAGTTATGCCATTTATAACAGAAGAAATTTATACTCACTTAGATAATGAATATGAATCTATTACGATTTCTAGATGGCCAGAGTATGATGTAGAACTTAAAGACGAAAAAGCTGAAGAAAAAATGAACTATATTATAGAAGCAATAAAAGATGTTAGAAATGCTAGAACAGGTATGAATGTAGCACCTTCAAGAAAAGCTAAGGTATTTATATATGCAACAGAGGCAAAACAGGCATTTGAAGAAGGGATGGTATATTTTCAAAAACTTGCATCAGCTAGTGAAGTAAAGTTTTTAGAAACTAAGGCTGAAGCACCAGAAAACGTAGTTACAGTAGTGACTAGTGGTGCCGAGATATACATGCCATTACATGAGCTAGTAGATTTAGAAAAAGAATTAGAAAGACTAAATAAAGAGAAAGATAAATTAAGAAAAGAAATAGATAGAGTAGAGAAGAAGCTTTCTAATGAAAAATTCACTGCTAAAGCACCAGTAGAGGTGGTTGACGAAGAAAAAGCAAAAGGCGAAAAATATAAAGAAATGTACAATACAGTAATTCAAAGTATACAAAATTTAAAATAATTTTAATTACAAAGTAAACTGAAACTATGGGATAGACATAAAAAGTCTATTCCATAGTTTTTTGTTATAACATTGATTTTAGTTGATTGTTATAGGACAACTACTAATTGTTTCTACAAGGTCAGTATTCATAGCAAAGTTAAATTTAAAGTTAATATCAGGAAGTTTATATAATTACAATATTATATAAAATGAATTAAATAGGTTCAATTTTTTTTGAATATGAAAGGTACTAGTGGGCAAAGCGAACATAGATGTATTAAGTAATTATTGATAATGTGGGTGTAATTTGAAGTTATAGTTTATGGATATAAATACAAGTTAAAAAATAGTTGACATTTATTTAATTATTTGCTATTATTTTTGTAATATTAAATATTACAAAATTAAATCAATTAATCAACTTCTTATCCAGAGTGGCAGAGGGACTGGCCCTATGAAGCCCGACAACCAGCATTCATATATTAATGCAATGGTGTTAATTCCGGTAGGTTCTACTTAGAAGATGAGAAGCTAAATTTGGTAAAATCCTTCTTTAGCTTTTTAAAGAGGGATTTTTTATTTAATTAGAGTAATAGTTTAGTAATTAGGGGGGACTATTAATGAAAAGCAAGAAAATTATTTCAGCAGTTATTGTAGCATTAGTGTTAAGTGTTGCGCTTGTGGGTTGCGGAGGCAAAAGTGATGATAGTGCAAGTACTACAAAATCTAAATATGATGCTGATCAAACTGCTAACATACTTGGTTACGATTACACATCACTTGATCCTGCAGTAGTTAGTGATATGGAATCATTTACTACACTTACAAATGTTGAAGAAGGACTTATGAGAGAAGTGTCAAAGGATGGTAAGACTATAACTGTTCTTGCTGGGGCTGACAAGATGACAACTAATGCTGACCATACAGTATACACATTCCATATTAGAGCTAGTAAGTGGTCAGATGGAAAGGCAGTTAGGGCTCAAGATTATGTCTACGGATGGCAAAGACTCGCTAATCCAAAAGTAAGTCAGGATTACCTTGGATTTCTTAATGAAATGGGAGTTAAGGGAGCAACTGATACAGGAGTAGCTAAACCAAGTGATTTAGGAGTTAGGGCAATTGATGATAATACTTTTGAGGTTACGCTCAATGCACCAAGTGCTTATTTTGAAAGTACATTAAACTTTAAAGGATTAGTTCCACAAAGAGAAGATATAGTGAAAAAATTAGGAGATCAATATGGTCAAGATTTCAAGGGAATGGTTTATAACGGACCATTTGTAGTTTCAGATCATACAAAGAGTGCTAAGGTTGTATATACGAAAAATGATAAATATTGGGATGCAGCTAATGTAAAGCTTAAAACTGTAAATGCACAGATAATAGACGAGCCAGCTACTTTCAATAAGATGTTTAGTGCTCAAGAACTTGATATGATTAGGGGGACTACTGAGTACCTTGCACCATTACAAAAGCAAGCAAAAGCAGGAGACATATCATACTTTAAGGGTTATGATCCATCAGTATACTACTATATTTTTAATAATAAGACTAAAGCATTATCAAATGCTAAGGTAAGAAAAGCTCTATCACTTGCATACGATAGACAAGTACAAATAAATACAGTATTCAAACAACATTATGTTGCTAAGGGACTCATTCCAAATAAGATAATGCTTGGTAAAACTGAATACAGAACAGCGGTACCAGAACCATTAAAAACAGTTAAAGATGATCCAAAGAAACTTTTATCTGAAGGATTAAAAGAATTAGGTTTAAATTCAGATCCATCAAAAATCACTTTAAAGTTATTAATGGCTAAAGCAACTTCAATTACAACAGCTCAAGCTCAGTTTATTCAAGCTCAATATAAGAAAAATCTTGGAATAAATGTTTCAATAACTTATTCAGTGGATGCTCCTTCTTATTTTAAAGCTAGAACAAATGGTGAATTTGATATTTGTGCTGGTGGTTGGGGTGCTGATTATAATGACGTTATTTCTTTCTTTAATTTATTTACAACGACTAACGGAAATAACAATGGTAAATATAGTAATGCAAAATATGATGCTTTAATTGCAGAAGGAAAAACAGAACTAGATGCTACAAAGAGATTAGCTATATTTAAAGAAGCGGAAGATATTCTTGTAGCTAAAGACGCTGGAGTTTCTCCATATTACTACAAAGAGATAGATTCATTTACTCAGAATTATTTAAAGGGAATGTATGTACCAATATTTGGTGGATATTATGATCTTAAAACTGCATACGTTTCAGGTAAATAGAATTACTAAAATTTAATTAAACACTGCAACAGAGCTAATAATGCTTTGTTGCAGTAATTTTATGATAGGAGGATAAAAAACGTATGCCTAAATATATATTAAAAAGGATTGGCTACATGATCATTACACTTTGGGTTGTTGCTACTATTACTTTTGTGCTTATAAATGCTATACCAGGAGATCCAATTTCGGCTTCAGCTGGAAAAGTTCTTGACAAAAAGGTAGCTGCAGAAATAATGAAAAAATATCAGTTAGATCAACCAGAGTATGTAAGATACGGTACATATATTAAAGATTTAGTAAGAGGAGACCTAGGGGTTTCAATACATTACCCAGGTCAAAGGGTAAATGATATTATTGCTAAAGAGTTCCCAGTTTCATTAAGATTAGCGTTACAAGCAGTAACAATAGGAATAGTTTTTGGAATAGTTTTAGGTATTATTGCGGCTTTTAAGAGAAATACATGGGTGGATTATACCGTCATCTTCATTGCACTCATAGGGGTTTGCGTTCCTGGTTTTGTTTTAGCAATTCTTCTACAATATGGCCTAGGAGCAAAATTTGGTTTAAAAATAGCAGGATGGTCTGCAAACAGTCTGTTCGATATATATAGATATTCATTATTGCCGTCGATTGCACTAGCTATGGCTGGACTCGCATCAAATGCAAGGTTTATGAGGACTTCTGTGCTTGAAGTAATTAATCAAGATTATGTCTTGACTGCAAAGTCAAAAGGTGTTGGCAAAGTTTCTTTAGTATGGAAACATATTATAAGAAACGCTATACTACCAGTAGTTACAATGATAGGACCTAGAATAGCGTATGTAATCACTGGTTCCTTAGTTGTAGAAAGTATATTCAGTGTACCGGGATTAGGTAGGGAATTGGTTTCCGCGATTTCTAATAGAGATTATACTGTAGTTATGTCTCTAACTGTGTTTTTTGCTTTCTTGTACATAGTTTCTTTACTTATTGTAGACATAGTTTACGTTTTAGTTGATCCTAGAATTAAATTGACTCAAAGGAAAGGGTAAGGAGATTAGGTATGAAAAAATATAGCAAAGATTTATTTAAAATTATAGGATATTCGAAGTCGAATTTAGATGTAATGGTAAGGCCTAACGTAAGTTATTGGCAAGATGCATGGAGAAGACTTAAGAAAAATAAGGTTGCTATGGTTTCCATGGTAATTCTAATAGTAATAATTGTTATGTCTATAATAGGACCGATGCTTGCCTCTGTTAATTATCAAGAGCAAAATTATGATATTTTAGATAAAACTCCAATGGCTAAACATTGGTTCGGAACTGACAACTTAGGAAGAGACTTATTTGGAAGACTTTGGATGGGCGCAAGAGTATCTTTAAGAATTGGTTTTGTAGGTACTTTAATTGAACTTTTGGTTGGCTGTGTATATGGTGGTATATGTGGATATTTTGGTGGTATGGTAGATACAATACTTATGAGAATAGTTGAAGTAATTGTAAGTGTACCCTACCTCATTGTTGTTATTCTATTGTTACTAGTGTTACCAAAAGGAGAGATGACAATTATTATTGCACTTTGTATAACTGGATGGACGGGCATAGCTAGGCTTATTAGAGGACAAGTTATGCAGCTTAAAGAATCGGAATATGTATTAGCTGCAAAAGCATTAGGTGCTAGTCCAACCAGAATTATTGCAAAGCATTTAATTCCTAATACCATTGGAATTATACTTGTTTATATGTCTATGGATATACCAGCTTTTATTTTTGATGAAGCATTTTTGAGCTTTCTTGGGCTTGGAATTCAATCTCCTAAGACTAGTTGGGGAGCTTTAATTTTTGATGGACAAAGTCAGATGATGTTCCATCCTCATGAATTTATATTTCCAGCAATAGCAATAAGTATAACAATGTTAGCATTTAATTTACTTGGCGATGGTTTGAGAGATGCTCTTGATCCAAAACTTAGACAGTAGGGAGGTGTTTATATGTCAAAGTTGCTTGAAGTTAAAAATTTACATGTTTCGTATCATACATATGCTGGAGAAGTTCAATCAGTAAGGGGTATAAGCTTCGAAGTAAATGAAGGTGAAACTCTTGCAATAGTTGGTGAATCTGGTTGTGGAAAAACAGTAACAGCAAAATCTCTTATGAGGTTAATACAAACTCCACCTGGTGAGATTAAAAAGGGATCCGAGATATTATATAAAGGTAATGATATTTTAAAAATGAATCAACAAGAATTAAGGCATTTTAGGGGTGCTGAAATCAGTATGATTTTCCAAGATCCTATGACTTCTTTAAACCCTACTATGACTATTGGAAAGCAGATAGCAGAAAGCTTAATTATCCATAGGAATATGAAAAAGAAAGAAGCTATGAATGAAGCTATAAAGATGTTAAAACTTGTTAATATCCCTAATGCAGATAGAAGAGTAAAACAATATCCACATGAATTTTCAGGCGGAATGAGGCAGCGGGCGATGATTGCTATTGCCCTTGCATGTATTCCTAAAATCCTTGTGGCAGATGAACCTACAACAGCACTCGATGTTACAATTCAAGCTCAAATAATGGACCTTATAAAGGATCTTCAAAATAAACTTGGCACAGCTGTTGTCTTAATTACACATGACCTTGGAGTAGTTGCAGATGTTGCAGATAGAATACAAGTTATGTATGCTGGTAAGATAATTGAGCGAGGGAATACGGATGAAATATTTTATAATCCTAAACATCCATATACATGGGCGCTTCTTCAATCAGTTCCTAGATTGGAAACTGGTCATAAAGATAGTTTATATTCTATTAAGGGAACTCCACCAGATTTGGTAAAACCACCAGTGGGTTGTCCATTTGCTTCAAGATGTGAATATGCTATGGAAATATGTAAACAAGAAATGCCAGAAGCTACTATAATTACGAAGACCCATGAAGCTTTATGTTGGTTACAACATCCGAATGCACCTAAAGTAGAGGTGCCTTTTGGAATCGGGGGTGCAAATTAATGGTTGAAAATGAAACTGAAGATTTAATTGTAGTAAAAAACTTAAAAAAATATTTTCAAGTTGGAAAAAATGAAACGCTTAAAGCTGTTGATGATGTTTCCTTTACAATTAAAAAGGGAGAAACATTAGGGCTTGTTGGTGAGTCAGGTTGTGGTAAGACTACCTGCGGAAGAACTGTAATGGGCTTATACCCAGCTACTGATGGAGAAGTACTCTTTAATGGCGTGGACATTCATAGATTAAAAGGAAAATCAAAACGTGACTTTTGTAGGCAGGCACAAATAATATTTCAAGATCCCTATGCATCATTAAACCCTAGAATGACCGTTGGAGATATTGTAGGGGAAGGTATAGATATACATAAACTCTATACAGGGCAGAAAAAAGCAGAAAAGATTCAGGAAGTACTTCAAATGGTAGGGTTAAATAAAGAGCACGCATCTAGGTTTCCACATGAATTTTCAGGTGGTCAGAGGCAAAGAATAGGCATAGCAAGAGCGCTTGCTATAGAACCTAAATTTATTGTTTGCGACGAACCTATATCTGCTTTGGATGTTTCTATTCAAGCACAAGTAGTTAATTTATTAATAAAACTTCAAAAGGAACTTGGACTTACCTATTTATTTATAGCACATGACTTATCTATGGTTAAGCACATATCAGATAGAGTTGGTGTAATGTATTTAGGAAAGCTTGTAGAACTTGCACCAAGTGGAATTTTATATGAAAATCCATTACATCCTTATACTCAGGCATTATTATCTTCAATTCCTATTGCGGATCCTATTCAATCTAAAAGTAAAAGTAGGATAATGCTAGAGGGAGAAGTGCCAAGTCCAATAAATACTAAACCTGGTTGTGGATTTGTTCAAAGATGTAAATATGCTATGGACTGTTGCTCAGGTGAAACACCAGAGCTAAAAGAAATAAAACCAGGACATTTTGTAGCTTGTCATTTAATAAAGTAATTAAATAGGTAATGAATGTAGAGTGTTTTGAAAACAAAAGGGGACGGTTAACAACTAATTGGGGAATTAGTTGTTAACCGTCCCCTACCTTTTAGTAACACTTAAATATTTTTATTAACTGTAATTAGCTTTAATTATAAGAAAGACTTGTTAACTGTCCCTAAGTTGGTATAGACTTTAGTAAGTGGAAGTTAAAAGTTATTAATCGTACCCAATCACTTATTTGAAAGGAAGGATAAGCATGAATTATAATGAGGCTATAGATTATATAAAAAATACAGCAAAGTTTGGTAGCAAACTTGGGCTTGAGAGAACTGAAAAAATATTAGAACTTTTAGGAAATCCTCATAAAAAAGTAAAATGTATACATATTGCAGGAACTAATGGAAAAGGGTCTACTACTGCTATGGTCACTACAATCTTGGTGCAAGCAGGATACAAGGTAGGTTCATATATTTCTCCATTTATTGAAGAGTTTGAAGAAAGGATACAAATAAATAATAGGAATATATCTAAAGGGGATTTAAGTGATATTGTAACAGAGGTTTCAAAAGCTGTAGAAAAGGTAGTAGAACTTGGGCACGGTAATCCAACAGAATTTGAAATTATTACTTGTGCCGGTTTTCTATATTTTTATAAGAGTAATGTAGATTTTGCAGTAGTTGAAGTAGGAATTGGGGGCAGGCTCGACTCAACAAATGTAATAACACCTATTTTAAGTATTATTGCATCTATCAGTTTGGATCATACCCTAATACTTGGGGATACTATGGAGAAGATTGCTTATGAGAAAGCGGGTATTATTAAGAATAGAATTCCTGTAGTTATATTTCCACAACAAAAACAAAGTGAAAAAGTAATAGAGGAAATATGCATGGAAAGAAAATGTAAATTAATAAAGGTAAGACAAGATTCAGTTGTATATTTAGGAAAGAAAAATCTAAAATATGTTTTACCTATTTTAGATGAAAAAGAAAAATACACTAGCGATATATTGATAACTCAACAGATAGAAATTGATACAATAAATAATGACTATAATATTAATTTGTCACTTTTAGGCAAACACCAATTGCTAAACTGCTCCGTAGCGGTACATGCTATAGAGGAGCTTATGGGGCAAGGAGTCAAAGTTAATAAAAATGATATAATAACAGGGCTTGGCATAGTAAAGTGGCCTGCGAGGCTTGAGGTAATGAATAAAAAGCCTTTGGTTGTTATTGATGGAGCACATAATATTGACGGCATTGAAAACCTCACTCAAAGTATTGACATGTATTTTGACTATAATAAGATTATATTAATACTAGGAATACTTGCAGATAAACAAGTGGAAGAAATGATAGCAACTATAGTTCCAAAGGTAAGTAGAGTTATTACCGTTACACCACACAGTGAACGTGCAGAACTATCAAAAGAATTAAAAGCCCAAGTAGAAAAATATACTACAAAATGTGAAGCTATTGAAGATTATGAAGAGGCTTATAAAAAAGCTTTAAGCTACTGTAGTGATAAGGATTTGTTATTGGTGTCGGGTTCCCTATACATGGTGGGCGACATGAGAAGAATAATAAGAAATGTCCATTGTCACTAACAATATTAAAAAAATGCAAGCCACATATGATTATATGTGGCTTGCATTTTTTTTATGTACATTAATTTCATGTACATGAATTAATCATTTATAACTAACTCTTCAAGTGCTAAAGCAAACTGGTCAGGGCATGAAGTGCTTTTATCTCCACAGCGGATACCCTTAAGTTTTTTTATAGCAGCCTTAACTTCCATTCCTTTTACGAGTGTCGCAATCCCAAATAAATTCCCTGGACATCCTCCTGTAAAAACGACCTCTGTTATTTTATTGTCAACAACTTCAAAAGTTATTTTTTTTGAACAAACCTCTTTTGGTTCATAACTGTACATAATTTTTTCCTCCGCGTTTCACAATTTTAGTATTTACATTAGTTATTATATACTATTGAGTATCTACATTTCAAGAATTAATTTTTATAAAACATTGTTAGCATATTGTTGGTATTTTCATATTATGGTTATGAGGAGGTGAGGAAATTTGAGAAATTTATATGTATGTAGTACTTCAGCAGATTGCATATCAAAGGTTAACTTAAGTTTGTTTATAGAAGATAATAAAATATATTTGAATAATAAAGATCTCAAAAGAATTGGTCCTCATGGTATATATGTTTATAAAGATAAACTATTAACTGCTAATAGTTATGATAACAGTATTTCTATGGTTGATAGTAATAGTTATGAAACAGAAAGTTATTTTATAGGTATGCATTGTAATGATTTATCGGTTTATCATGATAAAGCTTATGTTATTTGTGGGGATTCTGATGATATAATAGTTTTTGATTTAGGGAAAAAAAATATTGTAGAAGCGATTCCCTGTGGTAATTCACCACATAGTATTCATATTTGTAAAAAAAGTAATCTTGTTGTAGTAGCCAATATGAATAGTGATAGTATAACAATAGTAGATTGTGCACGTAATGGAAACACAAAAAACATTAGAGTAGGTGCATATCCTACTAAAGCTGTAATTACTCCAGATGGAAATTATATTTTAGTTTGCGAGAGTAATATAGGTATGGATAACAAGGGTAGTATTAGCATAATTTCATTAAAAAACTATGACGTAATATACAAGATACCTGTTGGCAATTCACCGGTGGACATATATTGTAATGGAAGATATTGCTATGTTTCAAACTTTGGAGAAGGTACGGTAAGTATGCTAGACATAAATAATTATAAAGAAGTTAAAAAAATTGAAGTTGGAGGTATGCCTAGAGGAATACTAGAAGATGAAAAATATTTGTATGTAGGTGATAATTATAATAATTTGCTCTTTAGAATTGACAAAATCACTGAAAATAAAAAAGCCATATCTATTGGCAGGGAGCCCACAGGAATGACTTTTCTAGATGACTAATCCGTTATATGAAGATTAGTCGTCTATTAGTAGATTTATTATTTTAGCATAAAGTTCAGAAGGTTTATTTCTCCATTTAGTGCATAAATTCCGTGCTTGCTTGTTGGATGTTACACTAAGTTTAATATCTATAAGTGTAAAGCTATCTTCAGAAGCAGTTAGGTTAACTAAATAATTATTATTGTTTTCAATTGTATAGTCAGCAATAACTGTTAGTTCTTTTTTTATATTTTCAAGATGAGCTTTTAAATAGCTATCAATAAGTGTTATCTTATTATCAGAAATTCTTCCTTTAAATAAGGATAGAACATTATCACCCTTTTGTGTAATAACTAATCTATGTTTACCTTTCTGCTCAGTACGTTTAAGTAGGTTAGATGCAATTAGTTCAGTGATATATTGTTGCAATGTGAAGTAATTTATAAAATTATTTTCAAGAATAATTTGTGTTATTTGGATATTGGAAATAGGGAGCTTTATTTTATAGAATATATAAAGTAAAAGAAGCTTATTTTCAGCTAAATCTAAAGCATCTTCAAACATATCTGTTCCTCCTTGTAGTTCACTTAATCCAAAACAATAATGAACTGTTTTGTTTCATGTAAAATTAACTATAAACATTATAACATAAAAAGCACCAAAATTAATCGGTGCTTTTAATTTATAATAATTTGCCTTAATTATTATTAGATTGTAATCGAATTATACATATATATTAGTTTTTAGAATAAATTTAAAGTATAAATGTACAAGGGGCAACTATTTAATAAATGTTTCTTAGGTACAAAGCAATGTAAGATATAAGGGGGATATAATAAGGCATGAGTTACATAAAAAAAAATATATTTGTATTTTGTGTGATATTCATTGGAATTTCAGCAATTATAGGAGTTTACAATTGGAAAACTAAGGGCACATTTTTAGGTGAACAACGTAAATTACCAATTTACTCTGTAGATATTAAAGAGAAAAAGATTGCGATTTCATTTGATGCAAGTTGGGGTGATGATAGAACAGATGATATATTAAAGACATTAGATAAATATAATGCTAAAGCAACATTCTTTGTAGTGGGAGCATGGATAGACCAATTTCCAGGTATGTTAAAGATAATGCATGAAAAGGGACATGAAATAGGAAATCATTCTAACAAACATCCAATAATGACTACCGTGTCCAAAGAGAAAATAATAAAAGAAATAGACACAACAGATGCTAAAATAATGGCTATAACAGGTCAAGAAACAACACTTTTTAGATGCCCATCTGGAGAGTATAATAATTTAGTAATTGAAACAGTAGCATCTACAAATCATTATTGTATCCAATGGGACGTGGATAGTATAGATTGGAAAGAACAAGGAGCAGAAATCGAGTATAATAGAATAATAAAAAAAACTAAGCCAGGTTCTATACTTTTATTTCATAACGATGCAAAATACACTCCTCAAAATCTAGAGAAAATATTACAATATTTTAAAAATCAAGGTTACCAATTTGTAACAGTATCAGACCTTATATATAAAAATAATTATTATATAGATGAATCAGGAAAACAAATCCAGAAATAAAAATTAAAAGTATTGAAATCTAACAAGCATTTGTATTATAATGGGAATATAAATACTAACAATTATGGAAAAATAAACACAAATGAAATTATCTCAATATTTGGTATATTACAATAGAAAAATGAATACTTATATTCTAAGGAAAGTTAATTAAAAAAACTAAGGGAAAGAGGGATTATGATGGATAATGTTATGTTAAATAATAAGATTTATTTAGAAGGAAAAGTAGTATCTGAATTAAAATTCAGTCATGAAATGTATGGAGAAGGCTTTTATGTGTTTGATTTTGAGGTCTGGAGACTTAGTGAAACAACTGATGTATTAACAATAACAATATCTGAAAGATTAATTGCAGGTATGGATATCAAAACAGGAAATGAGTTTATAGTTGAAGGCCAACTTAGATCTTACAATAAATTTGTTGAGGGATCAAATAGATTAATATTAACTGTATTTGCTAGGGACATTAAGGTATGTGAAGAAAGAAGTAAAAATCCAAATCAAATTTTTTTAGACGGATATATCTGTAAAAGCCCAGTATATAGGACAACTCCTTTTGGAAGAGAGATTGCGGACATGCTTTTAGCAGTTAACAGATTGTATAATAAATCTGATTATATACCTACAATTGCTTGGGGACGAAATTCTAGATTCTGTAAAAGTCTTGAAGTAGGAGATAATATAAGAATTTGGGGTAGACTTCAAAGCAGAGAATATCAAAAAAAATTATCAGACGATGAAGTTATAAAAAAAGTGGCGTATGAAGTGTCTATATCAAAGATGGAGAAAGTTACTAAAGATGGTGAAAACACAGTAGAAGCCAATACACCTACTGATGAAGAGGGAGACTTTCAGGCTTTAGATGCAATATAATATAAATTTTTAAGTTATTATTTTGAATTTTTAAAAGAGCATATATTACCTAAAATGCATTCGCGGTAATATATGCTCTTTTATTTTATTTTCTTAAATCATCAAGTAATTTAGTCTTTTCTTTAGTTTTACTATCTACATTTTTTATTATTTTAGCTGGGGTTCCTGCAACTACAACATTTTCAGGAATATCATTTACAACTACTGATCCTGCTGCAACTATTGAGTTATTTCCAATTCTTACGCCTTCGAGTATTACAGAGTTCGCTCCAATTAGTACATTGTCTCCAATTTCACAAGGACTTTTGCTTGGTGGTTCAAGAACACCTGCTATTACAGCACCTGCGCCTAAATGAACTCTTTTACCAAGTTTTCCACGTGCTCCAACAACAGCATTCATGTCTATCATAGTTTCGTCGCCGATTTCAGCACCTATATTTATTACAGCGCCCATCATTATAACAGCATTTTTACCTATGGTAACTTTATCTCGTATAATTGCACCTGGTTCAATTCTTGCATCGATATTTTTCAAATCTATTAGGGGGATAGCAGAGTTACGTCTGTCTTGTTCAAGTTTGAATTTTCTGATTTTATCTTTATACTTTATTAAGAAATCTGATACCTCGTCACTTTCTCCAAAAAGCATATAGAAATCACCACTACCAAAATTCTCTATACCTCCAAAGTCGCATTTGGATAAGTCTCCATCAATATATAGTTTAATGGGAGTTGCCTTTTTTGCCTCTTTTATGTACCTTGCAATTTCATAAGGATCTGTTAAATCATAGTTCATAATTATTCTCCTTTCGTATTATAAGTATTAAGTCAAGTTATTGTTTTTATGTGTTTAATTTCGATTACACTATAAATATTATTTCCTAAAAAGAATATTTATATCAGTCATTGATCTAATGAATATAGTTTAATTTAAAAATATAATTTTAACATAAAACTATGTACATTGTAAATCATATAACAAAATGTACAGTAATTAAACAAAAATATTGATATTATCTTAGAAAAATTTAAAAAATACTGATTTTTATTCTATTATATAGTAAAATACTTATAATGAAAACACTTGAGAGTAAAAACACTTGAAATGGAGGATGTTATGAATAAGTTATTTTCAAATAATGTAAATAATGTAGAGATTTCTGGAATTAGAAAATTTTTCAATAAGGTTACAAAGGTACAGGGTGCAATTTCACTTACCCTTGGTCAACCAGATTTTCCAGTGCCTAAGAACATTAAAAATGCCATGATTAAAGCTATAAATGAGAATAAAACTGAGTACACAGCTAATGCGGGGATTCCAGAACTTCGAGATGAAATTTCGAAGTTTTTACAAAGCATGGATATAAGATATTTAGCTGATGAAATAACAGTTACTGTAGGTGGAAGTGAAGCGCTTTTATGTATATTTGCAGCATTTTTAAATGCTGGGGATAAGGTGCTAGTGCCAACTCCGGCTTATCCAGCTTATGAGAGCTGCGTTAAGATTTTTGGTGCAGAGGTAGTTAATTATAATCTTAATAAAGATTTTACTATTAATTTTGATTCTATAATTAAACTAATTGATGAGGAGAATCCTAAGCTTATAGTAATGTCACATCCATCCAATCCGACTGGAGCAATATTATCACGCTTTGAGCGAGATAAACTCTTTGAAATCTTAAAAGATAAAGATATTCACATAATAAGTGATGAAATGTATAGTTCATTATGTTATGAAAAATACTATTCTTTAGCTCAAATTGATGAATTAAGAAACAAAGTGATTTTGGTTGGTGGGTTTTCTAAAATGTTTTCAATGACAGGTCTAAGAGTAGGGTATGTTTGCGCAAGCAAATATATTATGGATAGTATAATGAAAGTACATCAGTATAATGTATCCTGTGCCACTTCAATATCTCAATGGGGCGCGTACGAGGGGCTACTTTCTAGCATGAATGATGTGAATAATATGAAAGTGGAGTTTGAGATGCGAAAAGAATACGTATATAAAAGACTAAAACAAATGGGAATGGATACAACACTTCCAAAGGGTGCTTTTTATATATTTCCATCTATAACTAGATTTTCTATGAGTAGTGAAGAATTTTGCAACAGACTGCTACATGAAGGTAAGGTTGCCGTTGTGCCTGGTTCAGCTTTTGGAACGGGAGGAGAAGGTTTCATAAGAATTTCATATTCTTATAGTTTAGAAGTGTTAAAAGAAGGCTTAGACAGAATGGAAAAATGGCTTAAGACATTATAAACATAGCTGAGTAAGCTTAATAAGCATGGAACTTAACACAAACTCAAGATATAACTTAAAAAACAATCTAAAATGCACCCTATAATGTAGAATTCTTATTTCTCTACTTTATAGGGTGCAAATTAATTTATTGAAGAATTTATTGTTTAAGTCTAAATTGACATGTTAACCACATCATCCATAGTATATAGACCCTTATCTTTTCCATATATATATTCGCAGGCTTTTAGGGAACCTATAGCGAAAACATCTCTTGATATTGCAGTATGCTTAATTTCAATGCATTCACCTTTTCCTGCAAATATGACTTCATGATCACCTATAATGTTTCCACCACGCACTGCATGAATACCTATTTCATTAGGTTGTCTTTTACTTAAGCCATCGCGGCCTTTAGTAAAGAATGTTTCGTCGTCGATTGAATCTTTAATTGTATTTGCAAGAAGTAGAGCAGTACCACTAGGAGCATCAACTTTCTGGTTGTGATGTTTTTCTATTATCTCAATATCAAAATCTTTGTAAAGCATATTGCTTATACTCTTAAGTATATTATTAACAATATTTATGCCTATTGACATATTTGCGGAATGAAATACTGGAATCTCTTTGCTAAGAGATTCAATTTTTAATAATTGCGCTGGTGAGTAACCAGTAGTGCAGAATACAATAGGGACATTTTTCTCTTTAGAATACTTACATAAACTATCTAGTGCATCAGGCCTTGAAAAATCTAAAATTACATCTATATCAATTTCACATTCAAGGATACTGTCATAACATGGATAGGTTAAATTAGATGAGTTTCTATCAACACCTGCAACAATTGAAATTGTTGTAGATGCTTTAGCCATTTCAGAAATAACTTTGCCCATTTTTCCATTGCAACCGTTTAATAGCATTTTAATCATTAGAGTTCCTCCTTCAAAGGAATATTATATGCTTTTAGTTCTTTCTTTAGAAGTTGTAAATTATTTTCATCCATTTCACATAAAGGTAGTCTTAAAGAACCGACTTCCATTCCCATAAGATTCATAGCTGTTTTTACAGGTATAGGATTAGTTTCTATAAATACTGCGTTATTAAGAGGAAGATACCCAAGTTGAATCTTTAGAGCAGCTGCATGATCCCCATTTAAATATAACTCACACATATTGTGCATATCTGTAGGAATTATATTTGCGAGAACTGAAATAACACCGAGGCCACCTAAGGATAGTATAGGTATAACTTGGTCGTCATTACCTGAATAGACATCTAAGTTATCTCCGCATAGTGCTTTAATTTGTGCTATTTGACCTATATTACCGCTTGCTTCTTTAATTGCTACAATATTTGGTATTACACATAATTTTAGAAGTGTGCTAGGATTAATATTCATTCCTGTTCTTGAAGGAACGTTATACATTACAATTGGTGTAGTTATACTACTTGCAATTGCTTTGAAATGTTCAACTAATCCTTTTTGAGTAGTTTTATTGTAGTAGGGTGTAATTACAAGTACTCCATCTACTCCTATTTTTTCTGCCCATTTACTCATGCTTATTGCAGCGGCAGTATCGTTACTTCCTGTACCAGCAATTACTGGAATCCTTTTATTAACTAGATCAACTACAAATTTTATAGTCTCTTTTTTTTCTTGATCTGTCATAGTAGAAGCTTCACCTGTAGTACCACACACTACAATAGCATCTGTCTTGCTTTTAATGTGCCATTCTATTAATTCTTCGAGTTTTTTGAAATCGACTCCTCTTTCATTAAACGGGGTGACAATTGCAACACCAGAACCTTTAAAAATACTCAAAAGATTACCTCCTCGTAGTCATCAGAAGAACAATAATTGTTGATTGCTATTCTTCATAGAACTATTTTATTTTTATTACTATATACTTATTAATCGAAATTGATTTTAGTGAAGCATTTCGTCATTTTAATTTATAATAAATTAAAAGAATACATGGATTATCACTAAGATATTTTTAATTACTATACTATATTATATAGCCCTTATGTGCAAATATATATACTTTTTTTAAAATAAATGAAAATCAGCGACATAAATAAGCGACATATATATGAAAGAAAGCATTTACAATATTGTAATTATCAAATAATATGCTAGATACCCTTCAGTTAACTATAACATAATTAAACAAAAGGTAATTATACTTTTTTTAGTAATGTGAATAAAAAAGCTTAAAGGTGTAAAAAATATAATATATTACTATTATAATTGGGAGGTATATCATGGGAAAAACACCTTTAAAAAAGGTTATAAAAGCCAAATTAAAAACAAACAAAGAGTTAACTAAAAATGAAATGCTCAGAGAAGCGTTAAAATATGAAATAGCAGAGGAATTAGGATTAACTGGTAAGATAGATGATTGTGGGTGGAGTGGATTAACAGCAGAAGAAACAGGAAGGATTGGGGGCTTAATGACTAAGAGAAAGAAAATAATTAATCTTCCTAAAAACAAAGACTTTTAAAGATGTTAGTTAAATTACTTTGGACAATATTTGGTGTATAGGTTAGAATATTATATGCCAGTATTGTTTTAAAAGGAGAATTCTTTGGAAAAGAAAAGAAGTCCTTGAATAAGGAGAAATGTTAATATGGACTGTTATAAAGAGTTTGCATGCATATATGATGAATTAATCAATTCTGATATTGATTATAAAACATGGGCATCTAACATACTACGTATTTGCAAAGAATATAACTTAGAGATGGATAGCTATTTAGATTTAGCATGTGGTACAGGAAATCTTACTATAGAAATTGCAAGTCAATTTAATCATGTATGGGCAGTTGATTTATCTAGCGATATGTTAAGTCAAGCAGAGAAAAAAATGAGGGAAGCATCAATAAAATTAAACTTTGTATGCCAAAATATTTGTGAATTGAACTTAAATAATACTTTTAATCTCATTACTTGCTGTTTAGATTCTAGTAACTATATATTAGAAGAAGAAAATTTTGAAAAGTATTTAATGGGTGCATACAATTTATTAAAAGAGGGTGGTTTATTTGTGTTTGACGTTAACTCTTATTATAAATTAACTAATGTGCTCGGTAATAATACTTATAATTATGATAGGGATGATGTGGTCTACATTTGGGAAAATTATATAGAAAATGATGTTGTAGAAATGAATTTAACCTTTTTTGTAAAAGAAGGACAAGTATATAAAAGATTTGATGAGGTTCACTCAGAGAGAGCTTATACTCAAGAATATATAGAAAACATTATTAAAAAAATTGGATTTAAAATGATAAAGAAAATGGATAACTATGAAGATAAAGTGGTAAGTGATCATACTGAGCGAATATGTTATGTGCTAAAGAAGTAAAATATAGGAGAGTATCGATAGTGTTTGCACTATTAAAGATTATATAAGGGGGTTAGTTTATGGATAAATTGGTTAGAGCTACTGCAAAGGAAGGTCAGGTTAGAATAGTTGCAGCTATAACTACAGATTTAGTAAATGAGGGAGCTTTGATGCATTTATGTGCACCTACGGCAGCAGCTGCTTTTGGTAGAATGCTAACAGCGGGTACTCTCATGGGAACCATGCTTAAGTCGAAGCAGGATAGTCTGACACTCCAAATTGACGGTGGTGGAGAAGCGAAAGGAGTGGTAGTAACTGCTCATGCTGATTCGAGTGTAAAAGGATACATAGGAAATCCTAATGTAGATTTGCCTGCTAATAAACAAGGTAAACTTGATGTAGGTGGTGCTATTGGCAAAGATGGTTATGTAAGAATTATAAGAGACATGGGTCTAAAGGAGCCCTATATTGGTCAAGTACCAATTCGCACAGGAGAGATAGGAGATGATCTAGCTTATTACTTTACAGTATCTGAGCAAACACCATCTGCTGTGGGACTAGGAGTGTTAGTAGATACAGACATGAGTATTAAAGCTTCAGGTGGATTTATTATTCAAATGATGCCTGGTGCTGATGAATTTTTGGCTGATACAATAACATATAGGTTAGAAGAGATTCCATCCATAACTGAGTTTATAGAAAAAGGGATGAATATTGAAGAAATTTTAGAATTTATTTTTGAGGATATGCAACTTAAAATACACGAAGAAATAAAGCCCACTTATAAATGTGATTGTTGTAGAGAAAGAGTTGAGAGAGCATTAATAAGCATAGGTAAAAGGGATTTAGAAGAATTATATAATGATAGTAAAACAGAAGAACTTAAATGCCACTTTTGTAACAAAAAATATGAATTTAGTCATGAAGATATTGGTCAATTACTTAAAGAGTCAAAATTGTAATTTAGAATGCAACTTTAGAGCAAAGAAATATTGTTACTATTGTTGCTTCTTTTTATATTATAGTAAAAACAAGGTATATTGTATTTTTGTGAAAATCGTAGGAAAATGAAGTATTCTTAAAATATAGGCACTGGAATATAGAAATACAAAGTAGCATTCACTATATTTACTATTGACAGCTATAGAAAAATCTTATATTATAATAAAGTATTGAGAGACAAGAAAGTAAACATTAAAGTAAAAAAACAGTTACTGCATAAAGTTGTTGACAAGTTTTATGAAATGATGTAGACTATACTAGTCTGATAAAGACATGTGGGAGCATAGCTCAGCTGGGAGAGCATCTGCCTTACAAGCAGAGGGTCACAGGTTCGAACCCTGTTGTTCCCACCACATATGGCTCAGTAGCTCAGTTGGTTAGAGTGCCGCCCTGTCACGGCGGAGGTCGAGGGTCCGAGTCCCTTCTGGGTCGCCATTAAATTTAGTAAGTTTAATAAAATTAGTGAATTTGAAAAATTAGTAAGGCTGGATAGCTCAGTCGGTAGAGCAGAGGACTGAAAATCCTCGTGTCCCTGGTTCGATTCCTGGTCTAGCCACCAATGGTGCGGAAGTGGCTCAGTGGTAGAGCGTCACCTTGCCAAGGTGAACGTCGCGAGTTCGAATCTCGTCTTCCGCTCCAAACTATGGCGCTATAGCCAAGCGGTAAGGTCAAGGTCTGCAAAACCTTTATTCCCCGGTTCAAATCCGGGTGGCGCCTCCAAAGCAGTGAAAAGTAGTTTAAATGTTGATGTTCAGCATTTAGACTGCTTTTTTTTATTTTATAATCAATTCTAAACAATTTTACGACATCTCAGAAGGAAAGTCTCTAAAACAACTTTTATATCACAATAATAAACAAATTTGCATAAGATAATTTGATGATTAGTTTTCACTATAATCTAAAAATACTACCTCTATCAATTAGTTTTCCAGTCCTTAAAAATACAGGTTCTACATTATGTTTTTTTAAAAATTGTAATACTTCTTTACCATACAAATAATAATCTAGGTGACCATAGAAAGCTAAGACGTTATCTTCAATAAGACCTGTTGCGCCACCAATAAAACCGTAATTAAGCCCCGGAAGGAGAATATCCCCAGGTGGGATTAATAAAACATCTATTCTTTCAAGGGATAAGGCTTTTGCGATAGTAACATCACTTGTAATGATTGCATGATCATTTACTATGCAAGTAGAACATTTTGTATAACCTTGATTTACATTTATTAATTTCTTATCTTTTAAAAGGGACAGAAGTTTAGTATCAGTAAAATTAATTGAGTGAACAAATAAATTAGCTATGCTTAATGAATTTAAACATATATCATGAGGATATTTGGTTTTCAAAGTTAAATTCGACTTATAAACTTTATAACTTTGTAGGCCTAATTTATGTATAAATTCATCATCCATATTTTTATGAACAACAATATTATTTCCTGAAATGTGCATTAGCATATCTGGGTGACCCTCCACTGCTTTATATAAAAGGTTACTAGGAGGGCAAATTAATAAGTCAAACCCTCTAGAAATTAAATTTTCTTTTTCTTCACTTGTGATTCTAAAATCAACAATAACATTTTTCATTGTAGTACTCCTATCTTTTTATTATGTTTACCTTATAACACAAAGTTATTATGAATTGCAATATGTCGATTATTGTTTAATCTATTTTGCATATACATTTATATTACACACATACTATCGTCATGAGAAAGGAGTGTGCGAAATGCTTTTATTAACCGTTGTATATAATAGGAGTATGGAATACATTAATGATGAAATTAAAAAAATAAAAAAATGTTTAGAAGATAAAAAAAACATTATAGGTATATCGGAAAGTATATTAGAGGATACGCATTTTATAAAGTTTTTTTGTAGCAATGACAACTTAAGCGAGAGTAGTATCAAAACATTTAATTTGAATGTTGCAAATATGTTATATAAAATAGTA
Source organism: Clostridium algoriphilum (assembly GCF_020443705.1). Lineage (GTDB taxonomy): Bacteria > Bacillota > Clostridia > Clostridiales > Clostridiaceae > Clostridium_AD > Clostridium_AD algoriphilum. The sequence continues at coordinate 94,626 of NZ_JAIZZK010000010.1, forward strand.
ACAACGGAATTTTGTAAAAAAGAAATAAACAACTTTTTAGCTGACACTTATTTTTTTCTTCAATACGATGAAATAAAACAAGTAAAGCCGAAGATACAAGAAGCTTTGCTTAGCGAAGGGTCAATATCTGGTCCTAATATGGTATATTGTATAAATAGGAAAAATAAAATTATTGACAAAATAACTAAATGCATAGAAGAAAACAATGAGATTAACATAAGTGGATTTTTAACATTTAGAACAAAAGAATTGAATGGTGATTTAGAGTGTATAGTTGATAAAGTTGTAGAAGAGTATATGGTAGAAAAAGAATATAATGAGTTTATAAAATTGTTAAAATACTTTGTTGAAGTTCAAGATAGTAAGATAGACGAAGTTAATATTCTAGTTGGAAAAGATGGGAATTATTATTTGAGAGATAAAGATGGGAATGATTTAGTAGAAGATATGATAATGGAATTATCGGATGTTAAATTTGATTCGAAAGAAAGTCAGGAAGAACTTATAATTAGTACAATGATAACAAGTGCTCCTAAAAAAATAATTATACATTGCGTCGAGTATTGCAAAAACAAAGAATTAATTCAAACTATAAGTAAAGTATTTGTAGGTAGAGTTGAATATTGTGATAGTTGTGTTGAATGTGAAAAAATAAAAAATGGAATGGCAATATTAAAATAAATAATCAAGAATTACAAGCTATGATGATTAAGTAATAGTCAATTAAAAGTGAATAATAGCTTTAACAATTAAACAATGCTTTTATAATTAGATAATAAATGTTGACAATTTAATAATAAGCAGGTATACTATTAATTGTTGTGAACGAAAATATAAAAATTAAATTAATATAATAAAATATAATTATTTTTAACAAGAAGAAACAGCCGTTTCTCACCTAACAGCTATGCTAGTCAGGTTATGTAGTAGTTTGAATTTGTTACTATTAGGGACGGCATATGCCGTCCCTTTATTTTTTAACATTACAAAATTATCTAAAAGCACCTAGGAGGTGAAAACTATTAGTAAAAACAAAGATTTCATGATGAATGAGGAAATAAGAGACAGAGAAATAAGAGTTATCGGAGCTGATGGTTCTGCATTAGGTATTTTGAATACAAAAGATGCGTTGAAACTTGCAGAAGAGAAAGACTTAGATTTAGTTATGATGTCGCCTACTGCAAAACCACCAGTTTGCAGAATAATGGACTATGGTAAGTTCGTTTATGAACAACAGAAAAAAGAAAAAGAAGCAAAGAAAAAGCAAAAGGTTGTTAATCTTAAAGAAATAAGATTAAGTGCAACTATAGAAGACCATGACATTGCAATTAAGGCTAGCAATGCTAAAAAATTCTTGTTAGATGAGGATAAGGTAAAGATAACTGTAAGATTTAGAGGAAGAGAAATTGAAAACTCTAAAGTAGGACACAAAATATTAAAATGTTTTGTGGATAAAATCGGTGATGTTTATATTGTTGAAAAACCAGCTAGACAAGAGGGAAGAAATATGATAATGATATTAGCTCCCAAAAAAGCATAACCGAAAGGAGGAATTTTATTATGCCTAAGATGAAAACACATAGAGGCGCAGCAAAAAGATTTAAGAAAACAGGTACAGGTAAATTGAAGAGAGCGAAAGCTTTCACAAGTCATATATTAACAAAAAAGAGTCCCAAAAGAAAAAGAAACCTTAGAAAAACAGCATATGTTTCAACAACACAAATAAAATCAATGAAGAAATTGTTACCATACTTATAATTGAATGGTGATTAGGAGGTATATTAAATGGCTAGAATTAAGCGAGCAGTTAACTCTCGTAAAAACCATAAGAAAGTATTAAAACTTGCAAAAGGCTACTACGGTGGAAGAAGTAAGTTATTTAAGACAGCTAACGAAGCAGTAATAAGAGCGTTAAGAAATGGTTATATCGGAAGAAAAAGAAAGAAAAGAGATTTTAGAACACTTTGGATAGCTAGAATAAATGCAGCTACAAGATTAAATGATCTTTCATATTCAAGATTCATGAATGGTATGAAACTTTCAGGTATAGATATTAACAGAAAGATGCTTTCTGAGATTGCTATAAATGATCCAAAAGCTTTTGCTGAATTAGTAGAAGTTGCAAAAAAACAATTACAAGCATAAGAGTATTACTTTAAAATGTAGCCATTAGGCTGCATTTTTTATTGCATTTTTGACAAAAATATGTAACATGATATAATTAGTAAAACATCACTTATGAAAATTTAAAGGTGTAGAGGTGGCTAATTTGGAATTGAATATTAAAAATTTTAAGAAGAAAAATATATATACTCCTGTTCAGATAATTTCATTAGGGTTTGCTATAGTAATACTTATAGGAGCGATACTTCTGTGTCTACCTATAGCTTCACAAAGTGGTAAAATTACACCTTTTATAGATTGTATATTTACCTCTACATCTGCTGTATGCGTTACGGGACTTGTAACACTGGATACGGGTACATATTGGACTTACTTTGGTAAAACAGTAATAATGTTATTAATAGAAACAGGTGGACTTGGATTTATGTCTTTGGCAACGCTCGTTTTTTTCTTCTTAGGTAAAAGAATAACATTAAAGGAAAGAATGGTAATGCAAGAAGCTATGAATGTAAATTCATTGCAAGGATTAGTTAAGATGGTTAAATATGTATTGATATTTACGTTTTCTGTTGAAGGTGTAGGTGCAGTGTTATTTGCAACACAATTTATTCCCCAATTTGGAGTTGCTAAAGGAATTTATTATAGTGTATTCCATTCAGTTTCTGCTTTTTGTAATGCTGGGTTTGATTTGATGGGGAATTTTAATAGTGTTATTGCTTATGCTAATAATACTGTAGTAATACTTACAATTTCAGCACTAATCGCAATAGGTGGGTTAGGATTTTATGTTTGGGTAGAGATATATAATTGTAAGGGAACTAAAAGGTTGTCACTCCATTCTAGGGTAGTTATATATTCAACAATAATTTTAATTGTTGGAGGAGCAATACTCATGTTTATCTTTGAGATGAATAATCCTTACACTATGCAAGGAATGTCTGTGAAGGGTAAAATATTATCCTCAATATTTGCTTCAGTTTCTCCTAGAACTGCTGGGTTTAATTCTATTCCATTAAACAAAATGACTCCAGCAGGGAATTTCTTAACAATAATTTTGATGTTTATTGGTGGATCTCCAGGTTCAACGGCTGGTGGAATAAAACGGCTACCGCAGTTGTGCTTTTTATGACTGTAATGTCTGTAGTTCGTGGACGCGAGGATACTGAAATATTTAAAAAACGCATAAACAAAGAACTTGTATACAAAGCATTAGTAATAACTGTTCTTGGCCTCGCAATTGTTGTAATAGTTACAATGGTATTATCAATTACAGAGCCACCCAATATTCCTTTTGAATATTTTTTATACGAGGCTACTTCAGCATTTGCTACAGTCGGGTTAACACTCGGATTAACTACAAAATTAACGTTTGTGGGGAAGATAATAATAACCCTTACAATGTATGCAGGGAGAGTAGGACCGCTTACTATAATACTTGCATTGGCTAAAAATAAAAAGAGTAAATCTGGAACTATAAGGTATCCAGAAGATAAAATTTTAATTGGATAGGGGTGGGGTTAATGAGTAAAAGGCAGTTTATTGTTATAGGACTTGGAAGATTTGGAACCTCTGTTGCTGAAACATTATATTCGTTGGGAAATGATGTTTTAGCAGTTGATTCTGACGAAGAGATAGTACAAGAAATTTCAGAAAAAGTAACTCATTCAGTTCAGGTTGATGCAAACGATGAAAATAGCTTAAGGGCTCTTGGTATTCGTAATTTTGATTGTGCAGTTATTAGTATAGGTGCCAATATCCAATCTAGCATACTTGCAACACTTCTAGTCAAAGAACTAGGAGTTAAATATGTAATTACAAAGGCAACTAATGCATTGCATGCTAAGGTATTATATAAAATAGGTGCAGATAGAGTAGTTTTCCCTGAAAGAGATATGGGTGTACGAGTTGCTCATAATTTAGTTTCATCAAACATATTAGATTACATAGAATTATCTCCTGATTATAGTATAGCTGAAGTTGTTAGTCCTGAAGAATGGCATAATAAGACCCTGGGAGAATTAAATATAAGAGCTGAATATGGTATAAATGTAATGGCTATAAAAAGAAACAATGATATTGATGTTTCTCCCTCAGCAGATAACATTGTTGAACCAGGTGATATAATTGTGGCTATAGGCAATATTGAAGAGTTGAATAAGTTGGAGAAATTAGTTAAATAAGGAGACTTAATTTGGAACATATTCAAAGCAAGGATAATTTATTAATTAAAGATATTAAAAAGTTAAAAGAAAAAAAATATAGAATAAGTAGTAATATGTTTTTAATTGAAGGGTTTAGATTTGTAGAAGAAGCTCTAAATTCCGATTTTGAAGTGGTGAATATATTTTTGAGTGCTTCCCGAGAGGAAAAATATGAAAACTCCTGTATGAAAGATAAGCTACAGACAAATACTAAAGTTTATAGTGTTAGTGATAGTATATTTAAAGGTATTTGCTATACGGATAATCCACAAGGTATCTTAGCTGTTGTTCGAAATAAATCTGTAGAAATTAAATATGACCATGGGTTCTATATGTTAGCAGATAAAATTCAAGACCCGGGTAATATGGGTACTATAATAAGAACTGCTCATGCTGCGGGGGCCTTAGGGGTTATAATAACAAAAGGAACTGTGGATATCTATAATGATAAAACTTTAAGATCCACAATGGGTTCTATTTTTAATATACCTGTTATTTATGATAAGGACTTATTATTAGTACAACAACTTAGAAGTGATGGATTCAAACTAATTACTAGTTCATTAGATACTGATAAAAATTTCTATGATATAGATTTAAAACAAAAAGTTATTATATCAGTTGGAAATGAAGGTAACGGAATAAGTGCCGAAGTTTATAATATATGTGATATAAAAATCAAGATTCCTATGCCTGGTGGCGCGGAATCTCTAAATGCAGCAGTTGCTGCATCAATTATGATGTATGAAGTTGTAAGACAAAAGAATATTATATAAATATGAAATTATAGTTGAAATTTTTAGAAATTATGGTTATAATATTTTGTATACTTTCATAAGTTAATTAATTAATAATACACTGTGATGGAGAAAGTAAATATAAAGATGATTACAGGGATAAGAAGCCTTAGACTGAGAGCTTGCTTAAGAAATTTTTATATTGAAGTTCACTCCGGAGTTCTAACAGTGAAATGAAGTAACTGTTAGCGGGTAAAATCGATAAATTTATCTAAGAGGACTAATTTTAGTCAATTAGGGTGGTAACGCGGATATTCCGTCCCTTTATAAGGGACGGTTTTTTTTGTTTTATAAAAAAACATGAAATATAAACTTATATAAATATGAAAGGAGCATTCATTATGAAAGAAAAGTTAGAAATGATAAAAGCTGCAGTCTTAGAAGAATTAAAAGGAGCTTCTATTAAAACGGAATTAGAAAATGTTAGAGTTAAGTATTTAGGTAAAAAAGGTGAATTGACACAAATATTAAGGGGTATGGGACAGTTATCAAATGAAGAAAGACCGGTAATTGGTAAATTAGCAAATGAAGTTAGAGAGAATATAGAGTCACTTATAACTAAAGCCTCAAATACATTAAAAAACAAGGAAAAGGATATTAAGTTGAAAAGTGAAATTATTGACATATCTATGCCTGGGAAAAAACAAACAATAGGTAAAAGGCATCCATTAGATCTAACACTTGAAAAAGTTAATGAAATATTTTTATCTATGGGTTTCGTTATTGAGGAGGGACCTGAAGTAGAACAAGATTATTATAACTTCGAGGCCTTAAATATTCCTAAAAATCATCCGGCAAGAGGAGAACAAGATACTTTTTACATAAATGATAGTATAGTTTTAAGAACTCAGACCTCACCAATACAAATAAGAACTATGGAAAATCAAAAACCGCCTATAAAGATGATTGCACCAGGTAAAGTTTATAGATCAGACGCAGTAGATGCGACTCATTCACCAATTTTTTATCAAATTGAGGGACTTATAGTAGATAAGGGCATTACTTTTGCTGATTTAAAAGGAACACTAGAGCTATTTACGCAAAAGATGTTTGGGGACAAAATGGAGACAAAATTTAGACCACATCATTTCCCATTTACAGAACCATCAGCAGAGATGGACGCTACTTGCTTTGTATGTAAGGGCGAAGGATGCAAAGTTTGTAGTGGTAGCGGTTGGATAGAACTGTTGGGTTGTGGAATGGTTCACCCTCAGGTTTTAAGAAATTGTGGAATTGATCCAGAAGTTTATAGCGGTTTTGCTTTTGGATTTGGACTTGATAGAATTACAATGCTTAAATACGGAATAGATGATATTCGCGCACTTTATGAAAGTGATATGAAATTTTTAAAACAATTTTAAAATATAAATAATTACTTACTAATTATATGAAATGAAATAGGCAAAACAACAATAATTGTTTTGTACTAACACAGATTCTAGGAGGATGTATTATGAAAGTTCCAGTTAAATGGCTTAAAGATTATGTAGATGTTAACATTCCACCAAAAGAGCTAGGTGACAAATTAACGTTGTCTGGTTCAAAGGTAGAAGAGGTAATTATATCAGGTGCTGAAATTAACAATGTTGTTACAGGGAAAATAATTGAAATTGTTAGACACCCAGATGCTGATAAATTAGTTGTATGTCAAGTAGATATAGGACTAGATGTACCAACACAAATTGTTACGGCAGCCACAAATATGAAAGAACAGGATATAGTACCAGTAGCACTTCATGGGTCAAGTTTACATGGAGGATTAAAAATTAAAAAAGGTAAACTTCGTGGTATATTATCTAATGGTATGTTTTGTTCTGAGGAAGAACTCGGGATTGCAGGGGATGAACCAGTTTATGGACTAATGATACTTCCTAGTGACACACTTATTGGAATAGACATAAAAGAGGCACTAAAGCTCCAAAGTGTTTTAATAGATTTTGAGATAACATCTAACAGAGCAGATTGCCTTAGTATTTTAGGAATAGCTAGAGAGACAGCCGCAACTTTAGGCACACAGTATAGAAAACCAGCCCTTGATTATAAAGCTACTTGCGCTGAAAATGTTGAAGATATATACAAGGTTGAGATTAAAGATGAACTGTGTAAAAGATATATGTTAAAGGGTATAAAAAATGTAAAAATTGCCCCTTCACCACAATGGATGCAGGAAAGACTAATAGAGGCAGAACTTAGACCTATCAATAACATAGTGGACATTACAAACTTTGTTATGGTAGAGCTTGGCCAACCTATGCACGCATTTGATGCAAGGCAAATAACTACTAATAAAATAGTTGTTGAAAGAGCGAAAATGTCCGAGAAATTTACTACATTGGATGATATAGAAAGAGAACTTGATGAGAGTATATTAAGCATAAAAGATGGAGATAGAACTATAGGACTTGCAGGTATAATGGGAGGCTTGAATTCAGAAATTAAGGAAGATACGACAAGCATAATATTTGAAGGCGCAAACTTTGATGGAGTTAATATAAGACTAGCTTCAAAAAAATTGTCATTAAGAACTGATGCATCTTCTAAATTTGAAAAAGATTTAGATCCTAATATGGCCCAAATGGCAATAGATAGAGCTTGTCATTTAGTACAAGAATTAGGTGCAGGTGAAATAATGCAGGGATGCATAGATATTTACCCTATAAAACGTAAGTCACATTCTTTAGAAGTAAATGCAAAGTGGATTAACGAGTTTTTAGGAACTGATATAGATAAGAGTGATATGAAAATGTATCTTGATAGATTAGAGCTTAATACGGAAATAATAGGTGACTTTTTAATAATACAGGTACCGACTCATAGATCGGATATTAACATTAGAGAAGACGTTGCCGAAGAAATTGCAAGAATGTATGGTTATGATAATATACCATCTACTATTCCGAATTGTGAAACAGTAAGGAGTGGAAAAAGTGAAAAACAAAAATTAGAAGACAAAGTAATACTTTCTTTAATTGGAAGTGCACTTAATCAATCTATAAGTTATTCGTTTGTAAGCCCTAAAATATTCAATAAAATTCTAGTGGCAGAGGACAGTGAATTAAGAAAGGTAGTTACTATAAAGAATCCTCTAGGAGAAGATTATAGTATTATGAGAACTACAACCATAGCATCTATGATGGATTGTTTATCAAGGAATTATTCAAGGAATAATGAAGAAGCTAGATTATTTGAAATAGGTAAGGTTTATATACCAAATGAAGATGCGCAGAAGCTTCCTGAGGAAAGAAATATATTAACTATAGGAATGTATGGAGATGTTGATTATTTGGATTTGAAGGGCGTAGTGGAAAATGTATTAGATGTTTTAGGAATAAAAAATGCGTCGTTTAAAAGAGAAAGTGAAAACCCGACCTATCATCCTGGAAAGACTGCAAGTCTATATGTAAAGAGAGAATTTATAGGTGTAGTTGGAGAAGTTCATCCTAATGTATCAGAGAACTATGGGGTGGAACCAAGATGTTATGTAGCAGAACTAAACCTAGATTTATTATATAAATATGCTGACTTAAACAAGAAGTATAAAGCACTCCCAAAATTTCCGGCTGTAACAAGAGATATTGCACTTATAGTTGATGATGAGATTTTAGTACAGGACATTGAAGATGTTATTGTAGCTAAGGGTGGCAATATTCTAGAAAGCACTAAGTTATTTGATGTGTACAAGGGTAAACAAATAGCAGAAGGAAAGAAAAGTATAGCATATGCTATAGTATATAGACGCTCTGATAAGACGTTAACAGACGATGAAGTAAATAAAGTGCACGAGAAGATATTGAGAACTTTAGAACATAAATTAGGTGCGCAGCTTAGGTAATATTATCAAATTAAAGCTCCCCTAGTAATAAGGGAGCTTTAAAAATACACATTAGCTTAAAGAAGAACAAGCAAATATATTAATTGTTTTATTTGATGTGTTAATTTGAAAATTTTGGTTTTATTAAAGTGTATATTGTGATACAATGGGATTAACTAATCTGTCTAAGAGGGTGTTTTAGATGAACGTTGTAACAATAAAAATAAATGGCATTGAATATAATCTAAAAGGTGACGAAAGAGAAGAATATTTACATATGGTAGCAAGTTATGTAGATAAAAAAATAAAGAATATAATGGGTAAGAATGAAAAGCTTAGTACTTCTTCAGCAGCAATTTTAACTGCTATAAATTTAGGCGATGATATGTTTAAAAGTAGTTCGCTTTGCAAGGAACTTTCAAATAAAGAAGAGACTCTAGCAAAACATGATAAAGAATTGACTCTGCAATTAGATGGTTTGAAAAAACAATTGAATCATATGGAAGATTATAATCAAGAATTGCTTAACAAGTGCAAAAATGTAGAAAAAACTGACTATGTAAAAACACTAGAGCAAGAAAATATAGAAATGCAACAACAATTAGAAGCATTGCGAGAGACTAGTAAAAATTCTAGTGATGAAAATAGAAAAATAAAAGTAGAGAATAAAGAAATGAAATTTAAGCTTCAATCTTATAAGTATAAAATAATTGATTCACAAAACAAGTTAATAGAGTATCAAATTAGTTTGGCTAAACAAAAGAAAATAAATAATCCTCTTCTAGCAACACGTAAAAAATAATTATTATTTAAGAGTATGTTTAAGTTGTCGCCGGAAGGCGATTTTTTTATTGATATAGAACTATAAAAACTAAATAATATATATTTTTGGAAGTGAAATAAATACATTCGAAATATTTCCACTATCACTTAGCTATATATTTAGTTATAATTAAAGCATGGCGTTATGCCATGAAAAGGATGGTACATATATGAATTTGTTAACAATAGAAGAAGTGAGTAAAAGTTACAGTGAAAGAATACTCATTGATAAAATATCACTAGGTATAAGTGATGGAGATAAAATTGGTTTGATAGGAGTTAATGGTACTGGAAAATCAACTCTTTTAAAAATAATAGCTGGCTTTGAAGTTCCTGATGCAGGAAGAATTATAAAGGGAAATAAGGTAAATATAGAGTATTTATCTCAAAATCCTGAATTTGATCAAGACGCTACAGTGCTTGAGCAGATTTTCAAAAGTGATACCGATGTTATGAAGGTTATACAAGAATATGAAGTTGTTATAGATAAATTACAAGTGGACCCAGAAAATGAATCTACTTTAAATGCATTGATGAACTTAAACGATAAAATGGATGCTTGTAATGGATGGCAAGTACAAGATGATGCTAAAATAATACTTACAAAGCTTGGAATAACTGATTTTAAGCAACGTATAGGTGACCTTTCAGGTGGACAAAGAAAGAGAGTTGCTTTATGTAGCGCCCTAATTACTCCATCAGATTTGCTGATTTTGGACGAGCCTACAAACCACATGGACAATAAAATAATTGATTGGTTAGAGAAGTTTTTAAATAAAAGAAAAGGTGCTTTACTCATGATTACCCATGATAGATATTTTTTAGATAGAATAACAAATAAAATTCTTGAACTTGACAAGGGTAATTTATATAGTTACCAGGGTAATTATAGCGTGTATTTAGAAAAGAAAGTTGAAAGAATGGCTTTAGTGGACACGCTAGAGAGAAAACGAGTGAGCTTATTTAAAAAGGAACTAGCATGGATAAGGCGTGGTGCAAAAGCTAGAAGTACAAAGCAAAAGGCCAGAATTGACCGTTTTGATGAACTTCGTGATGGGAAAGTGGATATATCAAATGATAACTTAGAATTGTCTTCAGCATCTACTAGGCTTGGTAAAAAAATTCTTAATGTAGAGAATATATATAAAGCATATGGTGATAAAAAATTGATTAAAGATTTCAGTCATATATTTACTAGAAGAGATAAAGTAGGTATTATTGGTCCTAATGGCATTGGAAAATCTACACTTATGAATATTTTAAGTGGGGTAATAAAACAGGATGCAGGGATTGTCGAATGGGGAGAAACAGTGAAAATTGGTTTTTTCCATCAAGAAAATGGTGAGATGAATGAAAACCTGAGGGCAATTGAATATATTAGAGAAGGTGCAGAATATATATCTACAGGTAATGGAGAGAAGATTACAGCATCTCAAATGCTTGAGAGATTTTTATTTGATAAAAATACAAAGCATTCCTTTATTTCTAGTTTATCTGGTGGAGAAAAAAGAAGACTGTATTTATTAAGGATTCTTATGGAAGCTCCAAACGTACTATTTTTAGACGAGCCAACTAATGACTTTGATATTCAAACATTGGCAGTACTTGAAGATTATTTAGATGGATTTAATGGTGTGGTTATAACGGTATCACATGATAGATATTTTTTAGATAGAGTTTCTGATAAAATATTTAGTTTTGAGGGAAATGAAAAAATAATACAATTTGTTGGAAATTATTCTGACTATCAAGAATATATAGGAAAACATCCGGAATTATTAGAAGATGATGAGGATTTGAATAAAGAAGACAAAAAAGGTCAAAATGAAAAAGAGATAACACTTGAAAATAAAGAAGTTGCAATGGACAATAATAGAGATAAAGAGTTGAAGTTTACTTTTAAAGAGAAAAAAGAATATGATGAAATTGATAGCCTAATTGAACAAAAGGAAACGGAACTTTTAGATGTTAATAAAAAGATAAATGCTGGAAGTAGTGACTTTGAATATTTGGAGAAATTAACTCAAAAGCAAAAGGAAATTAAAACTGAAACTGAACATTTAATGCTGAGGTGGACATATTTAAATGAACTAGACGAGAAAATAGAAGCTCAAAGAAATAGCTAAATTTTATGCGTGGTAAGATTATACAATAAAGAAGGTATAACATGTGGATAAAAATAGAGATATAAGAATATCTGTGCGTAACTTAGTAGAGTTTGTACTAAGAGCAGGCGATTTAGATATGAGATTTATGGGAAACAGTAGGGCTGTAGAAGGTACTAAAGCTCACCAAAAGATACAAAAGGAAAATAGAGACAAGTATTCTATACTGCTTGGAGAAGAATATTTGTCAGAGGTTAGTTTAAAACATAGCATACTATATGATGGCGCGTCAATTGTTATAGAGGGGCGCGCTGATGGTATTCTAATTATAGATAATAAGGTTACCATAGATGAAATTAAAACTGTTACTAAAGATATAGAGCTTATTAAAGAGGATTATAATAGTCTTCACTGGGCCCAAGCGAAATGTTATGCATATATATATGGAATACAAAATAAACTTGAGCTTATTAATGTTCAATTAACATATTATGAGATAGAAAATGAAAAAATTAAAAAATTTGTTAGAGCTTATTCAATTAATAAACTCCAAGAGTTCTTTGATGAAATTATTTCTAGTTATTTTATATGGGCAAATATTACCAATAAGTGGAACCAGACAAGAGATAAAACTATAAAAGATATGAAATTTCCATTTGATAATTATAGAGATGGACAAAGAGAACTAGCTGTTTCCGTATACAAAACAGTGGTAGAAAATAAGAAAATGTTTGTGCAAGCGCCAACTGGAATAGGTAAAACTATATCTACTTTGTTTCCAACGGTTAAGGCTATGGGAGAAGGACATACCTCAAAGATATTTTACCTAACAGCTAAAACCATAACAAGACAAGTTGCAGAGGATGCTTTTGATAAAATGAAGGAAAATGGTCTTGAGTTTAAGACCATTACAATAACTGCAAAGGATAAAGTATGCTTTAGTAAGGGGAGTTCTTGTAATCCTGAGCAATGTAAATTTGCAAAAGGACATTTTGATAGGGTTAATGATGCTATTTTTGATATATTAAAAAACGAAAATACATTTAGTAGAGAAATAATTGAGATGTATTCAAAGAAACATAATGTATGTCCTTTTGAATTCTCATTGGATTTAACTCTATGGGCTGATTGTGTTATATGCGATTATAACTATGTGTTTGACCCTAGGGTTTACTTAAAGAGATTCTTTACTGATAACAATGGTGACTATACTATTTTGGTTGATGAAGCTCATAACCTAGTAGATAGGGCTAGAGAAATGTTTTCAGCGCAAATCCATAAAAAACTATTACTACAATTGAAAAAAGATATAAAAGGTAAGAATGATGGCATGTACAAAATTTTAAATAAGCTAAATTCCTTTATGCTCAATATGAAAAAAATGTGTAATGAAGAGGGGTATTACAAACAAGATTCTGAGCCAGTAGATATCTATAATCTTCTTACAAGGCTTACTAAAATATTAGAGGTTTGGCTTACTAAAAATGAAAAATCTGAAATATATGATAATTTTTTAGAATTGTATTTTAATTCTTTGAGTTTTATTAGAATAGCTGAACTTTATGATGACAAATATATAACCTATGTAGAAAGTACAGAGGATGACGTTGTAATAAAAATATTTTGCTTGGATCCGTCTAAGCTTTTAAGAGAGGCGTCCAAAAGAGGGCGATCAGTAATATATTTCTCTGCAACCCTATTACCATTATTATATTTTAAAGAGATTCTAGGTGGAAATAGCCAAGATTATAATTTAACGCTCAACTCTCCGTTTGATAAAAATAAGCTTAAAGTTATGGTATCAAAGGACATTTCTACTAGATATAATAGGAGAGAAAATAGTTATTTGAAAATAGTAGAGTACATATATTCGGTAATAAGTGCTAAGAATGGTAATTACATGGTGTTTTTTCCTTCCTATAAATATATGGATGAAGTGTGTGATAGGTTTTCTGAAACACATCCAAATGTTAAAATTAGTATTCAAAATAATTTTATGACTGAAGACGCAAGAGAAGCTTTTTTAAATAACTTTACTAGTTCCAATGATGAAGATATTTTAGGCTTTGGAGTTCTAGGTGGTATATTTTCAGAGGGTATAGATTTAAAAGGTGATGCATTAATCGGTGTTATAATTGTCGGTGTAGGGCATCCTATGATTTGTTTTGAACGAGAAATTATAAAAGATTACTTTAATGCAAAAAACAATTGTGGTTATGAGTATTCATATATGTACCCGGGTATGAATAAAGTACTACAGGCAGCGGGAAGGGTAATTAGAACAGAAGAGGATAGAGGAACTGTTCTTTTAATAGATGATAGATTTCTTCACAAAAGGTATAGACGGCTTTTCCCGAAGGAATGGGATAACTTTAAAATAACTAATAATAATATACATGCGCAAAAGCAGGTTTGTGAATTTTGGGAATAAGGCATAGTAAGATAGAAAAATCTATGAATAAAAAAACTTGAGCATTTGCTCAAGTTTTTTTATTTTATAAATAATCAAAATTTATTATTTAGTTATATTTGGGGGGATAAAGATAAAGGAAACTAATTTATTAATAACTGCTACAAATACATCTACATAAAATATTTATATCCATGAATACGATAATAGTTAATTGCTAAAAATAAGATATAAGTAGTTTCCTTTTTATCTTTTATTATTTAGGGGATATTTTAATTAGTGTAAGTTTATGTCGAAATAAGATTTTTCTTTTGTGTGTGATTAATCGTTGAAATTCGACTTATTTCTTAGTTTTAGAATAACATTGATTACACAAATAGTCAATAGAATTGTAATAAGTTTAATAAAATAAGATTAACTATTAAACTAGAAATATAAATTCGACATAATACAAAAAAAGTGAGGTTGAAATTTTAATTAATATATAAAATAAAATAAATCAATAGCAATAAGAGTCGTAGAGAATGTTTAAAGTACTTTTACAGAAAATTAATAATGATTTATGCTTTATAGTGCTAGAATATATATAAGAATAATAATTATGTATGTAGTAATTAAAATCATCATGTTAAAGTTACTACATTCAATGCACGTGGGGATAACAATTCAGAATTGTTATTTACTCTAGAGAATAATAGGAGGAATAGTATAAATGCATGTTAAATCTTCTAGAGAATTATATGGCTGGGATAAATTTTCAAAAGTAACCTTAATAGTAGGAATATTTTTGTTTGTAACTAGGTATGCATGGTTTTTAGGAACAGCACTTATTATCTATTCAATTTGGAGAAGTAGGTCAACAAATGTAAATAGAAGAAATAATGAAAAATTTGTTTATGAGAATATAGAAAGAAGGTTTTATTATAAATTTAACAGTTTTAGACAAATATTCAAGAAAAAAATAGGATTAATTAATATTAAAATTAGGCAATATAAACCTATAGAAAAATTCAAGGAAAATAGAAAGTATATAATAACAAATTGTCCAAAATGTAAGCAAAAATTAAGATTACCAAGAAAAAAAGGTAAAATAATTGTAACTTGCTCAAATTGTAATAGCGAATTTAGATTAAAAACATAAAATAAGAGATATCCTCAAAAGGATATCTCTTATTTTATGTTTAAACTTTTTTATATTAAGTTTGAATTATTTGCCTGAACCTAATTCAGCAAGACAATCTTTACAAATGTTTTTACCTTTGTAGTTTACAACGTCTCTTGCATTTTGACAGAAAATACAAGCTGGCTCATATTTCTTAAGAATGATTTGATCACCGTCTACATAGATTTCTAAAGCGTCCTTGATATCTATATCCAAAGTTCTTCTCAATTCTATAGGAATAACAATTCTTCCAAGTTCGTCCACTTTTCTTACTATACCTGTTGATTTCATATAATTTCCTCCTCAAACATCTTTCGACTTATTTATAATTAAATTGTAGCAAAAATAACATAAAACGTCAATAGGTTTATGAAAAGATTTAAGAAAAATAATAAAAATTAACAAACTTTTACGTATTATGCAAAAAAAATATAATGGACTGTCATTTTAAACAATATTATAATATCTTATACATAATACATTATTTTTTAATTATTACAATATTCATAATAGTTTGTAATTAGTGTAAGGTATTATGGAGTATTAAATATTAAGCGAACTATGATACATTATAAGAGAGGTGTAATTATTACTATGAATTATTAAAGTAAATAAAAAAAGGCTAGACCAGTTTAAATTGGTCTAACCTTTAAATGAAACTATCTATAATTAGTGAATTGTAGTGCAATATCAAAATCCTTTGATTTTAGTAAAGCCATTATTTCCTGTAGATCATCAAGGTCCTTACCAGTAACTCTTAGTTGATTATCCATAATTTGAGCTTGAACTTTAATCTTAGTGGACTTAATCACTGCAATTATTTTTTTTGCTTTTTCAGTGGAAATACCTTTTATAATTTTAGCAGTTTGTCTTGCGGAACCTAGCGTAGCAACATCTTGTTTACCAAGGTCTAGTGCTTTGCCGGATATACCTCTTTTAATTAATCTACTTACAAGCACTTCTATAACTGACTTCAATTTAAAGTCATCATCAGATATTATTTTAATATCCTCTTTACCTAAGTTAATTTCAGTAATAGTATTTTTAAAGTCATATCTTTGTTTAATTTCCTTTAATGCTTGGTTTATTGCATTGTCTACTTCTTGCATATCGACATCTGATACTATATCAAACGAATGTGCAGCTGCCATAATTAAAAACCTCCTCTATTTGTATATATCTAAGTACATTTAAATAAATAAAAAGTCAGTATACTGATTTTTCTTATTTATTTAGGCTTTAATAAAATTCTCTTAATTAATAGTAGATTAATAATGTGAAAATGTCCAGTATTTAATGACTAAAGAGTATAGTTTACATTAATATAACCTATTATTAGTGCATTTTACGTCAATTATTAGGATTATTTAGATATAGCTAAAAATAAAGTTATTTTTTACTAAGGTAAATAGTAAATCACACGATATAATTAATAAATATAAAAAGATGTTGTTTTGGGCTTTAATTACTAATTTACAATAAGTATAAGGGAAAACAAAATTATGATAAATAATTTACTTTTATTGTTAGAATGAAATGTAAATATAGGTGGGGTGTTTATGTTAAGAGTAGTTTTAGTAGAGGATGAGAAATCGTCTTTAGATGAAATAAGTTTTATTTTAAGTAAAAACAGTGAAATAGAAATTATTGGTAAATATTCAAATCCCTCAACCGCTTTAGAATTTATAAAAAAGGCTAAACCGGAAATTGTGTTTCTAGATATAGAAATGCCAGTAATTAGTGGGTTTACTTTGTCTGAAGAGATATGTATGCTTAATTTTTCAGTAAGTATTGTATTTGCAATAGTAATTGATAAATATGCTATAAAAGCTTTTGAAATTAATGCAATAGATTATATCCTAAAACCATTTTCAATTAAAAGACTAGAGCTTACTTTGGATAAGATAAACGAAAGGTTTAATTGTAATAAAAATATACTGCAAGAGAAAAGAACAGTGGAAGGCTTAATAAAGTTGCCACTTTGGAAGGATGAGTGTATATACCTTGTTCATCCACAAGATATACTGTATTGTACTGTGTTAAACAAAGAAGTCTTTGTTTATACGGGAGAAGCCACTTTTACAACACATGACACTTTAACTCAATTGGGAAATAAATTAATTAATCATAATTTTTTTAGAAGTCATAAAAGTTATTTAGTTAATTTGGACAGAATTTATAAAATAGTGCCGGGCTCTAATAGTACTTTTGTGCTTCAGGTAGAAGGTTTAAATGAGGAAGTTCCTGTTAGTAGACACTATGTTAAGGATTTTAAAAAGATACTTAGTATATAATTCTTTTGATGATGACGTCACCTAAAACTAATACACATTTCATCAGCAAATTGGTACAAAGTTCTTAAAATAATGTTATACTATTGTAAGAATTTATTACGGACGAGAGGAAGAAATATGTATGTTGCATGAAGCACAAGAAAAATTAAAGAAGTATTATGGGTATGATAATTTTAGAAAAGGGCAAGAAAATGTAATAGAAAGTATATTAAGTGGAAAAGATACCTTTGCGGTAATGCCTACAGGGGCAGGAAAGTCGGTATGTTATCAAATACCAGCTTTAATGCTAGAAGGAGTAACACTTGTAATATCACCACTTATATCACTTATGAAAGATCAAGTAGACACATTGAATAGTATTGGGATAGCTGCAACATATATAAATAGCTCATTAAGTATTAATGAAGTTAATGAAAGAATTGATAGGGTAGCTGCAGGAGAAGTGAAGCTTCTTTATGTTGCCCCAGAAAGGCTAGAATCAGACTTTTTCTGCAATATGTTAAATAGATTAACAATATCGCTTTTAGCAGTAGATGAAGCTCATTGTGTATCTCAATGGGGTCATGATTTTAGACCTAGCTATGCAGCAATTTCTAATTTATTAGAAAAATTACCAGGAAGACCAATTATAGCGGCATTTACGGCGACGGCTACGCAGGAGGTAAGGCTAGACGTTATTAAGATTTTAAAATTAAGAGAGCCAGATGTCTATGTAACTGGTTTTAATAGAGAAAATTTAAGCTTTACTGTTATTCGTGGAGAAAACAAAAGAGATTTTGTACTAAAATACATTGAAGATAATAAAGACCAAGTAGGGATAATTTACACAGCTACAAGAAAGGAAACAAATAATCTCTACGAGCTTTTGCATAAAAAGGGATATAACGTAGGCAAGTACCATGCTGGGCTAGGAGACGTTGAAAGAAAGCAAAACCAGGAAAAATTCTTATATGATGATATCAACATAATTATAGCTACTAATGCATTTGGTATGGGAATAGATAAATCAAACGTTAGGTATGTTATTCATTATAATTTAACAAAGAGCATGGAAGCATATTACCAAGAAGCAGGACGTGGAGGTCGTGATGGTGAGCCAAGTGAATGCATATTGTTATTTTCTGCGGCAGATGTGCTACTTCAGAAGTTTTTTATAGAGCAAAGCACCGAGTCACCTCAAAGAAAGGTAAATGAGTATAAGAAACTTCAAGCTATGGTGGATTATTCACACACGTCAAGATGTCTACGAAAGTTTATTTTGGAATATTTTGGAGAAGAAAATGTTCAGGATAAATGTGACAATTGTAGTACCTGCAATGATGAAAGTGAACTCGTAGATATAACTATTGAGGCACAAAAGATATTCTCTTGCATATTTAGGATGAAGGAGAGGTACGGTACTTCATTAATTGCAGAGGTTCTTCGTGGATCAAAGAATAAAAAAGTTTTGGAGCTTGGATTTAATAAGTTATCTACTTATGGGATAATAAAGCAGTATACTGTTAAGGAGATAAGAGATCTTATAAATGTGCTTACAGCAGAAGAATATTTATCGCTTGCAGATGGCCAGTTTCCAGTGGTTCATTTAAAAGAAAAAGCCGTGGCAGTTCTTAAGAATGAGGAAAAAGTGTATCAGAAAATAGATAAAAAGAAGGCTAAGGTAGTTAAGGATACGGGCTTATTTGAAATACTGAAAGCACTGCGAAAAGATATCTCAGAGAGAGAGAAAGTTCCACCATATATTGTTTTTGCAGATAGTGCACTAAGAGAGATGAGCGAATATTTTCCAGTAAATGAAAAAGAGATGCTTAATATCAAAGGAGTAGGGGAATCTAAGCTTAATAAGTATGGTGAGGAATTCATTAATGTTATAAAAAAATATATGAAGGAAAACAATATAGAACTAAAGGAAGAAATACTATATAATGAAGAAGTGGGCGAGGATATTCAGGCGGAAAGTTCACTAAAGCAAAATGGAAAAAATGATGACAAGGTGCCTAGCTATGTCATTACTTATAACCTGTATAAACAAGGTAAAAGCATAGAGGACATAATAGACTTGAGAAAACTTAAAAGCCTAACAGTACAAGAACATATATTTAAATGCGCTGCTGAGGGTTTTGATGTTAATCTAGATGATTTTATTCCCAAAAATCATGAAGCACTCATCATTGAAGTCATAGAAAAAATCGGAGCTTCAAAGTTAAAACCAATTAAAGAAGCATTACCAAAAGAAATAGATTATTTAGCTATAAAAGCAACAATATTTAAATACGCTAATAGTAAGATTTCTTAGAATAAAGGAGAAAATATGGAAAAATTATTTAATGAATTAGGATTAAAACAAAACCTTATACAAGGTCTTATTAAACAAGGCATTGAAAGTCCTACAGAAATTCAATCAAAGGCTATACCAATGGGACTTGCAGGTGAGGATATCATCGGAGAGTCAGAGACAGGTTCTGGTAAAACGTTAGCTTATTTATTACCTATATTTCAAAAAATAGATATAACATCAAAGGATATTCAAGCAATTATACTTGCGCCGACTCATGAACTTGCAATTCAAATACATAAACAGGTAGAATTGTTATCTATGAACTCAGATAGCTTAGTTAGATCAACTAGTATAATAGGTAATGTTAATATTAAAAGGCAATTAGAGTCTCTTAAGGAAAAACCTCATATAATAGTGGGTTCGGCTGGGAGAATTTTAGAACTTATCGCAATGAAAAAACTAAAATCTCATGGAGTCAAGACTATAGTAATAGATGAAGGCGATAGAATGATAGATGAGGATAACATAGATGGTGTAAAAGCAATAATAAAAACTACACTTCGCGATAGGCAAATTATGATATTTTCAGCTACGATATCACTTAAAGTAGTAGAAATTGCTAAAACTTTAATGAAGGATCCTCGAGTTATTAAAGTAGGCGATAAAAGCGTTGTAAATCCCAATATAGAGCATATATATTTTCTAGTGGAAAGAAGAGATAAAATTGAAATTTTAAGGAAACTTATAAGTGCTACTAAACCTGAAAAGGCAATAATATTTATAAACAAAAGTGATGAGGTAGAAATTACAACTTCTAAGCTTAGCTATCATGGTTTAAAAGTAGAGGGAATACATGGATCATCTGAAAAAATTGATAGAAAGAAAGCTCTTGAAGATTTTAATGCAGGTAAAATTCAACTTTTAGTGGCTTCGGATTTAGCAGCTAGAGGACTTGATATAGTAGGAGTATCTCACATATTTAACCTTGATATACCAGAAAACTCGAAAGACTATTTGCATAGAGTTGGTAGAACAGGAAGAATGGGAGAACATGGGCTCGCACTATCCATAGTAGTAGAGAGAGAACTTGATCTTATTAAAAACTATGAAAGAGATTTTAATATAGAAATTCTACGAAAAGATATCCGCATGGGAGAGATTATTGATCCAAAAATCATACCTAAAGATAGACCCGTCGATCATAATTCTAGAGCTGATTACAAATCATCAAATCATAATAAAAAATAACAAGCCCATAAAGGAAGGTATAAATTACATTAGCCTAGTTTCCTTCCTTGTGGTATAATGGCTGAGTAGTTTCGACTATAATGAGATTACTTAATATGGAGGTATATATAAATATATGATTAGTACAAATAACATAAGTTTAAGATATGGTGCACGTAAATTATTTGATAATGTTAATATAAAATTTAATCCCGGTAATTGTTATGGATTAATTGGAGCTAATGGTTCTGGTAAATCAACATTTCTTAAAATATTATCTGGTGAGATAGAAGCCAATACTGGAGAAGTTTTTATTACTCCAGGAGAAAGATTAGCAGTTTTAAGGCAAGATCATTTCGAATTTGATGAACATGAAGTTATTGAAACAGTAATGATGGGACATGTAAGACTATTTGAAATAATGCATGAAAAAGATGAATTATATGCAAAAACAGATTTTACGGATGAAGACGGAATTAGAGCTTCAGTACTAGAAGGTGAATTTGCAGAACTTAATGGATGGGAAGCTGAATCAGAAGCTTCAACTCTACTAATGGGACTTGGAATAAACGAAGAACTTCAAAATAAGAAAATGAAGGAACTAACAGGATCTGAAAAGGTAAAGGTACTTCTTGCTCAAACTTTATTTGGTAAACCTGATATTCTATTACTAGATGAGCCTACAAACAATTTAGATGTAAAATCTAAAAATTGGCTTGAAAGTTTTTTACTAAACTTTGAGAGTACTGTAATAGTTGTTTCGCATGATAGGCATTTCTTAAACAAAATATGTACTCATGTTGCAGATATAGATTTTAGTAAAATCCAACTATTTGTTGGAAATTATGATTTTTGGTATGAGTCTAGTCAATTGGCCCTTCAAATGGCTAAAGATCAAAACAAGAAAAAAGAAGAAAAAATTGCTGAATTACAAAACTTTATTGCTAGATTTAGCTCTAATGCATCTAAGGCAAAACAGGCTACTTCTCGTAAAAAGCAATTAGATAAATTGACTTTAGATGATATAAAACCTTCTTCTCGTAAATATCCTTTTGTTGGTTTTAAGCCAGAAAGAGAAGCTGGAAATGATTTATTAACAGTTGAAAATCTAAGTAAAACTGTGGATGGAGAAATACTTCTTGATAATGTATCTTTTATAGTTAGTAAGGGAGATAA
Source organism: Clostridium algoriphilum (assembly GCF_020443705.1). Classification (GTDB taxonomy): domain Bacteria; phylum Bacillota; class Clostridia; order Clostridiales; family Clostridiaceae; genus Clostridium_AD; species Clostridium_AD algoriphilum. The sequence continues at coordinate 117,033 of NZ_JAIZZK010000010.1, forward strand.
GATTGCGTTCACTGGGGCAGATGAAATAGCTAAAACTACACTTTTTAAAATAATAATGGGTGAAATGGAGCCAGATAGTGGTGAAGTTAAATGGGGAGTTACTACATCTCAAGCTTATTTACCAAAAGACAACACAGAATATTTTTATGGTGTAGATTGTACCTTGGTTGATTGGCTTAGACAGTACTCTGAGGATAAGGCTGAAAGCTTTATTAGAGGTTTTTTAGGTAGAATGCTTTTCTCAGGAGAAGAAGCTCTTAAAAAGGCTAGCGTATTGTCCGGTGGAGAAAAGGTTAGATGTATGCTTTCTAAAATGATGCTTAGTAACGCTAATGTATTAATATTAGATGAGCCTACTAACCATTTGGACTTAGAGTCTATTACTGCTTTAAACAATGGGCTTACTAGTTATACTGGAACAATGCTATTAACATCGCAGGATTCACAGCTACTTGCAACAGTTGCAAATAGAATAATAGAAATTACACCTAAGGGAATAATGGATAAACAAATGACTTATGATGAATTTATAGAAAATAATGAAGTTCAAGAAGAACTAGAACTTATGTATAAATAAAAAGAAGGCACTTCTAATTAGAAGTGCCTTTTTAAAACTAATTAAAAACCAAATCCACCAAATCCGCCGCCACAGCCACCACGGCCGCCGATACCACCACAACCTAATAGTAAAAGAATTATTAAGATGCCACTGCCACCGCCGCAGCCACCGCCAAATCCTCCACCAAAGCCACCAGTTCCGCAGCTATTTCCACATTTGCAAATAGGTTCACATCTTTTTTCACAACAACAGTCTCTATGTCTATGACTCATATGAATAACCTCCTTAATTTTAGTAAGTAAAAGTTTAAAAATCTACTAAAGTAATTCAAATTGCTACTTTAGCGAGAAATCATACACTTTTACTTAAGTAATGGAGTTGGTCTACTTTATACCAACAAATACAGGTAGGCGGATACACTCTTGAGAGTTGTTAAGTTAATTAGGAGTAGCTGTACTTTAATATATTCGATATTTTTTTAATTGTGAATATATTATTGAAGTAAGATTAATATAAAAATATAGATAAAATAATTTTAAATATCATATATATTATCTGTAACGGTGAGGGAGGTAATGCTCATGTATGATGCATTAATTAAACTGATTAGTACAGTTGGCTTCCCTATAGGTGTGAGTATATATTTGTTAGTAAGGTTTGAACAGAAAATTGAGGATCTCAATAAATCTATCTCTTATCTAACTTCAATTATATCCACTGTTATAGGAAAATATGAAAAATAAGCATACCATTTTGGTATTCTTATTTTTTAAAAAAAATAGTTTATGCTTAATATTGAAATTTATGTTAATATTGTGTATAATAATAATAGAAAGAGCATTGGTATAATATGGCATATTGATTATTTTTAATAATTATACAATAAATAATAGATATAGCGATTAATTAGCAAGGAAGAAGCTTATAGTTATCTTCTATGGAACTATAACAATGTCCTAAAAAAGGGTTTTAAAGAAAAGTATCGAATAGAATAAGTAACATAAAAATTATTTATAATTGGGGGAATATGACATGAACGAGGAAAATATTTTAGATTCTACAAAAGAAGCTTTGAGCGTGGGAACAGAAGAAGCAATAACAATAGTATCTGATGCTACAAAAGAAAATGTTGGAAAAACTATTAATGTGGTGAAAGATATTGCTAAAAATGTTAAATCAAAAGCTAACAAGGCAACTAATGTTACAAAAAAAACAGTGGCTAAGAAAACGATAGCTAAGAAAATTAATGTTGGCTTTTACGTTCAATATCAGGGAAAAGAGGTTTCCAAAAAAACAATACTAGAGGAAATTTACGAAGAATGGACAAAATCTCATAAAATTTCAGAACTTAAAACATTAGATGTATATATAAAGGTTGAAGAAAATATAGCCTACTGCTTGGTAAATGGCGAAATTAAAATAGATCTTAAATTATCTTAATATAATTTTACAAAAGTTAGAAAAGGCCTTTGGCCTTTTTTTATTTGAAATATAAAGGTTAATGCAATCATTTGAAAATAGTGTACATTGTTAAATTTTTATGATAGATTAAAAGTAGAAATAACATAATATACTGCTTATTTTGATAGTGTTAACTAACTTATGAAAAAACAGGAATGTAAATATTAGGGTTTTAATTGCACGTTGAAAAGTGAAAAAATACTTTGAAGAAATACAATGCAGTTTTGTTTGTA
>NZ_JAIZZK010000011.1 GCF_020443705.1 Clostridium algoriphilum
AGTCCTTCTAGTTTAGAAGAAACAAAACAGTTAAATAACCAATCAGCTGGAAATAATAGTGCTAGTGGTGCTTCAAATTATGCTACTTCTAATATTTCTGATACATCTAATCTATCTAGCAGCACTAATCCTGCTACTTTAAATGAGACAAAACAATTAAATAATCAATCAGTAGCAAACAAGGGTACTAGTGGTATTTCAAACCAGAGTGCATCTAACCTATCTAGTAGCACTAGTCCTTCTAGTTTAGAAGAAACAAAACAGTTAAATAACCAATCAGCTGGAAATAATAGTGCTAGTGGTGCTTCAAATTATGCTACTTCTAATATTTCTGATACATCTAATTTATCTAGTAGCACTAATCCTGCTACTTTAGACGAAACAAAACAATTAAATGCTCAATCAACTGCAAATAAAGGTACTAGTAAATAATAAATATTAAGGGAAGCCATACAAAATGGCTTCCCTTCGCTTTTTCATGAATACTTGAAGTATTAGTATGTAATGATATTGATATAGAAGAATTGCTTATTTAGAAATGGTAGATGATCCTGACGTAATTCAACCCCTAAAGTTATTTACATAAAAGATTGGTGTCGGATATGTCTTTTATTAAATATCTATTCTTCTATATAAGTTATATTACCATCAAAAATATAAGTTAAAGAAGTTTTTGTACCTTCTAGTGCGTATATCATTTTTTCTATTACGACTTGTTCTTCTTTGCTAGTAGTTATAGAAAGTATATCTTTTTCATTAACTTCAGACTTTAGTCCAAATTCATATATAAAATCATTTATTAATCTTACCCACTCAGATGTATCATTAGAACCTAAACTTTCTTTTTTTCCGAAATCTTTTAAGACCCTATCTAATTGTTTTTTTGAAAATCTCATTATATTCGCCATTCTATTGCCTCCTATTCTAACTCTAAGCTTGTAATTTAAAGTTAACTGTCTAATATATTTATGAATATAAATACATAAAAGGATGAATTTTAAATTCTCATCCTTTTACTATTTAATCTATTTAATTATTCTTTAACTTCTGTTTCAACAGCAACTGCTTCAGCAACAACTTCTACTGGTTCTTCTTCTTCTTGTTCTTTTGCTTCTATTATAGATGCATAAACTTGGTCTTCTTCATCTGTAACCTTTATTTGGCTATCTAAATCAAAGTCTTTGATTGTAATTGTATCGCCGAATACTTTTTGTGATATATCAACACTTAATGCATCTGGCATTATAACCATTTTACCAAAAACATCTATTTCTGATTTTTGAACTTGTAGTTGAAGTCGTTTAGTAACTAAACCTTCTTCACCCTTAAAAGCAATACGTAATTGTAATTTTACTTCCTGATCTAATGAAACAAGTTGTACGTCTATATGATTAATTATTGCTGATACGGGATGTCTTTGAATTTCTTTTATGAATCCAAATTTTTTATCTTCTCCGTATTGAATATATACCTTAGCATTAGAACCATGTTTCTGAAGTATCTTTTTTAAAGCAACTAATTCAAATTTAACAGAAGTCGCTTCCTTATCGTTACCTCCATAAATTACACCTGCAATAAAACCATCTTCTCTAAATCTTTTATTTGTTACAGGTCTTTCAAATGCATTCAAAATTATTTTTTCCATAATAACTCGCTCCTCTTGGCTTATTAGGCCTTTGTGTTTATTATTTTATATACATATGTTACTAATAATAATCCCCAGTGAAAATTGTGCTGAGCTTTAAAATGATGTAATTTTTACTATTAACCTGAAAATTTAATATATATATTGTAGACATATTAAAAGACAACATAAACTACTCTGCTGTCTTTTTGTCTTTGTAAATACATTCGTTGAATTTCCATATTATATCTATCATTTATACAAATAAATAAAAAAAACAGCATCATTACCTAAAAGACAACATTAGTAATTAAAACATATTTATATTATAGCACATTATAGAGCATATAAGCAAACAGAAGTTGTCTACTTCTTTATCAACTTATCCACTAAAATAATCCTTATCTTCTTGAATTTTTTTCCTAATTTCAAGCAAATATTACGCAAAATTGGTACATTACTGCAGAATGACTTTGAATATATTAAATTAGTACTTTTTTTATGCATATTTAAACTTTATTAAATATGGATATTAATAAAGTGTTTTAAGAATGATATAATTAAATAAGTTAAATCATATCATCATTAATTGGAGGGATTACATTGATTCAGTATAAAAAAATACCTTATATAGAACTTATTCCTATTATTATAATAACTTTTCTGATTTTTAGAGTGGTGAATAACGTTGAGAATATAGGTACAATACTTCATAAAATATTTTCATTACTTAGTTATTTTATCTGGGGGTTTGTTATAGCTTATCTCCTTAATCCACTTATGGTATACATTGAAAAGAAAACGAAAATAAAAAGAATTTATAGCATAAGCATTATGTACATATTATTTGTAGGTATAATAATCTTTATTATTACTTTGGTTACTCCTAATGTTATAAAAAGTGCTGTTGATTTATTTAACAATATTCCACAATTTGCACAAAAATCATATAAGTGGTCTACCAAATTTTTGTCTAACAATCAACTGTTAAATAAATACGATGTAACCTCTTACTTAAATAGTTACCTTAATACATTTAATAAAGATATAACGGCATATCTTTCCCCAGGACTACAACTTATAATTAATAACTTAATGGGTATAAGTTCTTTATTTATGAAACTAATGTCTGGAATTGTAATTTCGTTTTATTTTTTATTGGACAAAGAATCAATTATTCATAATCTTGAAAGACTTATCTATTCTGTTTTAAGTGAAACCGTAACATTTAAAATAATTAATTTTTTAAAAATAGCTAATACTACTTTCAAAAAATATTTTGTTGGAAAAATAATTGACTCTATTATTTTTGGAACTATTACTTTTATCGGATTTATAATATTAAAGATACCCTATGCTCTACCTTTTAGTTTAGTAATCGGGGTAACAAATATGATTCCCTACTTTGGTAACATTATGGGAATGATTCCTGCAGTTATAATAACTCTATTCTTTAATCCAATGAAATCTGTAGAATTAGTGTTATTCGTTGTAACCTTAAGCAATATTGATGGGTGGTTCATATCTCCAAAGATTATTGGAGATAAGGTGGGTCTTAGTCCTCTACTTGTAATACTCGGAATTGTTCTTGGTGGTGGACTTTTTGGAATTATAGGTATGTTACTTGGAGTTCCCGCTATAGCCCTAATAAACACCTTATTAGGAGAGTTTATTGATAAACAAATTAAGAACAAAATGATTGGATAATAAATAATACGGATACGCCAATGCATATCCGCATTATTTATTTCTGTATTATTTGCATAAGTCCTTTTTTAACTTCGAATTAAATAAAAAAGAAAGTGCAAGTGATGCTAAAGCAATTATAATAAATGCTATAAATACTTCATGAAGCCCGGAAGTTAAAGATAGCTTTATTTGTTGCATGCTTACTCCACTACTCATAGATTGCTGCGAATACAAATTATTTGGCTCGATGCCTTTTACTCCTAAATTATTAAAATATTTAACAATATTCGTATTTAATATAGCTCCGAAAATGCTTACTGCTATAGTTTGTCCTAGTGTACGAACTAAAGAATTGGTTGCCGTAGCTGCCCCTCTTTTGTTAAATCCAACAGACTCTTGTACTACTATTGTTAACGTAGTAAAAGCTCCTCCAAAACCAAAACCCATAATAAAACCATAAACTATAACTAATACTAATGGAGATTTAATACTTAAAGTAGATATAAATATACAACTGATAAGCAAAATTGAAGTAGATATACCAATTACTATTTTTTCACCATATTTAGGAATAGCTTTAGTCAATGCAATTGAAGATAATAACCATGCAACAGACATAGGTGCCATAGATACTCCAGAAATAGTTGCCCCAAACCCTAAAATGTTTTGAATGTATAAAGGCATATAAACATCTATCCCTATTAAAATTCCTGAAGCTAAAAAGCTTATGGCATTTACAATATTGCTAGTTTTCGTAAAAATATCAAAAGGTATAATTGGCTCCTGTGCCTTTTTTTCTACATGATAAAATAGGAATAATATAGCAATTGTAACTAACATCGCTATTACAATATTACCTTTTCCACCAGTTAAACTACCTAATAAAAACGTTATTATTGCTAATGAAAATAATACTGTTCCGATATAATCTATTTTATGTTTTTTTCTATCAAAAGTTTCAATAAGGTTCTTTTGTATAAGTACTATAGATATTATCCCGAATGGTAGGTTTATAAAGAAAATCCAATTCCAAGAAAGATTGTCTATTAAAAATCCTCCTAAAAAAGGCCCAGCTAAACTTGCTATTCCCCAAACTGTACTTAACCATCCTTGAACCTTTGGCCTTTCGCCGGCTGTAAAAATATCACCTACAATAGTGTATGTAAGAGTAAATATTGCTCCTGCTCCTATTCCCTGAATTGCACGAAAACTTATAAGCTGATACATACTTTGTGATAGCCCACAAAGACAACTCCCCAATAAATAAATTATTATTCCAATTGTAAGAATGTTTTTCCTTCCATATAAATCAGACAATTTTCCGTATATTGGTGTAGATATGGCTGATGTCAATAAATATGCCGAGAAAACCCAACTTATAAGCTCAAATCCATTTAGTTCTTTAACAATGGTAGGTATTGCCGTAGTTACAACTGTTCCTTCTACAGCTGCAAGAAACATTGCCACCATTAATGCAATTACTATACTTCTTTTTTTAGATTCCATGCTTTGTGTCACTTCCCTTAATACGATGATATACATCAATATTTGATACTATCCTATATCATTCTATCATTAATACATGTATATTCGTATATATGCACAAATTATTTTCTCTTTTTTATTTTTTTGTATTCGCTATATTTCACCTCCTTTAAACCGCTCACACTTACCCTCTTATCACTCATTATATAAAAAAAAAACAGGAACCAGAATGACTTCTGATTCCCATTTATAAATATTCTTATTTTAAAATTCCAAGCCAAAAACCTAAGATACCTACTGCAAATAATCCGAAGATTAACCAAATTGCATTTACTTTTTTCTTTAATAATTTCATACATACAAAAGTTAAAAGTAGAGCAAGAAGTCCTGGCATTAACTTATCTAATATATTCTGCACAGTAGTTACTACAACTACACCGTCTGGGCCCTTAATTTTTGATACAGTTAGTGGTACGTTTATGGTGGTCCACTTATTTACAAGAGATCCCATTACGAAAAGCCCAAGTATAGATGCACCTTCAGTAAGTTTTTGAAGCCTATTTCCACTCACATCTTTAACTATATCTAGTCCTTTACTATATCCGTATTCAACTCCATAATATCTTACTGCAAGACGAACAGCATTAAATAATACGAAGAATAAAATTGGTCCAACTATACTTCCAGTTAGTGCAATGCCCGCTGCAAGTGCAGCAATTACTGGACGTGCAGTTCCCCAAAATATCGGATCACCAACACCAGCGAGTGGTCCCATAAGACCTATCTTAACACCATTTATTGCAGCATCATCTATAGCAGCTCCATTTGCTCTTTCTTCTTCCATTGCAGCTGTAACTCCAAGAATTGGAGCTGCAACAAAGGGTTGTGTATTAAAGAATTCAAGATGTCTTTTCAATGCTTTCTTTCTATCTTCACCCTTGTAGAGTCTTTTTATAACTGGAACCATTGCGAAACAGTATCCTAATGCTTGCATTCTTTCAAAGTTCCAAGAACCCTGAAAAAGGTTAGATCTTATAAAAACATTTCTAAGGTCTTTTTTAGTAAGCTTTAATCTATTTGTTCCATCTGGTAATGTTTCTACTTTTTTAATATTTATATCAGCCATGCTATCTCCCCCTTTTTATTAATCATCAAGCTCGTCGTCTAAATCATTTACAGCTTGTGTTGCTCCTGCTCCTTCTGCATACTTAGGCATATTATATTTTGGGCTTAACTGAATGTATATTATTGCAGCTACCGTACCCATTACACCAAGTGCAACTAAGTTAAACGTAGTGAAGGCTGCAATTACGAATCCAAGGAAGAAAAAAGGCATTAAATATTTCGCTTCCATCATATTAATAACCATTGCATATCCTACAACAACTATGAATCCACCTGCAACTGCAAGTCCACCTGTAATAACAGTTGGTATAGCATTAAGCATATTTTGAACAACACTTGTACCAACAAACATAGCAACTAAAAGTGCTGGTATTGAGACACGTAATGCTTGCACACCTAAAGCACCCATGTGGCATATATCTATTCCTCTTAAATTACCTTCCTGCGCATATTGGTCAGCTTTATGCTGAAATATAACAGTGATAGTTCTTACTATAATGGTAAGTACTTGTCCAGCTGCTGCAATTGGAATTGCTATAGCTATACCTGTACCTATACTTTGATTACCACCTATAACTAGAATGGTTGATATAATACTTGCAAGTGCTGCATCTGGAGCCACTGCTGCACCAATATTCATCCATCCAAGTGCGATAAGTTCAAGAGTACCACCAATTATTACTCCTGTTTGTAAGTCTCCCAAAACAAGTCCAATTAAAGTACAGGCAATTAATGGTCTATGTGTTTGGAATTCATCTAGAATACTGCCCATACCTGATATACATGATACGATGAATATCAGAATGATTTGTACTACGCTTATAGTCATGTTTTATTCCCCCTTATTAATAATTTATAAATTAGTTCTTATTATATATATGTTGTTATATAATACAATTTAACAGACTTTAATTTATGAAGTCTATATTTTTGACATCAATTTTATTTTTGTGTCAGCTACAACTTTTCTTATTTCTAGTTCTATTCCTAATTTGTCTAATTTTTTAAATGCTTCGATATCCTTTTCATCTACTGAAATAGTACCTGTTATCTGTTTTTTTCCTTCCTTGAAAGACATTCCGCCTATATTGATTGTCTTTAAGTCCACGCCACCTTCTACCAATCTGAGTACATCAGTTGGATTAGTGAATAAAAGCAATGCGTTAACGTTTGCATATTTAGGATTATTAAGAACTCTTATAGCCTTTTCAATACTTATAACACTTGATTTAACTCCTGGTGGTGCTACCTGTTCAAGTAAAGTTTTCCTCATAGTATCTGCTGCTACTTCATCATTACAAACTATTATTCTTTCGCATCTTGTTTCTTTTGACCAAGATGTAACAACCTGACCATGAATTAATCTGTCATCAATTCTCGCTAGTGAAATTTTCATTTTATAATTCCTCCTCTGAACTATTTTTTAAAGACTCTTTTAAAGTTTCTTTTAGAGATTTTATTCCAATGTGACCAGTGCTTAGAGCTATTTGCGCGAGTTCGTCAACAGTTGAGTCTTCCCTAGATGAGAATACTTCAAGTAACATAGGAATATTTATTCCAGTTATCACATCCATATTTTCTTCTTTTGCAACTATTCTACTAGCTGCATTGAAAGGGCTTCCGCCAAATAAATCAACCATAAAAAGCACACCATCTTCGCACTGCAAAGATTTTATTGCTTCCTCGTAATTTTTCATTAAGTCATCTGCACCCTCTCCTGGCAAGAAAGTTATTGTAGAAACATTTTCTTGTTCTCCTAAAATCATTTCTGTTGATTTTAATATTTCCTCTGAAAACTTGCCATGGGTTCCGAGTATTATAGCTATCATTAATTTGCCCTCCAATTCAAGTATTTAATACTTAGTTTTATATATATTTATATAGCACAATCCATGCCAAAATAGTGTATTAAAATATATGAATTCTATAAGCCTTTTAAAATAGGACAACCTAGAAGATTTATATATTATTATTAGATTCTGTTAATACACTATTTTTTATTTTTAATACTGTTTTATGAAAACGTATAACATTTTAATATTGATGTTTATTAAATGTTTGTTTATATTCGGAGAATTTGTGTTACTCTGCAAATATTTCGCATATATAATATATTTCATCCTCTTTTAAAGTGATATTAAGTGTATCTTTAAATATGAGGATTGCTTTCTTGACAGCTCTTAATATTTCTCTGTCTATTGCATTTTTATCGCTACTATAGATAAGTGCCTCCTCTATAATCATTCTCTCTAATGCACAGCCTGTATGCAGCATTATTTTTATTTTTAATGAATTACTAAAATTTTTAGTCATTTCTTTTTCTAATGCACTTATAAAATTCATTAATACACTAATAATCTTATGTGGATTTAAAAATGTTAAAAATTCATTTAAGCTATCTTCACAAAGTTCCTTAACCACTATATTTTCTTCTTTTCTGTCTGTTGGTATATTGTTCTTTTGTATAATATTCATAAGACGTTTTTCACCATCGCCTCCAATAAGTGCCTCAATTGATATAAATGGTGCATCTATCTTAGGATTCATAATCCCAACAGTTGCTAAAATATTGTAATTATTTAATAAATTCTCGAGTTCAACCTTAATATTCTTTATTCCTATAGGTATAATAGATATCTCATCCCTTGTTATATTTATTACAATGTTATGAACTAATTCTTTAAGTTTTTTAGCTGTACCTTCACCTGTCGAGCAGATAGTTATTATTGCTGCGTTTCTTTGGATCTCTGCATTTTTAGAATCTTTGCTATATTTCCCATAACCTTTAAAGTCTTTCAACGAATCATATAGAGTATCTAAATCCATATCAAGCATATTTGCTTTTCTAACTGCTTCAAGAACGAGTGGCGTTGATGCCATATCAACAGTCTTAACTCTTATACCTGTTTTTTCAGTTATCACCGTATCAAAACTTGTTAGGGATCCCATATCCACAAGCAAAAGTACTCCGCGGCCCATATCAATTTCGTTTACTTTTTCTATTATATCGTTAAGTACCCTTTGGGGGCTTACTTCAAGTGGCATATCTATTCCCTCGACTACTCCTTCACCTAAAAGGTTTTTTGCCACATCAACCATAGAACTCGCAGTACTACTACCGTGTAGAGCTACTATCACAGCTACTCTTTCATTATTTTGCTCCTCCTGTATAGAACTAAGTAGAAGAGTTAAATAAATCACTTCCATATCAGGTACTATAATATTATATTTCTTCTCGATTAGATCTTTTATTTTAAGTGATATATTAAACTCTTCAGGTTTATCATTGATAGTATTTTTTATATTTGTGTATTGTAAACTACGCCTGTTCTCTACTCTTTTTAGAAATGCACTTATGTGAAGACTAAAAGCATATAGAAATCTTTCATTAAATTTCCTTTTAAGCTCTCTTTCTACAAGATCTCGAACTTCTTCTGCAAATTGAAGTGTATCTTCATTTACAAGTTTAAGTATTTTCTCTCTATCTTGGGCACTATTTTTACTCTTTTTATAAAAACTTTTAAGATGTATGTTAATATCCGTTGTTATGAATTTTTTTATGTATTCGTCATCAGCGCCTTCATCTTTTAAAATGGCTGCCTTGTCTTCAATTATTTTATACAAATTAAATGTAGGCTCAGATGAATCTTCTTCTATTAGAACTTTATACCCCTGTGGCATAACTACTATCTGTTTGTCGAGGTATTGAGTTAACTCCTCCATATCCGATCTTTTACTACTTAAAGAGAATAAACCACTTTTTATATCCGACGGTAATGATTTAAAATCTATCTCAATAAAGTCTTTATTATTTATGCTATTTAAAAATCCAGTAGCACACACTAATTGTATGTTGGATTTCATCTGCCCAATGTTTCCATAGGAGGCACTTCCTATAATTGCTTTTACAGCTTCTGCATCTACCTTTATTTGTTTGTTTACTCTGTGAGCTTCATTTGCTAAGAGAAACTTAGCTATATCTAATTTATCCTTAGCAGGTCGTTCCTCCAATGATGGAAGAGTTATAACTATAGGTATCCTTCTTACAAACGTCTTTAAAAGTGACGACGCAGGATTCTCCGTAGTTGCTCCAATAATAAGCACAGTAGATTTTCTGTTTCTCTCTGTTTCACCTAGTTTATTATAACTTCCAGTATCTATGAAATAAAATATCATTTCCTGCCCCTCAGGTGGTAACCTATGAATTTCATCAAGAAATAGTATTCCTCCATTAGCCTTTGCTACAAGGCCTTCCTTTTCTGCATCAGCTCCAGTGAATGCACCTTTTATATGTCCAAATATATGAGATAAAAGGAGCTGTGGATTATTATAATAATCTGCACAATTAAATAATACAAAAGGAGCATTATTCTCTAATCTCTTAACATACATTGCGTATTTGTACATCATATTAGCAAATAAAGTTTTGCCCACTCCTGTAGGACCTACTATAAGTGTATTCAGTCCATTAGGTGGATAAAGCACCGCAGCTTTAGCTTGTTCAATGTGAGTTCTAAGGCCTGTTTTATATCCTATAAGACTATCAAAGGGATTTTTTTCTTCCTCCTGAGTCTTGTCGTCCTCTATAAGTTCATGAAAATTTTCAAGTTCTATTGGTCCAGTTTGTAATTTATATTCTAAAATTCTCTCTACTGTTCCTCTATCTAAAAATAGTACTGGTCTACCTTTTATCTTAATTATCTTATCTGCTCTAAGTAAATTATTAAGCTCGAGACTTACATTATTTCTTATCATAGATAGACTTTCTGCTATCTCTGCAGCACTAAAACCTTTACCAGATTTAATATCTTCTAAAAGGAGTTCTTTAGATTCTTCAACCATATAGTTATATATTTTTTCAATCCTTTTCATAACTTTCTCCCATTCATATAATTTTTTTAATATTTCTTACTACTATAATACACTTTTATTAATACACTATCCAATATAATATTATTATCTATTTAGTAGAATATTATTATTTATTCAATAAGTAGCCGCAATATAATCACTTGCATATAATGTAATATTCATTTAACAATATAGTCATATAATATAAAATGCCCTTGTAATTTTATAAATTACAAGGGCATTTTTTCAAATTACTATTCTTTACTAACCTTAATAAAATTTAGTGTAGCATTTTCTTTCTTAGATCATCAACTTTTTTATCATCCTTATTATTTTGAAGCATCATGTATAAGTAAATCGGGATGCCTACAAGCATTAGTATAAATCCAAACATTACAACCTCTGCACCGGTTCCATAAATTGCATATATAGTATACCCAAAAGCAAGCAATGCTACAAATGAATTTTTTAAGAAATTCCATATATTAAAGTCTGAAGAATGTTTCTTTAAAAGCACTATATCTGCCGCTGCCGAAAAAGCATAAGCAGGTAAAAATGCCAATGTAGCTAATAATAACATAAAGTTAAATGCTGCATTTAAAGTACTTACGTAGTTTAGTATGAGAAGGATATTAGCTGCGACACCACTTATTACAAGTGATGCAACAGGTGTTTTATATTTGGGATGTATTTTTCCAAATATTTGTGGAAATAACTTATCTTTAGCAGCACCATATGAACTTCTTGCAGTTGTTAATATCCATCCTGCAGTAGCTCCAAGTGTCGATATTATAGCACCTATTGCTATAAAGTTACCACCCCAAGTTCCACCAGTTGCTGAGTTAATTATATCAGCGAGTGGCGCTTTTGAATTAGCTAATGTAGCTTGATCTAAAACTCCCATAGCAACTATTGAAACAATTAAATATATAGCAGCTGAAATCAAAGTACCATATATTGTACTCTTTCTAATATTTACTCTTGGATTTTTAATTTCTCCTGCAGGTACTGTTGCACTTTCAATTCCTACAAAGGCCCAGAGAGCAATTGCAATTGCTGCGGGCAATGTACTCATCCCCGAAACCTTAGCACTAGATACTGTGTTAAGCATTGCAGGATTAAAGTGCATAGCTGCAATTACCACAAATACTACTAAAGCACCTACTTTTAATACTGTTGTTATAATGGTAATTATACCTGCTCCTTTAACGCCTAGAATATTTACAATGGTAAAAAACCACAATACCCCTGAGGTAATTAAGAATGCCATAAGTGGTGTAGCTGTTCCAGGAAAGAAGTATGTGAAATAAAGCATAAATGCAGTTATAATAGCTGCATTTCCTACCCATGCACCTACCCAATAGGTCCATGCAATTAAAAATCCTGCGAAATCACCAAATGCAGCCCTAGTATATACAATAGGTCCACCGGTTCTTGGCATAGCTGTTCCTAGACTAGCAAAGCTTAACGCAATTAGTAATGACCCAATAGCTGTAATTACCCAAGCAATTATAGCAGTTTTAGGGTTTGATGCAGAAGCTAAAGATGCAGCTGAGGTAAAAATACCTGAACCTATACAGTTTCCTACTACTATAGCAGTTGCTGCAGCGAGACCAAGTTCCCTTTTAAGCTCCATTTTGTCTAAATTATTATTCTTATTGTTTTTACTCATAAATACCCTCCTTATTACTCTAATAAACTATTTTACGATAATTGTAAAATGTGTTCGCTTAAATATTACTAAACTATAATTACTCATATTTATTTTTTAATTCAACACTATATATTTATTTCGTTATTATGCAGAACATTATTAAATTGTGTAATTAAATATAAATATATCATATTATCACAATAAAAACGATATTATTATTTAATTTACGTCTTTTTATAATTAATTATTTCCATTTTTGCTATTACAATGAAAAATTATTGTAAACTAATTACTTTTAGGTTATACATGTGCATCTGTATAAGCCAAAATGTTCATATATATTTTATACTAAATCGAGCAAACTATGTACAATTTTAATCCATTATCTGAAAGGAGAATTTGCATAGCGTACTAGGAACAAAAACTAGATAATATTAAAGTAAAAAGAAGACAGTAAACATTAAAACACAGTAGATTTATATTTATTCTACTGTGTTTTAATATTCCTATTACACTATGTTTTTAATGTTTATTCTTTTGTAGCACCTTCCCACTCAGGTCTCAACAATCCATATAAATACATGTCATACCTTCTACCATCCCTATGAATGAATTCTCTATAGACCCCTTCTCTTTTAAATCCTAATTTTTCATATAGTTTTATTGCAGGTTCGTTATATTCCAATACAGTTAGATATATTCTATGAAAATTCAGTTCCTCAAATCCAAACTCAATAGTTAATTTAAGAGCTTCTTTTCCATAACCACATCCCCTGTGCTTTTCATCTCCAATTCCTATATATATTAAAGATGTTCCGTTATTCCAAGATATATTTTCAAACCCTGTAACGCCAATTATTTCTTGTTGCCCAAGCTTCTTTACAGCAAAAATGTATGCAGTATTACACTTTCTAACTTCACTAATCATCTCTAGTACATCTACAAGATTTTTAGGATTTGCACTTACTGTATCATAATTACGCATGAAGAGTGCATCATTGTGCCAATCTTGAATTGTCGTAACATCATCTTCATTAATAGATGTAAGTTTTATTTCCTTACCACTCAAAAGATTTTTCATTTTATCACCTTTCCTAATATCTAATTTTAAATTAAGTATAGTATATATTTCAAAAATAGACTAGCTGCATGCTAGTCTGTTTATTTGATGCTCACTAATTAATGATAATTTATATATTTATTAAACATTTTCAAAACTAAAAATATATTTTTTCTCTAATTTAAAAGGATGATAAGATAATTTAGATTTCCTAAGACCAGCAATTCCAAGGTCCTGTTCCCTATTAATTATTTTAACATCACTAAAATTTCTATCAACAAAAGTTTTGTTAATGAAACTATAAACTCCACTATAATTCACATCTGCCTTTTCTATATGAATCACCGCCAAATCATCATTTAGTTTTTCACCTAAACTAAAAGCTACTATTCTTTCGTCTACATAAACAGCTATACCTTTAGTGTTTACAATATTAATATTTTTAAGTACATCTTTTATTCCTTGTAGTTCATAATTAAGTATATTATCATTGTTATTTCCTTTATTCCATTTTTCTGCAGCTATTATTACATCCTTTATTACTTCTACCTCTTTAATATCTTTAACTTCATAATCGTAACTCTTTATAAAGGAATTATAATGATTTCTTTTCCCATGAAGTTTCTTTCCTGAAAGCCTTGCAAGCTTTTCTGATTCATATAAATAATCGAAATTATCTCTATCTTCTTCTATATAGATACCTACAACGTCATCATATATATCCCTTATTTCTTCCATAAACTCTTCATCGAGATCTTTAAATAAATATTCCATGTTGTTTTCCGTTTTATAAAGCATTAGTTCATCTATAATCTCTTTAAGATTTTCCTTATTATATCCAAGTGGCTGCATAAAGTAGTATTTGCCTTCAAAATCTTTTTTCTTAATTATTAAGGTATCTTTATCAATTGTAAAACAAACATCACAAGCTTTTCTCCATATATATAAAGTTGTAAAAGAATACTCACAACTTAAAAATTTATATGGACATATAAATTTTTCTATTATATTCTTATCTTCAATCTCAAGTCTTTTAAAAATCATAATCTCAACCTTTCCCTTTAGGATATACCATAAATATTGTTATCTATTTATATTCATTCTTCATTTTAGTCTGTTAAATCATTTTTTGCAAGTAGATACTTTTTAAGCCTCTAGTTACCAAATAGATACCTTCTGAATTAACATTAATGTAAATTTTATTTTACTGCATTTCTATTAATAATAGTTTATATAACAGAACTCCTGTATAATATAACTACATAATATTATATCATTACCTGAATAACTTTATGTGGTTATATTAAATTAAAACCTCAAGTATATCTAGCTCTATACTTATGGAAATTGCATTTGCTAGGTCATAAATAACAATTTTATTTAATTATTTTTCATTTTATGATATAATTTTCTTAGGTTATATCTTAAGGAGTGTGAAAATATTATGGACCCCGAAGGTACGTGGCAAATTATATCTTTAGTGATTTTACTAGGATTTTCAGCCTTTTTCTCTGCTTCTGAAACTGGATTAATGACTTTAAGCAAAATTAGATTAAGGCACATGGTAGATTCAGAAATCAAAGGTGCTGATCGACTTAATAAATTACTTAAAAAACCAAATAAACTCTTAGGCGGCATTTTAGTTGGAAATAACATTGCAAATATTGGTGCATCCGCACTTGCAACCTCTTTAGCAATGAAATATTGGGGAGCTTCTGGAGTAGGTATTGCGACTGCTGGAATGACAATACTAGTATTAATTTTTGGCGAGATAACACCAAAGTCACTAGCTGCGCAAAATTCCGAAAAAATTTCTCTAAAGGTCGCTCGACCAATAAGTATAATTACCTTTATTTTAAATCCAATTATTGTAGTATTGATTTATATTACGAATAATTTTATAAAAATACTTGGTGGTGAAGTTGGTAAGCAGAAACCCTTTATTACTGAGGAAGAGTTAAAAACTATGGTTAGTGTAAGTCATGAGGAAGGAGTACTCGAAGTTGAAGAGAAGCAAATGATTTATAATGTGTTTGAATTTGGAGATTCACAAGCAAAAGATGTTATGACTCCAAGAACTGATATGATTGTAGCGAATTCAAACTCAACTTACACTGAACTTATAAAAATCTTCAGGGACGAGCAATTCTCAAGACTTCCTATATATGAAGAAACTGTTGATAATATTATTGGAGTTTTATATATTAAGGACTTAATTTTCTTTGAAGAAGGAAAAGATGAATTTGATATTGTTAAACATATGCGTGTTCCTTACTTTACTTATGAATTCAAAAGCACTGTCGATCTATTTGCTGACATGCGTTTAAAACGAGTACCTATAGCCATTCTACTTGATGAATATGGGGGGACTTCCGGAATTGTTACAATTGAAGATCTAGTAGAAGAAATTGTTGGCGATATAGACGATGAATATGATGATGATACAGATAAGATTCAAGTTATAAAAGAAGATGAATTTATTGTTGACGGCGATACAAAAATAAATATGGTTAATGAAATGATAGGCTTAAATATTGAGTCGGAAGATTTTGACTCTATAGGTGGTTTTGTTACAGGTATTCTTGGACGTCTTCCAAAGACAGGTGAGACAATTAATTATAACGATACAAAATTTATTATACAAAACACTAGTAAAAATCGTATAATGAAATTAAAAATTATAACTTAATAACAAAAACTTAAGGTTAATTATATAAATTAACCTTAAGTTTTTTATTATTTACATTATGTTGATCCAGTAAATTAAATAAATCACTATAAAATTTTTCTAGGTATTTTACCCTTAATTTTCTTTTCTATAGAATCCAAGAGAAATTTGTCTTTTGGGGCTGCAAATAAATAGGTATATCCATCTTCTCCAGCTCTTCCAGTTCTACCTATTCGGTGAATATAAGCTTCAGCAGTTTCAGGTATATCATAATTATAAACATGACTAACTCCGTTTATATCAAGCCCTCTAGATGCTACATCTGTAGCAATTAAATATTGTATATCGCAGTGTTTAAACTCTTTCATTATCTTCTCTCTTTTTGATTGAGTTATATCCGAATGAAGTTTTTTGCAATTGTAACCTCTTTTATATAGAGCTACCTCTAGATCATCAACTCGTCTTTTAGTTCTGCAAAATATGATAGCCATAAAAGGATTATCCTCATCCATTACCTTGCATAAATCTTCTTGTTTTCTTCTATCTGTGGTTTCTATTAAAAACTGTTTTATGTTTTTAAGTGTTGTCTCTTCTTTTTTAACAATTACTTCTTTAGGATCATTCATATATTTGTATGCCATTTTTTTTACGTCTGAGCTCATAGTTGCTGAGAAACATAAAGTTTGCCTGTTTTTTGGTGTTGTTTCTAATATATTTTCAATATCGTTTTTAAATCCCATAAGAAGCATTTGATCTGCCTCATCTAAAACTACTGTCTTAAGATTATCCAGTTTAACCGTACCACGTCTAAGATGGTCTAATAATCTTCCCGGTGTTGCAATGACAAGGTGAATATTTCCCTTAAGTTTTTTAAGCTGTGCACCTATATCTTTGCCACCGTAAGCAGCCAAAATATTCAAGTTTTTAACCCCTGCAATTTTCTTAGCTTCCTCAGTTATCTGTATGGCAAGTTCTCTTGTAGGCGTCACTATTAACCCTTGTATTGTAGTTATATCAGCCGACATATTGTCAAACATTGGAAGTAAAAATGCAAGTGTTTTTCCAGTACCTGTTTGTGCCTCAGCTATAACATCACTTCCACTCTTTATTAATTGAATACTTTGCTCTTGAACTTCCGTTGGCTCAGTTATTCCTTGAATTTTTATCATACTTAAAATATCATCATTAAGACCCAATTTTTTAAATTTTATCATTTTTATTTACCTTTCCATTTAACCATATTTTTAATACATTATATATAAGCTATTTAATTATATCAGATATTTATTATAATAAAAAGAACTTTATCAAATACATTTCTTATATATAGACATTATGGTTTATACACAATATCCTTTAGTACCTTATTTTTTAACTAATGATTTTACTGATACATCTATCTTTTCTGTCTGTAATGAATTAACCTTCGACTTTTTATTACGCACAAGAATACTCTTACATCCATTAAGTAATGAAGTATTCTGCTCCCTTGCAAGAGCATTTATTATAGCTGAGCAACCTATAAATAATAATGCAGCTTGTGGTGCAATCATTGTAAAATCAACCAATCCATGCCCAATTATTACTGCTTGAACACCTGCTAGCATTGGAACCATTTTATTGTTTTGTGTATAAAGCACCTTTAAATTTCTATATAAATTAACTTTTAAATACAAGTATATTGAAATTCCTACTACTCCAAGTGTGGTCATAAAAGTAATCCATATGTTATGACCATGGTATATGGTTGCATAATAATAACTTCCCAAGAACTTTGCCCCATACTCAGAAATCCCCATAAGTCCCCACCCCGTAAGAGGCTTTATTTTTATCATTTTTAAACAACCACTCCATATTCCAAAACGACTATCAAATGAACCATCGAAATCATGACCAGTTATATTATGTAAAATTTGTGATGGCATAAAAGTAATTGCAGCTGTAAGTACAAATATTGTTATAAAGAGCCACAAATCTTTTTTATTACGCTTAAGTAGATAAAAGATAAATACTCCAAACAATAGTCCTATAAAAGCACCACGTGATCCCGTTAAGTATAATGCAATAACAAATAAAAGTGTTGATGTTTGATAAAACAATTTTGTATTTTTAGTTGTAGTGCTACAAAAATATAGACCTACTAGAGTCATTATTGAAAACCAATTGCCCGCTACATTCGGATTTCCAAAGGTGCTATATATTCTATCATTAAATATTGGTTGAGATGTAAATTTAAGAAATCCAGCCCAAATATTAAAATCGAAACACACATATATAATTTTCTCAACAATCCCAAAGACTGCTGAAAACAGTGAAAAACAGACTAAATATCTATATAATTTTTTTACCTTATTTTCATTTTGGCAATAATCTTGTATAAATATCCCAACGCATAAATACATAAATATAATAAAAGAAGTAATAATTGATGTAACACTATAATTTATAATTCCAACCATCAAAGACCATATAAAAAGTAAACAAAGTCCTATGTTCCAATGATTTTTATATATATTAACTTTTTTAAACATGACCACATATGTCATATATATCACTGGGATAATTGTCATATAAGGTGAAATAATCGTTAATAAAACTAAAATCGCCATAATAAAACCTCCTGTGACTATAGTCACATAAGTAATAATAGATAATTATGTGAAAAACTTCAATAAGAAAAGTAATTGTTAACACTTTGTCTTTATTATTTGTAACTTTATAAATTAGTATACATATTAATTTATTATAATTAAGATTTATACACATTATAATATTGATTTTGGAATAAAACGCATAAAAAATAGCTAACCCATTAATTTCCAATGGATTAGCATTTATCAATGTGAATAGTCTCCTACTTTTAAATATATTTATATAACTTATTTTTTCACTGATTGAGTACCACTTATAGAACCGGTTTTATCTAATTTAAATGCAGATTTAAGTGCATCTGTTGCAAAGTAAACATTTCCTTGTACTTTAGCATCTTTTATAGTAAATCCTTTAGCTTCAACATATACATCTCCTACAAATGTTCCACCTTGTATTTTAGAGTTTTCGCTCTTAACTATTAATTTTGGTGCTGTTAAAGTATAGCTAGCAGTTTTTACTCTTTTATCATCTTGTGCATAAAGCGCAAATTTACGTCCTGCTGGAACTTGTTTTGTTTTATCTTTTTTGTCAGCCACTTTAAATGATCCTTCTAAAACAATTTCTTTATCGACCTTTAAATCTTTTGTTATTGCTATAATCCAAGATCCATCTTTACTTACCGCTTTTTGAAAAGCAACTTGTTGATCTACTATTGAAGCTGTTGTTACTACATCTGTTTTTGCTTTTGTAGTTGATGTAGGTACTGTTTTATCCGCTGCTTTAGTACCACAACCCACTAATAAAGTAGCACCTACCGCTAGTGATAATATTATTGCTTTAACTTTCATATGAATACCCCCTAATAATATTTTACTTACATGTACATTGCTTAACAATTTAAGTATATCACATGTGATAAAAATATAACAAGCTGTAATGTGGGAAAATGTAACTGTTTCCACGTACTAAATGAACAAAATTAACAAACCATAATTTAATGCTAATTAAATTCTTAAAATATAGATATTAATACTTTATTGTTTTAATATCCATATTAATTCTTCCGTCTTTTATTTCAATAATTCTATCAGTCTTTTCTGCTATCCTTCTATCATGCGTTATAATTATGAAAGTTGTATTAAATTTTTCATTTATGTCCCTTAGTATAGTATATATATTCTCCGTAGACTGCGAATCTAAGTTTCCTGTAGGCTCATCTGCAAGTATTATTTTAGGATTATTAATAAGTGCTCTAGCAATAGCTGTCCTCTGCTGCTGTCCCCCAGACATATTCGATGCCAAGTTATCTTTTACATTGTATATTCCAACCATATTCATAAATTCCTCAGCCCTCTCTATTATTTCTTTAGAAGGTTTTGGATTATCTATCATATACGGAATAAGTACATTCTCTATTGCTGTAAATTCTGGTAGCAAATAATGAAATTGAAAAACGAACCCTATAGTTTTATTTCGAAGCTCAGCTAATGAATTCTTACTCATACCATCTGTTCTATCTCCGTTTATATAAACTTCACCACTAGTTGGTTTATCTAACGTCCCCATAATATTTAATAATGTACTTTTACCACTTCCAGATTGACCTATAATGGAATTAAAAGATCCTTCTTCAAAACTTAGATTCACATCAAATAACACTTGGGTTTTTACTAAAGACCCATAAACTTTATTTATATTTTTTAAAGCAATAATGTTAGCCATTCTTAATCACCTCAATTGGTTCTAATTTTGAAGAGCTTCCTGCTGGTATAAGAGCAGCAATGGACGCGGAAGCTACTGCAATTACCCCTGATACAGTAATAAATCTATAGTCTATATAGAGTGGTACTATTGCTGTTCCATCAGGATTTAAAGCAAAGTGTGAAAAGATAATCATAAGTGCAATACCTAGTATTATTCCAAGAATTGCCCCAGCAATGCCTAGTAAAAAACCTTCATATAAGAATATTTTGCTAGCATCTCTATCTTTTATTCCCATAGCCTTAAGTATTCCAATTTGTTTTGATTTTTGAACTACTGTTACCGCAAGTACACTTGCTATCCCAAGCGTCACAGAAATAAGTACAAACACTTGTATCATTAAACTTGAAACACTTTGACCGCTAAGTCCACTTAGTAATTCTTCGTTTTGATCTTTCCAATTTTGTACTTCTATATCTTTATCGGCTAATTTTTCTTTTACCTTTATCGAGATTTCATCTGCCTTAAATACATCTTTAGAGTTTAGTTGCATCTCAATAGAGGTTACTTTATCCTTAAAATTAAATATTTCCTGTGAAGTTTTTAAGCTTGTTATTACCCATGATTTATTTATACTTGATACCTTTAAATCATAAAAACCAGTTATTGTAGCATCTTTAGTTTTTCCGTTAGGCGTAATTAACGATATCTTATCTTTAACTTTTAACTTTAAGTCCTTTTGCAAATCCTTACCTATTAGTACTTCATATGATTTTTTAGGAATACTACCTTGATATATTTTAGATTTTATATTATATAAATCCTTTTCCTTATCCAGATTTAGTCCCCTTACTATTATTGGATCAGTTTTATCACTATATTTAATAAACGCAGGGGAATCAGCAGCAGGTGATACTTTTTCTATTCCATTACCTATTCCATTTATTTGGGATACTTTTTCTTCCCAATTTTCTACAGTTTTGTTCTCTTTATTTGATATAACTGTTATTTGAGATGAATTCCCTATAGTTTTATCTATAAGACTTTTCTGAAGACCTTGTATTAATGAGCCTATAAAAATTTGAACCGAAACTCCAATAGCTATCCCTACAACTATTAGAAGTGTTTGTCCCTTACTAGACTTCAGAAATCTTACAGCGACTTTAAATGGTAAATTCATTTTACTTCTCCTTTCGCAAGTTTTTAAGTTAAAGTTTTATACACAATTATGATTATTAATCTTTTATTTACAGAATACTACAATTTTGTTAATTTGTAAATATACTTGATAAATATCTTAAAGCATGCTTTTTTTTATACTTTGTTAATAATAAATCAATTATTGCAGGTATATAAGATGCTGTGGTAATATTACTTAGCTAATAATATTTAGGAGGTAATTTTATGGGAAAAAATTTAATAACTGAGGGAAAAAGGTGCATGCAGTGTGCTAATCCTAGATGTAGCAAAGGTTGCCCTGTAAATACTTCCATTAAAGACATGATAAACATGTTTTTAGATGGTGACATTATGGATGCTGGGGAAATGTTATTCAACAATAATCCACTTTCTTTAGTATGCTCACTTGTATGTCCACATGAAAAACAATGTGAAGGCCATTGTGTACTTGCAATAAAAGGTAACGGTGTACATATAAGTGGCATCGAAAATTATATCTCTGATTACTACTTGAATTCATTCAAGCCAAATTACGTAAAACTACCTGGTAAAAAAGCTGCCATTATAGGGGCTGGGCCTGCAGGAATAACTATTGCATTTATACTGGCATCTAAAGGCTATGATATTACCATTTTTGAAGCTCATGATAAAATTGGTGGAGTTTTGATGTATGGCATTCCAGAGTTTAGGCTTCCTAAAGCTTTGCTCGGTAGAATAAAAGACAAAATGATTGAAATAGGTATAAAAATTAGATTTAATACTTTAATTGGCCCTGTGCTAACAGTAGATAACCTATTTCGCGATGGCTACAAGGCTGTATTTATTGGAACAGGAGTATGGAAACCAAAACCACTTAGTATTAAGGGTGAGAGTCTTGGCCATGTCCATTATGCAATTGATTATCTAAAAAATCCTAATGTTTATAGTCTTGGAAATAAGTTATGCATCATTGGCGCTGGAAATGTTGCAATGGATGTAGCAAGAACTGCACTAAGAAACGGTGTTCGCGATGTTTCTATAATGTATAGGGGCAACATGGATAGTATTACAGCAGACAAGAGTGAGCTTGAATACGCTAAAATTGATGGTGTTAAATTTGAATTATTTAAAAGCCCTGTAGAAATAACAGATGATGGAATTATCTATATACAAACTTTTGTTAATGTAGATGAATTAGGAAAAGAAACCTTTGAAACTGTTACGGGTACTGAAGATTTATTCAAAGCAGATTCTGTAATTATTTCCATAAGCCAAGGTCCAAGGGATAATATTGTTTCCACCACAAGTGGTATAAATATAAGCAACAGAGGTCTTGTTTCTACTGATGTTAGTGGACGAACAACAAGAGAAGGAGTTTTTGCATCTGGCGATGTTGTCACTGGTGCCAAGACAGTAGTTGAAGCCGTACGTCTATCAAAGCATGTTGCTGACGCAATAGATGAGTATGTATTGGCTCATATGTAGTTAATCATATTATAAATAATACTACCTTTCATTAAAAATATTATATGACACATGTATACTGTTTTACATTGTGTCAATAATTTTAATGTGTGATTCACGTGAAAGGGGCATGTTAATGAAAAATAGTATTAACTTAATGAGTGATGAAACTCTAGTTAAGGAATATATAGAAAGAGGTAAGGGTCTTTTTAATGATGGAGAAATTGAAAAGGCATTTAAGGATTTTAATAAAGCAATTTTCCTCAATAATTTTTATGCGGAGGCTTATTTTGTCAAAGCTCAGGCTCATATTGAAATATACGAAGCTTTTGAGGCAGAAGAATGCATAAAGAAATATCTAAAACTAGTTCCAGATGATCCAAAAGGATACTGGAAGTTAATTGAAATAAACGATTTAACTGGTGACTTTGATACATGCATTTACTATTGTGAAAAACTTCTTGAATGGGATAATAAAAATGCAACCACATATTTTAAAAAAGCAGAATTTTTAGCTATTCTTAACGATTTTAATAAAGCTTTGGAATGCTTTGATATATGTCTAACGTTAAGTCCTTACTTTTATGATGCTTTATGTGGTAAAGCGAGAGTACTTTTCTCTCTACATAATAGAAAAGAAGCTATTGATATATACAGTAAAGCAATAGGTGTAGATAATTCTAAAAGTATTGCCTATTTTGGCATGTCTGAAGTACATATGTCTCTTGGTAATAACATAATTGCCTTAGAATTTGCAGAAAAAGCATATAAAATCGAGCCTACAAACGAATGGTATAAATGTCATTACAGCATATTAAAAGATATAAATACAAGTATTAAATAATGAAATGCTCCCACCTAATACAATGTGGGAGCATTTCATTATTTAATATCTGTATTTTGAGCATATGGTAATTGCATTATACAAAATAATTTTAAATACTTATTCCTTGATTTGAAACAACCCAAATATATCTTCCTCACTTAAAGATGCAAAACCTTTGCCACCCGATAACTCATCTCCCATAAGCTCTGATATAAGCTTTTTTTTCTCTTCTTGAAGTGACAGGATTTTTTCCTCTATTGTACCCTTAGCTATAATCTTTATAACACTCACTACATTCTTTTGACCTATCCTATGAGCTCTATCAGTGGCCTGTTCTTCAACAGCTGGGTTCCACCAAGGATCAAAGTGAATTACTACATCTGCAGAAGTTAAATTTAGTCCTGTGCCGCCAGCCTTTAAACTTATTAAAAATACCGAGTTTCCACCCTCATTGAAGTCCTTTACCAAATCCATTCTCTTCTCGGAAGGTACTGACCCATCCAAATAACTAAAGGATATTTCCTCCAATTTAAGTCTCTTTTGTATATTCTTAAGTACAGAGGTGAATTGGGAGAAAACTAGTACTCGATGTCCCTCGTCTATACTTTTATGAAGATGTTCAACAAGAGCTTCTATTTTTGCGCTACCCCCAGTATATTCATTCATAAGTACAGTAGGATCTAAACATAATTGTCTGAGCTTAGTAATATATGAGAGTATCTCAATTTTACTATTTTTAAACTCATCATTCTTTACCTTTTTTTCAATAAGCTCCATCGCATGGTTTGCATAAATCTTATAAACTTTCTTTTGCTCTTGCTTTAAATTTACTAGAAGTGTTTTTTCTATTTTATCAGGTAATTCCTTCAAAACATCTTTTTTTCTTCTTCTTAAAATAAATGGTTTTATAAGCCTATTTAAATCCTCTAGTATCTCTGGAGTTTCCTTAAGCTTTTTATGGTATCTTACACTAAACATCTTTTCATCATATAGGTATCCTGGCATTATAAAATCAAAGATTGACCATAGGTCCATAAGAGAATTTTCTACAGGTGTACCTGATAGTGCAAATCTTGTCTTTGACTTTATTTCCTTCACCGCTACTGCATTTTGAGAGTTTGGATTTTTAATGTTTTGAGCTTCGTCTAATATGCAATAATCAAACTCCAATTCCTTATAATTTTCGCTGTCTCTCTTTAACAAGTTATATGTAGTTATAATCACATCAAAGTTTTTTATATTATTTATAATCTCTTCTCTCGTGTCCTTCGGTCCGTTAACTGCAGCCACTCTTAAACTAGGCGCAAACTTCTGAAGTTCACTTATCCAATTATATATTAGAGATGTAGGTGCTACAATCAAAGTCTTATTCCCAATGCCTGCTAATATAAAAGCTATAGCTTGAATTGTTTTACCAAGGCCCATTTCATCTCCTAATATCCCTCCAAATCCTAAATAGTCTAGTGTTTTAAACCAATTATATCCAACTTTTTGATACTCTCTTAGTTGTCCCTTTAGATCAGCTGGTTCCTTAAAATTTAGTTTTTCAATATTTTTAAGCTTATCTCTTACTTCTTTTAACCCTTTTTTGCCTTTAATATATCTTATGTTATTATCCTCTAGATAACTATCTAGAAATATACCCTTACTTTTAGATATTTCCAGATGATTATTATCACCACCATTTGGAGCAATCACATCTAAAAGCTTTAAGAATTTGTTAAGCTCTAACTCTTCCAAATCAAGATATTCACCGTTTTTAAGTTTATAAAATTTGAGGCTATTTCTAAATGCCCTTAATATATTTATTGTTTCACGAGGCTCAATATCTCCTATTTTAAAATCCATTTCAAAGTAATTATATTTTCCACTCTTAATATCTCCACTAATACCTTTAGTTCCCAAAGATTTTATACCTTTAAAGTTCTCTGAGTAATATACTTCTCCTATCTCTTGAAGCTTTTCTATATCACTTTTGAAAAACTTAAATATATAGTCCTCGCCACGCGCGAAAGAAAAGTCATTATTTATTTCCTGAAAGCCTAATGTTTTCAAAGTTGTAATAACCTGTGCTTCTTTTTTAGAATCTCTATATATTATTTTCTCAGTGCAATCCTCAAATATATTAAATTCATAAGTTCCATACTTGACCTTTAATGTTAAAGTAATACTTTTTCCTTCCTGGTTAAAGTAAAAGTTAAATTCGCTCTTAGCCATTATTACTTTGCCTTTTATAGCCTTAGATAAAACAACACTTGGTGATAAAACATTAAGATCTGGAATAAGCCTTCTTAATATAGTCTCCTCCTCAAGGCTAGCCATAGTTACAACCTTTGCTTCATTAAATATTTGTAGGTATGGACTTATCTTATAGCAGAACTCATAATTGGGAAGATATATAGTGCTTCCATACAAATATACATCATTTTTTGATCCTAAAGAAATAGGCATTCCATTTGAGGATTTCAGAACATAATTATCTTTTATAATTTTTAAATCAAAATCTATTGCTGGTGCCTCATATAAGATTTCTGTGTCCACAGGTCTATAAAAAAAGCCCTCATTTAAATAAACTCTATGCTTAGTTATAATTTCAAAAAATTCTCTAGTTAAGTATTTAGGAATATTAATATATTTACCATCCACATAACGGTCCTCACTCCTATTAACATGCCTTTGGTTTCCCTCCATTGTTTTTAACATTTCAATAAAATCAATAAGCCTCTTATCTTTTGTATTTAATCTTTGATTTTCAGTATTAAAAGTAAAATTTTTGCTGTAATTTATAGGGAAATTGTTGTGATAGGCTAATAAAAAATGATTTATGTCCTTTAAAATGTAAAGATTACTTGATGTCATGGAGTTTAGACCTATTTTAAACTCCGCTGTAAGGTTGTAGTTCCATTGATTTCTATTTATGTAAACCTCTATTTTAGTCTCATCTTTATGTTTTTGATCTCCTAAAAGCAAAGATAATACATTGCTATTGTCAATAGCTATACCCGGGCTTTGAACATCTTCATCGTTTAAAAGAGGGTGCTTAGCTAAATCTTCAAGTGCTTTATAAAATGTTGCAACTAAATGTTTGCAACAATAATTTTCTTTTTTAAATTCATTATTTTCAAAATCAGGACAGCTACAAAATGTAGAAAAAATGCTTCTCTGAGCCGCATCCATCTCTATTTTAGTGTGATATTCATTAAAAAGCTTTTCTGAAATCACATTGCCATCTATACATATTAATTTATCCTCATTTGTAATATCTACAGAAGATACCAAATCATTGCTAAGAACCCTTTGTCCACTTGCATGATTTTTACCACTTGTTCCTTCATTTAATATTTGTAACAACATATCTTCTTTCAACATATATTCTCCCTAATCCTAAATTTTATAATACTCTAATTATAACATAAACTCGAAAAGAACATAAAGCATAAGCGTTATGTTCTTTTATAAAAGTGTATTAGAGCATTCCTACTAATAACTGACCTAAAGCATTAACAAAATTTAAGTCCTCAAATTTAAATTCTTTAACTTTAGTAAAGGTGGTACAAAACAAGAAAGACAGTGAATATTCACTGTCTTTCTATATAAAGATTTATAGCATCAGTATTTAGTTTTTTTAATAGGAGCTATTATTTTATTGAATAAAATTTTATTTTCATTTATCTTAGTCTCGCTACCAACAACGCAATGTAAGTTCTGTTTTATAACATCTTCTAGTAAATTAGCAGCGTTTTTTATGTCATCAGCAGTAGTTGATAATACCTCATTACGTAGCTTTTGAATGTCATCTTGAGTGGTTCCTGAAAAATACATACTGTCCCCCAATACGCCTATGGCATATGGGCTAGTTAAATTATCCATGCTCCCAATCGTCCCTATTATATAATTAGCCATTTCTTTTTCACTTGCTTTAAAGTTTCTTAAATAGTTAACGACTTGATTAAAGGTATTTAAAGTTTCCTTTAAATTTGGGTCGCGGTAGGAATAGAATATAACCTCGTCCCTTGTAAAGCTCATAGCACCCCCATAGGCACCACCCTTTATCCTAAGTTCTGGCCATAGATAATCACTATTTAAAATATTTTCAATCACCTTCATATGACCATTATAGTTGTATCCTTCTTTTTTAAAATTACCAGCCTTAACAACATATTGCACTTGTGACGGAATTACAAAAGCTTCATTCTTATTTGAGTAATCAAAAATATATTTTTGCTTCGATAATTTTTTATCCTTAATTTGTTTCCCAAATTTATTAAAAATGGTTATAAAATTTTTATAATCTTTTTCATCACCAGTATAACTTACAACTAAACCCTCTTTGTTAAATACAATTTCACGAACATCATTTAAATTCTTAAATATTTCATTGTGCTTAACATCAAAATTATCATCTAAATCACAAATAAAGTTATAGTAAGGCAAATAATCCAAATCTTTATACTTCCCACCATTTGACAAATAGGATAGTGTACGATTTGTTGCAAGTGTATTTCCTCCATTTACAAACATAGCTTCATAACTTACCCTCAAATTCCTTATTAAACTCTTCATACGATTTTCATCATCAAACTTAGTATTGTTTGTTATTTCGTTTAATATTTCAAACGCTTTAGGTAATGTACTGTTAAGAGCGTTTATGGAAACACTCATTTTAGGATCGTATTCATCACTATTGGTATTACTTTTAAATGCCGTTGACTTAAAACTAATTCCTCCAGTATTTTTCATCATTATATTTGACAGCTGAGCAATATTATATTTTTTTGTATTCACATTTCCTAAAACATTTGCAAGTAATTTTAAATATAATACTTTATCTTGAGGAACTTTTGAACTGTCAAAATATAAATTAGAATACGTAATTCCATTAGTAAATATAGGATGGCTTAATATTTTTATAGCTCCATCTTCTTTTTCTATTATTGGAATTTTTTCTGCTTTCAAATTGATATCTTTGCGCAAGAGTGATGGTACTTTAGATAACTTTTTCTTTGAATCCTTTGACCCCTGCCATTTCTTTAAATCTGCTGTGTCCGTTTTAATTTTAGCTAGTTCATCTTTTGTTAATGATTTCTTATAGCCTGCAAGTTTCTTTTTTAACTTTTCTTCTTTTGCCTCATTTAAACCATTCGATGGTTTTAACACAACTAAAGAATTATGTTTATTTTCCAGCATGTATTTTTGTACTAATTTTTCAAAGTATCTATTGGATAATTGAGATTTTATTTTATTCAATGCAGGAGTAATTTCCAAATATTCTACAGGATTTTTATCATAATTCCAACAATTTAAAGCTGCAGACATGTAATTCATGCCTCTATTAGCGTCTGAATTTTGAGTACGAAGGCTTAACTCTACAGCAGTGAATACCGAGTTTACTAATTCTTTATCAAACCCTTTTTTTACTACTTGTTTTAAAGAATCATCCACAAGTTTCTTAAATTCACATTTTTCTGATTCATTAGCATTTGTGGCAATTATACTGAAAGTTGGTTGCTTTGTAGACTGGTCAAAACTTGCATAAATATCCGCTCCTATACCTCTATCAAATAACGCTTTCCTAAGTGGTGAAGATTTAGTATTAAGAAGAATTTCTTGCAAAATTTGAAAACCTAAAACATTTTCAACATCTGTTACTTTATCTATTACGTAATTAGATGATAAATAAGTCATATTTGCTGTGCTTGCTTTAATTGACACTGGATATAGTGCTGTTTTCTCAACATTTTGTGTGAATTTTTTTTGTGATTTGATTTCGCTATCCACAGTAGTTTTTTTACTTTTACTTAAATACTTATCATTCATAAATTTTAATGTATGTTTAATATCTAATTTCCCATATAGATATATAGAGCTATTTGATGGAACATAGTATTTCTTATAGGTTTTTATAAACATATCGTAGGTTAGGTCCGGTATATTATCTGGATTACCCCCAGATTCATAATTATATGAATTGTCACTAAAAAGCGATTGATTAATAGAATTTGTTAATAGTGCCTGCGGAGAAGAATTGTTCCCTTTCATTTCGTTGTATACTATCCCATTATAGTTTAACTCTCCTGTTTTACTATTAACTTCATAATGCCATCCTTCTTGTTTAAGTATTTTAGGATCTTTAGTTATATTGGGATAAAATACTGCATCCATATACACACTCATTAAATTATTAAAATCTTTTTCATTTTTACTTGCTACTGGATACATTGTAAAGTCTGGTCCTGTAAAAGCATTTATAAATGTACTTAATGATTGCTTAGTCATAATTAAAAATGGATCTTTAACAGGATATTTCTTCGAACCACATAAAACTGAATGTTCAATAATGTGATTAACTCCAGTATTATCATGTACAGGAGTACGAAAACTTATTGAGAATACCTTATTTTCATCTTCATTCTGTAAATAAATAAGTCTAGATCCACTTTTATTATGTTTAAATATCATTGCAGTTGAATGTATATCTGCAATCCATTTTTTAGATTCTAGTTTAAACCCTGATATTTTATCACCTATCGTTAAGTCTTCTGCCATATCTACTTCAATAGGACTATTTCTTAATTTTCCCTGTTTAGTTTGTAAATTTAGTGCAATTTGTTTACCCTCTGCAATTTGCGCACCTAATGAAGGTTGCGTTCCTGGTGCGCCATTACCAAAAGTAAATAATAATAAACTTAGCAACAATATTGATATTCTTTTTGTGAACTTCTTCATTTTATTTCCCCCTGAAATATAAAATTTTTACTAATACTATTGTTTTTTATCTTGTAAATAGTATGTTTTATTTCTATTTTTTATATTCAAGGCATTAATTAGTATATATTCTATTTTATTTCTAATAAAGAAATTTTTATTTACCTAATTTCATTTTATTATTCTAAAACATCTTTTAAAAATAATGAAACCCAGTAGAATATAAACTCTACTGGGTTTCATTATTTTTTTATATTATTACTTAAACATACTCTCCCTTAACCATATTAAGCATATCTTGCTTTTCTCTTGTGAATCTATTATAAACACTTTCTTTTATCTCAGCTGAACTACCTTTAAAATAAACATTAACCTTCTGACGTTCATTATATAAATCATTAATTATATTACCATCGGTGTTTTTTAAATTAAGTTTTGAGAACACAGATAAAGCTCCTCCTACACCATGTTGAACTACTGTAGACAATAAACTTTCTTTTAGAGCTTCACTTTTCTTACTTATATCAAAACCATATTTTGATTTTAATGATTGAGCTGCAGAATCATAATAATTTTCCTTAATAGAATTTTGTTGCAGTTTTAGAAATTTATCTTTGTTATATCTAGCTATACTAGTCCATGTTGCATCAAAATTTTCCCCGAATTTATTACCATCTTTAGCTTTTGCTCCTGTAAGTTTTGAATAAATGTCTTTATCTTTTGTTTTCAGTGAGATTATAAAAGAATCTAAAGAACCTGTTTTTGAAGAAAATTGCCATGCTCCATACGACTTACCTCCAATATCCCCTGATGTATTACTTATCGTGCCTGGATTAATATTAGATTCATATTTAGCAGATGCGTACCCTACTCCATTGCTATTATTAAGTGCATCTTTACTAGTAGTATTACCTACTAGTGACTTCAGCGCACCTCGTACATTTGTATTAAAATTACTAATAGCACTCAGTGAATCATCTAAACTAAAAGAACTTTGATTTGATAAAGCTGTAGACATAAGCTCTGCCATCATTGAATTTCCTGAATTATCCATCATTTGAACAAGCATTGTTTGAAATGCTGATTCCTGCATTGATTTTTCGTTTTCAACATCACTTGTTTTTTTATTTGCAATATTACTATTATTTTTTATTTGCAATGCATATTGCTTTAACAATGCATTATTAATCATATCTGTAGATAATGTCATCAATATCACCCGATTTACATATATTTTTTTCTGTACATAATATTATCTCATATAATATTATCATACGCTACAAAAATATAGCATAAACTTCATTGACTAAACCTGTTGAATAGAAATAAAATATTTGCACATATTAAAGAAAATAAGCTTAATTATTCAAATAACTATTGATTCAACATAAAATCTAACTAAAATGCAATTTGTATGCAGTGGGCTTATTTATATATTAAAGATTATTTTGTATCATTATAAAGGGCCACTAATATGTTAAAGGGTGAGTAATATGCAAAATGAAATTGATTATGCAAAAATTGGGAATCGAATAAGGATTGAAAGAGAAAAGTTCGATATGACTAGAGAACGTTTTTCAGAACTCTTAAACATTTCTCCTTATTTTTTAGGACAAATTGAAAGAGGAGAAAGAAAAATGAGTATTAACACTTTGATAAATGTTTCTGAATGTCTTCACATTTCCATAGATTACTTATTTTTTGGACAAGTGAATGTTAGTGCAAATACTAATGTTTTACACTCGTTAATTGATAAGTGTTCAGAAAAGGAAGTCAAAGTAATTGAAGGGCTTATAAAGTTGTTATTACCACACCTTGCAAGATAGGAAGTATTAAGAACCCATGTTTTTCAAAAGTGCAAAAAATATGCTAACTATATTTATATGCAGTTAGCATATTTTTTATTTGTTTATTTTATATATGTTTAAAATATATGAATTAAAAAAATAATAATTATAATGATTAAAAAAGAAGCTACCAAATGTAGCTTCTTTAAATTTCTTTTTATACTTTAGAACTTACTTTCTTTATAGCATTTTCTAGTATATCTAATCCAGCATTTAATTGTTCATCTGTAATACATAGTGGCATTAAGCAACGAAGAGTGTTTCCGCGAACCCCACAGTCTAAAATCATTAAACCATTATTACTGCATTCTTTAATTATAGCCTTTACTTCATTTTTAGCTGGTTCTTTTGTTACTCTATCAGTTACAAACTCAATACCCATCATTGCCCCTAGGCCACGAACATCTCCTATAAGATTATATTTTTTCTTCATTTCATTAAATCTGCTCATACCTATTTCTGCAATATGTCTTGCTTTAGCAGCATAATTATCTCTTTCCATAATTTCAATAACTTTTAAAGCTGCAATACATGAAACTGGGTTGCCACCGAAAGTTCCACCAATTCCACCAGCTTGCGCGGCATCCATAACTTCTGCTCTACCAGTTACTGCACTTATTGGGAGCCCTGCTGCAAGTGATTTTGCACTAGTTATGATATCTGCGTATATTCCCTTATCTGCCCAGTAATCACTAGCAAACATTCTACCTGTTCTGCAATATCCTGATTGTACCTCGTCAAATATTAATAATATACCAAACTCATCACATATACGTCTAAGCTCTTTTACATACTCAGTTGGTACTGGAAGGAACCCACCTTCACCTTGTACTGGCTCAATAATTATTGCTGCAACATCTTCTGTATTTATTTGTTCTAAGAAGAAATTGTTTAATTTCTCAATGTAATAGTTAGTTGCGTCTTCTTCTGATACACCAACTGGACGACGGTATATATACGGAAATTCTGCACGATGAATTCCGGGAGCGAAAGGTCCGAACCCAAGTTTATATGGTTTTACTTTACTTGTCATTCCCATTGTCAAACTTGTTCTCCCGTGGAATCCACCTGTAAATACAACTATCTCCTTTTTTCCTGTATACTTACGAGCAATTTTTATAGCATTTTCTACAGCTTCAGCTCCACTATTAATAAACATTGTTTTCTTTTTAGATTTTCCTGGGACAATGTTATTTAACTTTTCAGCTAAACGTAGATAGGATTCATATTGAACTACATTTATACTTGAGTGAAAAAATTTAGAAACTTGCTCTTTAACAACCTCAATAACCTCTGGATTAGAATAACCTATGTTTAAAACTCCTATTCCACCAACAAAATCCAACATAATATTTCCGTCTACATCTTCAAACATTGCACCTTCCCCACGCTTAATAAAAGCAGGTGCCCCATAAGATACTCCACCAGGAACATTTTCTTCTCTTAGTTTTAATAATTCTTTTGCTTTTGGTCCTGGTAATGTAGTTGTCATTTTAGGTAAGCTAATTCTTAATTCTGTCATAATTAAATCCTCCTCGATTATATTTATTTAAGTTTATATTTAAATTTTAAAATATACATATGATTTTTTTTAAAACTATTTTAACTACACATATAAAATGTGTTTTCTTTTATTTTGAATAATAACGTCTCCATTCAAATCATATTTTAACCTCTATCTTAATATTATATTTCGACATTAAATAAACAAAACCCTTTTTATTAATTAAAATGGTTTTGTTTATTTACAATGGTTGAGCAACAATTTTAGGCATACTAAAAAAAATAAACCAGTATCTTAACTAGTTATTTTTTATATATGCCTTATTAAAATAATTAATAATTATTGACTACTTTAAGTTACAACCATTCTTTTAGTATACATTTTATCTTAGTATTAAATAAGATTGTAGAGCATGTCCTACTTAATTTCAATTTCAGATTATGTTCATATTCTTCAAATTGTGTCCCCATTTTTTGTTTAATTCTATTATGTAGAACGTCATGAGTATTATCCAGCTCATCATATGGAATATCTTCTATAACAAAAAATTCCAGTTCCTTTCCTGCAACACCTTTAATCTGAAAATTATTAGCCATTTTATTAATCATGAACCATTTTTTTATATTTTCATATTCTTTAATCATTTTTTCTAATGACATGTTATATATAGCTTCTTCTAAAAATGGCACTTCGTGCAAACAATTCACATTCATAACATTCTCTTCTATGTCTTTTACAAAATAAAATATTTTCCCCACCTCCGCAACCTTACATGTATTAATTAATGTTTATAAATTAAAACAATTATGTAATAGAAACATTGTAACAAATTTTCTTGTGATTTCATATTAATTCTTAAACCCAAATTGTAAACATTTTTACTGTTATTACATATATTCCTACTGGTTATTCAACCATTATAAAATGCAAAATAATATCTACTAGTCAGTATAATAATAAGCTTATGTCTTAAATTATGGCATTCCCACTATTTGTTTTTATCCTTTTAAAGTGCTATTATTAAACTTATATATATTGTATGAAAGTGGAAGCTTACATACATAAACGTATTGCTGTTTATTATAACAAAATTCAGTATAATTGGAGATGAAAACATGAGCATAAAAAACATTAAAACACTGGCTGATACAAGGTATTTAAAACTTTATGATGCAGAGTATATTAATAAAAATGGTGAAACAAAAAATTGGTCCATAGCTTCTAGAAAGGATTTAGACACATTAAATAATATTTATTTTCATGGATCAGAGTGCAGTATTGACGCTGTTGTAATAGTAGCTACTCATACTGATGAAAATAAATTGGTAGTTATAAAGCAGTTTAGGGTTCCTCTAAATGATTATGTTTATGAAATTCCTGCTGGGCTTATAGATCCTGGAGAAGATTTCAAAACTACTGTAGGTCGTGAACTAAAAGAAGAAACAGGACTTGATCTGATAAAGATTGATTATGATAAGACAAAATCTAAGGCATATATTTCAACAGGTATGACAGATGAGTCTGTAGCTTTAGTTTATTGTACTTGTAACGGCAAAATATCAAAAGCATTTTTAGAACCTGATGAGGATATTGAAATAATGCTATTATCAAAAAAAGAAGCTAAAAGTTTAATTACTTCTAATGAGAACATAGATATTAAAGCTTTTCTTTGTATACAAAACTTTATAGGTTAGATGAAGTCCCTAACTATAAACAAAAGATAATTGATACTATAACAACAAGCCCATCGGATATTTATTCTGATGGGCTTGTTAATTTATATACACGAAACTAATTTATATTTATTTCAAACATAAAAGATATTATTTCTTTGTGTAATCTACATGTAATAGCTTATGAAGCTTATCTTTTAACAAACCATTATACAATGATGTCATTAGCGGATTTCCTTCTGATCGCCTTATGCTATTCATTCTATCTGCTTCATATAATAATGCACCACGTTTTAATTTTCCCTTAGCTTTTACAAATGGTTGTCCTGCGCCACCAATGCATCCACCTGGGCAAGCCATAACTTCAACAAAATCATATTGAGCTTCGCCCTTTTGCAACTTTTTCACAAGCTCATCTGCATTTTTAAGTCCACTTACCACTGCTATCTTTATTACGCGTTCACCCACAGTAATGCTCGCTTCTTTAACTCCCCTCATACCCCTAACGCCATTAAAAGCAAGGGCACGTAATGCAGAAGTTGATTTATCTTCTTGCACTCGACGTATAACAGCCTCAGTAACACCACCTGTCACTCCAAATATAACACCTGCTCCACTGCTAACCCCAAATGGCATATCAACTGCCTCAGGCAATATCTCTGAGAATACAATTCCTGATTCTTTTATCATTTGTATGAGTTCTTGCGTAGTTATTACATAATCTACATTTGAAACCCCATTTTCTTTAAATTCATCTCTTTGTGCTTCATATTTTTTTGCAGTGCAAGGCATAATTGCTACATGCACTATTCTTTTATTGGAATCTTTATATTGCTGCTTAATTACAGATGCAAACATTTGCATGGGCGAGCGACAAGAAGATACATTCTTCATTAAACTAGGATAAGTATTTTCGACATAGTTTACCCACGCAGGACAACAAGAAGTAAACAAAGGTAATTTCTCATTATTTTCAAGTCTTGAAAGAAACTCTGCTGTTTCCTCGAGTACTGTGAGATCGGCCCCAGTGGATGTATCAAATATTTCATCAACGCCCATTTTCCTAAGAGAACTTACTATTTTACCCATCACATTTTCATCATTCTTTTGTCCAAGCTCCTGACTAATTCCTACACGTACTGCAGGAGCAATCTGAACTACAACCACTGTTTCCATATCACTAATATCTTTCCAAAGCCTCTGCGAGTCATTTTTTACAATTATAGCACCAGTAGGACACACCGCTGCGCACTGTCCACAGCCAACGCAATTGGTTTCTGCTAGTGGTACATTAAAAGCAGTTCCTACGCTCATTTTTGAGCCCCTATTAACAAAGTCTATAGCTCCAACGTTTTGTACTTCTTCACACATCCGGACACAATCGCCACATAAAATACACTTACTTTTATCACGTGCTATGCATACTGACGAGTTGTCTATTGCCCTCTTTGCAGAAGTATTAGTGAATCTTACTTTTCTTATTCCAAAACGCTCAGCAAGCTCTTGCAATTTGCAATGACCACTTTTGTCGCAAGTGGTACAATCTCTACAATGATCTGCTAGGAGTAACTCAAGTATCATTTTTCTATATTTACGTAGCTTTGGTGTATTTGTATAAATCTCCATATTAGCTTTCGGAGGGGTAGAGCAAGAAGCTTCCATGCCTCCCCATTTGTTCTCCACCATGCACATACGACAAGCACCATACACTGAAAGTTCAGAATAATAACATAAGGTAGGCAAATCAATACCAGCTTTTCTAACTACTTCAAGAATGTTTTTCTCTCCATTTATCTCTACGGGAATATCATCTATAAGCATAAACTGTCCATTCATCATCTTAATCCTCCTTTATAGCTTTGAAAGCACAAGCTTCAATACAGGCACCACACTTAATGCACTTTTCTTTATCTATTGTATAAGGTAATTTAATCTTGCCAGAAATTGCATTAACCGGGCAAATCCTTGAACACTTTGAACAGCCTTTGCAAAGATCTTTATCTATAAATATAGTTTTAAGCCCTGAACAAGTTTTTGAGGGACATTTCTTTTGATTTATGTGAATTTCATACTCATCGCGGAAATTTTTAATAGTACTAACAACTGGTAAAGCAGCTGTTTTACCGAGGCCACATAAAGCAGTATGCGATATAGTATCTGCAAGTTCCATTAACATGTCGATATCGGATATTTTCCCTTCACCCGAAGTAATATTTTTAAGAATTTCAAGCATTCTTTTAGTACCTTCGCGGCAAGGAACACACTTACCACAAGATTCATTTTGGGTGAAGGTCATGAAGAATTTTGCAACTTCAACCATGCAAGTATCTTCGTCCATAACCACAAGTCCACCAGAACCTATCATTGCACCTACTTTTTTAAGCGAATCAAAGTCTAGCCTTAAATCAAGATCTGATGTTATAAGACATCCCCCTGACGGTCCTCCTATCTGCACAGCCTTAAACTTTTTGCCACCTTTGATTCCTCCACCTATACCGAATATTATTTCTCTTAATGTTGACCCCATTGGAACTTCAATAAGTCCTGTATTTTCAATATTTCCAGTTAAAGCAAATGCCTTTGTACCTGGACTATTTTCAGGTCCTATAGATTTATACCACAGTGCCCCATTAATAATAATTAAAGGTACATTAGCAAATGTTTCTACATTGTTAAGTACTGTTGGTTTAGCAAAAAGTCCCTGCTCCACTGTTCTTGGAGGTTTTACTCTTGGCATGCCTCTTTTTCCCTCAATCGAAGCAGTAAGAGCACTTCCTTCACCACAAACAAATGCACCTGCCCCTTTATTTATTTTTATATTGAAATTAAAATTTGTTCCAAGAATGTTTTCACCTAAGATACCGTAACTTGTTGCTTGACTAATAGCATTCTTAAGTCTACTTACAGCAAGAGGATACTCTGCGCGCACATAAATATATCCTTCGGTTGCTCCACAGGCTATAGCTGCAATCATCATTCCTTCAAGCACTCTATGTGGGTCTCCCTCCATTACACTTCTATCCATAAACGCACCTGGATCACCTTCATCTCCATTGCATACAATATATTTTATATCCGTTTTCTGATTTTTTACTTGAGACCACTTGCGACCTGTAGGAAATCCACCACCTCCACGTCCTCTTAGATTTGACTCTTCTATTTCTTCAATGATGTTTCCTGCATCCATATCAAATAATGCTTTTTCAAGTGCACTATAACCTCCTACAGCAAAATACTCTTCTATAGAAGTTGCATCAATATGTCCACAATGTTCAAGTGCAAGCCTAGTTTGGCTTTTATAAAAAGGTATTTCCTCTTGTTTCTTGTATATTTTCCCGTTTTTAGTGTATGCAAGCCTCTCTACGCACTCATCATGTAGTATAGTTTTTTCTAGTATTTCTTCACAATCCTCTCGTTTGACTTTTATATATAGATATCCCCAAGGCTCAATTTTTACAAGTGGGCCCATTTCGCAAAATCCATGACATCCACTTTTTTTAATTCCAACTGATTCGTCATGCGGTTCCTTTTGGAGACCTACTTCACAATCTATCTTTTTATCCTTCATTAACCTTATAAGTTCATCATAAATTTCGAGTGCTCCACCTGCAATGCAACCAGTACCTGCACATATTAGAATTTTTTTCTTTTCTTTTTGGAAACTATCCGTGTATTCATCTCTGATATTAATTAAATCATCTCTATTAAGAAGCATATTATTTTACCTCCTTAAGTGTGCTTAAAATTTCCATTGCCTTTTCTGGAGTCATAGCACCATGTACTTTGTCATTAATAGTTATAGCCGGTGCAAGTCCACATGCCCCAAGACACGAAACCGTTTCCACGGTAAAACTCAAGTCATCCGTTGTAATCTTAGATTCTGAAAGTCCTAACTCTGCCCTCATCTTATCTAAAATAGGAATAGACTTTCTCACATGACATGCTGTCCCATCACATATTTTTATAACATACCTGCCTTTTGGTTCTAAAGAAAAATTATCATAAAAAGTTGCTACCCCATATATTTTTGCCATACTCATGTCAAGCTTATCTGAAAAATATGCGAATACCTCCTTAGGTAAATACCTATATATTTCTTGCGTATCTTGTAGTATTGCAATAATATTACTAGATTTAAACTCATGATTTTTAAGTATGTTATCTAAGTCACTATAATTAATTTGCATATTCATTATTCTTCCCCCTCGATAAATTATTAAATTGTATCTTGTTTTTATTTTACAATATTTAATTCAGTAATACAATATTAATAAATATTAACATCCTTATTATTATATTTACTTTACTGTATAATTTCAGTAATACGATAAAATCTATAAATTTGTTTAAATTGCATTATATATGTCGTTGCATTTAATATCGTACTATAGTGTTTATTGCAATAACCATTATATGTTTATTGCAAAATTTATAAAATTGTGATAATATTAGACTTTATGTTGTATGATGTATTATCAAAATTAGGGGGAATTTATGGAATTCATTATTAATAAAGTAAGCGGACTTATTTGGAGTAACGCACTGATCTTTTTATGTCTAGGTTCAGGTATTTATTTTTCACTTCGAACCCGATTTTTACAAGTAAGGCACCTTAAGCACATGGTAAGCTACTTATTTAATGGCGGTGACTCCAGTCACGGAGTATCTTCATTTCAAGCATTTGCAATGTCAGTAGCTGGTCGTGTTGGCACGGGAAATATAGCCGGCGTTGCTACTGCAATAGCCATGGGTGGTCCTGGTGCTATTTTCTGGATGTGGACTATATCATTTCTTGGTGCAGGTTCATCTTTCATAGAATGTACTCTTGCCCAGGTTTATAAAGAAAACGTCGATGGAGAATATCGTGGCGGGCCCGCATACTACATTGAAAAAGCTATGGGCGTAAAATGGTATGCAATTGCATTTGCTACCGTAACTGTAATTGGTATGGGTATTTTCGCTCCAGGCGTTCAATCAAATAGTATTGTAGCTAGCGTAAATAACGCCTTTGGTATTAGTCCAATTATAACTGGCAGTATAGTAGTTATATTACTTGCTTTTATTGTATTTGGTGGTACAAAGAGGCTTGGAAAAGTTGCTGAAATTGTAGTACCTTTTATGGCACTTGCATACATATTAGTTGCTTTAACAGTTCTTGCATTTAATATTACAGCCGTACCTCATATGTTCGCTTTAATAATTAAAAGTGCCTTTGGTGCTGAGCAAGCTTTTGCAGGTATACTTGGAGTTTCAATTCAATGGGGCGTTAAAAGAGGAATATATTCAAATGAAGCTGGACAGGGAACAGGTCCACAATCAGCTGCTGCTGCCGAAGTATCCCACCCGGCCGTGCAAGGTTTAGTCCAAGCTTTTGCAGTTTATTTTGATACATTATTTGTATGTTCTGCAACTGCATTCATGATTTTATCAACTGGTAAATACAATGTTATAAATCCGGCTGGTGGATTTTTAGTAGAAAACATTCCAAAAATACCAATCGGACCTGTATATACTCAAATTGCAGTTAGTACAGTCCTTGGGAAATTTGGAGGCCCTTTCGTTGCAATAGCATTATTTTTCTTTGCAATTACAACGCTTATGGCATTCTACTATATAGCAGAAACAAATTTAACTTATCTATTTAAAAATTCTAAATATAGCAAGGTCGTTACCAATGTACTAAGAATTGCAATTCTTGCTTCAACTTTTTATGGCTCTATTAAAACAGCAGAAACTGCTTGGGCACTTGGTGATATTGCTGTTGGAACCATGGCATGGCTTAACGTTATTGCCATACTAATTCTTGGTAATGTTGGTCTTAAGGTTTTAAAAGACTATGAAAAGCAACTTAAAATGGGAAGAGATATAAAGACATTTATATTTGATCCCCAAAAACTAGGGATTAAAAATGCAAATGCTTGGTATAAAGTTAATGAAAGAAAAGTTAAAAGAGATGATAAAGAAGAACAAGCTATAATTGATGAACAAAATAATTCTTAATAAAAAATCCAGTAGAATAATAAATTTATTCTACTGGATTTTTTATTGTATTTAATGGTTAAAGTTCTATGATTTAATTTCATGAGTATTTATTTCTTCAGCATTTATATTTTCTATACCTTTTGGCGACACTGCGCTTTTTTCACTTGCCATATTTGCAAGTACCATACTCATTATACCTTCCATTGCATTAGGTGTTTTTCCATCAGCCCCACCCATTATTATAGTTTGAGGTACAAGTGGAGATTTACTTATTTTTAATGCCTCTGCAAATGCTATCATTACGCTTTGTCTAACTTGTAGATCTGGTCCACCATATGCCTCAACTAAAGCTTTTGCAGCTGTTCCCTTTGCAATTCCTACCTTTGTTTCTTGCTCAGCAGTAGCGTCCGCAACTGCTTTAATATTAAGTGCTGT
This sequence comes from Clostridium algoriphilum, assembly GCF_020443705.1. GTDB lineage: Bacteria > Bacillota > Clostridia > Clostridiales > Clostridiaceae > Clostridium_AD > Clostridium_AD algoriphilum. The sequence continues at coordinate 42,044 of NZ_JAIZZK010000011.1, forward strand.
TGCTTTACCTACTGTTTCAAGACTAAACGCCTCAGCACTAGCTTGTAGTTCTACTTGTTTAGCATTTGCACCGGCTGTTAATTCAATAGTTTTTGCCTGAGCTGCAGCCTGAGCTTCCCTTGTATATCTTTCCGCATCTGCTTCTTGAGTTCTTTTATATTTGTCTGCTTCAGCAAGTTTCTGCGTTTTTAATGCTAACTGTTCTGCTAACCTCAATTCAGATTTACCTTTATTATCAGCTACCTCTATGTCAATACTTGATTGTGTAAGCGCAGACTGTGCCATTGCTTTTGCCTGAGCCTCATTTAATTCCCTTTGCTTTTCAGCAGATTTTTGTTTAGCTTCATTTGTCTTAATTTCTTCCATAGCTACTTGCCTATCTCTTAGTTGTGCAAGGATTTTCTCAATTCTTGTATCACTAGCTGAAGCAGCGGGTGTTCCAATTAGAACTTCTTGTAGCTCTAAATCATATAATTTAAATTTACCTGTCATTTCATCTGCTGCCTGTTGCTGAATCTGACTTCGGTCCTGAACTAATTCTATAAGAGTTTTTGTTTGCCCAATATTCTTGAAGTAACCAGCAATCATAGGATCAAGAGATTGCTCAATAAGCATTTTTATATCTCCAAATCTTTGTATAACTGATGATGCTTTTCTATAATCAATATTAAAGACTACTGTTAAAGGTAAATTTGGTTCAAAAGCATCCTTAGTTATTAAACTAATTTCTTTTAAGTTATCATCTAGCTTGTGTACTCCAGATTGACCACTTATCCACTTTAATATTACATTAGTAGTAGGAACTGGCACAACTTTACCAGCATAAGTATTAAATGCGTACTTTCCTGGCATCATAGAATCTCTCCAAATACCTTTTTTACCTTGTTCTACAAGTTCTCCATGAGAGTAACCCGTACCTGAAACATCTTCACCCTTATCACCAAAATAGCTTACCACAACACCTACATATCCAATATCTATTATGCTTTTAGGTACTATATCAACATTTGCAAACATTCTATTAATGAAATAAACTCCATCAGTAAGTACTTGCATTTGCTTACCTTTTCTGCCATCTGCTGCTAAAAACTTCTCTGGCTCCTGAAAGTTATTGTGATAGAACTCATTATTTATACCATCACCAACAATAGGTGCTATAATTGCCCCATTGTCAGGAGTTGGTCCCTCATTAATAGTTACAATACCTATAGTATCTCGGCTACCTGGCTTATTAACTATTTTATTATATGAGGCTTCTATCTCACTACCATCATCCTGCTGGGTATTTGGCTCAGAAGCCTTTGAACTTGATATAATTACAGGATTAAAACCACTTTGTTTTGCTAAATCACTTCGCATTGTTTCTATTTGAGCTGTTTCATCCTTTGAAGTAAATATTGAGTGTACCCTATCTTTCGTAATTATAATAAATTGTGCTAAGTTAAATGCATAAGTACCCTCACGAAGAATTTGCCTTTGTGGTCCTTTTTGCCCACCATTATTTAAAAACGCTACAACATCTTGGAATGACTTACTTTGTGGTATAACCTTACCTAAAGTTTGACCATCGCTTAAACTTTCTCCAGACCTCGAAAATACATAAGCTATTTGACCTTGTGGTATAGTTACGAGCCTTACTTTCTTAACCTTGTACTTGAATGGTGTTTTGAAATGAACACCAGCCCTTAGTACTTCTGGTTGGTAACCCGCTTCTCCTTTTAGTGCTATAAGACCATCAGCAGGTACTGATCCACCAGAGCTCCACCATTTTTCAACAATGCCTACTTCATCTGGTCCTATGCTTGTGGACCCTATTCCATATGCAATTAAAATTAATATAATTATAACTATTCCTGCTATAATTAAGACTGTGTACAAACCCATAACTCCATCCCCCTTTGCAAACTATGTTTTGTTATATTATATGTCTGTATGATAGTATTAGTCTATAAAAAAAAACATCAAGATCATAAGATCTTGATGTTTTTTATGGTGCTCCATCAGGGAATCGAACCCTGGACACCCTGATTAAGAGTCAGGTACTCTAACCAGCTGAGCTAATGAAGCATGTTCGACGTTTGACAACTTCTTTATTATATATCATTTAAAAGCATTTGTAAATACTTATTTATAAAACTAATAGATAAATATTATCCATTAGTTTTATAAGATAAATATTTATATTATTTTATATAATTTACGTTATTTTCTTTTCTTGCTGGGGCATTAGTTATCTCAATTTTTTTATATCCAAGGCAAAACGAATGTATTTGTTTAAACCCTTCTGGTATTTCAAGTTCCTTAACAAATTTTTTACCCTCTTCGCTATTTAGTAGATAGGAAATAAGACCCACCCAACAACCACCAATTTCTAATGATTCTGCGGCTATCAGCATATTTTCCACTGCAACTCCACAATCAACCGAGGCATTGTCATTACTTTCGTCTCCAGATACTAATACTACTGTCGGTGCATTATAAAACACATGGAACTTTTCATTATCTGAAAATCTTCTAATATATTCATTATCAGATTTCATTGCAATTTCTTTAAAAGCCTCACTTAATCTATCTATGATATCTTTTCTTTGAATTATGGTAAAGTGCCATGGTTGTTTATTAGTAGCACTTGGTGCATATAACCCTGCATCTATTATTTCTGTCAAATCTGCGCCATTGACTTGCTCTGGTAAAAATGCTCTTGTACTTCGCCTGTTACGTATGTTTTTTAAAGTTTCATTCATTTTACTAGCCTCCATTTTCATAATATATTCCGTTTTCATAATATGCTATTTTTAAATGTACCTTATATTTATTGATTTGTAAAGCCTTCGGGTAATATTATATTTCTTATATTGGGAGTAAATATCCTATTTTTTTTGTTAGAAAAATATATGTATGATATAATTGAAGTTAATAAATTTAAACATAAGAGGTGAAACGAATGATAGAGATAAATGATACAATAGCAGCTTTCATAGAAAATCTAAAAACTTCAGATGATAAACAAAGATCTGCTATAATAAATAAACTATCCTTAGATTATAATAATGCTATTCCCATGTTATGGTCAAAAATAATAACTGAGGATGACCCACGAACATTACTTTCTGTTATGAGAGATATTCTAAAAAAGGAAAAACCAAAGGGAATGTTCAAAAGAACTATTGGTAATTCAAGGGAAAAGCTTAGTGCTCTTCTTTCCCATTCTGATCCAAAGGTTCGTAAAAATGTATGTGGTGTTATTGGAGAACTTGGGGATCCTGCATATTTAGAGGCTTTGTACAGCGCTTACAACTCCGAAGAAAAACTATTTGTTCGATATTCCTATGTACTTGCAATAGGAAACTGCGGCAGTGCACATGATGCAGAGAGGTTAAAGAATATGTTTGATGAAGTAGTTAAAAATGAAAAAGCTTCTAAAGACAATGACTCACGAGTAACAACTAATAAACATATTAATGAGGAAAAGCTTGCACTTACGAGAGCAATAGATAAATTATGCCCAATGCCACGTCATGAATTTAAGGGGTTTGAAAATCCCGTATCCATATTACTCACAGTTATGAATTATCAGTATCAACTTACAATAAAGGAACTTGATGATAAATTAATTGATGGCAGACTCATAGATGATGGTATCCTTATATTTGAGAAGGATATAGACAAAGTTTACACTTGCAGGACATTTTATGAACTATTATATCCTTTAGCTGATTGTAATGATTTAGAATTTGATTATAAGGTAATAGCTTCGGAAATTATGAATGCAAATATAGTAGGCTTTTTAAAGGAGTGTCATTATAGTGATATTAAATCTCCTTTTGGTTACAGAGTTGAATTTAAAACTATGGATTCTAATAGAGATCGGTCTGATTTTGTAAAAAACTTGTCTAGAGAATTAGATGAGCTTTCCTGTGGAGACTTAAAAAATAGCCCTTCTTCTTATGAAGTTGAAATTAGAATACTTGAAAAAAATAATCTATGTAATGTTTTTGTAAAGTTATATTCCTATAAGGATAATAGGTTTGAGTACAGAAAAAATGATTTAGCTACCTCTATAAATCCAGTAACTGCAGCTATCGTTATAAAATCCATACAAAAATGGTTAGAACCAAATGCTAACGTTATAGACCCATTTTGTGGTGCTTCAACAATGCTTATTGAAAGAGCTAAGTTAGAACAGTATCAATCTTTAACAGGCGTTGATATATTTAGAACTGCTATAACAGCTTCAACAATAAATTCCAAGTTAGCTAATGTAAGTATTGAGCTTATAGCCGACGATATACTGGAATTTAGGCCTTATGACCTATATGATGAAATTATAACAAATATGCCATTTGATAATAAGTCCACTACCCATAATAAGTATGCTGAGTTATATAAAGAATTTGTAGACAAAATACCTAATCTTATTAAACCAGAAGGAATAGCATTTATCTATACAATAGAAAAACAATTATTTAGGGAAGTTCTCTTAGATAATGATCAGCTTGAATTACTTCAAGAAATAAAAATTGAAAGTGGCAGGCTCACACCTCATGTATTTGTTTTAAAGTTAAAATAAGGACATGAAACATATTACGAATTAAAATTATAAAGGAATAGATGCACCTAACCATTAGGCGCATCTATTCCTTTTACTATATTATTTAATCCACCAAGTATCTTTTGGGGAAACTGCCGAATGTCTTTTATGTTTAGACACTGTATATAATTTTAAAATTTGCTTCTCGTATTCTTCTGATATATCTTCACCTCTTAAATACATACAAACCTGATGATTTAAGGCTGTTACTTCATCTAAATTAGATTTATTGTCCCACATACCAGTAGTTGGGATTTTATTAATTATAGACTGGGGTGCCTTAAATATTTTTGCCATTTCACAAATTATACTTTTTGTTATTCCAGCTAGTGGTTTTACATCTGCTGCATCGTCGCCATACTTAGTAACCATTCCTAGAGTTAGATTAGTTACACTTGAATAACCAGCAACTAGAACATCATAAACTTCAGCTATTCTATATATTACGGTCATTCTTATTCTTGATTTTGTGTTTCCTATGTCTACTTTTGATGAAGGTAGATTATGAAGAAGATCAATGGATTCATTTACGGGACCCATTATATCATATGTCCTAAATACATCTGGTTTTATAATACGTATTGCAAGTTCTACATCAGCTCTGTCTGGTTCAATGCCAAATGGAAGTGATAAACTAATTAGCTCAAGTCCTGATTTTTTTATAAGCATACTTGTAACAAAACTATCTATTCCACCTGAAAGATGGCAAACATAACCTTTTTTTCCAGTGCTTTGAGCGTAATCTTTCAAAAAAGTAGTGATTTCTTCTATCATTCTATATGCATACTTTTCATCTGACTCATCTTGCAGAGGAGTAGGTATACCAAATTCATTAACTATTTCTTGTTGTTTTACTTTATCCATATCGAGCCTCCTTAAACTTATTTATACATTTAGTATAACACACTCTGTCTACAGTATGTTAAAATATTAACAATATTATTTTATATCTTTGAGTGCATACACAAGTAAAGGAAAGAGATGCTTCTAACCATTAGATGCATCTCTTTAACTTAAATATTATTTATTCCACCAAGAATCTTTTGGAGATACTGGTGAATTTCTTTTGTGTTTAGAAACTGTGTACAATTTTATGATCTTTTCTTCATATTGTTTTTCTATGTCCTCTCCTCTTAAATACATACAAACCTGATGATTTAATTCTGTAACTTCTTCTTGGTTCGCTCTATTGTCCCACATACCCGTGGTGGAAACTTTATCAATTATAGTTTGAGGAGCATTAAATATTTTTGCCATTTCATAAATTATGCTTTTTGTTATTCCCGCAAGCGGTTTTACATCTGCTGCATCATCACCATACTTAGTAACCATTCCTAAAGTAAGCTCGGCCACATTTGAGAAACCAGCAACTAATACATCATAAACTTCAGCTATTCTGTATAATACGGTCATTCTTATTCTAGATTTTGTATTACCTATATCTACTTTAGAAGATGGTAAATTACGAAGTAGCTCAATGGATTCGATTACAGGTCCCATAACATCATAAGTCCTAAAAACATCTGGCATTATAATTTTTTTTGCAAGCTCTACATCAGCTATATCCGGTTTAATTCCAAATGGAAGTGATAGACTGATTAGTTCTAGCCCTGATTTTTTTATAAGCATATTTGTTACAAAGCTATCTACTCCACCAGTAAGATGACAGACATAACCCTTTTTTCCAGAGCTCTTAGCATATTCTTTTAAGAAAGAAGTGATTTCTTCTATCATTCTAAATGCATACTTCTGATCTGACTCATCTTTATGAGGAGAAGGTATAGCAAATTCATTCATTATTTCTTGTTGTTTAAGTTTATCCATGTTGAGCCTCCTTAAATTTATCTATAATAATAGTATAACACATCACATGAAAATTTTGTTAAAATATTAACACATATTAATGGTTAATATTTTATTCACCTCCAATATAGATTATAAAGAGAAAAAGTTTCAAAATGTACAATAAATTTTGAAACTTTTTCTCTAAAAGCATATTATTCTCTTTAATCTGCGAGATTTTGATTTTTAACCACTTTTGCAGCTATACTTTGCTCTGGCATTTTTTCTATACGCCCTTCAATTGCGCCCGTTGGGCATTTATATAAGCATGTATTTTCACTACACAATGAAACACAAATTTCTGTATCAACTACTGCTAAGTTATTTTCAATTTTTATTGCATTATGTGGGCAATTTTTGACGCATAGGCCACATCCAATGCAACCAATACTGCAAAGTTTACGTGCCTTAACACCTTTGTCATGTGAATTACAATTTAATGCTACATGAATTCCAAGAGGAACTAATTCAATAACTTTCTTTGGACAAACTGTTTGACATTTTCCACAACCTGTACACTTTTGTTCATTAATAATTGGTAATCCTTCGTCACTCATTGTCATTGCATCAAAAGGACAGTTTTTAACACAGGTTCCAAAACCAAGACATCCATATTGACATCCCTTTGGTCCTCCCTGTAGTAATGAAGCTGCAACACAATCTTGCACGCCTTTATATTCATATGCCTTTTTAGCTTTACTTACTGAACCCGCACATTTTACAAAAGCTACCTTTGGTTCTATCTCCGCTGCTTTTTTACCAGTTAATTCTGCTACCAGTTTCGCAATAGGTGCTTTACCTGGAATGCAAAGATTTGGTTCTACATCTGGATTTATAACCACGGCTTCTGCATATGCCATACACCCAGCAAATCCACAAGATCCACACTGTCCTTTTGGTAATATATCTTCAACTATATGAATCAATGGATTTACTTCAATGGCAAACTTTTTATTGGCAAACGCCAAAACTAAACCAAATACTAGTCCAACTAATGTCATTACAACTAAAACTGCAATTGCAATATCTATATTACTCATATTAATTTCTCAGCTCCCTTCTATACTGCTATCATCCCAGAAAAACCTAGGAAGGCTAATGCTAACATACCTGCTAAAATAAACGCGATGCCAAGCCCCTCAAGTGGTTTAGGGACATCTGCGAGTCTTAATTTTTCTCTTAAACTTGCCATAAGTACAATTGCCAAAGCAAAGCCTAAACCGGCACCGACTGCAGATACTGTACTTTCTAAGAATGAATAACTATTCTCTACATTTAAAAGTGGTACACCAAGTACAACACAATTTGTAGCGATTAGTAATAAATAGATACCCCACATATTATATAATGTAGGTGCATGTTTTTTAATAATCATTTCTAAAAGCTGCACAAAACTAGCAATCAAAAGAACAAACACCGCTGTTGTTAAAAATGTTAAATGAAAAGGAGCTAATACAAAATGATATACCACCCATGCGAGCATAGAACTTAGTGTCATAACAGAAGTTACAGCCATTCCCATACCAATAGAGGCGTTTAAACTTTTAGAAACTCCAAAGAAAATACAAAGTCCTAAAAATCTTGTTAAAACGTAGTTATTTACAATAACCCCACTTGCAAGAAGTGTTAAATAATGACCCATTATACTTCACCTCTCTCAAGTTTAACTTTTTCAGTGTGTTCAGTCCACATCTTAAAACCAGCTACCATGTAACCAATTAGTATAAATGCACCTGGTGGTAAAATCATGATAAGTGCCGGATTATACCAAGAACCAAGAACTTTTATTCCAAATATAGCTCCTGTACCAAGAAGTTCACGAATTATCCCAATAGATAAAAGCGCAAGTGCAAAACCACATCCCATTCCTAATCCATCGAAAAAGGATGGGGTAACTTTATTCTTTGAAGCAAAAACTTCTGCTCTAGCTAAAATAATTGCAAAAACAACAATCAAAGCCAAATATATACCTAAAGCCTTAAAAAGCACAGGTAAATATGCCTGTAATACCAACTGTACCACCGTTACAATTGTTGCAACTGACGTAATATACACGGGTACACGTACCTTAGGATTTACTACTTTTCTAAAAATAGATACAATAACATTATTTACAGTAATAACAAACATTACTGCAAGTCCCATAACTAGGGAATTTATCGCACTACTGGTTACAGCTAAAGCAGGGCAAAGACTAAGTGCAAGAACAAATATCGGGTTCTCTGCAATAATCCCTTTTTTGAATATATTCCATAGCTCTCTCATATTATTTTCCCCCTACAAACTGTGTAACTTGTTGCACAGCTTCTTTGATGCCTTTAGTTACCGCTTTAGACGAAATGGTAGCTCCAGTCATCGCTTGAATATTATTTACTTTTGTTGGGTCTTTTACAACTTCTAAATCTTTGACTGCTTTACCTTTGAATTGATTTCTAAAAGGATCTTTACTTGCATTATCTCCAAGTCCAGGTGTTTCCTTACTCTCTAATATATTAAAGTCAATAACTTCACCTTTTGGTGTAACTGATACAAGCATACTTATAGCTCCACCATACCCTTTGCTTTCTGCTGGTACAACATATGCAATTATTTTTCCATCTTTTTCTGCAGTAAACCAATCTGGTTTAGTTTTTATCGCAGTAAAAGTTTGTGCATTTGTCACTAGTGACCTCATTGCATCAGTCTTAATTTTTGCTGCCGTTTTTACTGAAACTGGTGCTGTTATAAAATAGGTTCCAGCAATTATTGCACCTGATATAAAACAGGCAACTGTTAAATTTATAGCAATTTGAAAAATACTATACTTTTTTTCGTGATTAACCTTAGGATCAATATTATTCTCATCTGACATTTTTCGCTACCCCCCTCGCTCCAAATTTAACTGGCTTCATAAAGCGATCAATAAGTGGTGTAACTGCATTCATTAATAAAATAGAATAACAAACCCCTTCAGGGTATCCACCCTTAAGCCTAATTAGGACAGTAATCGCTCCAGCTCCAATTGCAAAGACTATCTGACCTTTCTTTGTGATTGGAATAGTAACCATATCTGTAGCCATAAAGAAAGCACCTATAATAAGTCCTCCAGCCATTATATGAAAGAGTGGATCTCCAGTGAATAAACCAGTTGGTCCACATACCCAAGTTAAAATACCTACAGTTGCAATCATAAATACAGGTACTATCCAATTTGCATAACCTTTATATATTAAATATATACCTCCAATTAGTAATAAAACTGTAGAGGTTTCACCAATACTTCCATTACGAGCACCAATAAACATTGATTTATACATTTGAGGTGCACTTCCAAAAGTATCAATTAATTTTGAATATCCTTGTTGTTTTAAAATACCGAGTGGTGTTGCAGAAGCTACTGCATCTACCTTTCCGCTCAAACTTGTCCAGGTTGTCATTGCTATTGGCCATGACACCATAAGTGCAGCTCTACCTACATGAGCGGGATTAAAAATATTATACCCAAGACCACCCATAGAGTGTTTTGCTATAACAATAGCAATAAAAGAACCAATTACTGCCATGTATGCTGGAATAGCTGGTGGTAAACACATTGAAAGCAAGAATCCTGTCAAAAATGCACTTCCATCAGATACTGTTATTGTCTTTTTTCTAAGTTTTTGCACTATGTACTCAAATGCCACTGCTGACAAACTTCCCGCAAGTAGTACTATTAAAGCAGGAGTTCCAAAGTGATAAATTGCAAAAATCGCTGCTGGAGTTAATGCCAGACTTACAGTCCACATAATTTTAGAAATAGATGCTTCTGCACGTATATGCGGAGACGTTGATATAGTAAAAAGATTATCTTGTAATTTTATTTCACTCATTTAGCTAGCGCCTCCTTTTTTTTTGCAGCATCAGCTGTGTTTCTCATCTTGCTGTATTTAATGTATTGTACGATATTGCGCTTAGCAGGACATACATAAACACAACTTCCACATTCTGCACAGTCAAATAGATTTTGTTCAAGTTTTGCTTCTTCATACATGTCTTTTTCTCCCAATATACTAAGCATACTTGGATTGAGTCCACAGGGACAAACAGTTACACATTTCCCACAACGAATACAAGGTGATTGCGTTCCGTTATTAATATCTTTTTTGTTTAATCCAAGGATCCCAGAAACTCCTTTAATAATAGAAATATCTAAATTTGATTGAGCAAATCCCATCATAGGACCACCCATAATAATCTTAGCTGGTTTTTCTGAAAATCCACCACAATTATCTATTGCATCTTTAAATGTTGTTCCAATTCTTAAAAGAAGATTTTTAGGTTCTTTTACTGCACTTCCACTTATTGTAGTTACTCTTTGAATTAGTGGAATACCTTTTACCACTGCATCATTTATTGCAACAACTGTACCTATGTTTTGAACAACTACGCCCACATCCATTGGTAAACTTCCTGATGGAACCTCACGATCAGCAATTACCTTAATTAGCATCTTTTCTGCTCCTTGTGGATATTTAGTTGGGATTGCCTTAACTTCCACTGTAGTTCCTTCAAATGCCTTTTGCATAACACTTACTGCATCAGGTTTATTGTCTTCAATTCCTATGACTGCTCTTTTAACTCCTAGAACCTGCATAATTATTTTTACACCAGTAACAATTTGCTCTGGATACTCAAGCATCATTCTATGATCTGCTGTTAAAAACGGTTCACATTCTGCTGCATTTATAATAAGTAAATCAATTTTCTTTTCCTTTGGTGGTGACAATTTTACGTGAGTTGGAAATGTTGCTCCTCCCATACCAACGATACCTGCATCTTTAATGATGCCTTTTATTTCATTGTCATTTAATTTTTCCCAATCTCTTTGGACTGGAATTCCTTCTATCCACTCATCGAGTCCATCATTTTCAATAACAATAGAAAGACACTTACCAAATACTGGATGAGGATATTCTGCAACATCTGTAACAACACCAGATATAGATGCATGAGCCGGACTAGATACAAAAGCTGAACTATTTGCTATAACTTGTCCTTTTTTTACCAAATCGCCCTTAGCTACCATAGGTGCACAAGGCGCACCTATATGTTGCCTTACAGGAATAATAACCTTACTTGGTAGTAGGGCTATTTCTATAGACTTATCAGCTGTATAACGTTTATTATCATTTGGATGTATTCCTCCACGAAAACTTTTAATCACTTTCCCACACCTCTTTTAGCATATTTAAAATACATTGAATTATATAGATATTTAAAATCTAGAATAATTTTATTTAAGATATAATTTGAGTAATAACTGGTTGCATTTTGTCATTATTATGAGCATATCTATCAAATTTCTTTATACTGAGCATTGATAATACGAATGTTATTATTCCGCCACCTATTTGAAAACCTCGCATCGAATAACCAAGTTTTTTAGCTATTACTTGTCCAACAATAATACCTATTACAACTGAAACTAATGGGGCTATATATACAACAAAAGCCGCCATTAACATATTTGTCTCTTTCATTTGGAACGAAATTCGTTGTCCAGTTTTAGCTCCTATTGGATTTTTAGCTTCTATTACAACTGAACTGTCACCTGGGCATGCTCCACAATTTTTACACTCATTGTGCCTGCCTACTTTGACTTTTGCAATATTATTCTCAAATATTTCTATTATAATTCCTTCTTCTTCTTTTACCAATTTTTCTACTCCTCCCCCTTGCTACAATACCAAATATATTATATTCACAGGGATAATTTCTATTCTAGTTACTCCACACCTCTTAACTAGAATAATAATTCTATTATAAGGTTACGATAAATTCTTATATATTACCTGTCGAATTATATATAAATTACAAGTTCTATACCTCAAGATAGTTTTATTTCAGTTAAAAGTCAATAATAATCTATTTTTTAACAAGTATCTTTATAAGAGTTAATTAGGTTTATATAATATAAACGCTTTTTAAAATGTATACAGCTTGTTAATTATCAATTTTTATTTTTGATAATATATTCTTGCATACTATTGTTTTTCACAATGTAGGAGAATAATAATTCGTTACTATAATAAGAGTTTATAGATTGCTGTTATATTTATATCCTCCAGTACTAATACAGTGCTTGTAAATAATATTCTTTTATTTTATTATGTTTTAACTATTATTGCCGGATTTAGTTAAATATTTAACAATCACTCATCTAGTGAATCTAAATTAGATATGCTTTTAACCTCAGTAATAGGCAAATTGCTGGGTTCATGCAAAGCTATTTATAATGTCTTAACCTTGAAAATGTACCTTATTCACTAGGTTATCTTAATTATATTATCCATTTAAGAAAAAGTTCTTTCTATATAAGAAAGATAAATAGAGATACAATTTAATTGTATCTCTGTACTATAATTTATGTCTATGTTGATATTACTTCTCTTTTTTAAAATATTCTCGTTTTTATATTTGTAATTATAGATAAAGTGTATTAAATATGTTTTATTGATAATTATTTAACTAACTTCTATGATGTTATAATTTATTCTAATATCATTTTATACATAAGTTCAGTTGGATCAAAAATAGGAATATCTGAATACTTTTTTAATTGATCATATAAATAAGGAAAGTGAGTGCATCCCAATATAATAGCTTCTACTCCGATAGAATTATAAAACTCCATAACATTCCTTAATGCATATTTATCTACTATTTCTTTAGCAGATATACCTTTTTCTATTGCAACAACTATAGGGAGTATTCCTAATCCGATAACATCACAATCAGGATTTACACTTTGTATTACTTTTTCAATTCCTGCGGAGCTTTGATTATTAGCTGAAAGCACCCCAATATTGTGATACTCACATGCAATTTTCTTATAAATATCGAATGGGGTTATTATTCTTATATCTTTTTTTCTAGATAACTTGTCCATATCAACTGCAGCACTTATAGAATTGCAATATATAACTACTGTATTAATGTTTTCATATTTTATCCGGTTTATTATATTACTAATTTTATTTGCAAGTTCAAATGGGGACAATATTTGCATCTTTGATTGTTCCTCAGAGCACAAGGATACTGGGTATCCTAATGCCTTAATCCCTTTAGAATTCAAGAAATCCACTCCCATTTTAGTATCCACAGGAGTTCCTGCAATAACCGCAACTAATATATTATTCATTTGTATTACCTCTCATCATTTTTTTTGTACATTTTATTCCATTCATTGGCTATATTAAATCTTTTATTAATACTATCCTAGCAGGAGAACCATCTACGCCTTTAATTTTAAGTGGTAACGCACACATAAAATATTCTTCCTCAGTAATTTTTTTAAGTCTTACTCCTTCTATAATAATTATCCCTTTATTAAAAAGTATCTTGTGAGTTTCATGATCCGGTTGAGCTCTCTCAATTCCAAAAGAATCTATAGCAACGCCTACTATACTTTTTTCTGCTAAATACTCAGCCCCACTCTTTTCAACATACACAAAACCAGGTTCAAATTCTTCTGTAAATGAGTTTTTAGTTTTTAGTAATAAGAATTCACCAGATTTAATGTTTTTATCCATAAGGTCTTCTTTCGTAATACCACCTATTACTTTTGTTAGGTCTAAAACCCTACATTTTGTAATTAAATTATTTAAATCAATATCATCAATGGTAGACCCCATATTATCTACGTGATATGGAGCATCTACATGAGTTCCTGTATGTAAATTCATATACATACTAGATTCATTAATACTATCCTTTGGAATTTTTCTTTCATATTTAATAACTGGCCTTTTTTCCTCTTTATTCTTATATACTCCCATTTTCGGCTCTATTGTCATAGATATATCATAAATGATCATTTTATATCTCCTTATAAGGTGCAGTATTCCACCACTGTCTGCCATCCTTCTTAATTAAATTTATTGCTTCTTCTGGTCCTGGTGTGCCTGCTGCGTAATTAGGATAATTAGATATATCGCTTTCATATCCCTTTTCTATGCTTTCAATAAATTTCCATGAATGTTCAAGTTCATCCCACCTTGTAAACAAAGATGAGTTATTTCTAATTGCCTCTAATAATAGCCTCTCATAGGCTTCAGGCGAATCATTTACATACTTACAGCTTTGGCAATAATCTAATTCCACCTTTTCCATTTTAAAATCATTACCAGGTTTTTTAGCATTTATCTGAAAGAAAAAGCCCTCTTCTGGCTGAATTTTTAAAACTAAAAGATTATGACCAATTTCATTAAATTCCTTATAATAATTGATCCCAGCAAGTTTCTTAAATTGAATAACTATCTCTGTACTTTTTGTATCCATTCTCTTTCCTGCTCTTATATATATGGGTACTCCTCCCCATCGAAAATTATCAATATATGTCTTAAGAGCTATAAACGTATCTGTATTAGATTCTCTTGACACTCTATCTTCTTGTCTATATCCCACTGCTTTTATTCCATTGACGATTCCCTCCCCATATTGACCCCGAACTATGTCTTCCTTAACAGATTCCTCAGTAAAAGGTCTGAGTGATCGTAGAACCTTAACTTTCTCATCTCTTATTGATTCAGGATCAAAGTCTACCGGAGGTTCCATTGCAATCATTGTTAACATTTGTAATAAATGATTTTGAAGCATATCTTTTAATATACCAGCCTTTTCATAATATGCCCCTCTATTCTCTACACCTAAAAGTTCATTAGATGTAATTTGAATATTATCAATATAATTTGCATTCCATAGGGGTTCAAATAAAGAGTTACCAAATCTGATTGCTAATATATTTTGAATCATTTCCTTCCCCAAATAGTGGTCTATTCTAAATATGTCCTCTTCTGGTATAAGTTTTGATATATTATGGTTTAAAATTCTAGCTGTTTTCAAACTTGATCCAAAAGGTTTTTCGACCATTATCCTCTGCCATCCTGTTGCCATACATACCATATTATTATTCTTTAAATTTCTAATTATTCCTTCAAAAAATTCTGGTGCAACTGCTAAATAATATAATCTCCTACCTCCAGTTAAGTATTCAGTCTCCACATTTATTAAAAATGAATCTAAATCCTTGTACCCTTCCTTGTCTGATGTAAAATCAAAGTTTTTATAGAAAATTCTTTTACTAAAAGTTCGCCACAATTTATCATTTAAAGGAAACCGGCAGAATTTTATTGCAAATTCGTACATTTCTTCTCTGTATTGTTCATTTGTTTTTTCCCGTCTTCCTATAGACACAATTGTAAAATTCTCTGGTAATTTATTCTCGTACATCAAACTAAAAATAGCAGGAATAAGTTTTCTTTTTGTTAGATCGCCAGTTCCACCAAAAATTACAAACATACTAGAAAGTTCTTTATTTATATCTTTCTCCATCAAGTGCCTCCTTCCTCCTATTTTTTTATAATATACTTTTTATCATATTCATTTTGTATTTTTATGTTCCAATTATCATTCTTAATGTATTACAAATTAATCAAAATAAAATAACTAACTTATTATAATTAATATTAATAAGTTAGAGTTTTAAAGTAAGGTTTATTTATGTCCTATAAATCTACAATTGATACACCTTTTCCAAATATAGTTTCAAAATCAGTTGTAAAATCCTCCACAGCCTTTTTAATTACAGGCATTTTGAGAGCAGTATGTAGAAGTGCTGGTTGGATTGTCGCCGTTTGTGCACCACACTCAAATGCTGTATTTACCTGTCCCATATTTTTAAAGCTTGCAGCAAGTATTGTGGTTGAGTAATTATACTTTTCAATCATCTTAGCAAAAGTAGTAATAACTGCCTTAGGATCTATATCCATGTTCTCCATACGATTGTAATAAGGAGCTATAAAATCTGCACCGGCCTCCATAGCAAGTAACCCTTGTACTTTTGTATAAATTGCAGTAGCAGTAACCCCAATTCCTTTTGCTTTTAAGGCTCTAATTGCTTTTAATCCTTGCTCAGTTACAGGCACTTTTATAAATACCTTATCATCAACATTCTTGATAATAGCAGCAGCTTCTGCCATTATGCCATCATAATCCTCTGAAACGACTTGAATATGAAGAGATTTATTCATTCCTATAATTTTTCGAATCTCTTTGAAGTGATTAAAAAAATTAATTTTACCCTCTATTTTTATAATGCTTGGATTGCTAGTAATCCCTGTTATTGGGTAAAACTCACTATAATGCTTAATATCCTCTATATTAATTGTGTCAAACATATATTTCATAGTTTAAAACTCCTTTTATATTATATTTTGTGTTCGGTACGTTCTATTATGTCATCCTGAGTCTGTTTTGATAATACATTAAAGAATGCACTGTAGCCTGCAACACGTACAATTAAATCACGATGGTCCTCTGGATGTTTTTGTGCATCTAATAACACTTCTCTTGATACTACATTATACTGAACATGAAACCCATGCAATCGATTAAAGAAGGTACGTAGGAGCATAACAAGCTTCATTCTATCTTCCTCTTTTTCAAGCATTTGTGGATTTACCTTTTGGTTTAAAAGCACTCCCCCAGTAATTTTTTCAGTAGGTAGTTTTGAAACCGATTTAAACACAGATGTAGGGCCGTTTTTATCCATACCGTGACTTGGAGAACACCCTTCAGCAAGTGGAGTATGAGCTAATCGTCCATCCGGCGTTGCTGATGTAGAATCCCCTTGTGGTACATTTGCAGATATTGAAGATGTTCCTGCCGAATATATTCCACCAATAGGTCCACGACCATATCTAGTGTTATGGTATTTTCCTATTTCATCAATGTATACATCATATGCATCTTTTAATAATAAATCAATATAGTCGTCGTCATTTCCATATTTTGGTGCATCATTTATTAGCGAATTCTGTATTTTCTTTCCTTCTTCGCCTTCAAAATTGTTGCTTATTGCTACCCACAATTGAGATGTGGTAAAAAGTTTATCCTCAAATATACATTTTTTTATAGCAGCCAGGGAATCTCCCAGATTTGCTATGCCAACCTGTAGTCCGCTAATAAAGTCATAAACTGCTCCACCTTCTTTTAGAGTTAATCCACGGTCAATGCAATCATCAACTAAGCTAGAGCATAAAACATCTGCAGCATCTTGCTCAAGTACTGTGTCTGCACAGTTATCAATAATAACGCTGTGACGTGTAAACTCACGGATGATTTTATCCCAGGCCTCAAGCACTTGGTCAAATCTTTCCATATTTTTAAAATGACCAACCCCCTCGCATAATTTAATACCACTTTCAATATCAACACCATCATTCAATGCTATCATAAAGCTCTTAACAAAATTTAAAAAACTCATACCAGTGCATCTATATCCCCATTTTCCCGGCACCGCAACCTCAACGCATCCAATAGCACTGTAATTGTAGGCATCAATTTCCTTAACACCTTTTTTTATAAAACTAGGAATGATAATTTCATCATTGTTAAAAGCCGGCATTCCTGTACCTAACCGAACGACCTCTATACACTCCTTCATAAAGGTATCATCCAATCCACTATGATAACGAACTGTTAAATTAGGTTGTGGTAGTTTAACTTGTGCTACACTACGTAGTATTAGATACGATAGTGGGTTAACAGCATCCTTCTTAGAACTTGTTTGACCTCCAACTGTAACATTTTGATAAAGTGGACTACCAGCACTAAATTGAGTATGGCCCCAAGAACGAATTTTATTAATTGTATAAGTTTTTAGCCACAAATTGGTTAATAATTCACAAGCATAATCTTTTGTAACCGTTTTATCAGCAAGGTCTTTCTTGTAAAATGGATATAAGTATTGGTCCATTCTGCCATAAGAAAGTGAGTGTCCATTAGACTCAATTTGTAAACATAAATGAACAATCCACAATGATTGAATAGCCTCTTGCAAATTATCCGCACCAGCAAACGGAACCTTGCTAAGAATGTGACCCATATTTACAAGTTCTGCCCTGCGATTATCATTTTGCTCAGTCCTCGCCTTCTCGAATGCACAATCTGCATAACGCTTAGCAAAATCAACTACTGCGTTTAGTACAATGATAATTCCACGATAAAAATAAGACTTGTTTAATTTTTTATAGTCTGTTAAGTCTAGATCATTAAGTTTCTCCTGGGTACGCTTCTTGTAATCAGCTAGGCCGTATATTAAAATCTTTTCATAATTAACGGCTAAATGAGCGTCTCCAGATGTAATATTTCCCTCAGCTTTAATTATACCTAAATCATAAAACACTTTGCTCTCAGCAGGCATAGCTGCTATACCACGGTCTTTTAGTGTGTTATGCTCCCAGTATGGTGCAATTTTTCTTAGAGCCTGCTTATTTTCTTCTGTAATATAAAACCGATCTCCGTCACGCTTATCAAACTCATCAAGCTCCTTTATTACCCAATCCATTGCATATTCCGGGAAAATAGGTGCAGAGCGATTAGAACATGCTTGATTACCTGCAATCAGAGTTTGAGGCTCAATATATATGCTCATATTTTTCAGCACATTCTCAAGCATTAATGCTCTACGCAAAACCATTGGTTTATCCGCATGTAGCTTGTAACTTTCTGTTACAAGTTTAGCACGTTCTACACACACCATAGGTTTTGCGTTTAATAAATCTTCACGAAACTCTTGCATTCTTGTAGTTAATTTACCAAAGTAATTCATATTTTTCTCCTTTTAGTAATTATTGTGTATCTACTACTTGTACATCTAAGTTATTTTGAACTAATAGGCTTTCCATAACTTCAGGTATTTTGTTATCAGTAACAAGAATAGTGACTTCATTAATTTTAAACTGTGATACTACACCTTGCATAAAAAATTTTCTAGATTCGGTTAACACAATAACCTTATTAGCATTTTCAGCCATCGTTCTTACTGTTTCTGTTCTCATGTGATTATTGCCTGTAAATCCTGCTAATTCAGTAAACCCATCTGTACCAACAAATAGCTTATCCACATAAAAACTTTCAATACATTTGCGAGTAATTGGCCCAACCACAACCTGACTCTCCTTCTGGTAATCACCCCCAAGCAAAACTACCTTTCCATAAGGACATTCTCTTATGTATGATGCTACAAATGCAGAATTAGTAATTATGGTGACATCACGCTTATTTGTTGCAAGCTCCTGGGCAAGTAATGCGCAACACGAACCAGACTCAATCATCACCGTTTCACCATTTTCAACTAAATTTGCAGCTAAAATTGCAATTTTAAGCTTCACATCATAGTTACAGGCCAAGCGGTTATTAATATCGTCACTACTAATCATTACGGCATAACCATGCTCTCTCTTTATAAGGCCTTTTTCTTCAAGTAATGCCAGATCCTTACGTACTGTAACTTGTGAAACCGCAAGCTTTTCAGATAATAAAGTAACTTCAATACGACCATTTGCATTTACAAGTTCTAATAGTTTTGCATGCCTTTTGTTCATGAAAAATCTTCCTTTCTTTCCTAAATATTATGCAAATTATATCACAGTGGGTTTCAAAAATAAAGATATTAATTTCAAGTGAAATAGATCATCATTCGTTCACAAGTTAATTATAGCAAATATACTCTATAAATCAATTTATAGTTTCATTCGTAACTAATATAATTTTTATATGAAGCTTTTACTTTACTTTAAAATATGTCTATGCTACTATAACTTAAAATGATAAAAAAAGTATATAAGGAGCTATCATATGAATAATCAAACTGCTTCCATCTTCAATATACAAAAATATAGTATTCACGATGGACCAGGTATTCGCACAGTAGTATTTTTTAAAGGGTGCCCTTTAAAATGCCTTTGGTGCAGTAATCCGGAGTCACAATATGGTAGTCCACAGCTATCCTTTGATGAAAGTAAATGTGATGGATGCTTAAAATGCATGGAAATCTGTCCACATAAGAATATCGCTTTTATAAATAATAAAATCACTTTTAATGGGAATAAATGTACCGGTTGTTTGAACTGCGTTAAGACATGCCCTAAGTCAGCACTTACCATATTCGGAAAATACCGAAACCTTGATTATATTATGAAAGAAGTTATGAAGGATAAAGACTTTTATGCTGAGTCAAAGGGTGGTGTTACATTATCCGGTGGTGAGGTTTTAGTGCAACATGAATTTGCAATTGTTTTACTGCAAGAGCTAAGAGAACAAGGCATCCATACCGCCTGTGAAACTACAGGATATGCACCACCAGAAATTTTCCAAACGATTATTAAAAAAGTTGATTTACTTTTATTTGACATAAAGCATTATGATAGCCAAAAGCACTTTGCTTATACTAATGTTTATAACGAAACAATTATTTTCAACTTAAAAACTGCAATTGAACAAGGGAAAGATGTTATTATCCGAATTCCAGTGATACCCGACATCAATAACAGTTTGGAAGATGCACAGGGTTTTTGTAATATTTTAAAAGAAGTTGGTGCAATAAAAGTAAACCTATTACCTTTTCATCAATTTGGTGAAAAAAAATACTCCTTATTGAATAAGAAGTACAGTTTTGCAGGTGTTTCCCAATTGCATGAAGATGATTTACAAGATTATAAAGAAATATTCATTAAAAATGGACTAGATTGTATAATATAATTTAGGTCATTTTAGTACTACTCTGTTTACTGATATAAAATAGTTAATTCTAATCTGCATTATTATTATTTTTTTGTACCACTCACATTATCAGGAGTCATTTTCATTATTGGAAATAACTCTGAAAACAGCTTATTAGCTGCTGGTACAGCTGTCTGAGCCGCATAATATTTAGCAGAGTTTGGCTCCTCTATAGTAACTATTAAGCTAACTTTTGGGTTACTTGCAGGGGCCATGCCTACAAATGATGATATATATTTACCAGATTCATAACCTCCATTGGTACTATTAACTTTATTGGCAGTTCCAGTCTTTCCAGCTATGTGATAGCCATCCATATAAGTTCCAATTGCAGTTCCTTCTTCAACAACCCTTTCCAAATACGTTCTTAATTGAGCTGCTTTTTCTTTGTCCATTATAGCTTTCTTATTAAAATCATTAAACTGCTTGTCTATAACTTTTTTACCATTTACATTATGTGATACTTCTTTCATAACATGTGGTTTTATCCATGTTCCACCATTAGCTACTGCATTAAAAGCAGCAATATATTGTACCTGGGTAACCGCAACACCTTGTCCGTAGGACATTGTAGCAAGATCAATAGGTGTGATTTTTTTTAAACTTTTTACTAAGCCTGTACCTTCACCAGTCAAATCGATATCGGTTTTTTCTCCAAACCCAGCCTTTTTTACAAAGTTATAAAGGTTTTCTTTTCCAATCATCTGCCCCAGCTTTACAAACCCGACATTATCTGAATTTTTAATTATGTCAGAAAAAGTCTCAACTCCATAATTCTCTTTGTTGTCACTATACAATGTTCTATCTCCGACCTTGATGCTTCCATCACTTACAAAGCGATCATTGTCAGTTAGAGCATTATTTTGAAGTGCAGCTGCAGCTGTTATAACCTTGAAAATTGATCCAGGCTCAAACACATTGCTGATAGCTCTATTCTTCCATGTTTCCTGTGTTTCTTTATCTGTTTTACCTTCCACATAAGGCTTGCTTAAATTATAGTCTGGTGCATTTGCCATTGCTAAAACCTCACCATCATTTGGATTCATAATGGTAATACTTACAGACTTTGCACCATTTTCAGTTAATGTTTCTTTAGCTACTCTTTCAGCTAACTCTTGAATTCGTTCATCTATAGTGAGAGTCAAATTATTTCCGTCTATCGGCTTAACCGTTACTGCTTCCGTATAAGGCAGTTCATTACTTTCCCTATCTAACTCAACTACTTTTACACCAGGAATACCCGCTAAATCATCATTGTAACTCATCTCTACTCCGTTGACTCCAGAACCATTTGAGTTGGTATGCCCTATAACATGAGATAAAAAACTATCATTTGGATAGATTCTCGCCACATCACTTGAAATTATTATTCCCTTATATTTCAAATCTTTAATAGAATCTACCACTTCCTTCTCAACATTTCTTTTAAATGATACAAATTGAAGTGGTTTTCCTTTGCCATTGTCGGTATTTAATATCTTTTCAATTTCGCTCTTTTTAACATTAAATATCTTTGAAAGTTTTTCAGATGCTTGTCCCTGTGGTATTTTTTTATCTACCAAATATTTTTTTAATACACTTAAATCAGCATCTACCCTATAAACATTCATGCTTAATGCCAAGTCTAAACCATTTCTGTCCACAATTACCCCTCTCTTAGGAGCTACTTCTATACTTTTCGTCTGCTGTTGTAATGCTAATGCTTTATATTTAGAGCCATTAAGGGCCATTAAATATAATAACCTACCAACAAGAGCACTAAATACTAAAGAAAATATAATACCAACAATAAAAATTCTTTTACCTCGCGACTTTCTTCTTTTCACTTTGCTCACCAACCTGCTTTATATTTTAGTTTAAATATGTATATTCTTATTTAATGATTTTTTATTAACATGTTCATTCTACCCTTCAAATGTGGATAAATCGTTAATGTATACTAGTCAAAATGTATGTAAACAAAGAATACTTTCCAACCATTATAATCGAAAAAAAATCCAAATACTACATATAGTATCTGGATTTTTTAAATTTAAATTTTGTTCACTGTTTATAATTACATTTTTGTTTATGTATTATAAATTAATTAATTAGACAGATTTATATTAGGTAATTATGCTTTGATCTAATACCCCTCTTAATATACTATCGGTGCACATGTTAGCAAACTGAAGGTATAATAATATACATTCATTACAAAACTTATGAGAAACGATAATTTAGCTTGTTAAACCGATATGAGGAATACAACAAAATGGATATGTTTAAGAAATGAATGGAATAAAATTAACTAAGGTGAAGCATTAAAGTTTTAATGCTTCACCTTAGTTAATAAAACTTTATAAGTTAATTACCCTTTTTAAGGTTGGTTTGTTTCCATTAATTGGATTAAATTCTATTACATCTGGTAATTTCCAGTTTCTTACTCCCCTATTAAACCTCTGTGGTAATAGATATTGGGTTGTCTTATGTCCTTTTTTTCGGTGTCCCATTATCTCTTCCTCAAACATGTACTTTACCTCATTCATATGACAGCTGTTTATCTTAATTTGTTTGAAATTAAGCTCACTAACAATTTTTAAGAATCTGTCTACTTCACTTTCAAAAACCTTAGCAAAAAAAGCATTTTCCCTATTACCATCACAAATTATTATTGGGTTTAGTTGACTATCATTAATAACAGCTTTTAATTTGTATACGCTTTTCTTGCTCTTTCCCATAAAATAGCCATAATTAAGATGATTGGGATCATCATCTTCAGGAAAGATTACATTATATAATAATTCTTCTTCTTCTTTCATTTTAATCCTCACCTTTCTAATAAATTATTAGATTAATAAAACTAAAATCCTCAAAGCCTCTTTTGTATAAGGTTCTTTATTAAGAATGTATCTGTTACACCTATTATAGCAGTTCATTGTAAAGAATATGTTACTTATTTGTTTACAATTGGTTAAATATTAAAAATTGTGAAAATATTCTTTAAATTCTTTCTTAATAATTAAAAAGTCTTCTAAATCATTAAGAAATTGGAATAGTAATGCTCTATTCTCAAACTCATCTCTATTCTTTGGTAATTCCATCATTTCATAATATTTTCTAAGTGACGTGATCTTATTTATAAGCTCAATGCAATCATTATCTTCATGAATATTAATTGCAACGTCATTTGTAAAATCTGATAATAACTTAGTTTGCTCATAGGTCATATAAACCCTTGAGAAATGTCTTTTCATTCTTTTTATTGCATCTAATTGTATTAACCTCATATCTATATAACTTACATAATAATTATTACTCCTAAATAAATGGTTATTATTTATTATCTGTGCCATTAGCTTACTACTCTTAATTAGTTCCTCAACACTCAAAATTAACTTTTGCTCATAAATTGGTACAGCTTGGGTAACTAAACTTACTGCCATGTCAGATAATATCAATTTATATTGCTCTTCAATATCTTTTTTATTTTTCTCAAAATTTTCCTCAAATGACGCTGTATATAGGTTAAACACCATTGCAACCCCAATACCTATTATAGTTAGCTTTGCTTCATTTATTATCCAATAAATATTAATATTTGTACTTATCAAAAGATGTGTTGATAGAACTGCACCAACCACCATTCCTTCATTTGTTTTTAAAATATTAGTTATTGGTATAAATATAAGTAAAAATAGTCCAAATACAAAAGGATTATTACCAAGTAAAATATATAGCATAAAGGATAAAAGTATAGCTACCCCAGATGCTATTAATCTCCTACCTCCAACTGTTAAAGCTTCTTTCTTAGTATCCTGAATACTTAATATTGCAATTATACCTGCAGTTACCCCAAAGTCTAATTTCATGTAATTTGCTATAATAACTGCTATTGTGGCAGACATTGTTATTTTAAATGTTTTTGATTGTAAGTATTTTACCATTCCTTAATCTTCTCCTACCACCATAATAATATGGTATATTCTTGTATAATCGTTTTTTTTACTAGTCATTCTTATTTCTACCCATCAATGAATTAAGCATATATTAATTAAATATTACCTCTATACACTGAGAATATCAAACTTGAATATTATAATATTCAATATTCTTTATAAATTTACATTTACTAATAAAATATTATAAGTACTAAATTAAAAAGACTCTAGCATTTTTTGCTGGAGTCTTACATGTTGTCTGTGTTATATGCTTTTAATTATTCTTTTATTTTGGAATTATTTTTTCTCTATCTCATTATTAGGTAAGCCTATAAAAGTTTTTCTGACGAATTTATCAATATGGAATTTATTATCTTTTAGGTTATAATCAATCCCGCTGATTTTTACTTTCTCTAAGTTAAATTCAATTTTAAGTGGTATAATATCCATAATTAATTCGTTAAAATTATTTGGTTTAAGTTCTGGTTTGTATACAATTAGTTGTCCAAATATATCTTGAACTATGATTATATCTGTTGATGTTGATAATGATTTTACTGTTCCATCCTCGTTAAAGTTTAAAGAGTTTCTATCTCCATTAAGTCCACTAGCTCCTAAATCAAATGCATGTAGTTCTCCAATAATACTATTAATAGCTGTGTGTTTTCTAGGTTCGCAAGATTTAATAACTCCATTTTGATATAGTGATAGTCCAATGCGGGTTTCAATTACACCATAAATTGATGGTATATTAATAAAATCCCTTGGCCATAATGTTAAGCTCTTTACATCTCCGGATTCATAAAAATTGATACCAATAACCTTTTTCTTAAAATTACCAAACTTAAAATTAAAATCTAATTCCTCTGCTAATTCATATTCATTTTGCTCTGTCCAATAGGCAGTTATCTTTCCATTCAAGGGGAAAATACGTTTAACTTTTCCACCATCATAAAACAAAGCGAGTTCTGCTGGCAATTTACCAATACTCGTATCTATAACAGTTTGCTTCTGGAAGGATATACACTGCATATTCCCACTCTCATAGAAAGCTAGAGATCTTTTATACTTACGTCTTACTTCTGATTCGTCATATTGAGGAATTAAATCTCCATACATCGTTTTAATTTTGCAATATTGACTTAATTTGCATTCTTTTATAACGCCTTCACTATAATATTCAATATTACTTATACCCTTAAGTTGTCCGTATTTAGTCAAGAATCCTTCCATATTATCGCCTCCACAATAAATTTCGTATACAATTTACTACTCACCGCAACCCTTAGGATAAACTGTTATTTTAATCTCATCCTTACTTATTGACTCACTTTTTGTAATTAAATTCAGCCTATTAAATTCAGCTTCAAACCAAGGAGGTATATGCCCACAAATTATTTCTAATTGATAAAAAACTGTAGTATCAAAAAACGGTAACAATATTCCCTTTGAAGTAAGGTTGATATTATGCTCTTGAATCTTTTTTAAATTTAGAAAATAATAACCATCCCTGCTTTTCTGAATTAGAGGTAACTTATCTTTTGATTTTGACATTTCCATAGATTTTGTTTCTTCTTCTTCTTTTTCAAACACAAACTCCAAAAGATCCTTCGTTGTGCCCTCTAGTTCCCAGGTATTAAAGCCCATTGAATCAAGAACCGTATATGGGAGCCCTTTAATTTCTCTTCCGACAAAAACCTTGCAGTCCCCAAGGGTTTCTGCCATGTTTCTAATACTTTGACGAATTTCTTTTAAACTAGCTATATTATCAATTCTATATATAATTTCTTTAGTTATTTTCCATTCACCCATGTGTCTTGAATAAACTTTAACTATACCAGGTTCAACAAAGGATTGTGTTCTGCCACTATTATCTTGAAAAACTGCAATTTCCATATAATTCTCTATTTATCATATCAACAACAACTCTATCATTAACTTGACAAATTATCCTCCTTATTTTAATGAGCTAGTACCCTATAACTTTTATTCCTATCTATTGCCTTTATAAGCTTAACGTAATCACAATTACCTGCACGTTCACCTATTCCTCCAAATGTAGTATCCACAAATTCACATCCTGCCATAACTGCTGCTACAGAATTTGCTACAGCCATACCAAAGTCATTGTGTCCATGAAATTCTATTGATATATCGATCTCTTGTCTTATTTCAGTTATTAATTTAAAAATTTTGTTTGGGTATAATATTCCCACTGTATCAGCATATCTAATACGTTTTACACCAAGGGCCTTAGCTTCTTTAATAACATGTATTAAAAAATCAGTAGAAGTTCTTGAAGCGTCTTCAAGTCCCACTACAACTTCAAAGCCCTTGTCTTTGGCATAATAAACACTCTTCTTCATTTCATTAATAACCCAATCTTTATTTCTGCCAAGTTTCCATTTTATTTGTATATCAGAAACTGGTACCGAAATGTGTATTATATCTACTCCGCAATCAATGGAGTGGTTTATATCATTTATGTTCATTCTATTCCATGCAGAAATTTTGCTATTTAAACCTAGACTCATTAATTTTTCAATACTCTTTTTTTCTTCTCCTCCCATAGCAGGAGTTCCGGCCTCAATTTGATATACCTTTTTTGAGTCAATAATTTTAGCAAATTCAATTTTATCCTTAAATCCTAACTCCACTCCTGCCATTTGCTCACCATCTCTTAGCGTTGTATCAACAATTTTGCACATAATGTTACCTCTTAATTCTTCTACATATGTCTATAAAATCTTTATCTGATACTTCTGTTTTATTTGATATGCTTATATTTTTAACCTTGCCTAGAATGTTAAGAATTTCTAAATCACTAAATTTATTATCCATATTGAGCTCTTTTAATTTAGAATTTATAGAATTTTTTCCTGAATGTTTACCTAAAGCGAGCTTTCGCTTCATTCCAACAAGTTCAGGCATAAAAGGTTCATAGGTTACTGGATTTTTCTCAATACCAGCGACATGTACTCCTGATTCATATTTAAATATATTTTTGCCTATAATTGCCTTATTATCAGGTACATTTTTATAGGTTATTTTTTCATATTGCTCTCTCATTTCCGAGAGCAGACCAAGTTCTCCATTTACCTTTTCACCCATAATAACCTTTGTAGCAACTAGTAATTCTTCTAAAGCGGTTGTGCCATAAGTCCCATCCCTTCCACCAAATGCTGTGGTTATAGATTGTATACCTGAAGTCAAGCCCTGAAAACCTACAGCGGTTGCCATAGAGAATTCATCACTAGCATATATATTTATATTAACATTATATTTATCTTTAATATAATCATTAAAAACCCAATTACTCTCTCCTTTAATTCTTATAGAAAAGAGTTTATTTATATCTATGTTTTCATTGATCTTTTGCATAAAGTCACTAGCACATGATTTAACATCTATTTCTAATATAATTTTAAAATTATATTTCATTTCCAAATTACAAATTTTAATAATCTCTAAGTTCTCTTCTCTTATCAAGATATATTCTATGCCTCTTGCTTTACATATTTGCAATTGGCTAGCTTTATTAACTCGAAAAATAATATCTTTCGTTTTTATTGAAAGCTTTATAAAATTAAAAACTTCCTCATCGATTTCAAAAAAATCTACTCCTACTCCTTTTAAGTTTCTAATAAACTCTGGTAATCCCTTTTCATTAAAGCTTTTTTTTGTAATGTTCATTAATGTCCTATCAATAATAAATTTGTCTTTTTCTTTTATAACTAAAGACATTAATAACACCCCTTTAAAAAGCAATTCATTATAACAGATAAAATATAAAACCTGAAAACATCAATGTTATCAGATTTCATATTATAAAGTTGAAATTTCTAAATTTATTTCTTTTATCATATCTCTAGTCTTTTTACTATATTTCCATTTATTAAATGTTCTTCCACAATTTCATCGACATCATCGGGTGTTACCTTACCATACCAAGTACCTTCAGGATAAACAATAACTATCGGTCCATCATTACATAAACCTAGGCATCCTGTGTTAGTTACCATTACCTTATCACTGATATCATTTTCCTCAATGGATTCTAAAAAATTTGTTACAATCTCACTAGATGCATTTGAATGACAATATCCCTTTTGTGTTCCATTTATTCTAGAACTTGTGCAAACAAAAATGTGATATTCAGGTTTTATCATGACACTGCCTCCCCTACAATTTTTCTAATTCCATTTCTAATTTCGTCACATAATAGATATACTTTTATCTTTTTCTTTTCTAGTTTTTGTTTAGGTACATCTCCAATTCTAAGAGCAAGCACCCCACAACAATCCTCAATTGTTTTTATTATATAGTCAATTTTATCTTCGTGACTATCATCACAATCATCTACACCTGTACAAAATTTAGGTATTTTCCTTTTTTCAATAAATGTTGCGTCACCATTTGTAAAATCATATATATAGAACTCCGCTGCATGTCCAAAATGCTGATCTACATTAAGGCCTGATTTAGATGCAACTGCAAATCTCACAGGTTTAATATCATCACTTTGAGATAATTCTGTCACTCCTGCTGTTTGCGATATATCATTTCCAAGAGTTCCTACAGCATCCGCTCTACATTGTTTACAGTGATACATTTGTTTAAGATCTATTTCACATTTTTTTCTCATTACTAACAATTCTTCATTATTAACTGTTTTAATGTGTTCAAATTTACTTCCTGGCGCATTTATCATTGGCATAATATTTGTCATAAAGGCTCCACATTCTTTAACTTTTTTAACAGTATCTTCTATCCCAATATCATTAATACCTTTTACATAAACTATGTTTACCTTGCAAATAAGACCTTTCGAAGTAAGGTACCGAAGACCTGATAATTGATTTTGTAATAAAATACGAGCTCCCTCAATTCCTGTATATTTCACCCCAAGATAATTAATTTCCTTATAAAGTTTCACGCCTATTTCTGGATCTATGGTGTTTATTGTTATTGTAATATGCGAAACACCGAGTTCTAATATTTCGTTTGCATAGAAAGGTAACATTAATCCATTGGTAGATAAACAAAATGTAATATCAGGACTCTCTTTTCTAATTAATTGGATGGATTCTTTAACCACATCAAAGTTTGCTAAAGCATCTCCCGGACCTGCTATACCAACTACTGTAAGATTTTTAAGTTTACTTTTAAATTCTTTAAACCTTTCTAGTGCCTGCACCGGAGATAAGATTGAACTTGTAACTCCAGGCCTACTTTCATTTACACAATCAAATTTACGGCTACAATAGTTACAACTAATATTACAAGCTGGAGCTACAGGAATGTGTATTCTGGCATTGTCATGAGCACAGCCATTAAAACATGGGTGACTTTTTGTTCTCTCCTCCATACTAATTACTTTTTTAACTTGAACCGCAATAGAAGGCTTAACTTCATCTAATCCATTATCGTAATATTTATCATACATATCCTCTCTGTAGCCCCTTTCTTTTCTTTCCAATATAGCATTAGTGATTTCATCTAAGAATCTTAATGAACCATAATATCCTACATTAACTGCTCTTTGAGCACCTACCCTATCATGAATAGGAAATCCGATCCTTATTAGTTTAATTCCTAATTTTTTCTCGAGACGTCTTCCATTAGAATCCCCGATTAATAAATTAACCTTGAGATCCTTAGTATATTTCTCTATAATTTCAAAATCACTATCATCTATAATAATAGGTTGCTCTTCAAGGTCTTTTGTAAGTTCTTTTAAATTACCTGCTAAAATTTTATTCTTAGAACCAGTAGCTATAAGTAGAGGCTTAATACCATTTTCAACACATAGGGCAGTAACTGCATACACTATTTCAGGCTCTCCGAAAATAACTGCTCTTCCTTCGCCATTATATTTGTGAGAATCTATTATTCCATCAAGGTAACGACTTCTTTCTTTCTCTAATACTTTAGGAACTGACTTTTTACTAATTTTAGAAATTAAATTAATAAAAACATCTGTTGCTTTTATTCCTATAGGAACTGCACATTTAAATATGGGAACTCCGAAGGTTTCAAATAAATAATCTCCAGCAGTAGAGCCAATTTCAGCGCTACAATCCATCTCTATAGTAGCTCTGGCTCCTCCCATTAAAGCTATATCATGAAGGCTCGTACCTCCTTCTGGAACTTTATTGTAATTTTTATTGTAACCGGAGTCCAATGTATCTGATATATCTGGTAATATTGTATATTCCACTTTAAAAGCATCTAAAATATATTTCAATTGCCTTATATCTCCTGGATTTATATTTGCAGCAATTACATTTATCCTATCGCTTTTTATATCATCCTTACTTAAAAACTCAACTAATCTTCTAAGTGCTTTATAGTAGCCCTCAGATTGGGTACCTGAATAAGCAGGTGTCGATATTGGTATAATCTTAATATCACTAGTTGTAGAATTCTCTTCTTGAAATTCTATAATTATACGTCCTATATCCTCTCCAATAGTTTCTGCAAGGCACGTTGTTAGAACACCAATAACACTTGGATTATATAATTTAATTATATTTTTAAGTCCTAATTTCAGGTTTTTAGCACCCCCATAAATTGTTCCATCTTCAGTAAGTGAAGATGAAGCTATATCTATTGGTTCATTAAAATGAGTTGCCATATGCCTTCTTATATATGTGCTACAACCTTGAGATCCATGTAGAATTACCATACTATTTTCAATTCCTTTAAGAGCCATTACACCACCAAGCGGCATACACATCTTACAAGGATTAACACTCAAATTTACAGAATTTTTGATTACCATATTAACACCTCCCTCTTTATATAAGATTCCAAACCGGACTATTTATTGTTAGATCTACTTCCTTTGCAAAGTTAACCGCTCCTTCAAATCCAGCTAGAGCATGCTTTCTTTCATGATTATGGTCACAAAAGGCAACTCCTAACTTATAAGCTAAAGGTCTTTCTTTAACTCCTCCAACTAAAATATCTGCATTTTTTTCAAGTATAAATTTCTCAAGTTCTGCTGGATTAGTATCATCTAAAATCACTGTTCCTTCAAGAGTTATTTCTTTAATAATATTGTAGTCCTCTTCTTTACCTGTTTGAGTACCTACCATAACAGTTTCCATTCCAAGCTCCCTAAATTGTTTTATTAATGAGATGGCTTTAAATCCACCACCTACATATATAGCAACCTTCTTGCCTGTTAATCTCCTTTTATAGTAATTTAATGTTTCCTCAATTTGTTTTTCTTCAGTGAATATCAGTTCTTTTGTTCTTCGCAATATATCTTTGTCTTTCGTGAATTCTGCTATATTCGTTAAAGATGCTTTAATATCCTCAAGTCCTAAAAAGCTAACGTTAATGTACGGTATTCCAAATTTCTCGGTCATTTGATTGGCAAGATAATGCATTGAACCAGCACACTGTACAATGTTTAAATTGGCTGTAGGAGCCTTCTTTATCTCATCAGTTGTACTATCACCTGTGATTCTTGCAACCACTTTAACACCTATTCTCTTAAAATAATTTTTGATAATCCACATTTCTCCGGCTAAGTTAAAATCGCCCAAAATGTTTATTCCCAAAGTCTTTGGATCATTATTTTCACCCATAAGATTTAATAGTGCATTGCAAGCAGCTCTATATCCTACTGCTTTATTTCCTGAAAATCCAGGTGCCTTTACTGGAATAACTCTAATATTATGTTTAATCTCAGCTGCCTTACATACAGCATCAATATCATCTCCAATTACGCCCACTATACAAGTTGAATATATAAAAATAACTTTAGGAGTGTTTGCAGCTACTATCTCATCGATAGCAGCTGCAAGTTTCTTTTCACCCCCAAATATAACATCCCTTTCTCTTAAATCCGTGGAGTAACTATTCCTGTAATTTTCAGAATCACTACTTAAACTTCCTCTTATATCCCAAGTATAGGCAGCGCATCCAATAGGTCCGTGAACCAAGTGAAAAGCATCTGTTATGGGATTTAATACGACTCTTGCACCAGCGTAAACGCAAGCCCTTTGGCTCACTGAGCCTGATACACTATTACCATCGCATTTCATCTTTTTATTTTTACTTTTAGAGTTATAACAGACTGAGTCTTCTCTTTCTTTAAGTAGCTTTGATTCCATATAATTACCTCCACAAATAATATATTACATTACTAGTTCAAAATCTTCTTCTGGGCACGTTCTATCTATTTTATCTAAAATTGTATTTAACATCATTTCAATTAATCTAATTGCACCCTTATATCCAACTATTGCAAAATATTGGTGTGCATATCTGTCTAAAATTGGGAAACCTACTCTTACAAAAGGCACATCCTCTGCTCTTGCAATAAATTTACCATGGGTATTTCCCATTAATAAGTCTACAGGCTCATTTTTAATCCATTGGTGAAGTTCAAATAAGTCAGATGCTGCCTTAACTTCTGATCCTTCTATGTCATTTGCAGTTAATATTGCATCAACTTCTCTTTTAAAAGAATCTCCTGGAGTTCCTGTAATTACATATTTAGGAATCATACCTAAACTTATTACAAATTCAGTTAAACCTATAACTGTGTCTGGATCTCCATAAATAGCCACTTTTTTACCATTAAAATATGCTTGACTATCTAGCATTAAATCAACTAGTTGTCCTCTTTCCTCTTCTATAGAGTACGGAACTTCTTTATGAGTCAGTAGAGCGAGTTCTGTAATTAATCTATCTGTAGCTTCGATTCCAATAGGTGTACTTAAAGTTTTCATAGGAACTTTACATTTCTTCTCTAGTTCTATTCCAGCAGCTTCAGCAGAATATGCGCCAAGTGCTAATGATAATTTAGAGTTTCCTGCATCTATAATGTCATCAACTTTAGTTCCACCTAATGGATACATTTCAAAAGTGCCTGTCATCGGTGCATCTAAAACTCCACTAGTATCAGGGAATAGAATATTGTCAATTTCCATTACACTAAGAATTCTTTTTATTTCTCTCATATCGCCTGGTTGTACAAACCCAGGAAGCATATTAATTTTTTCGTTCTTAACGCCGCTGTTAACAGATAAATAAGTAACGAATGCTTTTACCATACTAGAAAATCCTGTTACATGTGAACCTACATAACTCGGAGTACTAGCGTGAATTACATGTTTGCCATCTGGTATATCACCTTCAGCTTGGAAAATCATTGTTTTACAATCATCACCTATGGTTTCTGATAAACAGGTGGTATGAACTGCAATTATTTCAGGTTTATAAAGTTCAAATATATTTCTTATAGCAGTTTTCATGTTTGATCCTCCGCCAAAAACTGAAGCTCCTTCAGTGAATGCACTAGTCGACGCCATTATTGGCTCCTTGAAATGCCTCGTGAGTTGCATTCTATGAAAAGCGCAACATCCTTGAGACCCATGACTATGAGGTAAACATGCATGAACACCAAGTGCTGCATACATAGCCCCAATAGGTTGACAAGTTTTTGCGGGATTAATTTTTAAAGCTTTTCTTTCTACTATTTTTTTTGTAGTTAAATCTAACATTACTCATCACCTCCAACAACTTTTCCTTCTAATAGTGGTTCTACCTTCCATGGTGCAGTAACATATTTCCAAGCAGGAGTATAAACCCCTGATGTAAGTTCTCTAGCAAACACTACTGCTCCTCTAAATCCAGCGTAAGGACCTGAATAATCATAAGAATGTAATTGCTTAGAGGTTACTCCCATTTTTTGCACTACATATTTATCTTTTATACCTGAGAAAAACATGTCAGGTTTTAACTGTTTAATTAACTGATCTGTTTCATAATGGTTTAAATCATCAATTATTACGGTATCTTTATGCATATCTTTGATAAGACCGTCATATTTAGCTAAAGGAATTTCCTTTTCAAGCTTTGCATACCTCTCAGGAGATATAATAGTTCTGTATTTACCTTCATCTTTTTCAACTGTTAAATGTTCAATATTTTTGCTATCTGCATCAAGTTTTATATCTGGAATCACTTCGCGACCTTCATAGTCATCTCTGTGAGCAAATTCGTAACCAGAAATTATAGTTTCAATACCTAGGTCTTTAAGCAATGTTTGATAATGATGAGATCTTGAACCTCCAACATATAAAAATGCGGTTTTTCCTTCAAGCCTCGTTTTATAATATTCCATTTCTCCTTCTATCTCAGCTATTTCCTCAACGATTACCTTTTCAGTTTTTTCTATTAATTCTGGTTCACCAAAATATAATGCTACATTTCTTAAAGTTTCTGAAATACCACTGACTCCTATAAAATTAACTTTTAACCAAGGTATACCATATTTTGTCTCCATCATTTCAGCTATATAATTTATAGATCTATGGCATTGAACCAAATTAACTTCAGCAGTATGAGCATTTTTTATGTCATCATAACTTCCATCTCCAGTCATTACACATACGACCTCATAACCTATTTTCTTAAAGACTCTTTCTATTTCCCAGCCATCTCCACCGATATTATACTCACCTAACAAATTGATTGAGTGTTTTTTAGTAGGTAACTTGTCTCCTGTACCAATTACACTTCTCATCAAATTATTATTTGCAATATGATGACCAGCAGACTGACTTACTCCTTTATATCCTTCACAATTAAAAGCTAATACTTGAATTCCATAAAGCTTTTCCGCTTCCTTCGCAACTGCATTTATATCATCACCGATTAATCCAACGGGGCAAGTAGCTGAAATTGTTATAGCATTAGGATGGAATATCTCTACAGCTTCCTTTATAGCTTGCCTTAATTTCTTCTCACCACCAAAAATAATATCACTTTCCTGCATATCTGTTGAAAAACAGTATTCAATATAATTTTGACCTTCTGGTTTAACTTTAGCCTTATTCCGTCTTGTACCCCATGTATAATAAGAGCAACCGATAGGACCATGGACTATGTGTACCATGTCCTTTATTGGACCAAGTATAACTCCCTTGCAACCAGCATAACAACACCCACGACTAGTTATCATACCTGGAACTGTTCTTGTATTAGCTGTTATTTGAAGTGAATCATCTTCCGCTTTTTTAATGACTATATGTTGTTTCCTGTTTTTAAATGTTTTTGCAGGATATTTTTCCAGAACCCTATCCATAAAATCTTTCATATACTTCACCTCACTTTTTTTATTAAACAGCTTCTATGCCCGTTTCACCAGTTCTAATTCTAATAATGTCATTTACTGTAGTTACAAAAATCTTTCCATTACCCGGGTTGCCATTTTGATTTACATCTATGATTGCTTTCACAATACCTTCTACATCTTTGTCTTCAACATCTAGTATTATCATTCTCTTTGGCATTAATCTGTGTACCTCTGACAATTGTTCTGCCAAAATTGGAGGTAATTCACCATTGTCATCAAATGCATTTTGAAATAATTCATATGCTATTTTTTTCTTTCCTCTTCCCATAACCTTTATTGCAGTCATAGAAGGAACTGCTAGTTTAAGAAGAGCTTCTTTAGTCTTATTAACCATATCCATACGAATAATAGCTGTTATTTCCTTCATATTATTAGCCCTCCTTATAGTCCAGAATTTCCAGAACTTATGGTATATACTTCATCTACATCACTTACAAATATTTTTCCATCACCAAAAGCACCTTTTGCTCCAGTTTTTGAACTTCTCATTATAATCTTCACAACATCTTCTTTATCATCATCGTTAACTACTAGTATAAGCATTTCCTTTGGAAGTTCATCATAATGAACATCTCCAACCTTAACTCCTCTTTGTTTACCACGTCCAACTACACCTATTTTTGTAACTGCTGGAAAACCTGCATCACATAACTCTGAAAGAACAATACCTACTTTTTCTGGTCTAATTATAGCCTTAATCATTATCATCACTTGATTCCCCCTATCTATTTTTTTATAATAAGCTTGGATACTTTTAAGAGTATTATGACTAGAATTGCAATTCAATGTGCCTTAAGCAACGCTTGCTTGCAATCTTTTGTTTGTTTTATATTTATCCTTAATAACTACTTCAATTAGATGTCCATTAAACCATGTTCCATTAGTATTTCTTCTAATCTTTCTTGTGACATTGGTTTTGGAATTACAAACATTTTATTTTCATCAATTGCCTTAGCAAGATTTCTATATTCCTGAGCTTGTTCTGCCTCTGGTTCAAATTCTATTACAGTTTGTTTGTGTATTTCAGCTCTTTGAACCATGTTGTCACGCGGTACAAAATATATTAACTGACTACCAAGTTCTTCAGCGAATGCTTTTAGAAGATCTATTTCCTTATCAACATTTCTACTATTACAAATAATACCACCGAGTCTTATTCCTGAACTGTTTGCATATTTTAGTACACCCTTTGCAATATTGTTTGCTGCATACAATGCCATCATTTCACCACTTGCAACTATATATATTTCTTGAGCTTTTCCTTCACGCATCGGCATTGCAAATCCTCCACAGACAACATCACCTAAAACATCATAAAAAACATAATCTAAATCTGGAGTATATGCACCTAGACTTTCAAGCATATTAATTGAAGTAATAATTCCTCTTCCTGCACAACCAACACCGGGTTCTGGTCCACCTGATTCAACACATCTTATACCTCTATAGCCAGGCTTTAATATTGCATCAAGATCTACATCCTCGCCTTCTTCTCTTAAAGTATCAAGAACACTTACCTGTGCAAGACCACCTAATAAAAGTCTCGTTGAATCTGCTTTTGGATCACATCCAACCACCATAATTTGTTTTCCCATTTCTGCAAGACCTGCTGTTAGGTTTTGAGTTGTGGTAGATTTTCCTATTCCACCTTTTCCATAAATCGCTACTTGTCTCATTAAAAACCCTCCTCATATATATAATTCTTTACCAATGTTTATTTTGGTAAAGCTTTTACCAAATTAATCTAAATGAATCTCAACAACTATTTTAATTCAATAAACTTTAAATTGATATTTTATAATTGTATTCTTCATTATAAAAATAAATGACTAATTTACAATTATAATCATTCACTTTTCTAATAAATTATATTTATAATCATATTAATATATTCAAACTACAATCTTGAAATACTAAATTTTATAAATAAATCACTTATTTATTAGTTGTTTCATTTAGAATTTTCTGATTCTTTTCAACACAGATACTTACAATACAAGCAATTCTTTGTAATAATGCATGTGTTTCTTATATTTCCCTATCTATCTTTGTTGAATTTTATAGAGCATGTCCTAAAAATACAAATTATATAAGATAATCAAAACATGAACAAATGATAATCATGAATTTAATTTATTTTTTTGTTATTGTTTTTAAAATGAATTATTCAATAAATTAATTAGTCATAATTGTCTGTTTTTGTTTGATTAATTGTTTCTTATATTACCGTTTTTTCACTGTTTAGTCAAGTGTTTTTGACTTTTTTATTTAAAAAAACTTAATATATCATTCATTTTTTCATGAAATCGTTGACACTTTTACTAAATTCATCTAAAATCCTTTTTATTATATTGCAATTACATTCTGAAAGTTTTTTAATTCTCACATTCATTACTTGAGATACATTAGATCTCAAGTTAATATTTCACAAAAAAAATAGAACTATTATTAATAGTTCTTAATATTACACATTTAGGTGATGCTAGTTAATTAAGTTTGTATTTAATGATATCTTCTTAATCTGAGTACTTTTGAGAATATCAAAATATAGTTTTCGGAAATAAATTTTTAATTAACTCATCATCTGTCATATTTTTTTGTAATGAACATGTATTATCACATGCTCTTTGCCCTTCTAATATACTTGCTTTTGTGCTAACAGAACTATTGCAACTTAAATCACTGATATGATTACTACTAATTTGACTATGTAAACTGTTTTTTTTATTATATTGTGCCATAATATCCTCTCCTTTGAATTGTTCCCACTAAAAGTTTGTGTATACCCTTATTATTGACCAATTA
Organism: Clostridium algoriphilum; assembly: GCF_020443705.1. GTDB lineage: Bacteria > Bacillota > Clostridia > Clostridiales > Clostridiaceae > Clostridium_AD > Clostridium_AD algoriphilum. The sequence goes on from NZ_JAIZZK010000011.1 coordinate 80,943, forward strand.
TATATAAATCAATCACCTTTCATGAATATAGCCATATCCAACTTGACCATTATTTTACATATTGAAAACACCTACATTAATGTAGAGATATTTTTAATACAAGTTCTGACTGAAGTTGTGCAACTTGCTCCATAACACACCTATAACAATATGTTGTTTAAAACAAAAAAGCCAGCTAATGTGGCTTTACACCACCTTAACTAGCTTTTCCAAATTATATCTAATAATCATGGTTCAATAATTTTTATTAATTTAGCTGGATTCCCACCTACCATTGTATTTGCTTGTACATCTTTTGTAACAACAGAACCAGCTGCCACAATCGCATTATCTCCAATTGTAATCCCTGGAAGTACTACGCAATTACCACCAAACCAAACATCTTCTCCAATTTTTACAGGTTTTCCAAATGATATCCCTCTATTTCTTTCTCCTGCGTTGATTGGATGGCAAGCTGTATAAATACAAGTCCTTGGACCCATAAAACAATTTTTACCTATTCTAATTTCACAACTGTCCAGCATAAGGCAGTCAAAATTGGCTACAAACAATCCTTCTATATGAATATTATATCCGTAATCACATTTAAAAGTAGGTTCTATAAATGTTAGCTCACTACAAGTACCTAACAGCTCCTTTAGTATTCTCAACCTCTGTTCCTTCTGACCTTCTTTTGTTAAGTTGTATTCGGATGTTAGCTGTCTTGCCTTCTTTTTATCTTCATCAAAAATAGGACTTAAAGCATCATACAATTCACCATCAATCATTTTATCTCGTTCATTTTTCATCATATCCTCCTGTATGTAAAATCATATTTTTTATTTATTAATTCTTAAAGTAGTTGTTAGCATCTATGTAACACACTAAAGGGCTATAGCATTCTTTGCCGTAGCCCTTTAGTTTATATAAAATAAGATTCAAGTACTAAAAAACGTAATCTTAAGTAAATTGTTGATATTAGTTTCCATGCTTTTTTATTATTCTACTACAGCTTCCATTACATTAATAACTCCAGTTTCTGCATTCATTCTTACCTTTGCTCCAATTGGAAGTGTAAGTTTGGGATAGTCATGACCTGAGCAAAATCCTGAAAACATAGGAATATCTAAATTGTATAACCTATCTTGAAAAACTTCTTCTAAGGTAAGGCTTCTTTCATAATGAGGTAAACCACAATCTTTAAATTGGCCTAAAATAATCCCCTTGCATTGTTGAAGTTTATTCGCTAACAATAGTTGTGTTAGTATTCTATCAACCCTATAAGGAGCCTCACAAACCTCTTCTATAAAGAGTATTTTATCTTTCATATCGGTTTCATAGGGTGTCCCAAGTGAGTTGCATATTAACCCAAGATTACCACCTATTAAATCACCCTCAACTATACCTGGAACTATGCACTCCGTTGTGAATTCATTTGGATTTTTAATAGTATATGGCTTATACCCCTGCATAAGTGTGAACATAAAACTTTTATAGGTTTCGGTATCTTCTAGATTAGAAGTACCCATTGGACTATGAAATGTGGTAAGGTTACATCTTTCATAAAAAGAGTTTAAGAAAACAGTTATATCACTAAAACCTGCAAATATCTTTGGATTATTCCTTATTACATCATAATCAAGATAGGGTAATAATCTACTTGAGCCATACCCCCCTCTTATGCAAAGTATCATATCTACTGCTTTGTTTTTAAACATTTCCATAATATCAGATGCTCTATCTTTATCCTTACCAGCAAGGTATCCCCATTTATCATATAGATGGGTTCCCTCTATTATATTAAACCCTTGGTTCTTTAAAAATAGTATTCCTTTTTTTATAGCTCCAACATCTTCTGGACTGGCAGGCGAAATAATCCCAATAGTGGCTCCTAAACATAACCTTTTTCCCAGCATTATTAACACTTCCTCAAATTAATTAAAATAATATACTTTATAATATATCTACAAATCATCCCAATAAATCTTTTCTTCTTTAGTATCTACCACAGCTGATTTATCAAACATTTTAATTAATGCAATCGCTAATACAAAAGCAATTATCCCACCAAATATTTGAGATACTTGGATAGGTGCTCCAATAAATCCCCCTATATGTTGTCCTAAAACCACTCCAATAACTACTAATATTAGTGGAAATATAAAAAGCATAAAAGATGCTAATAACATATTAGTCTTTTTTTCTTTTATAGTTGTCTTTTCTTCATCTCTTTTGAATTGGTCTACTTTCATACTAATCTCCTTTCAAATCTAATAACAAAAATAGTCATTATAATTGAGTAAAGTATGTTTAAAACATCTACTATACTACCTTAAAATTATATATGTTTTATATAAAATAATCAACATGCTATAGACAAACATTTGATCTCACAAATAACTATTAATGTAATAATATAATCATCCATATTTGTGAAAACCTTAAATTTGCCACTAAGCATCTAATGTACTAAAATATAATAGAAAGTACAATAATACAATATAATACGGAGGGTTTTAAATGAAGATAATGATACTTACTTCAAGTCCTAATAATGATGGTTTAACAGCTGCCTGTGGTGAAGAAGCAAAAATAGGAGCAGAAATGAGCTCCGCTATTGCTCAAATAATAAATCTCAACACATTAAATATTCCATCCTGCCATGCGTGCGGAAGCGGATGGGGTACATGCCTTAATAAACATACGTGTCAAGTTGAGGATGATTTTCAAAAGCTACACGCTAAGGTGACAGAGGCAGATGCATACATAATTATCACCCCTGTCTACTGGGGTGATATGAGCGAATCGCTAAAGGCATTTATTGATAGGCTACGAAGATGTGAAGCTTCAAATGGTGAAAAAAACAATTTATTTGGCAAACCATTTATATGTGTTGCTGCCCCTGGAGGAACTGGTAACGGATGCATTTCTTGTCTTGCTACTTTTGAAAGGTTCGTAGATCACGTTAAGGGTGTAAAATATGATTTCATAGGGGTAACCAGAAAAAACAAAGATTACAAGTTAACTACCATAAGAGAAGCTGCAAAAAGCATGGCAGAAAGCTTAAAGCTGTAAATGAAATTGAGTAGACTTACAAACATATTTGTAAGTTTATTTTTTTTGCCATTACAGTAGCTTTCAATATAATAGTATTACTCCTATATATATTCGCTTTATAGTGTCTTGGTGTTATAATAGTAGTCTTAAGTAATAAAATATAATTTTTACAAATAAGGATAAAATTAAATAAATAAAAGTAAGAGGAGGTGACAAAAATGAATAATAGACTTACTAAAAAAGATATTGAAGAACTACAAAAGGAATTTGATTATCGTAAAGGCCCTTTAACAATGGAAATAGCACATGAGAAAATGGTAGCTGCGGCTCATGGTGATCGCTCTGAAAATGCCGAATACAAAGCTGCAAAATCAAATATGTACGAAAACTTTAGGAGAATGGGCTATCTTATAAAAATGATTAGAACTGCTGAAGTTATAGATGATGTTATAGGTATTACTAAAGGTGCAAATATAGGTAACAAATTATTAATAAGATTTGAAGGCAGTGATGATATAGAAGAAATAGAACTTGTTACAACACTTCAAGTCGATATATTAAATGGAAAATATAGTATTGAGTCTCCGATAGGAAAAGTATTGTTTGGAAAAAAAATTGGAGAGATAATCGAGGTAAAATCTCCTGATGGAAATTATAAAATAGAGTTAGTAGATATAACTAAAGAGTCATTACCTAAGTAGATATGCCCCGGTTTAATATTGGTCAAATACATAAACATACTAGAATCAATATAATATATTTTGAATAGTATATTAAGTGAGTAATTTATTATTTCACCATATAAATAATACTTTAGGAGATGATTTGTTTTGAGTTCCACTATTATTTTATTGGCTATCCTTGCTGCTGCAATACTTGGCAAGGCTAATTCAGTTGCTATTGCTACTTGTGCTTTACTTATGCTAAAGCTCTTAGGTATAGATAAATATGTGTATCCAACTATAGAAAAGAGTGGAATGACATATGGACTTATACTTCTTATAGCTGCCATTATGATACCTCTTGCTAATGGTCACGTTACAGTTCAAAATATAAAAAGCGTATTCACATCTTGGATAGGTATAACAGCTCTAGTTCTTTCATTTTTAACAACATATTTAAGCGGACAAGGCTTGAACTATCTTACTGTCCAGGGACATGGTGATATTATGCCTGCAATGATAATAGGAGCAGTTGCTGCTGCATCCTTTTTAGGAGGAGTGCCTGTAGGTCCACTTATCACATCAGGAATATTAGCCATATTTGCAAAGATGATTCATCAATAGACTGAATTTGTAGCCATATAGTGGAATTAATGTCTGCTATGTGGCTACAAATTTTATTATCTTATATTTGATTTATAACCATAATTATATGCATATAATAATAAAAGCACTAATTTTAAAGGATTTTGACTTGTACTTAGTGAATTAAACATATGTATGTAGTTTACTAAAGGGAGGTGAAAGAGAATGGAATTAAGAAGTGTTATTGATTTAGTAGTAGATGAGTATAGCAATTACTACTCAGTAGTAGAATTAGGTCTCGATAAAGAAAAGGACTACGTAGTACTAGTAAATTCTTTTATGGTGAATAGTTATAAAGATATACTTCACCTAAACGAACCGTATAAAAGTGAGCTTTCAAGTCACGAAAGTCAATATATCGGACTACATGCAATGGATATATTAAAAAATAGAATTAAGGGGATTGAAGAGGGACGATTACCAGGTAATATTTTTAAAATAGAGGAGGTAATTAATTTTTATGGTGTAGGTAATGTTTATTTTAAACCTTTGTATGAAAAGAATATTAAAATACTGACATAATAGAGTTATTTATATTACTATAGAGAATGAAATTAAGATTAACAAGGATAAGAGATAAATGCAATGAAAACGTTAACATTTAAACTAAATTTTGGAGGTTTTAATATGCTAAAAAAATACTTAATGGAAACATTTGAGATATCGCCCTTGGAAGAAATTAATTGCAGAATTAACAATAGTAAACTAACAGTTGCTCAACTTATTGAAGTACTAAAAAAGAAAGGAACTGAACAAAAGATTATTAACATTATAGAAAACTTTAAATTTTCATCAAAGTTGGATGTAATTATGTATTTAACTGGAATTGCAGATAGTTTTAAATTAGAACAGGTTATATAAATTAAAGAGGCACTTACTTTTTTTAGTAAGTACCTAAATACCATTAAATGAATGGCGTCCTGGTTTTTAAATTAAATTTATGTCAGTCTTTAATACATAAATTGAATCGTTTAGTTCAATAGATTCGTGGCCATCATTATAGTAAATATATTGATTTTACAAAATGCATTCTATATATGTTTATAATCACAATATAGAATGCATTTTCTATTAGCTTTAAAATTATTTAAATATCTTAATACGATTTTCTAATGGTTCAAATTGTTTTTCATCAGGTTGTGCTGTTGGTTTACCAAATGGCATTTGTGAAACAAGTTTCCAACTGTCTGATATGTCCCATTCTTTTTTAACTTCTGCTTCAATGAGTTCATTATAGTGTTGTAATGATGCCCCAAAACCTTCAATTTCTAATGCAGTCCATACAACATATTGATGCATCCCACTTGATTGTAGCGAAAATCCTGGGAAATTATCCTTATAAAGAGGAAATTTAGTCTGAAGATTTTCGATAACCTTAGCATCTTCAAAGAATAGTACTGTTCCATACCCATTTCCAAATGAATTTATTTTTTCTTCTGTAGATCCAAATTGCTCAGCTGGGACAATTTTTCTTAAAGCTTCCTTTGTAATATCCCATAATTTATCGTGATATTTTCCCAATAATAAAACTACTCTTGCACTTTGAGAATTAAATGCTGATGGTGTATTTTTTACAGCTTGTTCAATAACTTCCTTAATTACCTCGTCCGTTGTTACATTTTCCTTACTTATACCATAAAATGAATGTCTGTCTGCTACAGCAGTATAAAAATCTTTTTTCATATTATTTTCCTCCAATTTTAATTAAATATTATTTTCTCATTATTTACATATAGAAGTTAATGTATTCTACTTATTTAAATGTAAGCATAGATTGATTCTTCATTTTTTACAAAAACTAAGCAACCACTCTATATCTTAAGTAAAACAGCAAATAATTTATTACTAGTTAGTATTAAACTGTTAAAAGAGAAAATACATATATTTATACACCTGATAATTTTTTTAATAAACTTATTAAGTTTTTCTTTTCTTCTGATGTTAGTATACTAAATACATCATTTATATTTTCCAGATGTTTTGGAAACATTCCACTTATGAGTTTTCTACCCTCATCAGTAATACTTATTAAATTAACTCTTCTATCCTTTGGATCAATACATCTCTTAACCAAATTTTCCTTAGCTAAATTATCTATAACAACAGTCATATTACCACCTGTCGAAAGAATTTTTTCAATTATCTCACTGACTCTTAAATCTCCTTTATGATACAGCACTTCAAGTACTGCAAACTGAGAAACCGTTAGCCCTCCCTCTTTTATGGTTTTATATTCTCTTTTATGAACACTTTGAGCACATCTGCTTAATGCAATTAATGCTTTTAAATTTAAATCCACTAACTCTCCGTAATTACTTTTTTCTTTATCCATACATATAATATATTACTAACTAGTAATAACGTCAAGCATTTTTTTATTTTCATGTTAATTATTTTAAAACAGCTAACGAAAGGATAGCTCCAAAGTTAATATGAATCTTTAAATTTAATAGTTGTTGTATATAAATTTAAATAAATATACCATATTTATTGAATTTAGGAATATTTTATGACTTAATAGTTCAGAATAAAAAAAGTGATAGTAGAAAGAGATGCAAGGAGGAAGATATGAAAGTTGGTATTCCTAAAGGTTTGTTATATTATAAATACTACCCTTTTATAGAAAGGTTCTTGATTGAACTAGATGCAGAAATAATTACATCTACCGATACAAATAAGAACATTTTAAATGAAGGAATTAAATACTGTGTAGACGAGGCCTGCCTGCCTATAAAAATATTTCATGGACATATATTAGATATCAAGGACAAATGCGATTTACTAATAATACCAAGGTTTATGAGGTTACGTGAGCGGGAGTTTATATGCCCGAAGTTTTGCGGGCTTCCAGAAATGATATTATGCAGCATACCTAATATGCCAAAGGTAATGATAGAACCTATATATGCAACTAATGAGAAGGAATTATATACTTGGTGTAAAAAACTAGCTGGGATGATTACTAAAGATAAAAGTATGATAAAAATTGCATTTAAGAAAGCTCTAGGCGAACAGAGAAACACAAAATTTGGTATTAAGGATGAAGGCTTTAAAATAACTATTGCATTAGTAGGACATCCATACAATCTATACGATACTTTTATTAATATGAACATAGTAAAAAAATTAAATAAATTGGGAGTTGGGGTTGTAACAGAGGAATATGCTAAGGAAGAACAAATAAAATCGGAAGTAAAGACTCTTTTTAAACGTCCTTTTTGGACTTTTGGTGCAAATTCTTATGGATTTACAGCTAGTATAGCAAAAAACGAAGAAACCGATGGTGCAATATACTTATCTTCCTTTGCTTGCGGGATAGATTCTGTTGTAATTGAACTTATCAAAGAAAAAATTGGAGATTTTCCTCTTTTAGTTTTAAAAGTTGATGAACATACTGGTGAAGGCGGCATAGACACAAGAATCGAGGCTTTTATTGATATGATCGAAAGGAAAAATAATAATGAAGATAACATTTCCACATTTCGGCAACACACATCTTGCAGCTAAAGCACTATTTGATGGGTTAGGTATAGAATGCATAATTCCACCAGTTAATAACACCGAGGCATTGGAACTCGGATCAAAGTTTTCTCCTGAAGAAATGTGCCTACCTTATAAAATTATGATGGGCAATTATTTGCAGAGTATAGAGCTAGGAGCCGATACCATAATCCTTCCTGGGAGTTGTGGTCCTTGTAGATTTGGTGAGTATTGTGAATTACAGATAAATGCACTAAAGAGGATGGGACACGATCTAACTTTTATTGTAATAGATAACCCTTTTGACATAGGCAAAGTTGAATTTTTAAATCGTCTATCCAAGATCTCAAATAATAGCCCAGTAGGTAAAGTTAAAAAAATACGAGCATTAAAAGTAGCCTATACCGTGATTGAGCTTATAGAAAAAATTGAAAGCAAGGTACATTATCTAGCAGGTTTTGAAGTCAACAAAGGAGACTTCAAGAAGCTTTTAAAAGAGTGCATTGAAAATGCTGAGAAAGCTATTTCACCATTACAAATGGTAAATATTTTAAAGGTATATAAGAATAATTTAAGCGAGATTCCACTCAATAAACATAAGTCCCCAGTAAAAATTGCAATTATAGGTGAGATCTATACTGTAATTGAACCCTTTTCTAATCTATATATAGAAGATAAACTCATGGATTATGGAGTATCCACTAAAAGAATGCTTACCCCTAGTTGGTGGATTAAAGATGCAATACTTAGTCCTTTTAAACTTAACTCAATTGACATAAGAAAAGCCTCTAGAGAGTATCTTCCCTATTATATTGGTGGGCATGCTAGAGAATGTATAGGCGAAGTACTTATTGCAAAGAAAGAGAATTTTGATGGAGCAATTCAAATTTTCCCTATGGGATGTATGCCGGAAATTGTATCGAAAGCAATTTTAACCTCAATTTCTAACGATAAAGATTTTCCGATAATGACTCTAATCGTAGATGAAATGACTGGAGAAGCAGGATATATTACTAGAATAGAAGCATTTGTAGATATGTTAGAAAGGAGGAAAAACAATGTACTATATGGGAGTTGATGTAGGATCTGTAAGTACTAACATTGTACTATTAGATAATGCATTAAATGTTATAGAAAAATTATACTTGAGAACAAAAGGTAAACCTATAAAAGCAATTCAAGATGGATTAAAAATTCTAAGCGAAAAATATGATACTAAGCAAATAAAATCAGTTGGCACCACCGGTAGCGGAAGACAAATGGCATCCTTTTTAATAGGAGCAGACATAGTGAAAAATGAAATTACTGCTCATGCAGTTGCATCACTTGAAATTGACAAAGAGGTAAATACTATATTAGAAATTGGAGGTCAAGATTCAAAGATAATTCTATTAAAAAATGGCATAGTAACAGATTTTGCAATGAATACCGTATGCGCAGCAGGTACAGGATCTTTTCTTGATAGGCAAGCAGAAAGATTGGAGATACCCATTGAAGATTTTGGAGAATATGCATTAAAGTCAAAGGCACCTGTAAGAATAGCTGGAAGATGTGCTGTTTTTGCAGAATCTGATATGATTCATAAGCAACAGCTTGGATATAATGAAGAAGACATAATAGGAGGTCTTTGTGAGGCAATGGTAAGGAATTATCTAAGTAATGTAGGAAAAGGAAAACAAATCCGCTCTAAAATATTTTTCCAAGGTGGAGTTGCAGCTAATATTGGAATTAAATCAGCTTTTGAAAAAGCCTTAGATACCGAGGTTTATGTTCCAGAGCATTATAATGTAATGGGGGCTATAGGGTCCGCAATACTTGCAAAGGAAAAAGTCATGAAGATAGGCACAACAAATTTTAAAGGTTTTGAAATAGCATTTAATGATTTTGTACCAAGAAACATTGAATGTAATGGTTGTGGTAATAATTGTGAAGTAATTGCAATAAAAGACGGAGAAAAAACTGTAGGTTGCTTTGGAGACAGATGTGGCAAATGGAGTAACAAGATGGTGATATAAAATTCAATAAAAAAAAAAATAGACAACACTAAATTGTCTATTTTTTTTTACAAATTCCAGCAAGCTACAAGATGTCCTCCACCTATATCTTCAAACTTAGGTTCTTCTTTTTTACAAACATCTGTACACTTAAAACATCTTGTATGAAAACTACATCCGGAAGGTGGATTAATTGGACTTGGTACATCACCAGTTAATATTATTCTATTTTTCTTCTTAGTTGGATCTGGAATTGGAATTGCTGAAAGTAATGCTTGGGAATATGGATGTCTAGGTTCATGGTAAAGTATATCTCCATCTGCTAATTCTACCATCTTTCCTAAATACATTACACCAACTCTTGTGCTTACATGTTTAACTACATTTAGTCCATGTGCAATGAATAAATAAGTCAAATCAAATTCTTTTTGCAAATCATGAAGTAAATTTAGCACTTGAGCTTGTATAGAAACATCTAATGCTGATACTGGTTCGTCGCATACTATAAGCTTAGGATTTAAAGAAAGCGCTCTAGCAATACCAACTCTTTGTCTTTGACCACCACTAAATTCATGAGGATACCTATTTCTATGAAAACTAGCGAGTCCAACACAATTTAAAAGTGAGAGAACTCTTTTTTCTATATTCTCTCTCTTTTCTGTTTTATTTACCTTCATAGGTTCAGCTATTATATCTCCAATGCTCATTCTTGGATTAAGAGAGGAGTAAGGATCTTGAAATATGATTTGAATGTTTTTCCTCATGTTCTTTTGTTCTTTCTTGGATAACTGAGCTATATCTCTCCCTTCAAAAATTACTTGACCTGAGGTTGGGACCATTAAATTTACAAGCATTCTACCAGTTGTTGATTTGCCACAACCAGACTCTCCAACTAAACCTAAAGTTTCACCCTTATAAATGTTAAATGATACACCGTCAACAGCCTTAACAAAATCTGTTGTTCTGCCAAATACACCAGATTGTACAGGAAAATATTTTTTTAAATTTTTAACCTCTAATAATGGTTCCATATTTACACCTGTCCTTCCTGTTTTTCACTGTATAAAAAACAACGAACTTTTCTACCTTCATATTCCACAAGTTCTGGTTGTTTTTGCGAGCAAATGTCCATACATTTACTACATCTGTCACTAAAGGAACATCCCTTTGGCATATTTAAAGGATTAGGTACCATACCAGGGATCATAAATAACTGATCTACCTTTTCATCTACCTTAGGTATGGAAAGCAATAAGCCTTTAGTATAAGGGTGTAATGGCTTTTCAAAAAGCTGAAGTGAAGTTGCTTTTTCAACAATCTTACCACAATACATTACTACAACCTTATCTGCTGTTTCTGCGACTACCCCAAGATCATGGGTAATTAAAAGAATTGCAGTATTTAGTTTGTTTTTTAAATTTACAATTAAATCTAATATTTGGGCTTGTATAGTAACATCAAGAGCCGTTGTAGGTTCATCTGCAATAAGTAATTCCGGAGTACACGAAAGCGACATTGCAATCATTACCCTTTGCCTCATACCACCACTTAATTGATGAGGATAATCATTTATCCTCTTATCTGGAGTTGGTATACCTACAAGCTCTAGCATCTTAACCGCCTCAGCTATTGCCTCATGTTTTTTTAATTTTCTGTGTCTAATTAAAGTTTCTGATATTTGCTTTCCTATAGAAATTACAGGATTCAAAGAAGTCATAGGTTCTTGAAATATCATAGATATTTCGTTTCCTCTTATATTCTGCATCTCCTTTTTACTTTTTTTTAATAAATCTTCACCTTTAAACAAAATTTCTCCACCTATAATTTTACCAGGTGGATTTGGTATAAGGCTCAAAATAGATAGTGAAGTTACACTTTTGCCGCTTCCCGATTCACCAACAATGGCTAATATTTCACCTTTATCCACTTCAAAATCAACGCCATCTACTGCATTTACAAGTCCACCCTTAACTCTAAACTGAGTTTGTAAATTTTTGACCTCTAATAACATTATGTTATCCCCCTTATTGATGAAGCTTTGGATCCAATGCATCTCGGAGTCCATCACCAAATAGATTGAATGCAAGTACAGTTATAGTTATAGCAATGCCTGGGAAAAGAATTATATGAGAAGCATTATAAAAATATCCACGTCCTGCCCCTAGCATACTTCCCCATTCTGCTTGTGGAGGTTGTACTCCAAGTCCTAAAAACCCAAGAGCTGCCGTATCTAATATAGCGTTAGATACCCCAAGCGTGGCACGTACAATTATAGGAGAAATTACATTAGGCAATATGTGCTTAAATATTATAGCAGCATCACTATTTCCTATAACCCTTGCAGCTTGAACATATTCACTATCTTTAATAGACAATATAGAACCGCGAACAATTCTCGCGTATTCAGGAATAGTAACAATACTAATTGCAATTATAGCGTTATCTATACCTTTACCGAGTACACTCATAAAAGCAATTGCCAATAATAACGATGGAAATGCAAGTATAATATCCATAAATCTCATAATTAACATATCTACCTTGCCGCCATAATACCCTGCTATTGACCCTACAAAAATTCCTATGGATAATGCTACTGCAACAGCTGTAACACCTACTCTTAAAGAGATTTTTGTACCATCTATTATCCTGCTTAGAATATCACGACCCTGCTCATCTGTTCCAAACCAATGAGCAAGCGATGGCTTTTGAAGACTTTGTGATAATTCCCCTATATTCGGTTTATAAGGCATAATTAATGGTCCAAAAATAGCAACGAACAATAGAATTATTATTATTATGAGCCCAACTAGGGCTGCTTTATTTTTCCTTAACATATACCACGCATTACCAAATTTAGATTCTTCTTTAGGAGTTTGTTGCAACTGTATTTCTTCATTTTCATTTAAATTTTTAGTTGTCATTTATATCACTCCTTTAAGAATATTTAATTCTTGGATCTATAAACGCATAAATTATATCTACGATTAAATTAACAAGCACAAAAATTACTGCCATCATCATAACCGTACCTTGAACCACAGGATAATCTGTGACTAAAATTGCATCTACTACATATTTACCAACACCTGGCCATGAAAATACAGTCTCTGTGAGTACTGCTCCACCTAATAAAGATCCTAGCTGAAGCCCTATTACTGTTATAATTGGTATTAAAGCATTTTTAAGTGCATGTCCAAAAATAACTGGCCTTTCTAAAAGTCCCTTTGCTCTGGCTGTCCTAATATAATCCTGCCTAACGACCTCAAGCATGGTAGAACGAGTCATTCTTGCAATAATAGCAGTCGATGCTGATCCAAGGGCTACTGCCGGCATAATGAGATGTTTTAAAGCACTAGAAAACGCCACTATATTACCTGTAGCTAAAGAATCAACTAAGTATAGCCCTGTAATTCTAATTGGTTCAAGGCCTATATCTATTCTCCCAGATACGGGCAACCATTGAAGTTGAACTGCAAAAACTAATATAAAAATTAATCCTAACCAGAATATAGGCATAGATACTCCTAGTAATGATATTATCATACAGATATAATCAATAATTGAGTTTTGTTTAATTGCAGAAATAACGCCCATAATTACTCCAAAAATAGAAGAAAATACAATGGCAGCTAATGCAAGTTCAATTGTAGCTGGGAAACGCGCCATTATTTCATCCCATACCGGAGTTTTTGACATAAGTGAATCTCCCAAATCTCCATGAAATATCCCACTTAGAAAATCCCAATACTGAACATAAATAGGCTTATTAAGTCCAAGTTGTTCTCTTAAAGCTATGATTTGACTTTGGCTTGCATGCTGCCCAAGAATTGTGGAAGCTGGATCCGTGGTAAACAAATGCATAACCAAAAAAACAAGTATTGATACTCCAATAATAACTGGTAATAGTAAAAGTAGTCGTTTAATAATATATTTAACCATGGTTACCTCCTCCTTAAATCTTAAAAAGTGAAATACCGCGGCTTGCGATATTCCACCTAAAAATCATTGTAAAATATAATTACTTATCTACACCACTAAAAAATACTGATCCTGTTGGATGTACTGAAAAGCCAGTAACTTTAGGTGAGTATGCTGCAAGGACTTGTGAATGAGATATTGGAAGCCATGGTGCATCCTTTGCAACTATCTGTTGAAGTTCTTTATAAACTTTATCTCTTTCAACTCCATTTGGTAATTCTCTACCTTTTACAAGCAAAGCATCCACTGCAGGACTTGAATATTGAGCTGAATTCAAAGTAGATTTAATTTCATGCGAATCAAATAGTGAAAGGAAATTATCTGCATCACCATTATCACCTGTCCAACCATAGAAGAATATATCTCCTTCTCCATTAGCAAGCTTTGCTTTGTAATCAGTCCAGTTGTAAGAATCTATTGTTGCAGTTACTCCAATTTTAGCTAAGTAGTTTTGAACTGATTCTGCAAGTTTTTGTCCTCCCACTGTATTATAAGGTCTAGGATTAGAATAAGTAATAATCTTAACCTTTAAATCTGATTTACCAGCATCCTTAAGCATTTGTTTCGCTTTTGCTGCATCATAATTGTAAGGCTCAACCGCCTTGTCATAACCAGGAATAAAGGATGGAAGTGGGCTGTTAGCTACACTTGAATATCCTTGATATAAATATTTAACTAATTCGTCACGATTAATGGCATGGGAAATAGCTTCTCGTAGCTTAGCATCATTAAATGGTGCTCTTGAACAATTAAATGCCATGTAGTTAATATTCATTCCATCGCTTTGGTATACTTTCATATTACTAGATTTTAATTTCGCAATATCATTAGGGTCAACTCCATCAATTATATCTGTCCCACCGGTCATTAAATCACTGGCACGAACTGAATTCTCTTTTGTAAACTTAAATACTACATTATCAGCCTTTGGCTTAACTCCCCAATAAGTATCGTTCTTTTTAAGTTTTAACGATTGATTTTTGTCCCAAGATACAAAAGTATATGGGCCTGTTCCAACCGGGTTCTCCATTAGTTTACCTTTATATTTTGCAACTGCTGTTGGACTTAAAACTGGAGCCGCAAGTGTCATTGCAAGATTTGCAAGAAATGGCGTATATTTATTTTTCAATGTAAATTTAACTGATAAATCGCTTATTTTTTCAATTTTAGCTACTGGTCCATAAGTAAATGATGCATATGGCATATCATCTGTAGCCTTTGGAGGAATCTGTCTTTGTACATTAAATACAACAGCATCTGCATTAAATGGTGTTCCGTCTTGGAACTTAACATTTTTTCTCAAATTAAAGGTGTATTCTTTGCCATCTTTACTAATTTTCCAATCAGTTGCAAGGCTAGGCGCAATTTCTGTTGAACCATCTTTGTATTTAATTAAACCTTCATAGATATTACACATAACTTTTGCTGATTCACCATCATCGACATATGCTGGGTCAAGACCTCTAGGATCTGCTCCTTGAGAAAAAACTAATGTCTTTGCTGTTGCAGTTTTGGTCGCAGTTCCTCCACAACCTGTAAGTGCAGCACTTAATACAAGTACTCCCGTCAGCATCATAGCCAAATATCTTTTTTTCATATTGATTTGCCCCCTAAAATTAAGTAATTTTTTTAATTCATTTATTTTAGCCTATTCTACCACCCAATATTTTAGAATGCAAGTTATATTTTAATCAAATCATTTTTTTAAGTATTATAGCTATATTCGACATAAAAAATGTCATAAATTATAGTTTTGTGAACTTTTATTTTCAGTTTCTTTCATAAAATCGTATAATTCTTATTGTTAAATATAATATTCACGCTACATTCTACATAATTTATAGGACTAATACAAAAAACTTAGCATAGTTATTACACTAGCTAAGTTTTATTACTTTTATTTTATTTTTATATTATCCTATATAATATTTAAAGTATAATATTTGTTTTATAACCACATTTTACACATGTTCCGAATTTAGTATTAACCTTAATATAGTAGTCTTCTCTTTCAATAAGATTATTACCGCACTTTGGGCAGTATGTTGAGTTATCAATGCCGCTAGCATTACCAATATAAACATAGTTGAGGTATTTCTTTGCTATCTCTCTATCCTTAATCATTACCTCAACTTCTGTAGGTGGGTTATCCATCTTGTAATTCGGAAAATATCTTGATAAATGAAGTGGAATATTTTTATCTACTGAGGCTATAAAACCAGCAATTTTTTCAATCTCGCTACTAGAATCATTTTCACCACTTACAAGCAGCGTAGTTAACTCAACATGACACTGTTTTGATGACATCTTAATAGTATCGAGTACCGGTGCAATACTTCCTCCACAAATATCTTTATAATACTTGTTATTAAAGGCTTTTAAGTCAATATTCATAGCATCAACATAAGGAAGAAGCCTTTTTAAAGGTTCCTCTTTTATATATCCATTAGTCACTATCACTATATTTATATCTTTTATGGTTTCTTTGAGTAACCTTGATGCATTGTATACATATTCA
Organism: Clostridium algoriphilum; assembly: GCF_020443705.1. Taxonomy (GTDB): domain Bacteria; phylum Bacillota; class Clostridia; order Clostridiales; family Clostridiaceae; genus Clostridium_AD; species Clostridium_AD algoriphilum. The sequence goes on from NZ_JAIZZK010000011.1 coordinate 97,259, forward strand.
TACCAAATAGAAGGCTCATTATATGTAAAAGCTAACCCGATATTGTTTTTAAGACTTTTACATATCTCCACTAACTTTTCTGGTGGTATATATTCGCTACTTGATCTTCCTTGGGATATTGAATGATTTTGACAAAAGCCACAATTAAAATTGCATCCAAAACTTCCTATAGATAATATATTGCTGCCTGGTTTAAAATGATATAATGGCTTTTTTTCTATAGGATCCTGTCCAATGGAAGTTATTTCTCCATAATTAATAGTATAAAGTCTTCCCTCTTTATTTATCCGTACATTACATTTACCATGTGCACCTACTTGTATAAGACAGTTATGAGGGCAAAGTTTGCAACTTATTTTATCTCCTTGTTTTTCATAAAATAAAGCTTCTTTTTCCATATTCCCAACTCCTATTTATGTCTAATAATCTCAAACTTTTCTATAGAGTAATCCTCATTTGGAAGAATTGATGCTTTATTAAGTACAATACTTATTTGTTGCTCTGATGTATCAACGCCATCGAGGTCCGGCAGTAACAATCCACTCTTCACTCCACATCGAACAATCACTCCAAATTTCTTAGGATCTAATTCTCCTTTTAAAGCTAATTCGGGCTCAGTTAAAACATCTACCGAAAAAACAATATCCTCTAGTTCATTCACAGATACATTACTAAACCTTGGGTCTCCTTCACCTGCTGAAACAGCATTTTCTATAATTTCTTTTGCAATATTATCTCTTACAGGGAAAATAGTACCGATGCATCCTCTTAATGCACCAAATTTTTTAAGAGACACAAAAACTCCTCTTTTTGTATTTATCATATCTTCAGTTACATAACTCGGTACATCCATGTACTTCCCTTCTATTATATAATGAGTAAGACTTTCTCTGGCAAGTCGAACATAAACATCTTCATTATTTACTCTTTCATTATATTGTTCTCTTTTCTTTCCTGTAATTTCTGATAATATATCTCTGTCACTCTTACTAAATTTAAATTTCATTACCGCATACCCAACTCCAAAAGTACCTTCATAAGAAAGAAGTTCCCCTTTTATATCTCTGCCATCCATTGCTCCCAGCATTATATAATAAGATCTTAAAGCACATTCTCCAGCATTTTGAATTATCTCAGAGTTTAAATTAAATACGCCAATTACATCTCCCTTTTTCAGTAAACTTATTATAGAGCTATCGAACTTTTCTCCATCTGGATTGTAGTCATAAGGGCCTTCCTCTTTAAGTCGATGCGAGAGATCTCCACTACCAATAAACACAACGTTTTTATAGCTTTCTTCAACAGCCTCTTTGATGAGTTTACCAAATTTATATAATTGTATAGGTGTTAGTCCACCGTATGTAATATGAACAAGTTTAAAAGAACTGTATTTGTTTTTAATAAAATATAACGGTACTATGCTACCATGATCTAATTCGTATTGTGCACCGTATTGTTTAAGGCTACTACCTGTTGCACTAATAGTTTGTATTTTACTGTTGTCCGCCCTCACCATAATTTCTTGTGTAAGATCCATATCTATATCAAAATTCATAGAAACTTGTGGAGCACCAAATTGCTTTAAACTACCTGAAATTGTTGGTTCAAAAGAAAGTGCTATAGCATCTGAAAACATAGTACCATGTGGTGTAACTATTATTATTACCTCTGGTTTTATTTCTGATATTTCGCGTCCAATAAGCTCACATGCATCATATGTGCTTTTTATCTTTTTTTCTTCTCCATGTCCTACCTCTGGAATTATTATAGGTGGATGTGGCATTGCATAATAAGCTATTATTTTACCCATTATTATCACCTCTCGTATTTATTACATTAAGATATATACATATAAATTTAGGTAATTATTCTACTATATTATCTTAAGCGTGAGTATTTTACTCAAGACTTAAATAGCTACTTTTTCTAAATTGAAATAAAAACTAAGTTGTTTGTATTCAACATACTATGTAGTTTACCCATTTTTTTTCACATTATTATGTTAAGCCTATGTTTTTATTTTGGCCCCTTTAAATAAAGTATTATGTGCTTCTTCTTAAGGAATAATATATTCTCTATTTTTGTAACTAGTTTTAAATTCATTATTTGCCTATTTCCCCGGAAATATTACATACATTTACCTTTTAATAGACATTTAAATTAATTACAACGCAATCTTGTTAGCTCATAACGTGAAAGATGTTCTTTCTTAAGTACATTTGGGTATATTATTTAATATTCTGTCTTCCTTATTTTTAAAATGAAGTAATTCTAATATACTAACAATTCCGCTATGGCTCTTTTATAGACTACCTATATTATCATAAATTCATATAAACGTTTAAAGCATAAAAAAATCCTCTGAAGATTCAGAGGATTTTTTTTTTATTATTTGTGTTTCATACTATGAACGAAATTTATTTGTACTTTAAATTATTCCTTTTAAAGTTACTTCTCTTTCTTTTTCTCTTATTTAAATTAATTGTTCTTATTATAAGCGCTATTACTATTAAAAGTAAGATAAATATTCCACCAGCCATGATATATATAGATATAGCATTTTTTGCTAGAGTTCCTTTCGAAACCGTTGAATAAAGATTGTAAGTTTTGACCTTTCCTTTTTCAGTTAATGTCAAGGTTCCAATGCTCTTGTTGCCTTTGAGACTAGACAATGAATTACTGGTTAAGTTTACTTTTTCTTGCAAATCTTTTTTGTTTGATTCGTTATTGTAATAGCTAACGTCTTCTTTAGCTACAAGTGGTACATTAACAGTTTTCTCTGGACCAAACAAACCAAGAGGTTTATATTTTACTATTTCAGTTTTTATAAGGTCATTGTTTTTATGTAAAACTGTTGGTTGTAAATAGTAGCTATAGTTAATTATTTTTTTCATATCATTAAAAACATAAGTGTCGTTAGCATCAAAAATTGATCCCATAACAACCCCCATAATTTGTCTGCCATCTCTTTCATAAAAGGCTACAAGACATCTTCCAGCTAGTGAAGTATATCCTGTTTTACCAGCAATACAACCATCAACGCCAAGATTTTTGTTACTATTTTCGATCTTAAATATTGTACCTTTTGACGTTGACAAAGTATTTTGCTTTTTACTCATTGACTCTTTTACCCATGGGTTTAAAAATGCAACTCTAGACAATATACTCATATCATAAGGCGTAGTATAATGATCTGGATCATGAAGACCGTTAGATGTTACAAAATGAGTTCTGCTCATGTTCAATTTAGCTACCTTATCATTCATCATTTTCATAAAATTTGTTGAATTACCTGCAATATTGTCCGCAATCATATATGCCATGTCATTTGCTGAATACATTAACAGACCATCCATTACGTCAACACCTGACATGTTTTCATTAAGTCCTATTGGATGAAAATTAATATTTAATGAATCTGCTGGTTGAGATTTTGCACTTTTGGTATATTTTAATACATCAGTTTTTTCCTTATTCTCAGCAAGCAATAGTGCTGTCATAAGCTTTGTTGTACTCGCAGGGTACATTTGCTTATCTACATTTTTCGCATAAATTACTTCGCCAGTTGCAACATCTACAGTGATGGCTGCCTTCCCATATATTGTTGGTAAATTAGTAGTGCCGTCGCTAGAGGCAGCGAAAACATTTGAACTCATAGAAAATACTAGAACTAAAACAATCAGTATAAAAAATCTATTATATTTCAACATTCATCTCTCCATTACTTTTATTTATTATGCCTGCATTATAAAATACATTTTATAGTATAACATTTTACAAGACAATTGAAAATAGGAGTTCTTATAATATAATATAAGAGTGTATAAAATAATAAAAAAATATAAGCTCAACATTATCATCAGGCTTACATTTTTATTTAATTAATGTCTTTTTACTTATAACCTCTTTTAATTCATTTATAATCTTATGCTGAGATGCTACCACTTTTTTATTAGCTATTTGCTGTTCACTTATTAAATTTAGTTCTTTCATAACTATATCATGAAAATACCTCAAATCATTCCATTAAATAATTCAATATCTTCATGTTTAGAAAATTCATCTAGTATATCTTCTACTAAGGCATGTTGTAAGTTTCTATAATTTCTCGCCTTGCAAATTAGCCTTAAATTTAAACAAACTCTTCCGGGTTCAATAGAAGTATATATTGTATGAGAAAGATTTTCGTAATAAATAGGAAGAGTTTTTGATGCTATACTAAGGGAATCCTTTGCTTCTTGTTCAATATCTCCTACTTTATCATTAGCTATAGACATTAATATGCTTTTAGCTTTTTTCCAATTACTTTGAAGTGTAAGGCTTATCTCAAGCTCATTCCAAGTGAAAGGAAATGAGTTAGTTTCATTTATAATCTCTTCAGTAAGAACTTTTATATTGGGTATGTAAGTAATTCTTCCAGAACTTTGTCCATAGGTTTTGTTTTCATTTTCAATAACCTCAATAATAGTAGTATAAAACCAGTCAATAGCTAGTACATCACCAAGACTTTCTCCAATCTTTATTCTATCCCCAATTATAAAGGGTTTTTGAGTATTAATTATCAGCCATCCCAAAAAACTTGCTACAAGATCACGAAATGCAAATGCCAGTCCAGCCGAGAAAATTCCTAAAAATGTAAGTATATCCTTAGACTCATACATCCATATTGGTATAATCCCTATAGCAGATACGATATTTATTGATAATGAAGTTGTTTTTTTATACCTTATTATGTCCTTTGAATTATAACTCGATTTATTAATAAATGAATTTATACTTTTCTTTAATATATAAAATATCATTATTACCACTAAAGTTATAACGATTTTTATCAAAACACCTACTGTTTGAAACTTTAAACCTAGCTCTAACAAAAATTCAGTCACGTGATTTCTACTCCTTTATATTAATTTTAACTATATATATAGTTAAAATTAATATAAAGTAAACTGACATCTATGTCAAGCACATTGTAAAAAAGATACTACAAATCAAAGAGATTTAATTTTATAGATTTAAGCTTGAAGTTTTTTAACTTCATTTGACTTGTCTAGTGGCAATACTTCAGCGTATATCCTATCAATTCCAACTTGTTTAGCTATAGCTTGCGCGTCATTTTGTGCTATCCCATTTATAACAACCACATAACACGCCTTTCCCAGCATTAAAATATGATATATCAGTTACCCAAATTTAATTTGGTTTTTCTCCAATGAAAAATGACTCTATCAATTTATGCTAGAGCCTTTTGATTTTGGCGGAGAAAGATGGATTTGATTGATAATTACAATTAATGGCCGTTCTCATAAAGATGATATTATTCTTTAGAAAATCGTTTAATTATATATTATATATAAGGTAACGCTTTCCTCATTTTCCACATATTATATAAAAGGTCTCAAGACCTCAATAAAGGAGGAATTACCTTTGGAAAAGAATCAAATTACACATCCTTGCGATAATTGTGGTGAAATTATTAGTTCAAAAACATTACCTTTAAGTAGTGGAACTACTATTCCACCTGTCGGTATTAATGGCCCTCTAGTGGCTAAAATCCCTGTAGTACTCGGCGAAAGAGAAATTCAAATAGATGTTGAAGCTGTGTTTAAATTAAACGAACCATTTTTGGAAATTAAAAGAGTAAAGAAAAATGTATATTTAACTCAATGTAAATTACTTCCAAGATCAGGCGTAATCGCTGCAGATGGCACTCTCATTTCCGGGAAATTATTTATAAGTGGATTCGTAAGAAAAAATATAGAATACGCTACTGCTGACTGTGTAGAAAAAGAAGTTACAAGTGGGAGAATTGCTCATACAACAATAGAGGTCCCATTTACAGCTGTAACAGAAGTTGTATATGCGGTACCACCAGTAGTTAACCTTCGCAGGCCACAAACTGAAATAGATTTATTAAGCGGTTGCGGGTGTCAAGACTGCGCTGGAACTGTTATTGGGAAATCAGGATGTGAACAATCTTTTGAAGACAATATAACTTTTACCGAAAGCCCATACTGCGAGTTAGAAGGAGTAAGAATTTTTGAAGACGATATTAATACAGACCCTTTGTACAATAAAACTAATTCAAATGTACAGCTTTATAATAAAGTAACCGAAAAAATGGTTATATACATTAGACTTAAAGTATTACAATTACAACAGGTAACTATTCCATATATTCATTACTCCGATTGCGACGAATAAATATTCCATTATACATTTAAATATAACCGTTTTTCTAAAAAAATATTATTCTTTAGAAAAGCGGTTATTTATATAATATATAATCAATATAATACAAATCACATATTTGATGATATTTAAATACATAAGGCATCTGAAATAAAATAACTAATCTTTATGCTAGTTTACTCCATTTTATTTCATTTACCAAACACTTATAATAAAGGAGTATTTTTCAATGAAAACAGATAATAACCGCGAAAAATTAAGACTGATAAAGTCGCTTATTATTTTGAACATGTTACAACAACCATCTTGTTTTATAAATATTCATAAAACATCTAAAAAAAGTTCAACAAAAATTAAACGAAAAAATAGAAACCCAAATAATTTAAATATAAAAAAGAATTCAAAAGATAAATTGAATAAAGAATTTATACCTCCAATTCAACAAGTAACTTTTGAAAATGATTCAGAATCTATACTTCCTGTCTGTGATAAATTAAGTATAGCAAAATTTCTTGTTACTTTAAAACTCTTACAACAGTCATGTTATAATGAAAATATTAATAAAACATTGAAAAACACCTCAATAAATATTAATCATGAAAATAAAGTAACACCAAACAAATTAAATTTGATTAGAAATTCAAAAGATAAATTAAATACAAAATACATACTTCCCACACAACAAGTAACTTTTGAAAATGATTCAGAATCTATACTTCCTTTCTGTGATAAATTAAGTATGGAAAGTATTCATGTTATTTTAAAACTCTTACAACAGTCATGTTATAATGAAAATATTAATAAAACATTCAAAAACACCTCAATAAGTATTAATCATGAAAATAAAGTAACACCAAATAAATTAAGTTTGATTAGAAATTCAAAAGATAAATTAAATACAAAATACATACTTCCCATACAAGAAGTAATTATTGAAGATGATACAGACTGTATAAAGAAAAAAGGTGAAATTAATACTACTACCAATGATATTTATAAAATTCCAAAAAATATAAATACTGATCACTTTGGAAACTTAATATCAACGCTACCCATTATAATAGCAGAAAAAGATATAGATATTCCTATTGAATCAACATTTAGATTGAAAAACGCTGCATTAGATATAAAGAACATGAAAAAAGACATATATTTAACTAATAGTAAGCTAATACCTCTGCATGAAAAAGAGGATATTTCTGCCTCCTTGAATGGTAAACTTTTTTTAGAGGGTTTTGTTAGAAATAAATTGGATTTTTCTGTAATAAAAGGTGTAAATGATAGCATAATTAATTTAGATACTGAATGTGTTATAATTTATATCCCTTTTAAATGTACTACTTTAATAAACTATAAAGTCCCTCCAGTTTTTTCTAAGGTAAAAGACTATATACCCATATATATATCATCGAATTGTTTAAATGTTAATAAAGATTTTAACGAATATTTAAGCGAAAAAAATACTCAACGTAGTGAATATATGAATTGCGATATTCGACCTTTAAATTGTGAAATAGAACAAGCCACAATTTATGAAACATACAGCCTAATAGATAAAAAACCTTTTAGTGAAAATTTCCCTTTAGAAATGAATTTTCATACTATCAAAGAGAGCATTCTAATAAATCTTTCATTAACATTGATTCAAAAACAAGATATAGCAATTAATCATAAATAGGAATCTAAATAATATCCTCTAAAACTTCTTTAAAATAGTAAAAATCCCAATATATGTTGGGATTTTTACTATTTCAATGTATTCTATTATTTTAACTATATTTTAAGCCTTTAAAAATTAAACTTACATATATATTGCATAGCATTCCACTACTCCTGAGGATGCAGTGAAAAAAGCTGGACTATACCTATCATACTCAGATGCATTATTATGGAATTTTTGTGCAACAGGTGTCTTTAGGACTAAAGTCCCCTCAAAATAATGTAAGTGATCAAAAAAGTCTGTTCCTGATTTAACTTTATGAACAATACCACATTGAAGGGGTATTGCTGGACTTGATATTCCAATGGTCTCTATCTAATTCATCTAATTCATGGTCGTGAAGTTGTTTTTTTTCACAATGATCTTTGGAATCATGTTTATCACCATGTTTCTTTTTAGAATCGAACTTATCTTTATCATCGCATTTATCATCCTGTTTCTTTTTACGATCGCACTTATCTTTATCATCGCATTTATCATCCTGTTTCTTTTTACAATCACACTTATCTTTATCATCGCATTTATCATCCTGTTTCTTTTTACAATCGCACTTATCTTTATCATCGCATTTATCATCCTGTTTCTTTTTACAATCACACTTATCTTTATCATCGCATTTATCATCCTGTTTCTTTTTACAATCACACTTATCTTTATCATCGCATTTATCATCCTGTTTTATTTGATAATCACACTGATCTTCACAATAATGTTTATCTTCACACCAGTCTTCAGGGTGATAACTTATTTCAATATTTGACATAACATCGCTCCTTATTTTTACTTAGTATATAATACGTGACTTAATTGAAAATGACACCATTTATTGTAAACCTCAGTATTCCGATTATGACGGGTAAATATTTAGAAGTAACGTTTTTTTATTTCCGTCATATTATGTAGAAGGTCTCAAGACCTCAATAAAAGGAGGAATTACCTTTGGAAAAAAATCAAATTGTACACTCTTGTGATAATTGCGGTAAAATTATTAGTTCACAAACATTACCTTTAAGTAGTGGAACTACTATTATATCAGCCGGTATTAATGGACCCAAAGTAGCTAAAATCCCTGTAGTACTAGGCGAAAGAGAAATTCAAATAGATGTTGAAGCTGTGTTTAAATTAAACGAACCATTCTTTGAAATTAAAAGAATAAAGAAAAATGTATATTTAACTCAATGTAAATTACTTCCAAGATCAGGTGTAATTGCTGCAGATGGCACTCTCATATCCGGGAAATTATTTATAAGTGGATTCGTAAGAAAAAATATAGAATACGCTACTGCTGACTGTGTAGAGAAAGAAGTTGTAAGTGGTAGAATTGCCCATACAACTATAGATGTCCCATTTACGGCTGTAACAGAAGTTGTATATGCGGTACCACCAGTAGTTAACGTTCGCGGAGCACAAACTGAAATAGATTTATTAAACAGTTGCGGGTGTCAAGACTGCACCGGAACTATTATTGGGAAATCAGGATGTGAACAATATCTTGAAGACAATATAACTTTTACTGAAAGCCCATACTGTGAGTTAGAAGGGGTAAGAATTTTTGAAGACGATATTAGCTCAGACCCCTTGTACCATAAAACTAATTCAAATGTACAGCTTTATAATAAAGTAACCGAAAAAATGGTTATATATATTAGACTTAAAGTATTACAATTACAGCAGGTAAATATTCCATATATTAGGTATTGCGATTCCGATTGCGATGAGTAAATATCCCATTATAGACATTTAAATATAACCGTTTTTCTAAAAAAGTATTATTCTTTAGAAAAACGGTTATTTATATAATCAATATAATACAAATCATATATTTGATGATATTTAAATACATAAGGCATCTGAACTAACAGACTTACGAACAACACCTTTAGTATCAACACTTAATTTAACACCTTTAAAATTTAAATATATGAATAGAAAAGACTTTTAAATTCATATATTATTTGTGAATATTTTCAATAAACGCAAATAATGATTTGCTTCACGTAAAGTATGGTCACCTAGCAATGGTATCATTATGGACTTGATTTTACATTCTACTAATCCTTGCGTACCTTGTGCCTTAAATTTAGCTATTTCCATAGTTGCTTTAAGACTATCATCCGTAAGTTTTGAAATTGGGATTGTTTTATCCATTGCTTCTTTTGACTCCCTTATCAACATATCAAACTCATTTCCAAAGTTATTTGCTGTATTTATAAGTTCATCTTCAGTTGGGTCAAGAAGTCCACGAATAAATTTTGAGTGTTCAGCCATAATTCTATTCCAAAATGATTCTTGCTCATAAATATCTCTCTCCAAGTTGATTTCCTCATGATTTTGAAGCCTTTGAACTATCTGATAATAAAATTTTGCTTCTCTTAAAATGTGGTCTATAAGTAAAGGGTAATTATTTGTAAATATCCTACAGGATATGACCCCTGATAAAATCATAGTCTTAAACTGTGCTAAAGCGTTAATTAAACCCATCGCCCTTTGATTAAGCATAAACACTCTTTGTTCAAGCATAGGATTACCTATCATTAATGCATCTCCATCTCCGCCCATTAATCCTGCCTCTGATTTTGTCAAATTGGTTGAAATATTAACTCCTGTAAAATATGCTGAAGCCATCTCAGCTTTTAATGTAAATGGTGTTATTACTTCACCAGACTCCAATACGCTGGGGCTAACAATACCATTAGAAAGTGATATAGTGTCTGCTAACAGTCTGTCAAACTCTATTCGGAAGTTATTCGCCTGCTGGATATAATTTGAGTCCTTTTGCGTAAAACCTACTTGTAAAAAGAATGAGTGTTCTTTCATAATCCTTGCAAAAAAAAGATGTAATTCTAGCGATTGTCGTATGAATTCAGTCCTAAATATCATAGTCACCTCTCCTTAATAAAAAATTCATTCGCTATCATTGTATTAATAGGATACATAAAATGTTACTTCTTATTATTCACTTATGCTAAAAAACTATAATTCAGAGACATTATAAGAGAATGGGACCCAAGATATCTGGAAATGGGCAAGAAAATTACATTTTCGTGATTATGATAGCAAGCAAATCCATTTTGTAGAGGCTAAAACTAATGTCGTTGATGACCATTTCCACGAGTTAATATTTGCTGCACTTATAAATGCTCTAATATTTGAAGAAGAAGCTTAGTATAAATGTAGTTGAGTTAAGGCACTGCTGTAAAAAGCAGTGCCTTCTTTTTTTACTCCTTTATATCAAGAATACCATAAAATACACTTCTTTAAATATAGTATTATAACTTCCAGTAGTTTTTGTATTATTTTACGTCACACGTATATTTACCTTTTCCATAAACACCTTCCCAGTCTACAACGAATTGGTCTACACTCCAATCCGTTAGTGGGTGTTTTAATAATCCGTCCATTATTTCAGCGTTAACTGTTACAGAATGTGCTCCAGCTAGTATAACCTCATGTACTTGCTGTACATTTTTAAAAGAAGCTGCTAATACCTTTGCATCAATTTGATGAATCTCAAATAACTCAACTATTTGTGCAACTACGCCAACACCATTTCCTGTTATATTGTCTATTCTATTTACATATGGTGCAACAAACTCAGCACCTGCAATTGCTGCCATGAGAGCCTGCTGAGCTGTAAACACAGCTGTAGCAGTTATCTTTATTCCTTTTTTCTTTAAAATCTTCATTGCCTTTATTCCTTCAGGAATTACAGGAACTTTTATATAAATATTTCCCCCAATAGTATCCTTAAGGTACTCTGCTTCTTTAACTATATCTTCTGCCTTAAGGCTCACCGCTTGGACATGGAGCATTTTATCTTCACCTATTATTTCTCTTATTCCCTTTAAAATATCTAGGAAATTTCTATTCTCCTTTGATATTATTGTTGGGTTTGTTGTTACCCCACTCATTGGGTATAAATCAAAAGCTCTTTTAATTTGTTGAAGATTTGCGGTATCTAATATATATAACATAATTTTATCACCTTTCTATTTTAAATTATTTTAAATGCTTGCCATTTTACTGTGGTTATTTTCTATAACCCACCTATTACTACCTTAAGACCTTGGGACTCCATTTTAGTTTTTATACCTTCTACCTCTTGATTCGAAGGAGGCTTTATTTGTTTTAATTCATACTCTTTCCCTATATATTCATACTTTTTGCTACCATATTGATGAAAAGGCAATATGTGAATTTCCTTTAGACCTAACTGTTTTACAAAGTTAATAATTTCTTCAATATTTTCATCATCCATTGTATAACCAGGAATTAAAGGAATTCTAGGAATCACTTTTTTATTATTTCCTACCAAAGCTTTAATATTACCTTTAATTAATTCTATATCTGCTCCTAGTAATTCCTTAGACCTTTGTTTATTCATTATTTTTAAATCGAACAAAATCAAATCCAAATACTCTGATAGCTCTAGCAAATTATTAACTGCTACTTGCCCACAGGTTTCCATAGCAGTATTAATACCAAGCTTTTTAAGTCCTTTCAAAAGTTCCAATGCAAATTGTGGCTGTGCAGAGGCTTCCCCTCCCGAAAGGGTTACTCCTCCACCTGAAGTATTATAAAATATCATATCCTTTTGAACCTCATTCAAAACTTCTTCTACAGTCATATACTTGCCAAATTCAACAATAGCACCAGATGGACACTCGTAAGCATCCAAGCTACAGGTTTTGCAATTTATACATAAATTGTTTATTTTGCCTTTCTCTATTTCAAAGCTTTGTGATTCAGGATTACAACACCATGGACAATGCATTGGACATCCCTTTAGAAATACAATAGTTCTAATACCATCACCATCATGAAGGGAATACCGCTGTATATTAAAAACTAATCCTTTCATAATTATCACTTCCTATAGTAGATGTTCTGTTCTTGCAATTATATCATTTTGTATCTCAATGCTAAGTTCTATGAAGAAGGCACTGTAGCCCGCAACCCTCACAACAAGACCTTTGTGACTTTCTGGATGCTTTTGAGCTTCTATTAACGTAGCTGCTGATATAACATTAAATTGTATATGCTGAAGTTTTAGTTTCATGAAAGCTAATAGGTAGTCTACCATTTTCCTTACACCTTCATCGCCCTCTAAGGTCTTCGGACTAAATTTCACATTAAGTAAGCTTCCATTAGAGGTTAAATAATTATCCAACTTACTTACACTCTTTAATATGGCTGTAGGCCCTAACCTATCTTTTCCTACCATTGGCGATAGCCCTCCGTCAGCTAGCTGTTCTCCATATTTTCTTCCGTCAGGAGTAGCCCCTACCGCAGCACCTAATGGAATATGGGCAGATACTGTATATGCTCCTGGGGTAAAGAAGCCTCCTCTAGGGTTTTCATGTTTTTCTATTTCCGCTTCAAAATGTCTCAAAATGTCTGAACTTAGATAATCAACTTCATCATTATCATTTCCGTATTTATCATACTTGTTTATAAGTCTTACCCTTAGCTGTTCACCGTCTTCACCTTCAAAGTTGTTATTAAGTGCCTGAACAAGTTCTTTAAAACTTATTCTCTTCTCTTCAAAAACAATTTTTTTAAGTGCATATAATGAATCGCTTAAGTTTGCTATTCCTATTCCCTGAACACCAGAAAAATTATATTTTGCTCCTCCGTCTGTTACATCCTTTCCTTTTTCAATACAACTGTCTATGAAACAGGAAAGCATCGGAATTGGAGCGTATTCTCTATGTCCTATATCAACTATGTTAGAACCGCAAGCTACAAGTTCTACATATCTATCTACCTTAACTTCAATTAATTCTATAATCTTTTCAAATGTTATATCTTCATTATTTTCATTTTCTTTTAGTGTTATCTCCATTATCTTAAGTAGATTAAATAATGCTATATCATGTAGCCCATAGGTCTTACCAGGTATAGATAACTCTACACACCCAACTATTGCGTAATCTCTAGCATCCTCTAAAGAAACACCCCTGTTTAGGAAGCCTGGGATGATTACCTCATCATTGAAAATTTGAGGAATGCCGGTTCCTAGTCTTATAGTTTCCACAGTTTTATTTAAGAACCTTCTCTCTGTAAATTCATTAATTCTTACAGATAAGTTTGGCTGTGGAAGAAGTATATCATGATAAGTATCTAAACAAAGATAAGATAACTCATTCACAGCAGAACGACCATTTTTAAATACCCCACCTAAAGCTATAGTATATCCTGTTGGGAAACCTGCAAAATACTTAGCACTAGATGTACTTCTTATAAGTACTACATCATTTGTCTTAACCCAGAAGCACTCAAGAATTTCTCTAAGTTTCTCCTTATCAATGCCCTTTTCTAAATCATTTTTATAAAACTTATACATATATTGATCAAATCGTCCTAAGGATAATGAGCTGGCATTAGATTCAAACTGCCCTATTATACTAATATACCAAAGAAGCTGTAATGCTTCATGGAAACTTTCTGGTTTCTCATAAGCAACCTTCTTAGATATTCTTGCAATTTCTAAAAGTTCATCTTTTCTTAAAACATTACTCTCATTATCTGCTTGACTCAGTGCCAAACTGCTATATCTCAAAATATGTCTTCGAGCTGCCTTAAGTACTATAAGTGACGCTTTATAAAAATCATTTTGAGGGCTTTGTAAAGATTTTTCTCTAACTTGTGATACTATAACCTCAATACCATTTTCGAGTAGACCCTCAAAGTCCATGATGATATGTCCTTGGCCTTTATCTGTTTGGTTAAGTTTTATCACGTCATCCTTCACCGCTATTTTTACATCCATACTTATCTTTGAATTTATAAAGTCCTTCATAGACTTACCTACCCAATAGGAGTATAACTCCTCCTTGTAGATTTTCTTATCCGCGTCACTTATATAAAAAGTATCCTGAGGTCTATTATGAATAGTATCAAGTTCTTCACATATCCAATATGGATCCATTTCTGGTGAAATTATCCCACTTCTTGGTTTTACTGTTCTGTTACCTGCAATCAGTTCTCCTTCACGGATAGAAATCTGAACATTATTAAGAATATGTGCTGTTGCTGTTGCTCTTCTTACAATTACAGGTTCACCTTCAGTTTTCTTATAACTTTCTGTATATAATAGAGCTCTTTCTAAGGATATTTCTCTTTTTTGTTCAAAAAGCTGGCTTTTTAATTTAGTTATTCTTTCATTAATCATTCATAATTCATCCTCCTTTCGAAATTGTTTTGTATTGTTTATTATTATTTCGTCTTTATCTTTATTGTATAATTAAATCAGATAAATTTCAATAGAAATAATATAATTACGGTTAAAATTTATAATATAAATAAAAAAGCTGTCGTTTTCTCCGACAGCCCCATAAAAAATTATTTCTTACTATTTACATGTGCCACCACTTTGTCAATTAATTGATCAGCTTTTTTTACAACATCACTGATAGCGACTTTAACGGTTAATAAACCATTAAATCTTTCAACTTCTTTTATTCCCATATCTTTAGTTAAAATAATTACATCAGCACCTTTAACATCCTCTGCTGTAATTTTATTTTCTACACCTATTGAACCTTGAGTTTCAACCTTAATTTCAATGCCTTTTGCTTTTGCTGCTCTTTCTAATGCTTCTGCAGCCATATATGTGTGTGCAACTCCTGATGGACATGCTGTTACTGCTAAAATTTTCATATTGATTCATCTCCTCTATTCGATTACTTCAAATATAACATATTACAATATACTATTTTTGAAAAACTATTACTATTCAAAATCTATTTCTATTTCTTCATTATCACCGATAACTTCTTTGTCAGCGTCCCCTTTAATAGTTTTCTTTAAAACATTAACCATTAAAGCGGTTACTATAATACCTAATAAAGTAGCGATAACATATCCAAATGCACCTCTAGCAACTGGTAATACTATCCACCCACCCCAAGGTGCTGGATTTCCAGCTCCAAGTAACATTGCTGTAACTGATCCAACCGCTGAACCAACCATTATTGAAGGTATAACCCTAAATGGATCTGATGCTGCAAAAGGTATTGCTCCTTCAGTTATTCCTATAAGTCCCATTAATATACCGGCTTTTCCAGCTTCTCTTTCTTCTGTAGTATATTTTTTAGGTGCTAAAAATGTAGCAAGGCCCATTCCTATTGGAGGTATACATATAGCTACTCCGATTCCAGCCATTATCTTTAAAGCCATTGGTGTTGCCATTCCTGTAGCAGGATCTATTGTACCAACCATAGCTACTCCAAATGCGTAAGCAACCTTATTTACTGGACCTCCCATATCAAATGCAATCATAAGACCTAAAACTATTCCAAGTACTACTAAATTACCAGTACCTAGTGCTTCAAGCCAAGCCTTCATTGCTATCATAACACCTGCAATTGGCTGTCCTAGAACCCAAACAATTAATCCACCAACAACAAATGTACCTACTAGTGGAATAACAAATATAGGCATTACTGAACGCATTATTGAAGGAACTCTTATTTTCTTTAAATAAAAAACAACTAAACCTGCGAGCAATCCCGCGATTATTCCTCCTAAGAAACCTGCTCCTATTTGACCTGCTAAGAATCCACCTATAGCTCCTGGTGCAATACCTGGTCTATCTACCATTGAGAATGCGATAAACCCTGCAAGTATAGGTACCATAAGCCCTAATCCTGCAGCACCTATATTAAATAGGTCGTTTAGTGCTGTTCCTTTTGGGGGTACAGCTGCTGAACCGTACAATAGAACTGAAAGTGCTAATAGAACACCTCCCGCTACAACAAAAGGAATCATATAAGATACCCCGCTCATCAAATGTTGTCTTGTGTTTTTTAGTAGTTCCTTTAATTCTCTCATTTTGATTTCCCCCTCTAATTTTTATTAGTATTTTTTAAGAAAAATATCCAAGACTAGATAACAATTTGATCTTCACTTTATATTTTTACGCTGTAATGACCTCTAGAAGTTCATCAATTCCCTGGGAAGATTTTAGTTTTTCTCTAAATTCCTCTCTCATTATCTTTCTTGAAAGCTGAGCAAGAATCTGAAGATGAGAATCACCTGCCCCAGTCTCTGGAACTGCAATTAGAAATACATATTTCACTTTTTCTTCATCACTCCATTGAATCTCATTCTTCAATCTAGCGAATGCTAGAGATGCATTTTTAACTGAATCGGTTTTTCCGTGTGGAATGGCAACTTCAAAGCCTATTGATGTGGCAAAATTTTCTTCTCTTACAAATACCTGTTTAATATAATTATTATAATCATGTAATCTACCTTGTGATTCAAATAACCTAGCCATCTCTTTAATCACATCTTCCTTAGAAGATAAGTCTAAATCTAATATTATAAGTTCTTTTGTTATTAAGTTATCCATATTATTCTACCTCCTGATTGAAAATGTGACTTATATCGTCTACACTCTTTATACTTTTGATTTTTAAAATCATTTCGTCATTCCCTAATACTGAGTAAAAATTTCTAAAGAATTTTTTAATAGTATTAACATCATTAAATTTAAACATTGTTCAGTCTTATTTCCACAACGAAAGGAAATTTTGATCTAATTAAATATAATTAATCTTATTATCTCCTCAATTGTCTTTTATATGTGATAGTTTTATAAAAATGAGAATATTACTAAATATCCTCTGCATTACCCGGTATGAATATTAAACTTTTTAACAGGTATTGATTTAATTAAAACAATGCCTTGCCTACTTTCTTCGTCTTCACCCACTGTGCTAAGTCTTCTAAAAAAATAAAACCATGGAGTATCCATGGTTTTATGAAATAAAGATCATAGAAGAGAATGGTATGTTTTTCTTACCATACATAGTTTTATAAAAAAATAAAAAATAGAAGAGGTAATTATTTAAATAATTACCTCTTCTATTTTTTTTCTTAAAGTATTTATCTAACTTAAGCCTCAATATCTTTGTTTTCATTTTCAAAAATCATAACATCTAATTTGGGTTTATTTCCTAATTGAATAATTAAACAAAGTACAATACCTGCTGCGAGTCCCCAAGCTGCCCCTCTTGTTGCAACTACAGCGGCCATAATACCTGCTATACCTAGATCATTAGCTGTACGTGCCTTAAGAACTCCAACTCTTATAGAAACATATCCTTGAATTAGCATTGTAGATGCAAGTGCAATTCCTAGAATAGGTTTGCATAAGGAAACTATTGGTAGGAGTAAGTATCCAGTAAGGGTACCAAATCTAAATGAACCCGCTCCACCAAATATCGACTCCATAGATTCCTTGCCACGCTTATATCTTTCACAAATAACAACTTGCATTGCTGCCCATAGTGGCCCAGCCATTGTAATATCTGGTCCTATTATAGACATTACCATGTTACGAAGACCAAATATTATGTGAGATCTGTTCGGATTATAATCTACAAGTTCATCTGGGCGATCCTTCTTACAGTCTTCAACTAATGCTTGAGATTGTATCATATCACCAAATAAAACTATATATGCAGAAATAACCATTGGTATAGCCTTTATAAACATGCTAATTGGAGGAAATCCTATGTCCTTTGAAAAAATTGTCCATTGTGTAAATAAAATTCCAAAAGCTGGTTTTGTTATCCCCCATTCTACTTTAGGCCAAGCTGTTTCCCCAACCAAAGGCGCGAATATTATCGCAAGGGCAATAACAGGTAGTATACCTAAATTAGATATTGTCTTTAACGTCTTATTTCTATTGCAAATACTTTTAAAATGATTTGAAAATAAAAGGTAGAACCCTAACCCTACACAAACAACAATAGAAATAGGAAATTGATCAAAACGGGCACCTTTTACAAATATAATATTTATAGCTGCAATACCAGCACCGATTATAATGCCTGACTGCATAGCATTAGGAACAATATGAACTATCTTTTTACCTAGTCCTGTAACACCTAAGAATAATGCTAAAACCCCTAGACTCATTTCAAATGCTATTAATGCTTGCATTCTTTCTGGTCCAATTTTAAAATCACTTACATAAAGAATAAGAAGTGGAATGGCTGGTGTAACCCACCCAGGCACAACTGGATCCCCTAAAAACACATGGGCACAATATAATATACCATTTAACAAAACAATTGCCATTGCTACTTCAAAAGGCATTCCTAAAAATTCCTGAAGCATTGGTATAGCTCCAAGGCAAACTGCACACATCAATAATCCTTGTATATAATCTGAACCCTCAAATCTATAATGAATTCCAGGTACTCTTATTTTAAAAGGGCCTGCTGGTATATATGGTTGTTCTTTACCGTCTTCTCTTTTTATACGCATAATAGTTCCCCCTCTAATTAATTTAGCTTACATATGAATCTATATTATAATTAGATAACGTATACATTGTCGTGCAATAATATAATAATATTTCATTTTTAAATACATCAGGGGCTAGCGAGCCCCCTCATATATTTAAGAATTTTATATTATTGAGGATGAATTAACTTAATATACTATTCTTTAATTCTAGCTATCACTTTTGCTAGTGCTTTTTTATGTGGCATATTGCTTTGTCTTGCTATCATTATTCTTTGTGCTTGAGGAGAACCTGCACCATGCATTGATTCTGTTCTGTAACCAACTGCAGCTGTTCCAAGTGATAAATTTTCTATTAATCTTAATATTCTCATTCTATTTTCTGTTGTTACAGATGCAACACCTTTTAAGTATTTTTCAAGATAAGGTCCAGTTATTGGATCCTTAAAATCAACACCTGCAGGCATAGTAACCATTAATCCACCAGCTATGTCTTCAGCAAGTCTAACTATTTCATATGGAAATCTTGTAACATTTTGTTTACATACATTAGCAAGTAATAAATCTACTATATAGTTACCAGACTCTGTTTTATGGCCTTCTGCAGAACATGCTATACCACAAGCGTATAATGTTTCATTTAGATGAGTCATTTCTATTAATTTATCTTTAATGTGTGATACTTTACTAGTTCCATTATAATCTGCAGCAAGTGCTGTAGCTCCAATAAGAACATCACCTACACCAGTTTTGCATCCACCATAACTTTGTCTATGATATCCTGCGAATCTCTCAACAAGTGTTCCAACAAATTCAGTT
>NZ_JAIZZK010000012.1 GCF_020443705.1 Clostridium algoriphilum
ACAGACAGTAGTATACAAAAAACAAAGTGGGGTAACAACCGCAAATAATGTAAGTATAAGAACTGGAGCTGGAACAAACTATTATGTGCAAGGAAGTTTGAATAATGGGGCCAATGTTACTATTCTTGGTACTGCAAATAACTTTTACAAGATAAGTTACAGTGGTAGAACTGGATATATAAGTGCACAGTATGTAAAAATAGTATCTAAGCCAGTTGCTGTAGTAAACACATCACAGACAGTAGTATACAAAAAACAAAGTGGGGTAACAACCGCAAATAATGTAAGTATAAGAACTGGAGCTGGAACAAACTATTATGTGCAAGGAAGTTTGAATAATGGGGCTAATGTTGCTATTCTTGGTACTGCAAATAACTTTTACAAGATAAGTTACAGTGGTAAAACAGGGTATATAAGTGCACAGTATGTAAAAATAGTATCTAAACCAGTTGTTGTAGCGGTAAAACAGCCCACCGTAGTATACACAACACAGTATGGATTAACAACTGCGAATAGTTTAAATGTAAGATCTGGTGCGGGCACAAATTATTCTACATTAGGCTATATGGGTATAAACACTAATGTTATAATGCTTGGGGAAGAGAATAATTTTTACAAAATACTGTATAATGATAAAACAAGTTATATAAGTGTGATGTACGTAAGAGTAACAGCAAAGCCGACTACAGTAGCACCTGTGATAAATACGTCAACAACAAGCAAAACTTCAACAACTAAAAGCACTTACAACTATTCATTAGACCTTTTAACAAGCATTCAGTATGGACTAAAAAATGCGTTAACAGATGTAACTGGGAAATGGTTATTAGCAGACAAAACGCAAATTAAGTATTATGTAGATCCATTGAACGCACAAAGCACAGAACAAAAGTATCAATTTCTAAAATTAAATTACAGTGATGGAATTTCTGCAAGTGATATTAACAGTGTAGTACAAGGTAAAGGTGTATTAAATCAAAAAGGTCAAGCTTTACTAGATTCATGCAAAGCAAGTGATGTTAATCCGGCTTATTTAATATCACAGGCATTTTTAGAGACTGGTTATGGTAATTCAAATTTAGCAAATGGTATAATAGTAACACAAGTAAACGGTAAGCCTGTAACACCTAAGGTAGTATATAACTTATTTGGTATTGGTGCATTGGATGCAAGTCCTGTAAGGTTAGGGAGTGAGTATGCATATAACAATAGTTGGTTTAGTGTAGACCAGGCAATAGCTGGTGGAGCTAATTGGATTTCTAAATACTATATAAACAATACAACTAACAAACAAAACACTTTATACAAGATGAGGTGGAATCCTTACACTACTGGAACTCACCAATATGCAACTGATATAGGTTGGGCAAGTAAACAAACAAGAAATATAAAAGCAATCATGGATAAGTTTTCAAATGCCAATCTATACTTTGAAGTTCCACAGTATTCACTCAAATAATGTGAGGTAGTCTGGGGAATAAATTCACTAATTATTATGTGTACCCATAGTGATCTTATAGCAATTGCAAAAAGAATTACAGGCAATATGTTAAATGGATATAAAACTGGAGCTGTTTTGATCCTAGTAATATTGATATTAGAATATTTTATAATAACAATAATTAATAATTATATGCCATTTCTGTTAGGGAAAAGAAAAAAACAAATTAAAACATCAAATACTGTAAAATTTTAAATAAATACTACAGTTAGTTCATAATAAAATAAAACTACCAAACGCATATCAGTATGCAGTTCGGTAGTTGCTGTAGCTTAGAATTAGTCTGCAGTTTAAGCAAGTAGAGTAGAATTCATAATATAGCATAAAGAATGGGATTCTTTAGTTCTATCTTTATGCTTTTTTCCTGGTGTATAGACAAAAATATTTTTTTACATCCATTGTGTTTTTTTACATTAAGACATATAATCTATATATAAGCTTATATGAAAATAATCTATTAATTGTGAGAGGATGTAATCGTTATGATGGAATTTATAATTATTGCAATTGTGTTAACTAGTACGTATATTTTATTAGGTAGTTTAATAAAAGTAGCTGGTAAGTCTACCCCTACAATTCCAAATATTAGCCATTATGAACATAGAGCCGTTTAATAAAGCAAAAGACCTAAGGCTATAAGTTCGACTTGAATTTATTTGATCTATTTTACAACATTATTCATTTTTAGTTATTCTTTAAATAAATCTGAAATTTATATATATTTCATTGTTCCCGCTACACGGCTGTCGCTCTTTGATGTTCACTCTCCGTTAACAGCCTGCCGTGGGGGCTTTGCAATTCTGTTTGCTAATTCATTGCTTTTTTAAAAAACCACCCACATTTATTATCCTACCCTTCAATTCCATTATTGATATAGTTTCTAAAATATCCGACTTATTCTTTTTTAAATGGAGTAACAATTCACCTAATGTCATAGGATTATCTTCTATTTTCATAAGTATAGCTTTCTCAAGTGAAGTTAAATCATCACCTATTGATTCTGAATTTTGTATTTTATTATTTACCCTTGGCTTCCTCATAGGATCTAACAATAGTTGGGAAGGATTTAAATATATTTTAGCACCTTTATCGATTAGTTTATTTGTGCCTAAACTTTCTCCACTATAAATACTATTGGGAGCCGCAAACACTTGCCTATTTTGTTCCTTCGCGTAAGCTGCAGTCAAAAGAGAACCACTTTTTTCTCCTGCTTCCACCACTAAAAGTTTTTTACACCAAGCACTTATTAGTCTGTTTCTCATTGGAAAATGTTTAGCGTCTGGTTTTGTCCCCGGTGGATACTCTGAAATAACCGCCCCTTTTTCTATAATTCTCTGCATAAGTTCTACATGCTCCTTTGGATAACATATATCTAAACCACAACCCAGTATAGCTATAGTATATCCATTCGCTTTTAAACAAGCTGTATGCGCATAACCATCTACACCCTTTGCCATTCCACTAATAACTGAGATGTTATTTTCGGCTAAAAACTCCCCTGCTTCTACTGTTAATCTTTTGCCGTAATCAGTACATCTTCGGCTACCAACAATAGCTATTCCCATACTATCTTCTATAATATTTCCTCTATAATATAAAATAACTGGAGCTTTCTTAATGCCCTTTACCTCAAATGGATATAAAGAATCTCCATATGTTAATACATGTATATTTAATTTCCCACATTTCTTTAAAATTTCTTCTGACTCTACTAAAGATTTAGAATTAAAGATTGTATCTGCAGTAACGCTTCCTATCCCTTTTATATCTATAAGTTCAAATTTGGTGGCTTTATAAATGTTTTGTGGATTTTCAAAAACATTCAACAATATTTTTGCAATTACTGGTCCTATGCCATTAATTTGTGATAACCATATCCAATAAACTAAATTGCTATCATATGCATCCATATTAAATCACCACCATATTCACTCGCTCTTTTTCCAAATCTCTACACATTAAGGCCTTGGCAATATGACGTTTACTTAAATTCTCTACACCATCCATATCTGCAAAAGTTCTTGCTACTTTTAAAAATTTATGGAAAGTCCTTGCGCTGTAATTAAATCTATCAAAGGCCATTTGTAAAAGCTTTTTACTTTCATCCTCTAGTACACAAAATTCTTTAATTAACGCAGGTGTCATTTCTGCGTTCGAATTTATCTCTTCAATATTTTTATATCTTTCCCTTTGTATATTTCTAGCAAACTCTACTTTTTGTCTTAATTCACTGGAACTAGTCCCTTTAGAATTATCAGAGAGCTGCATGAAATCTACAGGAAGAACATATTTTTGGATATCTATCCTGTCGAGCATTGGTCCTGATATTTTCTGCCTATATTTTAAAACTTCGTAATCCGTACAATGACATCTTTGTTGCCCATAATAGCCACATGAACAAGGATTCATAGCAGCAATAAGCATGAAACTTGAAGGATAAACATTAGTATACTTAACTCTAGCAATAGTGACACTATTATCTTCCATTGGCTGTCTTAACGCATCTAAAGTTTTCTTATTAAACTCCGCAATTTCATCTAAAAATAATACACCGTTATGAGCAAGTGAAATTTCTCCTGGCATAGCATTGTTTCCACCACCTACAAGAGAATTCATTGACGCATTGTGATGTGGAGCTCTAAAAGGTCTTTCCGTTATTAATGTACCTTTATTTTTTAAAACTCCAGATACACTATATATTTTTGTTACTTCTAAAGCCTCTTTTTCTGTCATTGATGGCAGAATTGATGGTAGTCTTTTAGCTATCATTGATTTGCCACACCCAGGAGCCCCAGACATAATTAAATTATGACCTCCGGCTGCTGTTGCTACAATAAATTCTATAATACCATCTTGACCTTGGACATCCTGGAAATCAAATAAATATGGCCTTTGTATTACATGCTCACATTTCAGATCTTCTAAAGAGGTGTAAGGACTTACCCCTTCTAAAAAGGAAATTACTTCTGTAAGTTTTTCAAATCCAAATATATTTATGCCTTTAACTAAAGAAGCCTCACGTATATTTTCCTTAGGAACAACTAAGTTAGTAATTCCCCTTTTCTTAGCTTCTATCGTCATAGGCAAAATCCCTGAGCATGCTCTTATATCTGCATTTAAAGATAGCTCTCCAATGAACCCAAATGTCTCAATCTCTTCTACATTTATTTGTTTTGATTGTATTAATAGTCCTATTGCCATAGCTAAATCAAAGTGAGATCCACTCTTTTTGATATCCCCTGGCGAAAGATTTATAACAATTTTCATTCTTGGAAACTCATATTTAACATGTATAATGGAAGCCTCAAGCCTCTCCTTCGCTTCTTTTACAGAGGCATCCCCAAGTCCGACAATTGATACAGACGGCTGGCCGTATATTGTGTCTGTTTCTATTTTTACAACATACCCATCTATTCCACTTATAGCGAACCCATTAACTACTGCTGCCATTAACAATACCTCCTTGCACCAAATCAACCTTTATTTTTATATTACTTTCAACAAAATCCCTGTATAACTTATGTTTATTCTCTTCTTTGAAATACAAAAAAATTCTCTCTGATGCAATTAGTTTTTCCTTTTCCTCCCCTACATATATTTTGTAACTAGACCACGGGTATTCTTCTGGATTTTTAACCATGTTAGCTCTTACTGGATTTAAGTGTATGTATCTACTTGTAGAAAGTAATTGTTCGTCAGTTTCAATAACTTCTGAATGATATCTATCTTGAAACAAATGTCCTATATAATTATATGTTTTGTTAAAGTATTGAGCATATATCTGATTAATTCTTTTCATTATCTGCGAAATACTATCATCTAAAGTTTTTATTTGTAAATGTATGTGGTTCGTCATTAAACAGTAACTATATAATTCAAATGGTAATTTCTCCATTACCTCCTTTACTATTGCAAGGAATATTATATAATCTTCTTCAGCTTTAAATAGATCACTTCTTCTATTACCCCTACATGTAATATGATGAATTGACCCTGGATACCAATCACTCTTTTTTCTGACCATATTTTTATTCTCCTACTATATATTTATTTGTTTAAATTATATCCAAATATTTTTTTAATAAACAAAAACTACCCAAATGCATCACTTTGCAGTTCGGTAGTTTTCTATGCTGGCTGTCGCCAAGTCTTTTTGTTTCTATTTTTTTTCTTAAATTTCCTAACTTTTCAACCTAACTTTTTCGACTCTAAATTCGCATCAAATGTTCCATTTTTGCCTAGCTTCCGCTTGCCTAGTTTATGCATTCCCATATACTAGGTGCCTGACACGACCCCTTTCCAATATATGGTTGAACGAAGTGAATCATCCATGTATTGGTTGCTATTTCTTTTTTGTTTTGGTCTATTTCGTATGAAATGACAGAAAGCTTACCACCATTTATTGAAATGCTTTCAAAGTTTTGTATCTGGCTACGTACTGGTCTAGTTGCATCAGTTGGGTCTGGTCCATAAATAGCAGCATGTGATCTTTATTCAATCTTACTTTGCTTAAACTCAACGGTTAAACTTTCCCCTAATATTGGGTGTATAGACAAAAATATTTTTTTACATCCATTGTGTTTTTTTACATTAAGACATATAATCTATATATAAGCTTATATGAAAATAATCTATTAATTGTGAGAGGATGTAATCGTTATGATGGAATTTATAATTATTGCAATTGTGTTAACTAGTACGTATATTTTATTAGGTAGCTTAATAAAAGTAGCTGGTAAGTCTACCCCTACAATGCCAAATATTAGCCATTATGAACATAGAGCCGTTTAATAAAGCAAAAGACCTAAGGCTATAAGTTCGACTTGAATTTATTTGATCTATTTTACAACATTATTCATTTTTAGTTATTCTTTAAATAAATCTGAAATTTATATATATTTCATTGTTCCCGCTACATGGCTGCTCTTTGATGTTCACTCTCCGTTAACAGCCTGCCGTGGGGGCTTTGCAATTCTGTTTGCTAATTCATTGCTTTTTTAAAAACCCACCCACATTTATTTTCCTACCCTTCAATTCCATTATTGATATAGTTTCTAAAATATCCGACTTATTCTTTTTTAAATTGAGTAACAATTCACCTAATGTCATAGGATTATCTTCTATTTTCATAAGTATAGCTTTCTCAAGTGAAGTTAAATCTTCACCTATTGATTTTGAATTTTGTATTTTATTATCTACCCTTGGCTTCCTCATAGGATCTAACAATAGTTGGGAAGGATTTAGATATATTTTAGCACCTTCATCGATTAGTTTATTTGTGCCTAAACTTTCTCTACTATAAATACTATTGGGAGCCCCAAACACTTGTCTATTTTGTTCCTTCGCGTAAGCTGCAGTCAAAAGAGAACCACTTTCACTTTTTTCTCCTGCTTCCACCACTAAAAGTTTTTTTACACCAAGCACCTATTAGTCTGTTTCTTATTGGAAAATCATTACCATTTGGTTTTGTCCCCGGTGGATATTCTGAAATAACTGCACCTTTTTCTATAATTTTCTGCATAAGTTCTACATGCTCCTTTGGATAACATATATCTAAACCACAACCCAGTATAGCTATACTATATCCATTTGCTTTTAAACAAGCTGCATGTGCATACACATCTACACCCTTTGCCATTCCACTAATAACCGAGATGTTATTTTCGGCTAAAAACTCCCCTGCTTCTACTGTTAATCTTTTGCCGTAATTAGTACATCTTCGGCTACCAACAATAGCTATTCCCATACTATCTTCTATAATATTTCCTCTATAATATAATTAACTGGAGCTTTCTTAATGTCCTTTACCTCAATAGTGTATGAAAAATTATCCATGTTAAATCACCACCATATTCACTCGCTCTTTTTCCAAATCTCTACACATTAAGGCCTTGGCAATGTTACGCTTACTTAAATTCTCTACACCATCCATATCTGCAAAAGTTCTTGCTACTTTTAAAAATTTATGAAAAGTCCTTGCGCTATAATTATATCTATCAAATGCCATTTGAAGAAGCTTGTGTAAGGACTTACCCCTTCTAAAAAGGAAATTACTTCTGTGAGTTTTTCAAATCCAAAAATATTTATGCCTTTTACTAAAGAAGCCTCACGTATATTTTCCTTAGGAACAACTAAGTTAGTAATTCCCCTTTTCTTAGCTTCTATTGTCATAGGTAAAATTCCTGAGCATGCTCTTATATCTGCATTTAAAGAGAGCTCGTAGGTAAAGCCAAAGTTCTCAATTTCGACCACATTAATTTGTTTTGATTGTATTAATAGTCCTACTGCCATAGCTAAATCAAAGTGAGATCCGCTCTTTTTTATATCCCCTGGTGAAAGATTTATAACAATTTTCATTCTTGGAAACTCATATTTAACATATAGAATGGCAGCCTCAAGTCTCTCCTTCGCTTCTTTTACAGAGGCATCACCAAGTCCAACAATTGATACGGACGGTTGACCGTATATTGTGTCTGTTTCTATTTTTACAACATACCCATCTATCCCACTTATAGCAAACCCGTTAACTACTGCAGCCATTTACACTACCTCCTTGTACCTCATCAACCTTTGTTTTTATAGCGCTTTCTACAAATTTTCTATATAACTCTTTATCGTTATCTCTTTTAAAGTAAGAAAGTATATTTTGTGAAATCGTAAATCTATCCTTAATTAATCCTATATATATACTATAACTACTCCACTTATACTCTTCTGGTTTATTTACCATATTAGCTCTCACAGTATTCAAATGAATGTATCTACTAGTAGTTAACATCTGTGCATCATTCTCAATAATTTCTGTATGATATCTATCTTGATATAAATGACCTATATATTTGTACTTAGTATTAAAAAATCGCGCATAAATACTGTTAACCCTAGCTATAAAAATACCTATATGTATGTCATCTGTTTTTATAGTATATGAACATGGTTATCCATTAGTCATCACCTGCGGTGCTGCAATATTAACGACTTCAAAAGGTAATTTATGATTACACTGAAGTTCTCTTCTTTGTTATAATATATAACTCACAATTATAAACGTTAGCGACTTTCCTTCTAAAATGTCGTTAAACAGTAACAATATATTTTAAGTTCACCTTTGAAGTACTCTATTGCACTTTCTAAAAAGCTACAATAAACTTGAAAATCTTCTTCATCCCTAAATATATCATTTCTATAATTACCACGTGCTGTAATGTGGAAAGAGGCTCCTGGATAACTTTCTCTTTTTTTGTTGGTCATCTTATTCAACTCCTATAGTACAATTTTTAACATAAATAATTTAATTTAATCACAAAAGAGAAAAAAGTAAAATTTTATAATTTCCACTTTTCTATTTTCAACTTTTAAAACTTCCTTCCACCTAGTAATGTCACATTTTTTAATCCTAACTACTTCTTAGCCATTATATTTATGTCACTAAACGCGAGCTTCACAACAAAAAAACTACCGAAAATATATATTTCTATAAATTTCAGTAGTTCCCATATATGGCTGTCCCCAAGTTTTTTTGTATCTATTCTTTTATTAGTATTCAACTTTTCAGCCCAACTTCTTCGACCATAAATTCGCATCAGATGATCCCTCTTCGCCTAGCTTCGCTCACGTTGCTCACTCCCCGTTCACATCCCCCGGGGGATTTTGGCGGACTGCAGGTTCGCCTTGCTACCTTCTAAGCTTTCATTAGTATCTTTACATTTTTAATTGTGTTAGTAATATCTTTTCGCTTTATAGTTAAGTACATTATATAAGCTACAGCATATATCAAAACTACAAACCAAGAATTTATAAACCATCCTGTTAATATAAAAATTAATGTCATTGTTAATTCTAGAACTACATCTTTATACAAAGAAATTTTAAGGATCTTAGATAAAAACATCTCAGCCAATGCACATCTAAATGCCAAAAGAATAACAATCGCTGCTATTGCTAAATTTAAATTTTTAAGTAATATTGTAGTTACAAAAGTAATCATTAAACTTAAGGCAAGTGCTATTAGATTGATCTTTAGCATCAACTTTTCTTTTCTCAAGGTCTTTAAATATGTATTAATAAGTAAGGACATTTTCCCTTCAAATACACACATTGGAAAAACCAATGCCATATACATTAAACTATCGGCATATTCTGGTAACCATGCTAACAAGACAACTTTAAGCGGATAATATACAATGAGTGCACCTAACAATAGTACCATCAAAAAATCTCTCATCGTAATATATATACTTGGTAGCTTTTTCTCATCAGTCCTTCTTAGAATGGGAAACATAACAATTCCTACAGCATCTATAAATAACATCATAAGATTAGATATGCTAAGCGTAAGAGAAACTTTTCCAAAGGTTGAAACATTCCATGATCGCTCTACTCCAAATCTCACTACGCCTATAATCAACATACTCGCTATATTTGCAAACATTAGCTTTATTCCCACAGTGATATTCTCTATAGTTTCCTTAAAACTAAAATAAAATGTAGAAATCCTACAAAAAACAACATCTCTACAGCAATACATGGCACATACCAAAGAAATGAATTTGCCAACTAAATCAGCTACTATAATCAATTTATATTCTCTAACACCGGCAATCAGTAAAAAAACTGTCAGGCAACAATATAGTATTCTGTCCATCATAGTAATCTGTGCATAATCTTTGATTCGATTTGTCGCCTGTAAAATAAATAATGGCATAGCCCGAACACCCGCAATTATCAGACATAATGCTACCATTATTAATATAAATGACCTTTCTTTTTCATTTGTAATGCTCACTGATGTAACCATTATTATACTTGCAAGTATTAGCTGGGAAATTATCAACATCCAAAACTGTGAGAAAAACAACCTTTTATCTAAATCATTATATTCATTGCCACCATATCTCAAGTATATCCCATCATTCCAACCAAACTGGAAGAAACCCACATATGATGAGTAAAATAAATACAGCTGAAAATAGCCATAGTCTTGGACGCCTATTAGTTTTGGCACTATTATCACAACTAAAGTTGATATTAGTAGTGATGTAATATTTGCCGTTAATGTATATGAAAAGTTCTTTACAAATACTTTTGCTTTACTATTCATTATTCTTACTCCAGTCAGTGCAATAAATTTTTCGAAAAAATATTATCTAACATTTGTATATCTAAATTTGTATATAAAAAATCGATATTATTTTTAATTGTCTCTTCGCTTAAATATTCAAAATTAAATTTCATTAATCGTTTAATAATGTCTTCTGAAAACCTATATTTAATTATTCTTCCATCTGCATAAATAGCATATGGTGGTATATCTTTTACAACTATCGACCCCGCTGCAACTACTACACCTTGTCCAATAGTAACCCCTGATAGTATTAAGCATCTTTCCCCAATCCAAACATCATCTTTCAATACTATTGGCCCTTTTGTTAAAGTATTTTCTTTTAAGCCACATACATGTTTTTTGAATGGATATGTAGATAATGCCTTATACGAATGCTCCCCACCTAACACAAATTTAACTTCCCCACCTATAGAACAATACGACCCAATAGTTAATTTTTCATCAGGATTACCATATGTGCTTATTTGTAAAGCCCCATATGTCTTTTTTCCTACAGATACTTTTCCAATCGGAAAAATATTTCTAACAATCGTATCATTGTGGCTATTTATTTTTCTCCAGGTTATTTTATATATTTCTAATTTAATAACATTCTTAAGCTTTCGAAATGCTGTTTTAATCATTTGACACCTCCTTTAAATACATCATAAATATCTCCTTCCATAAATCTAATCTCTCATACTCGGTTTTATCAAGCTTTACTTAAATAATTTCGAATTAAGCGGCCTCTTAGCTCTAGTGGAATAATCAGATTTTGATATTAAGTTTACTCTAATGTTTATACACGCTTGTTTTAATATTTTCATAGCAAACTCATACCAACTGCAATATACTTCATTTACTTCATGATAGATTCCATGCTTTGTGGTTTAAAACATATCAAAATTAGGACTTACAAATCAGATGTGTATTTTACGGCACCCATATGGTCATTCATACACTTACTTTTTTTATCTGCTACAGTATATGCATCGCAAAGTACTAGCACATCCAACTTACTTTTTATGATATATACTTTGTTCTTTTCTTTGTCAGTTCTGTCAAAATCATTTATTCCAACATTTACGTTTTCTATGTCAAGTGTATTGAACCTTTTTTCAACATCATAGCCCAACTGACCTCCCATTGGTTACAAGAACCTTGAAATAAAATTCCCTTCTCTATAATTTAATTGCAATCCGTTCAAATCCTTATAAAAATTTAATTTCTATCTACTATAATTATTCCTTTCATAATTATTATCTCTTCCTTACATTTTTTATTAGTTTTTTAGTAACTGATATTAGTTCTGTTTCAAAATATATTAGAATATTAAAGCATCTTATTAAAATTTCTTGACGCTTATTGATTTTCATATAATTTTTCATATAACACATTTTGCTTGATAAAAGTATTTTTTTAGTCTTATCAAACGATTTATAAGTCTTACTTATACTTGTTGAATGGTAATGTGTATAGCTTTTATTTAACAATAAAACTGTATCAAATCCAGCTTCCCTTAATTTATGTGCTAGTACTGTCTCCTCACAGTACAAAAAAATATTTTCATCATACATTCCGTAACTCACCATAACTTTTGCATCTACCATAAGCAAGGAACCAGGGACTATATCTACTTTACTGTATTTTTCACCTTTAAAATACTTATTAGTGTATATCATTTTTGAACCAAATATATTATAATACAAACTACTGCCTTTTAGCACATAATCAACAAGGTGTGGCATTCTCCATGCTATAGTCTTTGATACCTTTCCACTAGAATCTTTCATAACTGGTGCCGTTATAGCAACATTTTCATTAAATAAGATGGTCTCTTTCAACTCATTCACACATTCTTCAGTAAATTCAACATCCGGATTAGCAATTAGAATATGTGTGGCTTCTAATTCCTCATATGAATATAATATTCCAACATTGTTTCCATATCCGTACCCTCCATTTTGGGGAGACAAAATGACATAAACCGTGCTTGTCTCGTACTGTTTCAAAATTTCATATGAGTCATCTGTCGATTTATTGTCTACAATCACGATGTAGTCAATACTATTATATTCTCTGATTTTTGATACTAATTTAGCTGTTGTTTGACTATCATTATAATTTAATATTACACAAGAAGTTATCATATTTATAACCATTCCTTTCGATTTGCACAAAACACAAAACGGAATAAAAATTGTGAGGTGGTGACGTTGTTTGGCATTTGTAATTTTTCAATTACATCTCCAATGTATCTGCCCCCTGCAAAATAATAAGGGTAATATCCTCCTAATAAAAAACTGTATTTTTCATTTTCAACCTCAATTATTATTCATAATTTTTTTGAGTTTAATTTTTATAGTGTATGGGATAGACCTTTTGAAGGCAGGGATAATTCTTTTGAGTTTACAATATTTTTTTGCAGTTAATTCAAACCCATTCTTGTTAGTCTCTTTATAAATATAATCTCGCGATATCGGTCTTGGTGTTGGTTTATTTAAATTTCCATTTGTCTCAAGAGCGTTCTTCATTGTAGAAGGAACACTATCGATATAATCATTTACTTTATTAAACCAAAGTAAAGCTTTTTCCGAATTCACTA
The DNA here is from genome assembly GCF_020443705.1 of Clostridium algoriphilum. Classification (GTDB taxonomy): domain Bacteria; phylum Bacillota; class Clostridia; order Clostridiales; family Clostridiaceae; genus Clostridium_AD; species Clostridium_AD algoriphilum. The sequence continues at coordinate 13,210 of NZ_JAIZZK010000012.1, forward strand.
GCAGCAGTGAAACTCCATTCGGTGGATAAAAATCATCATGGAATTTTTCTATCCTCCAATAATCAGCAACTGTAAAATCTCCTTCTCTTTGTTGTGATGAATATTTACATGAATAACAACTTTCTCTATAGATATTTCCTTGAACATAATAATAATTCATAAAATAGTCTGTAAACGGGGTTAGCTGTTTATTGTACTCACGATTTTTCTTTACATAACTGTATGATCCAAAACTTCCCCAGCCATGCTTTCTTTTATCTCTGAATTTATATTTTTTTATCTTTCCCGACTTTTTTTCTTCCAAATACCCTATGTACTTTTTAAAGAAATCATTACTTGGTACTCCGTGACAAACCAAATCAACTGTAATCAAGTTATTAAAATCATGATTAAGATAAGACTTAAGCCCCGCAATTTGGCAAGGCGTACCTGAATATAAAACCATTCTTCCGGTTATCAAAATAGTTTTTGTTTTTATATATGTTGTATTTACATCGCTTTGAATATACTTTGAACCTCTTAAAATATCTAATTGTGAAATATTATCAACAAAAACATGAGAAGCATTCATTTGCTCATCAAGCATGCAACCCACAACTACTCCTCCAACGTTTAATACATTCTCAGCAAGCGCAGAAAACATTCCACCAGACGAACTTTTTTTTAATGTTATATCATCTTTATTTTTTACCGCATAGACAAGGGGTTCTTCAAGTTTTTTATTATCTCTTGTATTCTTATAAATTGGACAGCGTTGTTTACATATACCACAGTCACTACAAAGCGATTGATTAATTATAGGGTATAAAAAACCTTCCTCATCGTTTTCCATACTAATACTTTTTCTAGGGCATACTAAAGAACATGTACCACAACCACTGCAGTTCTTCTTAAAATCATATGTGTGTATCATTGTCTTCTAACCTCCAATTTAAATGGTTTCTTTATTTGCACACTAATACCTCTTTCCCTTATAAATACGTCCAAAATCTAGTATCTCATATATATTCAATGTAATGCGAGAACTATTTGTTATCTTCAAAATATTCTAACGTTTCTTTCAAATAATTCTTAGATGATTCAATAATCGGTTTTAATCTTACATTTACTTCTTTAAAATTAATTAATTCTAAATTTTTCAAATCAATTTTACTTTGAATAACCCTATCTTCTAAGCCAGCTACTTCAAGTATATTTTCTATTCGTAAAGAATTTTTTTTAGGCACTATTACATAAAACTGTTTATTCAAGATAATCGCTAAAGAAACTCCGTGAAAAGAACTAGTCAAAAATAATTCTGAGTGATAAATCAAATTTATAAAGTCAACAGGACCAGCATTTCTATCAAACATATCGCAATAGCATTTCTTTTTTAGTCCGCCTATTGCTATAACCCTAAGATTTTCTTTTTGGGAAATTTCTTTTGCCCAATCATCTAACAGATCATCTTGATTCACAGCATAAATTAAAATGTATCTCCCATACGTGTTTGCTTTCGTTTCTTCCAGATAATATTCCTTTGGAAAAAGAAATACAGGATCTAGAGTAAACTTTGTATTTATAAGACCAGCTTTAATTAATTGCTCCGCGCTTGCCTTTTCACGTACTGATATATACTTATATGATTTAATTCGTTCTTTAAGTTTTCCTACTGCATATTCGTTTAATTTTGTTCCCAAACTAGATGAATACGTCATCTTATTTACTGAGTTTGTGAATTCAAGATAATACGCGGGGTCATTCCCACGCGGTAGATTAATATTCCATACTTGGTCGCTCCCAAGTAAATAAACATCTGCTTCTGGTGTCATCTTGGACAACTCTTTAAAAGTTGTATATTCCCGAGTCCTCTTACTGTGCTTTTTAAAATAGGTTTCAAATTTTTTGTCTCTAATTATGTAATTCCATATAAAAACTGTATTCACTAATAACCAGCGTATATTCCCAATAAGATTTCTATCGTTAGGATTGTAATCTATTAATTCTACATCATAACCAAGTGATTCTATGTATTCATTTAATGCACAACTCTGTAAAGTTGACCCATAATTATTAATATTATGAATCGTTAATATTAAAATTTTCATTGCTTCACTCCTTTTTTCCTTCATATCAGCTTTTCATCTTTTTCTTTCTATAAAATAATTGCTTTAGAGCACCATTTTTCACTCTTTTTACTATACCTTGTGCTCTTGTTATATGCCAATCAACATAAACCCATTTTAATTTTCCCCATTCATCTAGTTGCGTCTTTGTAATATTTTGGGTATTATCAATAAATTGATTAGGAATAACAACAAACCCCTTAATTAGTTCTTTTGTATTATCTATCATTTTTCTTTTTTGCAGGTGCAAGTATGCAATTTCTTTCTCTTTTATTTCCTCTTCATTATAATAAACACAATTTAATTCTCCGTCTTTCCATCTAAAAGTGATAGTAGAATAACTGTTTTGTTTTCCAGCTAATTCAAATTCAAACTTATTCACTTTAATATCAGCAAAATCAATTTTGTCATAATTCTTAATACCTTCTTTTTCTGCTATCCAACTTATACCCATTCCAAACTTACTATCCCCCCACTCATCGTATCCGCAAGCATGTTGTGTAGAAAAAGCTTCTTTATATGTATAAGCTTGCTTGTAATAATGCTCTTTTAGGAATAAGTTATTCATTTTTTCATTGTTCTTATAAAGTGTTAAATGACCTCTCGAATATATCCTTTCATAGCTATTAAGCACTTCCCCTATCAAAAACTTTCTTAGATTTCCCCAAATTATATCACCATCACAATGTCCCCAAAAATCATACCCTTCAATTATCTCATTAAAAATCAAACCATAGGCCGGTTTATAATCGCATAATTTATAAGGCGAATCCAAGGTAATAATAAAGTTAAAAAGCGACTGTATTTTTTTCTTCACATCTTCAAAACTCATTGGTACTACATGAACATTAGGGGGGTAGTTTAATTCTGTTTTAATATCCGTAATTATATAAAAATCAATACTTGGATTATACCCCGCTGAGAAAAGCCACAGGTTAAAGTAATTCGGATATGCTCCAAAATACGGAATAATAATAGCTATTTTTTCCATGTCAAAAACTCCAATCATTTTTTATAATTATTATTTACAGATTGTTTTAGCTTAAGGCTAGTTACACTCCTCTCTTGATACAAAATAAAAGGAAAGTAAAAACAAATTGTTGTAGCTGTAAATACCGAAGCACCAAAAATCATTATGGTAAATAAAATACAAAGCATTTTCTGAAACATTTTAGCCCTCTTATAAGAATAAATCATTACCCATAATAAAAATATCCCACCTATAACACCAGTACAGTACCCAATGTAAGCAAGGCTATTAAAATATATATTGCTTGGTACATTACCATACCCCATTCCAATTATTTTAAATATAAAAGGCAAATCAAAGTAATATTTATATGCAATCATCCTTGCTAATACTGCATTTCCACCATCCGCATCAGAAAATGCTCTATCTACTATTTGTTGAATAAACCCTATTTGGGGGAGTATAAGAAAAAGAGCAATTACTATTGCTATAATAAATATAACACCCTCTCCTCGTCTTTCATTACTCACTTTCTTTATATCTTTCAAAGCATAAACAATCCATAAAAAAGCTACAAAAATCAATCCTATTCCTGAAGTAGACATAACAATCCCTATTGTAATTAAAATCGAATATAAAACATCTTTTTTATCGTCCTGATAATCAAATTTAAAGATGCAGTACGCTAAATAGATTATGCAAAACTGTGTAAACATTGCTGGTTCTAAAAAAAATGATGAAGGACGATAATAACCCTCTCCTGCTAGCAACGCACTAGTGGCCAGTATACTCATTGCATGTTGATCGCTCGTAACTAAATTAGGTATTATGCCGATTATTCTTATACCCCCAAAACTATAAATGACTGTTTGAATTATTATGAATACTGAAGACACAAGTGTAGCGTTTTTCAACACCTTTATCCCAAATTGAAAATCAAAATATTTCTTGTAACCCACAAATATAACAATAAAAATCAAAAAAACAAATTTGCCCATTCTAAGCAGAGGCAGCATATCAACTGCGCCCTGTAATCCAATAGATAACAATCCTCCTGTCATAATATATGTTAAAAATAAAAATAAGGGTGGGCATAAGGAAATGTTAATCGTGGATCTTAGAATTATAAATGGAGTGATTAACATGAATATAAAAGTTGCTACATCAATTCCTGGTATAGGGCTCTTATACTGAAAAAGTATTGGTGTTAAAACAATAGCTATTGTAAATAATTTTTTCATGATTTACTCCTAGTCTCAGTTTTTCCAAAAAGTACATATAGTAACTCATTCCAATCTTTGCAGTAAGGCTGCTTGGTTTCTTTTTCTTTAACCGGATTATATGACGCACAATATGATATTTCTTTTTCCATTAATTTAGCAAGTTCTTCTGGATTATCCGGGTTAAAAAACCATACTTTTTCATAAGTTCCAATAGTCTCATGCGCATAAGGCACATCTGCCAAAATAATTGGTTTTTCTGTTTTCTTAAACTCCGAAACCGGCAGTCCCCATGTTTCTAATTTTGATGGGAATATCATGCAATCCACAGTTTCATATAAATCAAATAACTTTTTCCTTTCTTGAAGTCCTATAAATTTAATACTTGACAATTTATTAAATCGTATTATCAAATCATTGGAATCCCTATTTTCAGTTCCATCCATAGTTAGCAGTACTTCGTAGCCACTTACATTTTTTTTATCCAATATTTTACACGCCTCGCAAATCACTTCAAAGTTCTTGAAAAATCGAGAATATGAAGGATATATGAATTGATATTTTTCTTTATATTCATTAACTCTATTATTGTTAGCGGTCATTTTAATATTCATAGTTGGTCTTGATACAATAATATCATTGACCTTATACATTTTGATAAACTCACATCTCATCCACTCCTGCTGCACAATAACTGCAGTATTTTTTTTAATATTAATTTTATATAAATACTTATAAAATAGAGAAAACAAAAAATTCTTGTAGCTATATTTTAAATTCTTAAGCTCAGTCTTCATAAATGGTGATGGATTGTGACAATAAACATATCTTTTAGTTGCTTTAACATTTGGTGTTATATCATGCAATGAAAGCCACACATCTATATTTTTATTTTTTGAATAAAAATAAAAATAAATATACTCATACCAAAGCCTATACAAATAATTTTTTCTTCCCTTTGGCAGTTCAATAAGCGTTACCTCATTGGAATATTCAATAAAGATCTCTTTTTTATGTACAAAAGCAATTATTTTATTAGTTTTATTTAATTTACTTTTAATAATATTATCTAAACAATCTTTATACACTGATAAAGGTCCACCCTCAAAAAAATTAATTCCTGATATTACTATCGTCTTCATAACATCTATATCTCCTATCATACAAATAAATAAAAGTAGTTTTGTAGTCTATATCTACAAAGTAATTTAAGTAAAATCCAAAAAATTATGTATAAATACTCAGCAAGTTTACTTTATGATTTATTTAATTTTTGTCCATTGTTTTGCTTTATCATTATATCTTTTAATAATCCCAGCAGGTGAACCAGCAACCATACAGTTATCACGAACATCCCTATTTACTACCGAATTTGCCCCAATAATACAACCATCCCCTATAGTAACCCCAGGCAAAATACAAACATTCTCGCCAATCCAAACATTATTTCCTATTGAAACAGTTCTTGTATATAAAGGTCTGTTATCTGGTGGAGTGTTGGGTGATGTATACTCAACAATACCTGAATAGTCTCCATGATTGATATCACTAATATATATTTTTGATGCCATAAGACAATTGTCACCTATAGTCACTTTCTCCCCTGCTGCAATATGAACATAATCGCCAATCTTGCAATTACTACCTATTATAAGTTTTTTTGTTCCACCGACACCAATATCAAACATTTCTAAACGGCAACTATATCCAGTAGTAAGCCCTCCACCATACCTTAAAAATTTTTTACCTCTAACGTATATTGGTCTACGTATTAACCGTGCGCCTTTATAAAATATTTTCGTATATATAAGTGATATTGCATTCTTAAATATTTCACCTAGCCCGTATCCATTTCTCATAATCATTTACAGCCCCTTAATTACATTTTCCAATTTTTCATTAAACGCCTCAACCGAAAATAGACTACTAAACAATTTATATGTATATTCTCTCATAACTAGCAATTCTTGCATACTTGCATTAGCTATCTCATTAGCTACATTTTCTATACCCTCATCTGTAACATTAATTCCAATCTTATACTTGTCCACTATCTGAGTTGTATCAGCTTGAATACTGTTTATAATCGGAAGCCCAGCTTGAAAATAGTCAACTGACTTCATCGTAAGCCCAACACAAACACTATCTTTCATAATGTTTAACCCAAACTGACATATATTAAATATCTCCTGTTTCTTCTGTGGATCATATATTTTCCCATGATATTCTACAATTGCACCAACACTTTTTGTCTCATCTATTAGAACATCCTTCCGCTCTCCATCTCCAATGATATGAAGTGTTACCGGTCTTATTCTATGTAATAACTCTACCAGTCTTTTTATTTTTGGAATATCAATTATATTATTTATTGATCCCAAGTAGCATAAGTGTATTTCATGTTTACTTAATATAGGTTTTTTTACTATATTAACTTCTTTTTTCGCTAGATATATTGTTGCAGTTTTAATTCCTGTTAATTGTTTTTTCAGTACTTCCTGATATAAATCACATTCTGTTATAACAACATCTGCAAGCCTCAAACCTTTATCCCTCATTAGCCTCCAAAAATTAAATGGGGGCATAGCTTTAATTTTCCCAACCGGCATAGTTTCTGGCCAAAGATCGATTAAATCAAAAATTAATTTTACACCTCTATGTTTTCTTTTATATTTAGCAGCAACTTTTGCTAAAGAGTTTGGTGGTACCATTACATATAGTAAGTCTGGCTGCAAATCTTCTACAAGTTGAAAAGCTTTCTTTGCATAACTATAATGCGATGTCATTCTCGCTACTGACATATTTTTATAATATGGTTTTGATTCAACAAACATAAAATTACGTTTGCTCTCATTGCGTTTAATCTTCTTAAAATGTCTAAAATCCGATTGAATAATTGTAACATCATGACCCTTATTGATAAAAAAATCATGAAGTAAATCTATTCTATCCTCATATGTATCAAAGCAATTGACAATAACTACCTTCACATTGGCACTTCCTTTGTACTAATCACCTTTTTTTTCTTTGTCACTTTCTTCTTCGTAACTTCCTTTGTCGCAGCCACTTCCCCTATGGCATCCACTAACTCAGTCAACAGAACTGACTCTTCTAAACTTCTGACGCAATAGTTTTCTTTATAAATTGACATACTCTTTTCATACACCAGGTTACCGAACGCTTTATTTACCATACTGACTCTCTTTGCAAGTAAGCTTAATAATGGATTTGCGAGCTTTGTTAATCTCACTCTCTTACCATAAGCCTCAGCTATAAGCCTTACCATTTCACTAGTCTTGACGTATTCTGTATTCTGTGGATAAAACACGCCATGCTCCTCATTTTCAATCATCAAACTTATGAACTCACATAAATTATCGATATGAAGCATACTTCGCTCGTTTTCTACATTAGGGAAAACGGGGAGTTTCTGTGCCATCTGTACCAACCGATTATAGTTCCCCTTTGAACCATTACCATAAATCATTGGAGGTCGCAACGCCACAACATTAAAACTGTCACCTTGCAACGCGAATATTCCCTGTTCTGCCTGTAGCTTGCTATTTCCATAAAAATTAGTAGGATGAGGTACGGTATTTTCGTTAATAATCTTTTTTTTGTTGATATCACTACTATCGCCATAGACAATTATACTGCTCATGAATATGAACTGCTTTACACCTTCATTTTTAGCTTTATTAGCAGTCTCTATAGCCAAATCTCGATTAACTTTATAGTAGAGCGCCTCCATTTTCGGATCTGCTGAAACATGAGCAATACCCGCAACGTAGAGAATTGCATCATACTCAGAAAATGATTTTTCTTTCCATGAGTCATCTCTTAAATCAATGGAGCCGAAAGTGTATCTGCCAAGGTACCGCAAACACCAATACTGAAAAGATTTACCTATGTAACTGTGTAAACCCGTTATTAATATTTTCTTTGGTGTAATAACAGATGTTGTTTTATTTTCATTCATTAAATTGCCCCCCCCTATACTTTCATGCAGTTGTAGCCGCACACTCTGCCATACTTCTATTGTACGTTGGAACTATCTCCCCTATTTTTTCAATTAATAATTGCACATCATCCTCCTCAATAATCCCCTTAAGTTCTTTCATTCTCTCCTTCATCTCCCCTAGATCACTAAATGTAGGTCTCCCTATAAAAATTTTCTCGTTTTTAGTATTAGTAAGTCCTTCTTCACTCATTAAAAGCTCTTCATAAAGCTTTTCTCCTGGCCTTAAACCTGTGATTTCTATTTTTATATCTTTATTTGGTTCAAACCCTGAAAGCTTTATTAAATCCCAAGCTAAATCATATATTTTAACAGGTTGTCCCATATCTAGCACGAATATTTCTCCACCTTGGGCATATGCACCAGATTGAAGCACCAATTGTGCTGCTTCTGGTATGGTCATAAAAAACCTAGTTATATTTCTATTAGTAAGTGTAACTGGACCGCCATGAGCTATTTGTTTATTAAATAGCGGTATGACTGACCCATTGCTCCCTAATACATTTCCAAATCTCACTGCTACGAAGTGTGTTTTACTTACCTTATCCATGGATTGTATAATCATTTCACACATTCTCTTAGTAGCTCCCATAACATTGGTTGGGTTTACTGCTTTATCAGTGGATATCATAACGAACTTTTCTACATTAAATTTATGTGCGCAACTTGCCACATTAAAAGTTCCGAATACATTGTTTTTTATGGCTTCCATAGGGCTGTCCTCCATTAGGGGAACATGCTTATGAGCCGCTGCATGAAAAACTATATTTGGTGAATACTTTTCAAAGACATTCTCTAATCTTTGCTTGTCTCGAACAGATCCTATTAATACTTTTAAATCTAATTTCGGATATCTATAATTAAGTTCCATTTTCAAATCATAAGCATTATTTTCATAAATATCAAAAATAACTAATTGTTTTGGTTCAAATTTAGAAATCTGGCGGCACAATTCAGAACCAATAGACCCTCCACCGCCTGTTACTAGTATAGTTTTATTGTGAATATAACTTTCGATACCTTTCATATCAAGTTCTACTGCTTTACGTCCTAGTAAATCCTCAATATTAACTTTTCTAATTTGATTTAGTGAACTTTTCCCGTTTATTATTTCATACATTCCTGGAATAATTTCTATTTTACAATTGGTTTTCTTACATATTTCTAAAATTTGTTTTTTATCCTCGTCCTCTATAGTTGGAATAGCTATAAGTATATTTTCTATAGCTTTTTCACTTGCTAATATAGGAATGTCGCGTCGATTCCCAAGGACCTTTATTCCCATAATACTGTTTCCTTTTTTGCGATTATCATCATCAATTACAACTACAGGCATATATTTACTCTCGTGACTACTTTTCATTTCTTTTATAACCATAGCTGCAGCTTCCCCAGCGCCAATTATCATTACTCTCTTTTTTTCACTTTTACTGGCATTCCAATCAATAATCCTTTCAAATCTGCCAAAAACTCTGTAGGACATTCGGAACCCAACTATAAAAATAATACTAAAAGCACAAGCAATTACACTCGCTCCATACGCAAATCTCTGTCCGAGAAGTCTAGTCGAAATAATGGTTACCATGTTTGCAGTAAGGCAACTACCAATAACCAACATAAATTCATCTATACTTGCATAACTCCAAAGGCTTCCATAAAGCTTGAAGAGATAAAAACAAACTATGTAGATAGCAGTTACAATTAATGCAATTGATTTGTAACTGTTGAAATAAAACGCAAAATCCCTATAATTATATCTAAAATAGAAAGCTAACATATATGCTAAGTTTATTAGTAATACGTCACTTAGTATTAATATTGGTCTTTCCCATTTGCCTAATGCCTTCATAATATCGCCCCATCTTTTATTTTTTCATATTTTTCTTATACTTTGTCCTATTCCCCGTAACCAACTTGTAACTAAACTGTTAATTTTAATTCAGCTAATTTCAACAAAATCTCTGATTATTATTATATTGCTTTGCAAAATTTACTGCAAATTCAATAATTATCAAATTACTTCATTAATATACATAAAGTACAGTATACGTTAAATTTCTAATTATTTCACGGTTTTAAAATTGCGTTTTAAGAATATAAATGCCTTTAAAACGTTGTATATCAACGCTTCATCATTCTACATCTATCGACTTAATATGTCTTTTCTTGTAATTTTCTTTTTTTATATATAGCAAAAATTGGTCATTTTTTTCTTGCGTTCTTTATGTAATTAAAAAAAACATTTAATATACAACCTAACTCATTAAAATCAAAAAGAGATAGAATTTGCTAGTTTAATATCTAAACTATCAAATTCTACCTCTTTATTTCGTATTTATTATTTTGCTTTCTTTCTACTACTATGCCCTTTGCCCTTTTCACCATATTCATATTGATAGTTATAGTAGCCTTTCTTCTTTGAATCCATTTTGTTAATTACTACCCCTAATATTTTTGCATTAACCTTCTCAAGAAGTCCTTTAGCTTTAATAACAGCATCTCGTTCTGCTTCACCTGCAGAAATAACTAGAAGGCATCCATCCGTATACTGTGATAGAATCTGTGCATCTGTAACCAATGTTATGGGAGGTGTATCTAATATTATATAATCATAGGTTTTCTTCAATTCCTCAATAAAATTTTTCATTTTTTCAGAACCTAAAAGCTCTGCTGGGTTTGGAGGTCTTGTTCCTGAAGATAAAACATGAAGGTTGGGTACTACAGTTTTCTGAATACTCACGTTTATGTCTACTTCATTTTCATTCACTAAAATATTAGATAACCCATTTGCATTAGAAAATCCAAAAACCCTATGTACACTTGGCTTTCTTTGATCACAATCTATTAGCAAAGTCTTACTTCCACCTTGAGCCATAACAATGGCTAAATTTGAAGAAGTTGTAGTTTTCCCCTCTCCAGGTCCTGAACTAGTTATCAGAATAGTTTTAATTTTTTTGTCAAAGGATGAGAATTCAATATTAGTCCTAAGTGTTCTATAAGCCTCTGACATTGGCAAATTAGGTTTTTTATATGTTATTAAGTCTAACCCTTTCAAATGCTTCACAACCTTTAATAATTATTTTATTTAAAGAAAAATTAATGCTTAAAAATTTGAAATATAGATTTCTTTTTTATTATTTTTTGATTATTTACTTCTATCTCTTTATCAAGTAATAAAAGCTCTAAATTCCTGGATACTTTTTTTTCTATTTCACTATCTATTTCAGAAGCGACTTTAAATCCTTTTCTAAGACCTGGGCATCTTGTATTTATAGAATGAGCATCTGACGCTATAAAGTTAGCTAATCCATAGCCTACCAACAACTTGGCACATCTTTGAACTTTCTTTCCAAATATACCTTGTAGACTTCCTGTATTAATCTGAAACAAACAATCCTCATCTATAAAGTCATTTATATTAGTTGGTGAGTTATATATATATTCATATCTTTCTGGGTGTGCAATTATAGGTTTAATACCAAGAATCCTTAGCTCATAAATTAAATCCAAGGCATCCTTTGGTAGTTTATCCATAGGAAATTCAATAAGCATATATCTTGTCCCATTTATTCCTCTTAATTTTTTCTGTTTGCACAACTTTAGTGCATGTTTGTTAAGCATTATTTCTTGACCTAAAAGAATTTCTACATTTATTCCTGCTTCCTTAGCAACCACCTTTAACTTCTGATGCAAGTTGAATATATCATCATAGTAATTATCATACATGTTTTTTACATAATGTGGAGTAACTACAATGGTTTTAGTCCCTTCTTTTTCAGCAAGTTTTAACATTTCAATGCTCATTTCCATGTCTTTTGATCCATCATCAATGCCCGGAAGTATATGACTATGAATGTCTATCATCTTAGCACCGCCTATTTTATACTTTCTACCCTTTTAGGTATTACTCCTAAAACTGGTAAGTCTATATATCTTTCCACATCACTTTCGGTCTTTATAGTGTTATCTAAAAATTCAAGAAGTAACACAATTCCCACTGAAACCATTAATCCTAGTAAAAATCCAACTGCCATATTTAATTTCTTATTGGGGCTTACAGGGACAGTTGGCATAATAGCCTTGTCCATAACCTGTATATCTCCACCTGTAGGATAAACCTTTTTTGAAGATTCTATAAATGAGGTCGAAATCGCATTTACAATATTAAAGGCCTCTCCAGAACTTTTACTCTTAGCACTAATTCCTAAAATTTGAGTTTCAGTTTCAGGAGTAACCGTTATGCTCTCTTTAATTTGATTTAAAGTTAGATTACTATGTAGTTTGTTCAAAGCTCCCTGTGCTACTAAATCAGATCCTGCAATTTTACTGTAGGTTTTAACCAAATTTTGATACATCATTGCATCATTTAGTTGTGAAGTCACACTTGCAGTGCTCTGTGGTTTTCCCACGATTATACTTGTTTTTGCTTCATATGTCGGTTTAATAACAAGAAAACTTATTAGACCTGCTATTAAAGTAAACCCTACTGTGATTATAACTATTAACCATAGCTTTTCCCTTATTATTGCAAAAATATCTGTAAGACTAATTTCCATTTCTTCATTCATCTGTATTTCCCCCTAGTAAAAATCATCTGAACATATTGTATCATTATTTGCCATTTGGGTAAATAATAATTTTTTATAAATTATTGTAATTTTAAGATCGATTTTATTTTTTATTATTTTTTCTGAAAATAGAATCTTTTGCTCTTTATTTGTCGAAATAAGATATAAAATAGAATATGATTCTTTCTTTAATTAGAAGGTATTACTCTACATAATATAGAATATATAACCATATGATTATTTGTAATTTTATGGGGAAACGAGGAAGCACGTTCTGTAATTGGGCACCTGGAACGTATGGAGTTTATGGTGCAACCCACCCAATCTACACATGTAGGTTGGTTTTTTTTGTTTTTTATTACTTTGTTAAATAAAAAGCTATGAAAATAAATAAAATAATTATTAGGAGGCGTTAGGAATGTTTTTTAAAGGGCTATTTAGAAGGAAATTATCAATTAAACAAGGTAAAAAATTGCTTACAGAATATTGTAAATTAAATGGATTTACCGATAGTTCATCCCAATGGAAGAATACTACATATGATAAACATTGGTTTCCATATTTTAAGCGTACAAATGTAATGGTAGCAAATAATTGGGTGGCCTATCACCCTACTCGTGGAAATGATAAATACAGTGTATGGATTGATTTAATGACTGAAGAAATAAGAGAAGTTTTAAGAGGACCATCTTAATCCTTTTTATGTAGGAACCATCAGTTTAAATAACCGATGGCTCCTAATTTTTATTCTAAGTATTCTTTGATTGCTTCCTGCCAAGTCCTAGTTATATCCCCAGTAGTTAATTCTAGCATATAATTTCTGAGAACTGAATATTCTGGTCTTTTTGCTGGTCTTGGAAATTCATCCGTTGTGCAAGGAGAAACCTCTGTATCTATGCCCTTTATTCTAAATATTTCTTTAGTAAATTCATACCATGTGCATTCACCCTTGCATGTGCAATGAAATACTCCATAATTCTTATCTTCAATAAGTTTAATTATAACCCTAGCTAAATCTTTTGTGCTTGTAGGTGTTCCTTTTTGGTCATTTACCACTTTCATTGTCTTATGAGTTTTGCTTAAATTTATCATAGTCTTTACAAAGTTATTGCCGTCTCCGTAAAGCCATGCAGTTCTAACTATGTAATGCTTAGGATTGTGGTTTTTAACTAGTATCTCTCCCTCAAGCTTTGTTTTTCCATAAACAGTTTGTGGGTTTACTGGATCAAATTCTGTTAGTGATTTATTAAGATTACCATCAAACACATAATCTGTTGACACTTGTACAATTTCTGCACCAATTTGGTTTGCAGCTGATGCTAAGTTTTTAGGTCCAATCGCATTTATCTTGTATGCCATGTCTTCCTCAGTCTCGCACTTATCAACAGCGGTATGTGCAGCACAGTTGATAATAACATCTGGTTCCATTTCATTTACAAAACTATATACATTATGTACGTTTGTTATATCTAAATCTTCTCTCTTAGCTAGTATTAAATCAATGCCTTTTATCTCCTTATATTGGTTGGCCAGTTCTCTTCCCAGCTGCCCATTAGCTCCTGTGATTAATATCTTCATAATTCATTCTCCTCTTTATATATAATGCACTTACTTGTACAAGTACACCTATAAATTTAACTTAATATAAATTATAACCCATTTTTATAATTAATTGGAGAAAATCTAAAGAATAAAGAGATAGAAATTGCTAATTTTATATCTTAACTAGCAATTTCTACCTCTTATATTGTAATTATTTTTTGTTTTTATTACTACTTTATTTACCTTTTCAATTTTGCGCTTTATTTATATTGATAGTTATAGTTATAGAAGCCTCTCTTTTTAAAATCCATTTTATTAATGACTACTCCTAATATCTTTGCGTTGACTTTATTAAGAAGTCCTTTAGCTTTAATGGCTGCTTCTCGTTCTGCTTCTGCAGACGAAATAACTAACAAACATCCATCCGTATATTGAGCTAGAATTTGTGCATCCGTAACTAAAACAATTGGAGGAGTATCTAAAATTATATAATCATAGGTTTCCTTTAATTGCTCAATAAAATTTTTCATTTTTGTAGAGCCTAAAAGCTCCGCTGGGTTTGGTGGCCTTGTACCTGAAGATAACACATGAAGATTTTTTAATTTTGTTTTATGAATACATTTATCTATGTCTTCTACATTTTCATCCACCAAGATATCAGATAATCCCTTTTCGTTAGAGAATCTAAATACCTTGTGTACACTTGGTTTTCTTTGATCACAATCAATTAATAAGGTCTTGCTTCCACCTTGTGCCATAACTATGGCTAAATTTGAAGACGTGGTAGTCTTCCCCTCTCCTGGTCCGGGACTAGTTACCAATATGGTTCTAATCTTTTCATCAAAGGAGGAGAACTGAATATTAGTCCTAAGAGTTCTGTATGCCTCTGATATTGGTAAATTAGGTTTTTTATATGTTACTAAATCTAACCCTTTCATTTGATTCATCACCTTTCCTAATTATTTTATTTCATCTGTTACTTTTGGTATTATTCCTAGTATTGGTAAGTCTAAATATTTTTCTACATCACTTTCGGTCACTATGGTGCTATTGGAATATTCAAGAAATAACACAACTCCCGCTGAAATCATGAGTCCTAAAATTAATCCAATTAACAGGTTGAGATTTTTGTCAGGGCTAATAGGGCTTGTTGGCATAACCGCCTTATCCATAACTTGTATGACTCCATTTGTGGGATAAATAGTTTTTGAGGATTTTATAAAGGAAGATGCTACTGCACTTGCAATATCAAATGCTTCTTTAGGATTGTCACCCTTGGCATCAAATTCTAAAATTTGGGTTCCGGGTTTAGTAGTTACCGTAATCCCACCTTTTATCTTACCTATGGTTGTGCTGCCCTTTAGCTTATCCACTGCCCCTTGTGCTACTAGATCAGATGTAGCAATTTCGCTATATGTTTTAACTAAATCCTGATACATTTTTATATCATTACTTTGCTCAACACCACTGGTACTCCCGGATGGCTTGCCAACTATAATACTTGTTTTTGCTTCGTATACTGGTTTAATAACAACAAAACTAATTATCCCAGCTATTATAACAGTTCCTACAGTTATAGAAATTATTAACAATAACCTTTGTTTTATTATTAATAAAATTTGTTTTATACTAATATCCATTTCTTCATTCATCTAAATTTCCTCCTAATATAAAATATTACTTTATGTTAAACGACTTTTTATAATTATCTATATCTATATCTTCATTAAATTTTCTAGCAAAAATGCAATCAGAGTTTTGCTTCATTTTAATGTTTTCAAAATCATCTATTGTTAATATCTTAGGATACTGCGGACCACTATTCCAATCAATATATCTAAGAGCCATGTGGTTATCATCATAGTTGACCTCATACTTATATATTTTATCCTTATATTTAGAATTCATTATTATAGTTTGGAAAAACACTTCATCTGCACAGAAAGATTTTTCAAAAGCAGTCTGGTACCATTTATTCTTTTCTAAAAACTCCAGTATATAGTTACATAATCCTCCACTTAAACAAAACCAATTAGGACCTTTATACAACTTGGGAAGCATTTTGGATCCTTTGCTCCTTCTGAGTGGTATAATCTTACTTTGTATTTTAAAAACTATAGATTGGAGAACACTTTTATTTCTTTTAAAACATAAACCCTTATGTTCATATTTAATATTATTTTCTAACTCATTCCTATTACATTCTTTTTGTATTCCTACAAATTCTTTCCCATTGTTTTTAGAGAAAAAATCTTTGATTTCATTATTATTTTTTAGAGGTAAACAATCTCCAGATAACAAGCATATATAATCATACTTCTTTCGGGATGCCTCCCTTAGTAAAAGGAGCATACATTCTATTTGAGAATAGCTAGCCCATGTAACATCTATATTACCTTCAATAAAATTAACTTTATTTTTATACTCATTAAAATCTTTAATATCTGCTTTTTTATCTACATGTAAATATATGTTGTTATTGCCATTTGATAAAATACCAATGGTTGTTCTTAAAATCTTTGTATTCCTATGACAAATTATGCAATAAGCTATCTCCATTTAAGTTAGTACCTCCTTTTCTTTCTTCTTTTGATTTCTATCCTGTAGGACCTTTGATGTCCATTTTATTATAAAATTAATAGTCATAGACGATTCAAGGCATAAAACAGTTAACCAAATTACAATCAATATAGATAACTTCGGAAAGAATACTAATGTTTGAAAGTAATAAAAGATAAAGAAACTCTGAACTAACCATATATTTGTGGAATGTTTCCCCAAAGCTAAAAATATATTTTCACTCCAATTGTGGCAAATTCTATTTCGGCATATTTTATTTGAACTTTCATTTTTATAAACAAGATTCGCACAAAATAATACGAATATTGGTGCTAATATAAAATCAACATATGAAGAATTCCCTTTTCCGATTATTTCAAATGCATATGAGAACCCAACTCTAATTATCATGATAACTAAAATCATAATAATATAAAATGATTTTCTATCTAACTTCTTACTAGATAACCATTTTGTTATAAGACTAAATAAGTTATACTTCGAGGCTAAACATCCTAAACAGAATGTCATTTGCCAGAACAAAATTTGTTGTATATCATTATATATAAAATTTTTCTCCAAAAATGATAATCCTGGTTGAATCTTTGGCATTGCTTCCATTCCGATTGACACAAGATACAACCCTAAAGATAACATAAGTGAAGATTTAATTTGTTTTTTTAACAAACGTTTTATAAGTGGAAAAAGCAATAATAACTCTATATACAAGCGAACGAACCACCACTCATAGTTATATGAATAACTTAAAGTGAATAAGTTTTTCATAAATATAATTATGTTAAAGTGATATGCTGGCTTATCACTAAACCACACTAGACCTACTGGAACGAATATTATAAAAATCACCCAATAGTTTATCAAAAACTTCATCATCTTATGGACTGAATCCTTAAATGTAAAATTCTCTTTTTTAGTGGAACTTATGTACAGTCCATATCCGCTTAGAAATAGGTACATTGCTACACATATCTTTCCAAAGTCACCTAACAAAAACTCAATACTATTCCCTGGCAAAACACTTGGTGTAAAAAGTGGCATCATAGATACATATGACACATTTTGTATTCTATCCGGGAATGCAAATAAGTGATGAATCATCATTAGGATAATTGCAATTCCTTTGGCTATTTGAGTATGTGTTTTGGTAAATTCAAAGTTCTTAGTCTCCATATATTACATTTTTCGCAGCTACTTTCTTATATAAATCACTAAACTTATCGTTGTCTTTCAAAGTCTGAAGATACGCCATAAATGGTTCTTTTAACTCATCTCTTTTTAAAGCAAACTCTACAGTAGCTTCAAGAAATCCTTGTTTATCACCTACATCATATCTACGTCCCTCGAATATATATGCATACATATCTTGCCTTGCTATTAATGTCTTTAGAGCATCCGTTAACTGAATTTCTCCGCCCTTACCAGGTTTCGTATTATCCAATATATCAAATATCTCTGGAGTTATTATATATCTACCAAGTATGGCTACGTTTGACGGTGCTACATCTACTCCTGGTTTTTCAACAAGGTTATTTACCTTATAAACCCTATCACTAAGTTGTACTCCATCAACTATTCCATATTTATCTACATTTTTTCTCTCTACTTCTTGAACTCCTACGATTGTTGCATTCTTTTCCTCGAAACAATCCATAAGCTGTTTTAAGCAAGGAGTTTCAGCATCAACTATGTCATCACCTAGCATTACAGCAAATGGTTCATTACCTACAAATGCTCGTGCACAGTTGATAGCATGTCCAAGTCCTTTAGGTTCCTTTTGTCTTATAAAGTGTATATTTACCATGTTTGATATTTCTCTAACCTGTTTAAGTAGGCCATCTTTATGCTTATTTTCAAGTTCTAACTCAAGCTCTACTGATTTATCAAAGTGATCTTCAATAGACTTTTTATTTCTTCCTGTAATAATTAATATTTCCTCAATTCCTGCCTCTATAGCTTCTTCTATAATATACTGCATTGTAGGTTTATCAACTATAGGTAACATTTCTTTTGGTAATGCCTTCGTTGCTGGTAAAAACCTTGTTCCTAGTCCTGCTGCTGGTATAATTGCTTTCTTTACTTTCATATAATACATCCCCTTTTAATCAATTTCATGCTAAAACCCTAAATATTTACTCGCTAGTTTGTTCCCAATAATTTTATTTGTTACTATTATGCTAAGCATGCTTAGTACTAAAATTGCTGATAGTTCAATTAGCTGATAAACCGGTAAAATATTATGAATGGATGGTATATATGACATCCCCTTACTAACAATCAAAATCCAGAAACAGTGCACATAAAAGATTCCATATGAGTAATTACCGATCCTTGTAACAAAATTTACTTTTGTAATAATCTTGTTCCCTTTCACTGCAAAAATAAGATTTATTAATGAAAAAGAATATAAAAACGATGATATTTTAACTTGACTCGATGCAAATCCCACTGGGAATTTCAAATATAACATACCATAACATTCAATTATGCTAAATAGTAAAGCACATCCCATTATAATCAAAGCTTTGGAAACATTTTTAGATCCTGCTCCATCTTTTTTTCTTGATTTAAATCCATTGAGTTTTACGTGCAATCCTATGTAGTAAAACAAAAACCAACCAGGAAAAACAGTTGCATAAAACGGTATTTGATCCTTTGTAATGTATGTGTATGCGTACATTATAATTAAAAAAGTTGGCGTTATGCACAATGCCACTAGATTCAAATACTTGTTTCTTAAACATTTTATAAGTAAAGGCGTAATTATTACTAATTGAATCAAAACAACAATGTAGTATAGCGGCGTTGATGCTTGCCCTGTTACTATATTAAAAATAATCTTTGTAACATCTACGTTAAAGCCACCCTTTGCTATATTAATAATAGAATAAAGTATAGACCAAACGAGAAAAGGAATTACTAGACGCCTCACTCTACTCCCATAATACTTTAATGGCTTTTGTTCTACTTTTGTAATATTCGTAAAATATGCTGTTAGAAACACAAAAACCGCAACAGGGAAATTGACAAATTGCCGAAATATTAACCAGTAATCATAATTAAATGAAAACAGCGGTGAATCTTCATATTCAATTCCGTTCTGACAGTGAATGAGCATAACGCATATTATACAAATAGCTCTTATAATCTCAAAATAGTTATCCTTCTGTTTAGTTTTAACTATTATTTCATCTATAGTTGACACCTCATTTTAGTTACTATTTTTTCTTATCTATTATATCAATCATATTACCTCTTCTTTTTAACTTTGCTAAATATACCCGCAAATATATTTTTCTCATAGTCGTTAAGACCCATATACCACATTAGCACGGAGTATATACATACATATGCTATTATCTTAACTCCCAAAATTAAAAGGTTTGATGATGCTATAAAATGATTTGTAATTATTCCAATAGCCATGACTATTGCTATTGGTGGCGTCATCGCAAAAATTTCTTTTGCAAATGCTTTTATGTCAATTCCAATTACCTTATGATAATAAATATTTATTACAAACCAATTACCAATAACAAGCCCTACGCCTGTACCAATAGCACATCCAATTCCTCCATACATTTTAGCAAGTGGTATTGATAATGCAACATTAAATAATGCAATAGCAAAATACATTTTCGATCTAAATGCATGTTTGTTTTTTGCTTGTATTATTACAATTCCCATACTTTGAATTAATGGTACAAGCAGTGGAACCATAACTATTAACGACATATAGTAGGCATTTTTAAAATCCGGTCCTGCCCAAAACACTATGAAACTTTCGCCGTATATTATAAATCCTGATAGAAGCATTGCCATAATGGCATACTGTATACGACCTACTTTATTAAACATGCTATTTATCTCAGTCATATCCTCAGTTTTTGCAGAAATCGCTGCTATTCGAGGCAAGAATACGCTATTAACACTTGAGGAAAAGTTTATGTAGTACTGATCCAATTGAGATGCTATAGAATATACCGCTACAACTGATGTTCCAGCTACGATTCCTAAGATTATCTGATCTGTTTTAAAATAAATTTGATCTATAACCATATTTAAGAAAATGAAGAATGAAAATATCGTCATTTCTTTTACAAGAACTTTGTTCCAGCAATATAGTTTTATTTTCGCTTTTATCTTGAACATTGCATAGTAAATTTTAATAAGTATTGTACCAATATTAAATACTGATATTACTATAACAAGTCCTATTACATCTGCTTTATAATACATAACAGCAATTACAACAAATGGCTGAAGCACAGTTTGAAGAATTGACAATCCACGAACAAATATAAATCTTTCATGCGAATTTATAACCGCAGTAAATATATTTGAAGGAATTGTTATAGCTATATTTACCATCTGTATAATATAAATTTGTTTAGCTTTTACAAGCTCATCTACTGTTAATGATTTTCCAAATATATCACCTAACTTAAAATATATAATAACACCTGCGATTAGTACAACCACTGTTATGATGCCATATATAATACATGATATAGCTAAAACATTTGATTGATTCTCCTCGTCTTTCAAGGCCAGGTACCTTGAATAATATCTTGTTATGGTATTCGATAATCCAAAATCCATAACTGCCATATATGCAATTAAAGATCCCATTAATTGATACAATCCGTATTGTTCTTTACCTAAAAAGTGTAGTAGCATAGGTACATATATAAGTCCTATAACTATACTAAAGAACATTGATACATAAGATAAAACTATTCCTGCTCTTCTTTGATTAACTGCCAAATCTATCTACCCCAATTCCCCTAAAAATTAGTTCCTGAAATTTCCTTTAATGTCTTCATAATAGTTTCATTTGCTAATTTATTTTTTTCACTCATTTTTTTCTGTATTTTGTCATATTGTGAATCAATAACATTTAATAATTCAACAAATTTTGATTTCATTTCATCATAAGTTAAATGTCTAACGTCTATTATATAATCCCCTAAACCATATCTTTCTCCAATAATGCCCCAATACTTAGAACTATATGATAATGCTATAGCTGGTGTTTCACACTGAATGGACGAAACCACTGGATGCATTCTGCTTGATATAGTAATTAAAGATTGTTGTATATAGTTTCTTACTTGATATGGGAACATCTCACCTGATTCAATAATGATTCTGTTTTTATATTTATTCTTAACTAAAGCAAAAAGTTCATTTGCAATAATTCTATCGTCTACAGTTTCTGGCTTTATAACATGAGCAAGTATAACAACTTTTTTATCTGGATACTTCTCCATTATCTTATCAATCATAAACAAATTAAAATCGATCCATTCCGGTCTTTTGCCTTCCTTTGAAAATCTATATATTAGCTCACTTGGGCAATATGTTATGAATTCTTTAGTTCGCTTTTTCTCTTCTTGTTTAGATAGGGTTAAAAGAGCTAAATCATCTGTAATTGCTATATTCTTTAATCCGAGCTCATCAAGGTATTTATATGTAATTGGATCCCTTGGATATATTTTATCTATTTTACTTAAAAGATATTTCATCACTGGTTTTCTAAAAGATTCATAAGGTCCCATAGTTTGTCCTAGCATTACAACTTTCAAACCTTCTCTTTTTAATATGTTAAATCTTATTCCATTAACTATAGGTCTTTTCCATCCATAATCCTCGGTAAAATCATCTCCACCAAGTACAACTACTAAATCTATCTTTTTAATGAAATCCGAAATTATATTTTTCATTCTTAAATAACCACAGATATAGTCTTTTTTACTTGTTCCCTCTTTAAAAAGAGAATTCTGAAGCACTGGATAAATTTCATTAATTTCTGTAGCTTCTCGTAACCTTGTTATATTCACTTCATCATCAGTTTCAACAAAATAATTATTTTTTTCACCTGTTATTTTATTGAAGTAACTTACAAAGTTTTCTCCCATCATCATAGATCCGTAATTAAATGTGTTAGGACAGTTATATACATATATATTCATATTTTAACCTCGCTTAATTTATCTATTTTTTGTTAATATTTTTTTATCTTTATTCCTTTATTTCTTTATTTCTTTATTTTATTCTTCAATTTAAATATTCCACTATACAATTGTGGTGATGTTAAAAACATTTTAACCTTAAATAATATTTTAATGTTCTTTCCACTATATTTTTTCATGATAGAAATTACTTCTCTGTTTAATGTAGGATAATCTCTCTCAATATCATCATATAATTTTTTAAAACTATCTTTATTAAATGCACCGTTTTTATAAATACAATCTAAGCAACAGTCAAAATTATATATATAGTTGTCCACCATATGTTCATTCTTCATTTTTGCAGATATTATTTCTAATTCACTATCTCCTAATTTATCAATGTATTTGTACGTTCTTTGCATTGCAAACATTGCATCGAACCGTTTTATATTATAACTGTTAGATATAGATGTTCCCCTCATCACATAACACGTAAGAGTTTTATCTATAAAAGCTACTGTTTTTGCTCTGGATAATGATTTAATTGTAAATTCTTGATCTTCTCCATTAGCACAGCCTTCTTTATATCTTAAATTATAAAGGCTTAAGAATTCTTTTCTGTAAACTGCACTTCCTGTATATAACCACATATTCTTATAGTTAATCATATTATTTAATGCTTCTGTGCCAGTCATATTTTTTTGCTTTAACTTATAAACATCAGAATAGTTTTGTAAGACAGATCCATTCTCATCAACTATATTACATCCCCAAAACAGAACATCTTTTCCAACTTCATCAATGTTTTTGTATATGTGCTCTACTGTATCTTTATCTACATAATCGTCTCCATCTAAAAACATTATGTATTTACCTTTTGCTGCTTCTATTCCTTCATTTCTAGCTGTGCTTACTCCACCATTTGCCTTTTGGATTACTTTACAATAATCTAAGTTATTTTCTTCTATACATTCGGAAATTACTTTTAAAGTATTATCTGTGGAACCATCATCAACTATGATAATTTCGAACCCTTTTTTAGTTTGGGCAATAAGAGAATTTATTGTTTTTTTTATATATTTCTCTACATTGTATGCCGGGATAATAATACTTAATTTCATTTTAATCAACCCTCCATGGATGGTTTGTTTTTTGCTTTAAGTAAAAGTTCCTTCATTGAAACTACAAAACATAAAGAACGCGTTTTCAAAAGCATATACTTTAACTTATCTCCATTACTTAAATATTTATTAAGCAAAATCGACTTAAGACTTAACTGTTTTATCTTAATGGAAACTAAACTTTTGAATTTTTCTAATTCAATCTTATCCTTTGTTTTGAAATACCATTTATAAAATAACACATTAGCTAGAAATACATATTTCAAGCTAAAGTTTTGAAAAACTTCTTCATATTTATAATATAATTTACTTTCTTCTAAACTACTTTTTATATCATCTATCGTTTTTATTATATCAAAGCCTGCTTTAAATGACGGTACTTTTGTAATAGCTCCACCACGTTGAACATAAAAATAAAGTGGTTTATCTATAAATCCTACTTTAACTGCTTTAGATAATAATTCAAATGTTGGCTTGATATCTTCATAAAGCCGACCCTCGGGATAGGTAATTTCATATTTATCAAATAATTCTTTCTTATATAACTTATTCCAGGCATAAGACGGAATGTTGTTTAATAAGTATTCACCAATAACTTCATGTTTATCATAAGTATGATCATACTTCAATGTGTTCTTCTCAATTCCAAGAACCTTTCCACTTAAATCCACCTTTGTTAGATCACACGATACAATGTCCAGGTTGTTCGCCTCTGCGCTATTATACAATTGCTGGAGCATTGTTTCATCTATATAATCGTCGCTATCAATAAAAGCAACATATTTACCGCTGGCAACTTTAAGTCCTCTATTTCTTGCTGAACTAAGCCCACCATTTTTCTTATTTATAATGTGAATATTTGAATGCTCATCTTCAAAACTTCCTACTATTTTCATGCTTTGATCAGTTGAACCATCATTAACAATGATAATTTCAATATCCTTAAGTGTCTGACTCAATACACTCCTTAAACATTTTTCAATATAATCTTCTACATTATAAACAGGTATTATTAAGCTAACCTTAATCGACTGCATTATCTTCATTTGGACCTCCGTTACTCTTTTCGCAAATAACCTTTTTCATATTCATTTCTTCTAGTTGGCTTTGCTCTTTTAACTCTTTTCGTTCTTTTCGCCTTCTGTAAGCTCTATAATCAATAATAAATAAATATAGTGGGAATGTGTAATATGCATAACTATCAAATTGTACATACAAATATATAATAATTAACAAATCAAATATATTTTCTTTGTTTTTGATTGTCTTAAAAAATATAAGAAACATAATAATTGAAAACCATACTACTCCCATTTCACTTATTATTCTTATAGGCATACAGAATAATTGATTTGTTTTTTGATCCGCGAGTCCTGCAACTTCATCAATATAACTATTTTTAAATTCCGCTAATGCATCATCATAACCATATTGCAGAAAGTAATATGAATTTCCAAGTCCTGCTCCAAATAATGCTTTGTATGGTTCATTGAGGTATCCATGTATAGAACTATTTATTCTAAAATATCTTGCTGACAATGATGGATCACTATATATCATTTCTTCGTATGAATCTCCATTTAACATTTTGGTAACCCTTGTATTTCCCTTTATTTGAAATAACAAAGCACCAGACATTATTACAATCAACGTACAAATCATAATTTTCTTTGAGAGTTTTACCTTTCTTCCTACTAAAAATTTCATAACTACTAGTGAAAAAACAATTATAAAATCAACTAAGAATCTAGCACTATCCCCTGAAATTATTGTTAGTGCGCAAAATAAGCAAACTAACTGGAGTAATTTCTTTTTATATAATTTATCTTTGATTGATACATAAAGCAAGTACATTACACCCGCTACATGTATAGAAATAAAGGATGGTTCAGTAAAAGTAAAAGCGAGCCTCGGATAATATCTTCTTTCTACTAGTTGAAATGCACTTAATATAAATCCTACGTTGCCTTTTATTGCTACGAATTTAACTACTCCATAAAAAAAGGAGATCGTATATGCAAAAATCAATATTTTCAAGTCTTTCTTCATGTCATTTTTATAAATTATATATCTTATATATAATGATAAATATAAGAAAATACCAAATGATAATGTGGTTATTGTATCAAAAGTATTTGCTATATCGGGTTCATAAAATAAATATAACCCCGTTGAATAAATTACCATCACTATAATCAAAAAAGCATAGTTTTTAGTCGCCCTAATGCTTTGTTTTAATTCCTTAAAATTGCTAATGGCGTATAATGCAAATAATATAGGTGAAATAGTTGCCCATCCTGCTGATGGTGCAAATTTCAAGTTATCAAAAGGAATAAAAAGAACTGCTAATCTAAATAAAATTTCCATTAATCTCTCTCCTTTCATACACCAATATGTATTATTAAAAATTTGAAATCTACTTGGCATGATACTACTAAAAGAGTTCTAATAGATTCTTAAATCAACTTTCACACTCTAGCACTTCAGTAAATACCTTATCCATCTTGTTTATATACTTTGCCTCAGTAAACATATTTAGTACTTTTTTCCTGTTGTTTATTATTAACTTCTTTTGTAGATCACGGCTTCTTTCAATCCCTAATAATCTTTTAAATATTTCCTTGTGTTCCTTATAATCTACGAAATAACCATTCTCGTTTTCTTCTATTAAATCTGGTATTCCAGCATAATTCGTTGTTATAACAGACATTCCATTTGCCATACCCTCTATAATTGATATAGGCTGGCCTTCTTTAGGATATCTTGTTAAAAGCATAAATACATCACCATGCTGAAGCATATTTAGTTTTTCATTTCCCTGAACTATACCTCTATAATCAACAATATCTTGTAATTTATTTTCATTTATAAAGTCATTAAACTCATTTTTATCTTCATAGTTGTAAAACTTGCCTGCAAATATAAAATTGAACTTTTTCACATTGTTATCTTTACATATTTTAGCAATTTCTAATATATCTTTATACCCTTTGCTTTCAATAAAATTACTAAGATACACTATATTTAACCGTTTTTTGGTTTCTAACTCTTTAATCTTTAGATTAAATTTTTCTTCACTAATTAGGTATTGTTCATCAACACAGTTTTCTACAACATGTATCTTCTCTTCTGCTACAATATCTTTAAATATATATTTAAGGGACTTACCGAGCACTATGGCTCCATTAAGTTTTTTAAAGAGTTTCAAATTAATGTTTTTTATAATGTTTTTACAATCACTGTCTATCATAGTCCTGTAATAACCACCATGAAGGTGAACCATTATCTTTTTCTTTTTCATAAGTAAAAGCTTAATTACTATTAAGTCTCTTAAATTTCCACCAGTAGTCTGTGCAATTGTTAGATAATATAAGTCAGCGTTATTTTTAATTATCTTAAAAATATTTGAAATTATCTTCTTGTTATTTGTAATATCAACTGAGCTAAATTCATATTTATCTTTAAGCTTTGAATTATATAAGGTATCAATTGCCTTAGATAATCCATGTATTGGAGGTGGGAATTGAGCTATAAAACATATCTTCTTTTTAATGACAATCACCTACCCTCTATTAATTAACATCTCTGCATATTTATCTATTGCACTATTCTTTTTAAGTTTGTCCTCAATAGTCTTTCTGCCATGTGCACCTAACTTTTTAAAACTTACCTGATGATCAATGATTTCACTTATTAATGATTTTATTTTTTTATAATCACCTGGACATACACATTTCCCGCAATTAGAATTTTCGATTAAGAGTCTAGCTTCTGATCCTTCTTCTAATACACCTAAAACCGATTTTCCTGATGCCATTACTCCATAAATTTTACTAGGAACCGAAATCCCCTTTATTCCTTTAGCATTAGTAACTATATGTGCATCTGCAGCGTTCAGTGAGTAAATTAAATCTTCCTTATCTTGATAAGGTATAAATTTAACATTGTCCATACCATTTTCCTCAACATAATCAACTAAAGTCTGCTTCATAGTACCATCACCCACAAAGGCAAAAACAACATCCTCTTTATGTTTAAACTCACCAATAACTTTAATGATGTTTTCTAAATCATAATAAAGCCCTATATTGCCTGAACACATAAATACAAATTTATCTTGTAACCCATGTTTCTCTTTAAAGGATACAACCTTAGCATTTTCTGCCTTGAGTGGATATATCTGTTTTTCATCTATCCAGTTGTTTATAACAACATTAGTAGGAATAGCTTTCCCTTTGAATCTATTTTTTAAAGTTTGTTGCATATCTCTTCCTACTACCACAACAGTGTCAGATACCCTGCAACTATATTTATCTAAAGCTCTTGCGAAATTCAATATAAATTTATTTTTCGAATAACCTACAGCTTCAGTTTGTTCTGGATTAAAATCTTGAATATTATATATATATCTGGCCCTTTTTATCTTCTTACCTATGACTCCAAGTAATCCACCTAAAACTGGTGGTTGAGATATACTAAAAACCAAATCTTGTTTTCCTGCTTTAAAAGTAGCATAAATTGCATTGAAAAAATACCCTAAAATATTTTTCACTCTGCTAATTTTATTACTCTTCTGAAATTCGGGTACTCTTACACGTATTAGATCCATATTTTTATAAGTTTCTTTATATATTCTCTTCGTCTTATACTTTTCCTCTACCGTGCCATCGTAACTAGGCACAACGCATATTACCGTTATATGCA
The DNA here is from genome assembly GCF_020443705.1 of Clostridium algoriphilum. Classification (GTDB taxonomy): domain Bacteria; phylum Bacillota; class Clostridia; order Clostridiales; family Clostridiaceae; genus Clostridium_AD; species Clostridium_AD algoriphilum. The sequence continues at coordinate 41,992 of NZ_JAIZZK010000012.1, forward strand.
TATCTTCACTGAGACCTTCACATAATTCTGTTAATATTTGTCCAGTCGATGCTACATCCGGATAAAAATAATGAGCATAAACTAATAGTTTTTTCTTCATAAATTACTCCTTTTTAAAGCTTGTTTTTTAAAAGCCTTTTCTTTCATATGGTCTATTTCGTGATATTTAATTCTTTAATTACTCTAGCAGGGTTACCTGCAATAACAACGTTCGCTGGAAATTTACCACTTACAACACTACCAGCTCCAACTACAGAGTTGTCACCTATTTCAGTTCCTTTGAGTATTATTGAATTACATCCTACAAAAACATTCTGGCCTATCTTAATAGGTCTTTTTCGAACCATTTTCATATCATTCATTTTTCTAGCTTCAGCTTCAATAGGATGGAAATCATGATCTAATATCTTTACATTTCCTCCAATATTAGTATAATCTCCTATTTCTATAAGCGCCTTAGAATAAATTGTTGCACCTGAAATCCCAACATTGTTACCAATATGTATTTTTCCCTCTTCCCGGGCTACAATTATTGTTCTCTGATATAACCCGACTAAATTAGATAGAAAATCACTTTTTATAGTACAATTATTGCCTATGCTAAGCTCTGCATTTTTCTGCTTGAAAATAACAGGCAATCCAATCATATTTAAATCTTTTCCGTATTGCACTTTATTTAATTTCATAAATACTTTAAAGTAATTACTTTTAAATTTAAGCATTTTATCTCCTTAAGCATCTTAATGCTATCTACTTATTTATAGTTTTCTTCAAACCAAGCATAAGCCTTTTCTATTCCTTCTTCTAGATCAACCTTATACGACCATCCTAAGCCATAAAGCTTACTAACATCTAATAGCTTTCTCATAGTCCCATCTGGCTTCTCAGTGTTGAATCTTAACTCACCAGTGAATCCAACAACCTTTTTAATCATCTCTGCCATTTCGCCTATGGTAAGCTCTTTTCCTGTTCCCACATTAACATGTTCTTCTCCCTCATAATTTTCAAGAAGAAACACGCAAGCATCGGCCATATCATCTACATATAAAAATTCTCTTAGTGGTTTACCTGTTCCCCAAACTTCAACTGAAGCTTCATTATTAACCTTAGCCTCATGAAATTTTCTAATAAGTGCAGGCATAACATGAGAATTATTTAAGTCAAAATTATCATTAGGTCCATAAAGATTTGTTGGCATACAACTTATAAAATTATCACCATATTGTTTTTTGAAAAACTGACACATCTTAAGTCCCGCAATTTTAGCTAATGCATAACCCTCATTTGTTGGTTCAAGATATCCTGATAGTAAATATTCCTCTTTGATTGGTTGAGGACAGTTTTTTGGATATATGCATGAACTCCCTAGGAACAAAAGCTTCGTAACTTTATAATCATGTGCTGCCTTTATAATGTTATTTTGCATTTGCATATTCTCATATATAAAGTCAGCTGGATATATACTGTTAGCTCCAATTCCACCAACTTTAGCTGCAGCTAAAACAACATATTCTGGTTTCTCTTCTTCAAAAAAACTTATAACAGCTTGTTGACTCATTAAATCTAATTCACTATGAGTTCTTCCTATTATGTTTGTATATCCTTTTTCTTTTAGATTACGAACTATAGCGGAGCCTACAAGCCCCCTATGTCCAGCTACATAAATCTTACTATTCTTATTCATAACAACACTTCCTTAATTAGTTGTAGCAGTTGCTGCTACCTAGTTGTAGCAACTGCTACCTTTTTCTAACGACTTTGTACATTTGTTATATATTTTCTACTCTACTTGTAGTTACTTTCTCTATTTAGTTATAGCTGCTTGTGCCTTAGCTATAAATTCTTCTGTTCCTATTCCAGCTATTTCTTTCATATCAGAATCTACCATCATCTTAACTAGCTCCCTAAAGCTAACTTTTCTTTCCCATCCAAGTTCTTTTTCAGCCTTTGTCGAGTCTCCCCAAAGTAGTTCAACCTCTGCTGGTCTAAAGTATTTAGGATTTATATCCACTAGCAGTTGTCTTGTTGCTTTGTTGTATCCTTTTTCCTCTACTCCTGTGCCAATCCATTCTATATCTATTCCAATTTCTTTAAATGATAATTCTACAAATTCTCTAACTGTATGAGTCTCATTTGTTGCTATAACGCAGTCACGAGGTTCATCTTGTTGAAGTAATAACCACATAGCTTCTACATAGTCTCCGGCAAAACCCCAATCTCTTTTTGCATCCATATTACCAAGAGATAATTTTTCTTGTTTTCCTGACATAATGCTTGCAATTGCTCTTGTTATTTTTCTTGTAACAAATGTCTCGCCACGTCTTGGTGATTCGTGGTTAAATAATATTCCATTACATGCAAATAAATCATATGATTCTCTGTAGTTTACAGTTATCCAATATGAGTATAACTTTGCTACTCCATAAGGACTCTTTGGGTAAAAAGATGTTTTTTCGCTTTGTGGTGCAGTACCTGGTAATCCTCCAAAAAGCTCTGAAGTTGATGCTTGATAGAACTTGCATTTCAAACCACTTTCTCGTATAGCATCTAATAATCTAAGTGTACCTATTCCGTCTGTTTCTGCTGTATACTCAGGCACTTCAAAAGAAACCTGTACATGACTTTGAGCTCCTAAGTTGTATATTTCGTCTGGTTTAACTCGCTCGATAATTCTATTTAGATTACTTGAATCCGTTAAATCTCCGTGATGAAGAAATAATGAAACATTTCCTATTTTAGGATCTTCAAATAAATGATCTATCCTCTTTGTATTAAAAGAACTTGCACGTCGTATTATTCCGTGTACCTCATAACCTTTTTCTAATAATAATTCTGTTAAATAAGACCCATCTTGACCTGTAATGCCTGTTATTAATGCTTTTTTCATTTACAAAACTCCCTTCAATACTAAATAATTTTTTTATATATTTTCAATTTAATTTTTTTATTTTTGTTAATTTTAGTGTTAACTAATTTCATTTTAATTAACTAATTTTACTTTTTAATTCTTTTATATTTTCAATCTCATCTTTATTACCAACAAATATCGTATCGTCATTTTCAACTACAAATATATCATCAAGTCCAGATATAACTATTTGTTTACCATTACTAATAATAATGTTATTACTGCACTCAAAGTTTTGTACATCACCCATACAAACGTTATTGTCGCAGTCTTTCTCAGAAAACCTCTCTACTGCCTCCCAGCTACCAACATCATCCCATCCAAAGTTTCCTGGAATAACGAATATTTCTTTTACTTTCTCCATAATTCCAAAATCTACAGATATGCCCTCTATTTTACGATACTTTTTTTCAAGTACTCTATGGTAATCTTCTTTGCTGGTTGATGCTATTTCACTTAACAATTTATATGTTTCTTTCATATGAAGTCTTGTAAGTCTTAAAATATTAGCAGCCTTCCAAATAAACATTCCACCATTCCAAAGATAATTTCCATCTTCTAAATACTCCTTAGCCGTATCTAAGTCTGGTTTTTCTACAAACTTGTTAACGCATCTAACTTCGAAACCATTCATTTCACTATCCATATCGCTGTAATTTATATATCCATAGCCCGTTTCCGGTCTATCTGGTTTCATTCCTATGGTTACTATTGCATCGCAATTTTTATTTACAAATTCATCAGCAGTATTTAACACTTTAAGAAAGCTGTCTTCGTTCTGAATAATATGATCTGATGGAAGTACTGCTATTGTAGCGTCTTCATATATTTTATTAATATGAAAAGCAGAAAGTGCTATGCAAGGTGCTGTGTTTTTCCCTACTGGTTCTGCGATAATGTTTCTGTGAGGCAAATCAGGTATCTGCTCCTTAACTAAATCCATGTATCGATTTCCTGTTACTATAAATATTCTTTCTATAGGAATAAGTTTTTCTAACCTTTTAACACTCATTTGAATCATTGTATCCTCGCCAGTAAGATTTAAAAACTGCTTGGGTTTATCTTCAGTGGACAAAGGCCAGAATCTAGTTCCTTTCCCCCCTGCCATTATTAACGCACATAACATGTACATAACCTCCCCTTATAAATTGTAATTGAACTCTGCTTAACTAGCCTTATCATCACCGAATAGTACTCCCACCGTTTTAAAAATAAGTATTATGTCCACTATTGTGTTCCTATTCATTAAATACTCAACGTCCATTTCCATCCATTCTTCAAAACTAACATCGCTCCGTCCATTTACCTGCCAATAACAAGTTAAACCTGGTTTTGCAACTAATCTTTGTTTTTGAAAGGACGTAAACTGCGCCACTTCTTTGGGAAGACTTGGCCTTGGTCCAACTAGTGACATTTCTCCCTTTAATATATTAATAAGTTGAGGTAACTCATCTAAGCTTGTCTTTCTTATGAACTTTCCTATCTTAGTTATTCTTGGATCTTCTTTTATTTTAAACATAGGTCCTGACATTTCATTCTCCTCTTCAAGCTTATGTAGAAGACCCTCTGCATTTGTACACATGGATCTAAATTTATACATCATAAATCTATTACCATCTTGTCCAACTCTACTCTGCGCAAAAAAAATAGGTCCCTTTGAATCTATCTTAATCCAAATGGCCACCACAATCATCACTGGGCTTACTAATATGATTCCACATAAAGCGCCTATAATATCAATTAATCTTTTCACTATAAAATACCCTAAGTTCTTCTCGTTTTTTGAATAAACCTCATTTTGTCTTACGTTTGAATCTTCTCTTGTCTTTTGCATTCATATCCCTCCCTTATTTTTATAATATGCAAATTTCGACTTGTCTATAAATGTGTTAGTAATGTGTATACCATAGTATGTACATTAAATACTTATTTACATTTTTAATCAAATTTTAATATTTTTCAATTTAATACCATATTTTTTTGTAAATAAATATACCTTGAAATATTACATACAAGGGGTCAGCCATTATACATTTATTGACTTAATGTTGTATTTTGTATAATTGTTGTTTTATATATAATAGAACATTAACGTTCTATCTATTTTTTTTATACAACTATAGCTTTAATTAAATATTCAATTCAATAAGTTAAATATAATATAATTTTTAGTATATAGAGAGTATACCATAATTCTACATAATGTGTGTTAAGATTTTATTAAGTTTGTTATACACGACACAAATATGCATATTTGTTGTATTTTTTTATGCATCTTTTTATATATATTTTACATTTTTATTTTTTATATTCTTATCAAACTAAAGTTTTTGAAAAAATACGTTAAAACTCGGTTAATTAAAGTAAATCTTATACCTATATTAAAAAAACTTAACGCGAATAAACTTAATCTCATAATTAGTTAAATGTTAACACTTTATATTACACTGTATAACTTAATCCTATTAAAAAAGCACACTCCCATTAGTATAGGAATGTGTTTTTTAATAACTTTGTTTATATATATATCTTTTTAAGGGTATAGTGCATAAGTTAATTAAGCAACATCTTTGACATTTAATGCTTCTTTTAAATAATCCATTGCCTTTTTACGTTCAACTTCTAAAATTTTTGAAACATGTGTATAATCAGCTTCAAAGATTTGCTCCTTTGTACTAATGTTTTTCGCTAATCGTGATTCAAGGTTTAATGTTGAAAGTAATGTATCTATTCTTGAATTCATTGATGGCATTGCTCCTTCTCTATCAAATACCATAAACGGTGTACCCATTAATACCGAGAATATAACACCATGAAAGGAATCAGTACAAAAGATACTTGCTGAATTTATATAATCTATATATTCACTAGGAGAGACCTTATATGTTTCTCCATCTGTTATGTCTGCCAAATTAACAATTTGCAATTCATTGTCCTTAGCTATTGTTCTTATTCTTTTCATATTAACTTCTGATATTCTCTCCATAAAGTATGTTAATAGATATTTTTTTTCTGGCTTGCTTACTGCCTTATCCGAAATAGCTATCCATTTTTCTTTTGAAAGCATTAATGTTGGGTCAATTAAAACACTGGCTTCTCTACCTGTTAATTCTTTAATAATATCTGCTCCTGCTTCTTCTCTAACAGATAAACACGACATTTGTGATAACCAGGCTTTATAACTTTTTTTATAATACTGAGGTATTTCCGCTATCCCGAAACTTGGAGAATATGTTATCCTCTTACTTGGAGAAGCGAAAGTTAAAAAGTCAATTCCAGAACCATATCTAAAATTAGGATTCCAAACTTGGTCACTTCCCGTTACAAAATAGTCGAATCTACTTGATAAATCCTTTGGAATATTATTATCTGATATACTATAATCTGTTTCTGATATATTCACTTTAGTAAAGTTTTTAAATCTCTCTACTCTTTTAGTTATATTTGTATGTATTTTATTTTTATTTATATTTTTCCATATAATAAATTTAACTCTAGTGAAAAGTCCTTTTATTCCTAGTCCCATTAATCTTTTTATTCTTCCTACTGCTCCAATATCCTCTTGAGTTGCACCTGTATGTTTCGTGTTGTTAACAAGTGTTTCCACAGAAAATCCTAATGATTTTAACACTTCTTGTGAAGCATAATTTTGCAATCTATTACCATAGTTTTTATAATCGTTTATTGTTAATATTGCTATCTTTTTCTTTTTCAATTTATTTCTCCTTAGTACTTATTTTTGATTAAGTTTTCTTTTAATCAAATTTTCTTCTTTGTTATTATCTGACTAACTTAACAATCTTTCTTTTTACAAATCTAAGTGCTCTCTTACTAAATGTAACTTTTCTTTGGAACCATGATGGTGGACTCATGTACTTTTTGATTACAAAGTTAAAATTTATATCATTTAGATCTTTAAAAAACTTATCTCTGCAACTTGGTATATCTACAGAACTAACTATAGACGGATTTCCTTGTATAGCTTGTCCTAAATCACATTTCTGCGAGAAGATGTTATCTTTGCAGCCTTCTAACATTGTATTACCTTTATCAGTATTTATAAATATTAGTGAAGTTCCTTTATCATCATCAAGTTCAGGGTATTTACCGGCTATTCCCCAAAAGTCTCCAAGGGTAATATCACTAACTCTTGGAATACCCACATACGAGCATTTATAGCAGGAAGGCCTTAAATAGTAATTCCTTAAGAAACCCATCATATATGCATCCATTCCAAATGTTTTACTATATTCCAAATCTTTATCAAAATGGATTGATACAGAGTAATTCTTCCATCCAGTTTTCTTATCTCTAAAAGTTACTTCTTTAATACTAGAATCATATTGAAGTTCTAGATTTTCCTTATACTTTTCAAATACAATAGGGGATGGTACACCATGGCATACTATATCACAAGTATATAACTGCTCATATTCGATTTGAAGAAAACTATATATACCTGCTATTTGACAAGGTGTTCCTACAAACAACACTTTTTTGCCTTCTTTAAGGTAATCCTTAGCTTTCTTAAAAGTATCGTTAATGTCGCTTTGAACGTATTTAGAACCCCTTAATTGTTTTAAGCCCTCTAATGTATTAGCCTCTTTATGAATTACATTAAGATCACTATTATATCCTGCTCCAAACACCACTCCATCATTTGATATTATACTCTCTGCTATGCTTGTGAATACACCACCAGATGAACTGTCACCACGGATGTCTTTGTTTGTATTCCAGGCTGCATAACAAGTTGGCGAATCATAGGATCTTACATTAGAATAGATTTTGAGTTCAGGACATACCTTTTCACATAATCCACAGCTAATACAATCATCTTTATTAACTTTTGGATACCAAAAACCCTCGACATCAGTAACCATCTTAATGCAATTTTGGGGACATATATTGTAACATGCCTTGCATCCTGAGCAATTTTCTTTATTTATAATGTTAACGATATAAGTCACGCCCTTTTCTTCATTTTTAGATATTATATTAAATATATTTACTCTAATTATTTATCTTAATATATTCTATAGCAAAATCCATTGTTCTACTAAATTTATTGTGTTATTATACATAATATTAAAAGTTACTTTAACAGTGTACCTTAATTATATCATGATACTACAAATTATGTAGATAGTTCTTATATTCTTAACATCTTTAATTTTCATAAACTACTATATTTTTTCTTTTAATTACTCTATGCAAAAAAACCAGGAGATAAACTCCCGGTTTCTGTATTTTCTAGAAAATATTTTTTTTAAAATATTATCAGAAGATTTTACTATTATAAAAATTATTTATTTGCAAAGGACCCTACTCTTTTTAATGTTTTTTTCTTTGCAAACTTCTTGGCAATTCTTTTATCATATAATAGTTTTGCTTCTTCAAAAACTTTTTCATCTATTTCTGTTTTACCTAATTTTTCAAGTGCTTGAAGTAAAATTTCCTCCGCTACCGCTGAAATCACTGTAGTATTTCCTGCTTTATATTCTTTATATTCTTTATCATGTTTCTTATAAATATCATCTCTAAATGACTTTCTCTTTTCAGCCATTTCCTTTTTTATTATCTTTTCTGCTTCTGAAAGAATTTCATCATCCACTACGGTTTTACCGTTGTTTTTAAGTATGTCTTGTATAAAGGTTCCTGTAAGCGTAGCCATATTAAATCCCCCCCCTTAATTATTTTCAAATACCTCTTCCAAATAAATTTTTACATAAATGTCATCAAACTACATTATACTCCTATTTACCTTTTTTAGCTTTATTATATGGTAAAAAAAAATGATTTCTGTACAATTCAGAAATCACTTCTCGGTTTACTAATATCCTTTTTTAGAATGTCCTTATCTTAACATAGATCTAGATCAATTCTTCTATCTTTTTGTTGAGAATATGTTTTTTATAATATGTGAAATATCTACCATATACACTAAATATCTTTGAAATGATTCTGTTGACCTAAGTGAACTGGCGGTTGCCTTAACTACTACTTCACTAACATCTTTTACATTGTCAGTTATTTCAAACCAATTTTTAAATGTTTTGGGTAAAGTAGACAATATTTCATTGATGTTATTTTCATTCTTTTTAATAATTAAATTCACACTTGATAAAGTTTTAATAAGTTTTAACAATCCTATTATAAGTAGAATTAAAATTGTTAAACCAAGAAAAACCAATATGCCTTGTCCTAATTTAAATATGTCCACATACATTAATAACACCACTATTCTTTAATGATTTTGTTATTTGTTATTTTCGTTTTTATCAACTATATTGGTTTGTCCCTCAATTGAAGATAAATCTTCGTTTTGACTTACAGTATCCTTTGAAGGTTTTTTTTCATTTAAGTATTCAGAAATTTTCACTTTAGCATCTGTAACACTTTCCTTGACGTCAGTAACTTTATTGTCAATAGTTTCCTTAAGTTCTGTAGTTTTTTCTTTAATATTGTTTGTAAGGTCCTTTGACGAACTAACAATATCTTCTCTAGTTTCTTTACCAGATTTAGGTGAAAAAAGTAATCCCCCTAGTAACCCACTAAGACTTCCAGCTGCAGTACCGAAAAGTACCTTTTTAGCAGTTTTGATTTTTGACTTTCTTTGTATTGCTTTTTTTTGTTTTTCAAACAAATTTAAAAATTTCATAATTTTTTCCTCCTTTAAAGTTAAACCCTATATGTACTTTATTCAATATATGTATTCTATACAATATATTGGTTTTTGTCAATGTATTAATCGTAATACATTGACAAATAATTTTAATAAGGTAGTTTATTTCAATTTTAAGACTTTGGTTCACTATATTGTCTTGGTTTACTATGTTGGAGTATACTATGGTGCCTACCATATACAAAGTATATTGCTAGTCCAATTGCTAACCAAATTATAAATCTAATCCATGTTTCTAAAGGCAATGCTGACATTAAATAAAAACAAGCAAGTATAGTAAGAATAGGTATAAGTGGTACCCAAGGACATCTAAACTTTCTCTCAGCATTTGGCATAGTTTTTCTGAGTACTATAACACCAATTGAGACTAAGACGAAGGCAAATAATGTACCTATATTACATAGTTTTATTATCTCCTGTAATGGTAAAAGTCCTGACATAATCGCAGCTATACAACCTGTGATTATTGTACAAAGTGTAGGTGTTTTGTGAACTGGGTGCACCTTTGAAAACGCCTTTGGAAGTAGTCCATCTCTTGACATTACCATAAATACTCTTATCTGTCCATAAAGCATTACAAGCAGTGTTGAAATCATTCCTATGACTGCACCGGTTCCAACCAAGGCTGCACCCCAGTTAATACCAAAACGAGTCAATGCATCTGGAATAGCGTTATTCTGACTAATTTCTTTAAATGGAACCATACCCGTTATAACAACTGCAACTGCAACGTAAAGTACAATTACAACTCCTAGGCATATAGCTAGTCCCCTTGGTACATCTCTCTTTGGATTTATAGTTTCCTCTGCCGCTGTTGAAACTGCATCAAACCCAATATAAGCAAAGAACATAATTGAAGCACCTGCCATGACACCTGTCCATCCGAAAGGAGCAAATGGCTTATAGTGAGCTACACTAATATGAAATACGCCAAGTACTATGAATAAAATAATTACGCCAATTTTAATTAAAACTATGACGTTATTTAATTTTGCACTTTCTTTTATACCTATATATAATATGTAAGTTACAAGTGCAACTATAAGAACGGCCGGTAAATCAATAATGCCACCTGATGCTGGCCCTGTCGTTATTGCTGCAGGCAAATTAAGCCCAGCAGATTTTAACAGCCCTACAAATGTTCCTGACCACCCTGATGCAACTGCAGCTGAGGATACTAAATATTCAAGCATTAGATCCCATCCTATAATCCAGGCTATTATTTCACCAAAAGCAATATAGGAGTATGTATATGTACTACCTGCAACTGGGAACATTGTGGCAAGTTCCGCATAAGTAAGAGCACAAAGTCCGCTTGTTATTGCGGCTACAATAAATGATAAAACTACTGCCGGGCCTGCCATATGAGCACCAACACCTGTTGAAACAAAGATTCCTGTACCAAGTACTGCACCTATTCCAAGTGCTGCAAGGTCAAATGCTGTAAGATTCTTTTTTAAATCAGTTTTTTTGGCGGCATGAAGCTCCATTTTTAGTGATTTTTTCTTCCACATTCTCTTCCAAATATTCTTCAATTTGTTTTTCTCCTCGCGTAAATTAATCTTTAGATTAAATTTTTTTATTTATTTTTATTTACATCTGAAAATTCCACCCGTATATTTTCAGCACTGCTTCTCACATTGCTTTTATATAGCATATTTTCCTGAAGTACCTTTACTGAAGGAATCCTTACTGTGAACTTACTTCCTTTTCCATATTCACTTTCAGCAAATATACTACCCCCTTGTAACTCTACGATAGATTTGACTAAACTTAAGCCTATACCCATACCTTCTGCATTTCTTGATAATGATTCGTCAACCTGCTTAAATCTATCGAAAATCATTTCCAAGTGGTCCGCTTTAATACCGATACCATTATCTTTGACTGATATTTCAACAAATTCATCCTTGTCTTTAAGTTCTACAAATATTTCGTCACCATTATTTGAAAATTTAATTGCATTTGATAAAAGATTCAATACTATTCTCTCTATCTTCTCTGGGTCACAAGCAATATTTTTTTCTTCTATATCTGTATCAAAAATAATATTTAGGCCTTTGGTTTCAGTTAAGCTAGTTACAGACATCACTACTTCTTCGACAATTGATACTATATTGTTATTTGATAAATTAAGTTGAAATAATCCTGCCTTAATTTTTGATGAATCTACTATATTGTTTATAAGTTTAGACAACCTATAAGAATTTATTTTCATTGAGTCAATATATTTAATAATAGTTTCACGTCGATCATCTAATGAACCATTATAGCAATACATTTGAAATAATTGTACAGCTGAACAAATTACATTTAATGGTGTTTTAAGTTCATGTGAAACATTTGCAATAAACTCTTCTTGGGAAATTAATGTTTTTTGTAATTCTTTGTTGATTTCATCCTTTTTTTCAATTTCTTCAATTTCTTCATATATGCGAGTATAAATATACCTGCTAATTATAAAATTACATAAAATAAGTATAACTCCTAAAAAAATAAATAAATGCTGTTGAATTATTTGAATATCCGCAACTTCGTTACTTACCTGTAAATCAATATTATTTAATAGCATATAAACACTAAATAATATTATAACTGCTGATAAAACAACGATTGGCAGATTTACTAATACCATAGTTCGGTGACTTATACTCTTCCCCATAATAATCTATACCTTCTTCTCAAAAAATTACTACCAAATATAATTGAAAATTAGTTATTTAAGCAAACCATTGAAAATTTACTCATATTTCTGTAGCAATCTAAGCACTTCAACAGATGCATTAAATCTTCTCTGAACATCATCACAGTCCATAGCATTTTTTATATTTTCTATAGCCTTTGGCAACATTTTTTTCAAATTTTCCTGTAAATTAATATTCTCACTGGCAGGTTCAGTTTCAAACAAAAATGACTTAAATTCATCTATACCATGTCTTAAATGTGCAACATAATTTTGTGCACCTAAGGATTTTCGAACAGCATCTGGCAAACTAGTCCTGCTAATAGGCTTCTCCTTATTAATAAATTCAACTTTCCTTTGATGAGGATAACCATCTTCTACCTTTGTTGCATCATAATAGTATGGACCTGTAACTTTCGCTATGTATATTTTATCTCCATAGGGTATGATACATAGATCGTCAACCTGAATATTATTTACAAAATGGTTTATAACACCAAGCGTTACATTTGAGCAAGAATAGTTATTTCTAGAAAGCTCTGTAAAGATTTCGCTTTTTGGCATGCTTGTTAAGTCAAGTAATTTGCCCCACCCTATTGCAATTATGTCGTTTTCTAAATACTCTTTTAACCGATTAGTGTTATCAGGATTAGTTCGTACTAACCATAAATTATTAAAATCTAACATTATAACCCCCATAATATTTAGTTGTATAAAGATGCTGTAGTTCTATATTTTATTAATATACTAATATTATACAACTAAATAGACTAAAAGTCAACTAATAGTCAACTAATAGTCAACTAAAATTGACTAAATCGACTCAATAGTTAATTTTAGTTAAATTTTAGTTGGTAAAACTTCTGTATAGTTAAAAGTATTTAATGCGTAAAAAAAACAGGAGCTAGAACTCCTGGTTTTTTTATTTACGTGAAACTAATTTTATATAGATATTAAAAGATTTAACTATTAAACTTGGATCAAAATCATTTATTTTACTAAGGAACCTATCTTTTTTAATAATCCTATTAAAATACCGATTTTTTCTATAGTCATTAAAATTGACCCTCATGTAATCTCTAATTTCATATAAACGATCAATTTGAGGTATATCATAATTAGCTAAACATATCTTTATTGTATTAATGTAGTACAGCTCTGAGAATCTAAATTCAACCTCTTCTTTAAACTCTTCATACAACCCATCTTTTTTAAATCCTTCTAATAAAATAATTGAAGTTCTTAACCTGTCAAAATGATGGGGTGAATTTTTCGTTGTTGTGGTTGATACAAGATTTTTAAAATAATAGTATAAAGGCTCGTTAACCTTCTCAAGTTTCTTTGCGTGTACAAGAAGTAGTGGAACTACAGGATTATCTTCATAAGATAATTTTTCTGGAAACCTTATATTATTATCTATAAATAATGACGTTTTAAATATCTTAGTCCACATTCTCCCACTATGAAGTATTAAACCTTTCTTTTGCATACTAGTTAATTCACCTAGTTGATCAGGCATATTACTTGTAACAGTAGTTAATACATTATTGCCGTCTGAGACATGATAGTCACTATCTACAACATCGCTCTTGGTAACACTAGCTTTAGAGTATAGCTTTTCGTACATTTCTAGATGTACCCAATCATCCGAATCAACAAATCCTATGTATTCACCTTTTGCTATATCAATTCCTAAATTTCTTGCTCCACCTTGCTTTAGATTTATAGGTGAATCTATTACTTTTATTGTATTATATTTATTTTCATATTCTCTCATTACTTTAAGACTATTATCAGTTGATGCATCATTAATTATAATAATTTCAATATCTTTTAAACTTTGATTAACTAAAGAATCTAGACATCTATTTAAATATTTTTCTACATTATAAACAGGAACAATAACACTTACTTTTGGCATATAAAAAGCCTCCCTTACATGCATTATTATATCATACAAAAGGGAGGCTTTTTAAATTATAATGATATATTATTTAGTACAAGCAACTTCATCATATAGGCCACTAAAGTTATCATTGCTTTTTAAAGTTTGAAGATATTCCATGAATGGAACTTTTAACTCATCTCTTTTCAAAGCGAATTCAACTGTTGCCTGTAAAAATCCTAATTTATCACCTACATCATATCTACGGCCTTCAAATATATATGCGTACATATCTTGTCTTGCTATTAATGTCTTAAGAGCATCAGTTAATTGAATTTCGCCGCCTTTGCCAGGTTTTGTATTATCCAATATATCAAATATCTCAGGGGTTATTATATATCTACCAAGTATAGCTACATTTGATGGTGCTATATCTACTCCAGGTTTTTCAACAAGATTATTTACTTTATAAACCCTATCACTAATTTGAACTCCATCAACTATGCCATATTTATCAACATTTTCCTTTGCTACTTCTTGAACTCCTAAGATTGTTGTATTCTTTTCTTCAAAACAATCCATAAGTTGCTTTAAACATGGAGTTTTAGCATCAACTATATCATCACCTAGCATAACAGCAAAAGGTTCATTACCTACAAAAGCCCTAGCACAATTAATAGCATGTCCAAGTCCTTTAGGTTCCTTTTGTCTTATAAAGTATATATTTACCATGTTTGATATATCTCTAACCTGTTTAAGTAGATTATCCTTATGTTTATTTTCAAGCTCTAGTTCAAGTTCTAATGATTTATCAAAGTGATCTTCAATAGATTTTTTATTTCTCCCTGTAATTATTAATATTTCCTCTATACCAGCCGCAATAGCTTCCTCGATAATATATTGCATTGTAGGCTTATCAACTATAGGTAACATTTCTTTAGGTAGTGCCTTTGTTGCAGGTAAAAAACGTGTTCCAAGTCCTGCTGCTGGTATAATTGCTTTCTTAACTTTCATAATTAAAAATCTCCTCTTATGTTATATGTCTTTTTACTCTCAGTATATTACGTACTTTCCTATAAATTCTATTATAACATTAAATTCCAACAAAATTAGTAAATGTTTGTAAAAATATTGTAAAAATATCTACTTTCTCATTTTAAGGAGTACTTTACCATTCTTTTTCTGCACATAATAAAGCGTATCATGTTTTATAGATTTAATTCCACCTTCAAATATTTTTCCATAAGTTTTATTAAAGACATCATTTGTTCTAAATATATACACATAAGTGTATTGGCTTCTTAGTTGCTCCTCCCATCCCTTTAAATCAACATCTTTAGTCCAAATATCGCCCTTATAATAAGGTTTCCCAATACTTGATGTGGATGGGGCGTTAGTTCTTATAGGGGTTATAAGATATCTACTCACCCAATAATTATATCCGTTGTTTGCTACAGAAATAATATACATCTTATCTGTTTTAAGCTTCAGAGGCCGCTTTATCTTTGTTATAGGCACAAATTTTTGACGCATCTTAACTGTATTTTTACTATTGCTTGGTGCGAATAAAGTAATATCTGCAATTGGGGTTATTTTTATAATTAACAATAATGATAATAATATGCCCATAGAACATGATATTTTAAATTTTGCATCTCTCGTTCCTTCTTTTAGACATATAACTACAACGAAGAATATTAAGGCTCCTAGAAGGTAAGTGCTCATATACCTTGAATAAGATGCTAAATGTGTAGCTTCTTCTACTGAAAAAGTAAACACATATAATATTAATAGAGATGCACTGTAAATAATTGCTCCTATAAGTATAGTTACAGTTACTACTTTATATCTATTTTTTTCCCCATCAATACAAACAAATTTAATTAGTATAATAGAGATTGTCAGTAACAACGCTATCCACCCAATATACGATAATCGAATTATAGAGTTAGTTAAAATCTGATCAGATAGAAAATAAAAAAAGTTTTTTATTGTTTCTATTTGATAGTCTGGAGCATTTGCCGTAAATAATCTTTTTATGCTTTGAAATCCAATTACACTTGTATTCCAAGATGAATCTGTTTTTGTAACTTTAAGATAATTAGACCAGGACAATTTTGAAATCAGTGTAAATATTATAGGACATATTACTATAACTGTTCTTATAATTATATGGATTATTTTATCAGACTTAATGTATAACATTAATTCCTTTCTTTGTATGAGTAATATATCTATAGAAATTATTACAATAGCTATAATTGCTAAACCAAAGCCTGAGGCTTTCGTAATTGTTATCGTAAATAATGCTAAACTTATATAAATAAATTTAAAAGCACTCATTTTATTGACATAATAATTAATGAGAATACCTGCAAACATAACTCCAAGTATTGCGTCTACTAATATATTGGTATAAAAATCCTGAAAAAACGCCAAAGGCAAAACTAATACCAATATAAGTCTAATAACTATTATACCAGGGTTTTTCCATCGTACATTCCTAAAAATAGGTAACATTAGTGAAAAATATAATATGTTCATAGCTCTATATAAGTTACCCTCGGCATAACCTTTAGATACTTTTATCCAAAAGTATTCAAATAATGCAGTTGCAGGTGGATACCCCTTAAATACAGTAGTTGATGCTGGGTGATTACTTAGAGCATCAAATATCTGCATATTTTTAACTACAAGACCCCAATGTGTAAATTCATCCCAAGATATAAGCATTCTTCCTCTTTGTGCCCACCATGCTACTACAAAAAATAGAATAAACATTACAAATCCAGGTGTTAAGATATTTCTTATAAATCTTTTCATATTAATACAAATGTATAAGCAACATAAAAAGGCACTAATTATCCCAATTGCAATTACAATGTCTACGCCCCTTTTTAATTCGCCCGATATTCCATAAAAATATAAGATAAAAATTATAAAAAAGATCCATAATGACAAAGTTTCTTCAAATTTTCTGTTAAATATCATGGATAATATCGCAGCGCCAGAGCATAACACTGCAAACATGAATATCAAATACATATATTTATAACTCCTTCCAAATTAAACATATTATAAACTTTCTAAATCATATTTTTTACTGAAAACCCATTCCTTTTGAACTTTGAAACTCATAACAGACAAAACACCATCTATTATAACTTTTATAAAAATTTGAGATCCCTTGAAAACAAACCAAGTAGCAGATACACTTAGTCCAGACATTAACATAAGTACTGAGCATAATACATAATATCTATATATCGCTAATCTATCCGGAGTTTTGTGATTAAATACTGCATTTTTGTTTGCATTATAATTAAATAATGATGATATAATTCGAGCAACAATAGTTGATATTATAATAAAATATTCCGGTGTAAATCTATAAAATAATTTTGTAAACATTGAAAATAAAAAGATATCCAATATAAAAGATAAAAAGGATGATGACATAAATTTAAGAAAAACCCCATAAATCTTCATTGAATCTATAAGTGGATTAAAATGAGATGACTTATTTTCTTCTATATAAATAGTATCAATGAAAACTTCATCAATCTCAATATCTTGATTTCTGCATTCGAGTAACATATTAGTTTCATATTCAAATCTATCTCCATGAACACTCATTAATTTATATGCAAAATTATAGGAAATAGCTCTTAACCCAGTTTGGGTATCACTTATTTTTAAACCAGTAAGGAAACCAAACAATTTTCTTGTTAATATATTCCCAAATCTACTCCTGAAAGGAATGTTTGATTCTGAAAAGTTCCTAGAACCTAATATAAGCTTATGAGGATTTTCTATTAACCTTTGTGAAACTTTTATGATATCAGAAATATTATGTTGACCGTCAGCATCAGCTGTTACTATACCAATGCATCCACTACAATTGTTTAAAAAATAATTAAACCCAGATTTAAGTGCTACCCCTTTTCCCATATTTACAGCATGAACCAATACATGACATTGCTTCTTTAGCTTAAGATGGTTAAAAATCGATCTACATTCCTCACTACTGCCATCATCTACTACGCTAATATTTTGAAAACCTGCTTTTATAAGATCCTCTACTAAGACTGTCAATTTTTTATCTGGATTAAAAGCTGGTATCAGAACTGAAATATTGTTGAATACATCTACTTTGTCCTCATTCATGTCACATTCTCCTTATATATCTTTTGTATTATATAACTAAAACTTTGTACCCGCCAAAAAGACCGAAATACATTTCACTGCAATTCGGTAGTCATCTTATTATTAATTTAGGTGATTTATTATAGCTTGTACTCATTAGTACATTACTATTATTACTATTATTACTATTATTACTATTATTACTATTGTTACTATTGTTACCATAATTCATATTATACCATTAAATTTTAACAATTTTCTAATCATAGCAAAATATTGTGAAACAAACACCCTAAAAAATTTAGACGAAATAAATCCCTACACCTTTGATGTAGGGATTTATATATATATATAATTTAAAGACCACTGCTCGATAATATACTTTTTATTGAAAACTTTATATCGCGGTAATATAACACTCCCGTTAATATAATCATTAATAAGCTATAGTAGGCAATATTTAAGTTAAAGAGACCAATAGCTATACTTATAATCGTATATATTACAAATTTTAGATATATTTTGAGCACATTTTTTATGTATCCTTTGTCTATATCCAATATCCACATATATATTATATACTGAATTATAGAGTACACAACGTTTGTGATTAGCGTTGCCAGGCAAACTCCTATTATACCAAAACCAAGTTTTATGAAAATCAGGTTAAATGCAACTGCAAGTATTACGGTTGCTCCCTGAAGGTAAACTAGGTACATTTGTTTTTTATTAGATACAATAAAAACATTTGCAAAATAAGCTATTTGTGTTGCAACAACCCCAAATACTAAGATTCTATATATGTTGATACTTACAAGATATTTTGGGACTACAATAAGAACGAATGGCTCTATTAATATTGCCCCAACCAAACATAAAACAACGCCAAAAGCTTCTATAAACTTAGTATAATTTAATGTTTTCTTTACTATGTCTGCTTTCTTATAATTATTCTCAATATTTAAAGTCTTTATGGCTTTGGGATAGTATAAAAATAATACTGAGGTAATAAACACCAACGTACCATTAACAATCTGATTTGAAAATGTAAAATATCCTAGATCTGTATATCCTAAAAATTTAATAATTACTACTCTATCTACTGTTGTTAATATATAAAACCCTAAATTATAGATTAGTAGTGGAATTCCAACTATTATTAAGTTCTTAAAGATTTCTGGATTAATCTTTAAATGTATTCTTTTGCTACTAAAATATCCAAAGAAAAAAACTATAAAATCCGCAACAGCCATTGCAAATAGGACTGAATATATTTTAAAGCTTTTTATAAAAATAACAATCAAAACAAAAGCTAACACATTATTTATAAGTTCTATATAATTTATCTTTCTAAACTTGTTAATTAATCTGAAATAATTAATATAAAACATTCTAAACTGCTCGAGTACTCCTATTATAAATACTAATAGTATATAAGTTCCTAATGGATCACGATATACAAATTTGCAGCCAATACCGACGAGTATTAATAATACAGATAATATTAAGAGTGAAGTAAACGAGGTACTAATAACTTCTTTTGCTCTCTTTTGATCATCCCTGCTCTCGTATATTACATACTCTCGATTCATAGAATATAATATTCCTAAACTTGAATATGATATATAAGTTAATACTAGGAGCAAGTTTCCAAGGACTCCTAGAAGTTCCGGTCCAAGGACTCTAGCACTAATAATACCCTTCAAGAATACAATTATTAATGCGATGTATTTAATAGAAGAATATTTTAACAGCATAGATATTTTTTCGTTTTTGAGAATCTGCTTTAATTTCATATTATATAGCCCCCCAACCTTAACTTTTCATAATACTATTAAAACAATTTCTGGATCTCTATACATAACTTTTGGACACCATCTTTATTAATTTGTTTTATGGCGCTATTACTCATGTTATTTCTTAAATCAAACCCACTAATCCTATCAATGGCTTCTAAAACTTCACTTCTTTTTACCTTATCAAACCATCCTAGATTTATCATATAGCCGTTTTTGTGCATTTCTTTTGCGACGTCAACTTGATTATCTGCAAGTATAACCCCGAGTGTTGGTACCCCTAAGGCTCCTAGTTCATATAAAGTACTACCAGCAGCTGTTATTGCGATATCGCATATTTTCATCATCTCAACCATATTAACATTGAAATATAATTTGATGTTATCTTTATTTTTTATTTCTTCTTTTATCTCATCAACTTTTGAGAATGAGGGACCAATAACTACATGAAAATTATAATCTAAATCTTTTATGTATTTTAATAACTTAAATGTAAAATTAGCAGGGTCTGCTCCTCCCATAGTAATTAGTATATCTTTAACATCAGTTTTTATTTTATTAGGTTCACACTCTCTAAACTCATCTCTTAACATAACATAATCAGTTCCTAGAAGGAGTGCTGTATCTTTGTTACATTTATATTTATAATTAAGCGCAGTAACATTCTGGTTAACCACAAAATCAACATTATAAAAGAATGCATTAATGTCATCTATATATCCCGTTTTACTAAACATATCTTTAGTTTCATCAAAATAATCTTCATCAACATCGTAACTGTCAGTAATTAAGCAATCTGCATTGATATTCGCTAATTCATCTATTACATTATCCTCATTGATTAAAATTACTTCAAACCCTTCTTTTCTTACCTTGTTTATTCCATTTATATATTTTTCTGTTAAAGGCTTGTCTTTCCTGCACACATAAAAAACAGTATTAGCCTTAGCTAATTCTCTAGCTAAGACTAATGTTCTCATTATATGTCCCATTCCTATAACAGACCCACCATCAGCACGTATAGCAATTTTCATATTTTATTCCTCACTATTTTATGAATTCCCATTTAAGTGGTGTTCCTTTTTTCATGTCCATTGTTGCTGTTTTTCCAAGTACTTCACTTAAATATTTAGGGTGCAGACCATATCCTGGTCTAATAGATCGTACATTTTTTTCTGTAAAAGCTTCTCCACTCATTACATCATTAACAATAAACAAAGACCTTGAAAATTCTCTGCTCTTCATTGATTTAGCGCTAAGCTCATAAGTAACTTTACCTAATGCTTTTTCAGTGTTTCGAATAGCTTGAATCATAGCTTTTAACTCTTGTGGTTCTAGTGAAAAATCTGAATCCACTCCACCATCACTTCTTTTTAAAGTTACATGTTTCTCAATAACTTTTGCTCCAAGCGCAACAGCTGCTACTGGTATTTCTATACCTAAGCTATGGTCAGATAGACCTGTAACTACATTAAAAGTTTCAGACATATTTTTCATAGTATTTAGGTTTATTTCTTCATATGGTGCAGGATAAGCACTTGTGCATTTAAGAAGAATAACATCTTCATTACCAACTTTTTTGCATGCATTAACAGCTAGTTCTATATCCTTTAATGTTGAAATACCTGTTGACATAATAACTGGTTTGCCTTTTGATGCTATGTATTCAATTAAAGGTATATCTGTTATTTCAAAAGATGCTACCTTATAAGCTTCTACATTCATATCCTCTAAAAAATCTACTGCTGTTTTGTCAAATGGTGATGAAAACAATGTTATTCCCAAATCATCTGCGATTTTCTTGAGTTTTGGTTGCCAATCCCAAGGAGTATATGCTTCCTTGTATAAATCATATAAAACTCTACCGTCCCATAAAGTACCTTGATTTATTTGAAAGTACTTATTATCACAATCTATAGTTATAGTATCAGCAGTATATGTTTGAAGTTTTATTGCATCTGCTCCTGCTTCTTTACATACTTTTATAAGTTCAACTGCACGATCAAAACTACCATTATGGTTACCAGACATCTCTGCAATTACATAACAAGGACTATTTTCTGAAATAATAGTTCCATTTATCTTTATTTCTTTCATTCTTATTCTCCTTACTCAATTATAATTTTTTCATATTTAAAGTTTTCACGAGAAGTGTCCCATTTTTGTTTAAGTATTCCCATTGTGACTACGTTATATTTTTGTTCACCTTTTATTATATGTTCTCTTAGTAATCCTTCAGTTTCTGTTCCAAATTTTTCGTGCATTTTAACTACTCTGCCATTTGTCTCGAAAACTTCACAACATAACTTATTAAACTTTAATGTTTCAAAAACATAATCATAGATATTACACTCAAGTGTTACAGCGATACCTTTTCCACGAAAACTTGTATCTCCAATATAATAAGCCCATGAACATCTTTTATTCTTTTTATCTATATCACAAATGTTCATAACTCCTATAGCAACATTATCATATTCAATTATCCAATATAGAACTTCGGCGCTTTTATTAATATCTTTAAGCCATAATTTTTGTCCTTCTATTGTTAGGGTTGGATCAGTATACATATAACTTGTAACTTCAGGACTCATTCTCCATTTCATTATAAGTTGTAGATCATCTTCTTTAATTTTTCTTAATTTTAGTGACATACTCTTACTCCTTTTTTTGCTAAATCATTACGATGGCTTCTCCTACAATAACTTGCTCATCATGTTGATTTGTACAAATTGTTTTAAGTTTAAGCCTACTCTTCTCATACATTATCTCATCAACTGTAACTTCTGCCTTTATTACATCATTATGCCTTACAGGTTTTACAAAACGGAGTGATTGAGATAAATAAATGGATCCTATTCCTGGCAGTATGTTAGCAATTACTGCGGAAATTAAACTTCCAACTAACATACCATGAGAAATACGTCCTTTAAACCTTGTGGTTTTTGCAAACTCCTCATCTAAGTGTAGTGGGTTTTTATCCTCACTAATTTCTGAGAATTGTATAACCATTTCAGTGGTTATCTTTTTTGTAATACTAGCTTTATCTCCAACTTTATACTTATTTATATCCATAAAACCGCCTCTTAAATATGTTTCTGAATTATATTTTCATTTATTTTTGTAAGTTCTGGTTCAGCGACTAATAGTTTTATAATATCTTCCATATTAAAATTGGGATTAGTCTTATATAATCTATCATAGATGATGCTGATAAGCTCAAAATCTTCCTTTGTATCTAGTGTCCATCTATAATTTGAGTAATCAATTTTATTTTTATAACAACCTAACCTAAATTGGTCTTTGTTAGTATAAATATAAGGTGTAACATGTTCACGCTCACGAGTAAGCTTAGCTTCATTATAAGCCCTTTCAAGCGACGCAAAAGTAAATGCTTCTACGTCAAGACCTCTAGGGAATGTAGCCTCTAGTGTGTTACTAACATAATTGTACTTATCAAGATTATCTATTAAATAGCTAATAGTATTTTCAGTTACTTTACTATCAAGTAAAGGACAATCACTAGTTACTCTTACTACTATTTCTGCATTATTTGCTTTTGCTGCCAAGTAGTATCTTGACAAAACATCATTCTCAGATCCTCTGAAATAATTTACGCCTAATCTTTCTGCCTCTTTTACTATTTCAATGTCTCTGTCCTCAACAGTTGTTGCTATTATTATCTCATCTATGTTTTTAACTAGTCTTAATCTATCTATATCATGTTCTAAAATTGTTTTACCACATATTTTTTTTAGAACCTTTCTTGGCAATCTTGTTGAACCTACTCTTGCCTGCATAATACAAACAACTTTCATAAAACACCCTACTTTCTATAATAAGTAATAACTTTTTTCACAGCTACCAGAACATCATTTATATCATCATTTGTCATACCTGGATGTAATGGAAGTGTTATTATTCTCTCATACATTTTTTCTGCATTTGGGCATAAACCTTCTTTATATCCTAATGATTTATAATATGGGAACAAGTATACTGGATAATAGTGTACATTAACTCCAATATTTTCAGCTTTTAATGCTTCAAACACTTCTTTTCTTGTGCAAGTTAATTTCTCTAGTTCTAATTCAACAACATATATATGCCATCCAGAATTAGAAAACTCAGCTTGGTATGGAGTTATTATTTCGCAAACATCCTTGAATCCTTTATTATACGCAGCTACAATTTCTCTTCTTCTTGCTACGAATTTATCAAGTTTCTTTATTTGTGAAGAACCTAATGCACATTGTATATCAGTTATTCTGTAATTATATCCTAGATCTATTTGTTCGTAATACCATGGGCCATCATTTTTTTCCATAAGACTTGCATCTCTTGTAATACCATGAGTTCTAAATAACATCATTCTATTATATAGTTTTTCATTGTTAGTTACTACGAGTCCGCCTTCTCCTGTTGTTATTGGTTTTACAGGATGGAAACTAAATTCTGTCATGTCAGCAACTGTTCCCACTTTATTACCTTTGTACTCACTGCCTAATGCATGTGCACCATCTTCGATAATAATTAGGTTATGTTTATCTGCAATTTTTCTTATAACATCTATATCAACTGATTGACCTGAGTAATCAACTGGTATAATTGCTTTAGTTTTAGCTGTAATATGCTTCTCAATTTCAGCAGGGTCTAAATTATGAGTTCTAGGGTCAATATCTGCAAATACAGGTGTACCTCCACAATATAATACACAGTTTGCAGATGCTGCAAATGTCATAGGTGCAACAATTACTTCGTCGCCAACTCCTATTTCTGCAGCAAAACATGCCATATGTAGTGCAGCTGTTCCGTTTGAAACTGCAACTGCATATTTAGCTCCAACATATTCTGCTACCTTATCTTCAAACTCTTTTACATAAGGTCCTGTTGTAAGAAAATCACCTCTTAAAACTTCATTAACATAACTAATATCTTCTTCATCAATGCATTGTCTACCATATGCAAGCATAGTTTTTCTTACTTGGTTTCCCCCAAAAATAGCGAGTTTCATTAAAATCAACCTCCCAATATATTTAGTAATTTTATTATCCATATAATTAGATTAGATTAAATTTAATTTAATTTAATCTAATCTAATTAATTATTTATTTATTTAAATTTTATTATTTCTTTAATCCATTAGGTGTATAACAATCATATATGTTGTATTTAAGCATTTCTGCTCTTAACTCTTCAACATTTAACCATTGTGCGTTATTAGCTGAGTTATATTCAAAGCCATTTTCTATAAGCTTGCCGCCTGGTGTAAAGTGAGTGTCAAAGTTCCACCATTCAAAATGAGGATATACGATATAATGTTTATCATACTCATATGTAGTTCTTGAATCATCACTAGTAACCATTACTTCATGAAGTTTTTCGCCTTCTCTTATTCCTACTTCTTTTAGCTCAGCATCATCAAGCATTGCTTTAGCTAAATCTGTTATTTTAAAAGATGGTATTTTAGAGATGTATGTTTCTCCACCTTTTGATTCTTCGAGTGCCTTGAAAACAAGTTCTACTCCTTGTTCAAGAGTAATCCAGAATCTAGTCATTTCGAAATCAGTTATAGGTAAATCTTTTCTTCCATCTTTTATTAATGTATCAAAGAATGGTATTACAGAACCTCGACTTCCTGCAACATTTCCGTAACGCACTGCAGAGAATATAGTTCCCTTATCTGCGGCATAAGCATTAGCTGATATAAATAACTTATCTGATACAAGCTTTGTACCACCATATAAGTTTATTGGGTTTACTGCTTTATCTGTAGATAAGGCAACAACTTTTTTAACTCCACGGTCTATCGCTGCTTCAACTATGTTTTGAGCACCGTGTATGTTTGTTTTAATTGCTTCTACTGGGTTGTATTCACAAGCAGGAACTTGTTTCATTGCTGCTGCATGAATAACAAAATCTACTCCGTCAAAAGCTCTATATAATCTATCTTTATCGCGAACATCACCTATAAAAAATCTAAGTTTACTAACATCCTTTGGGAACCTTCTAGTGAATTCATTATTCATTAGATCCTGTTTGAACTCATCTCTTGAATATATTATTATCTTTTTAGGATTGTATTTTTGTAAGATCATCTCAGTAAATTTCTTTCCAAAAGAACCTGTACCTCCGGTAATTAAAATCGTTTTATTGTTTAACATAATATTCCTCCCTACTATTTCTGTTTCTGCATGAAAACTCTCTTTTAACATCTGTGTTATATTCTTATCTATTTTGAAGTCAAATTTTCTTGCAAATAATTTTTGGTTGTCATTTTTCTTTAAGATATCGTAGTCATCGACTAGCAAAGTCTTAGGACTACTTCCACCAGAAGACCAATCAATATATCTTAAGTTATCATTAACTACATCATTTTTAAAATGTGAATTCATAATAATCATTTGAAAAAAATGTTCATCAGAACATGATGTATGATTAAACTGTTTCTTAAACTCTGGATTATCCTCTAAGTACTGTAGTATATATAACATGCACTCATCAGTTATTGTAAACCAAGTAGAGCCATAATATAACTTCATGTTCTTAAAATTACTTCGTCGTACTAACATCTTTTGTGGATATCTTAGTGCACTGTCTATTACCCTCATATAAAGTTTTCTATTATTTTTATTCTCTCTAAAAAAATTATAACACTTTAGTCTCCAATAATGGTGGGCAATATCTCTAAATTCGATAAACTGTTTGCCTTGGTTCTCTGTTAAGTATCTTTTAATTTGCTCATTTGATTTTAATGGGTAATCTTGACCGCTAATAAAACTGATATAATCATATTTTTTACCAATACCTGAAACCATATTCATTAATTTTAAAGTAGCTTCAACCATACTAAATCCAGACCAATTTACACTGCCTCTATTTTCTTCAAAGAACACATTTGGGGTGTTTACATACCGCTCAAGTAAACTCCAGTAAAGCTCATCATTTTTCTTATCTATGTGCAAGAAAATATCCGTATCTATATCCGATAATTGGCTAATTAGATTTATCAATTGGTCTTCACCTGTATGAGCTTGGATTATATATGCTAGCTTCATGGAACTCCTTCTTTCATTATAATTTATCTCATTCTAGTTTAGGTTCTTTTCCAGATGATAAATACAAAACTAATATATATACGAAAATAGGATTGCCCCTAATGGTGAATATAAAGGTGTTTGTTGAAGCATAAATCAATAAAGCTGATACTACGTAAATCATATATTTATCATTCATATCCTTAAAGTACATCGTTGCAACAACGATAATTATAATATAAGCTATTATTCCTCCAAACTGAAGAAGAAATAAACTAAAGTTGTGCGGATTATTTATAATTGTGTCAGTTCTATGTGAAAACTCTACAAGATCTTTTCTTCCTAAAACCCATAGGGCCGTAGTGTTATGCTCTATTAAACCCCAGTACATATTGAACCATATTCTTGCTCTCCAAGTACTACATACATTCAACACATTTTGTAGCTGAAGAGACCCAAAACCGTACATAATGATAACTATGAATTGATACAGCCATAGCATACCACTATATGTAATCTTTGCCACCTTGTTTTTAGTAAAAGGTAATATAAGAAGTGCACCTATTATACTAACAACTGGAGCAAGACTAGAAGTCCAAAGCAATACTATAATACTCAAGGTAATAAAAATGTACTTGTTTTTAGCTTTATTAAGAAATATATTGCTAAGTAGTACAACTAAAAAAAATATATCTGCACCAGCTGGTGTTCCTTCAATTCCTATAAATCTAAATAATAAATGAGGAAAAAATTTATTTTCAATTTGTCTTGGTCCAAACACAGAAAGAGCATTTAAAGATGTATAACCCAATATAACAGAAAGCACAAAGTATACAATTGCTGTTTTATTGATTAAGGCCAGTAGTTCACTCTTGCTAAACCTAAATTCTTTTATAATCATAAACGTTACAGCCAAGTATATAATGTGTACACTAATTGTTTTTACAAACAATGTATTTAGTAAGATGTAAACACCAAATAGAATTAGGATATACTTTGATGGAAGCTCAAATTCTGTCCTCTTAACCTTCATGTATACAAATACAAATAAATACATAACTAATATTGTTGCTCTTACATAACTTACGAAACTAAAGTTTAAATTACTAATAGTAAACAAAGCAAAATGAATCCAATATAGAATTTCTCTTTTGTTAGATGAATGATTGCAATTTATAACTTCTTTCATAAATCATCTTCCTTGTATAATATTTTAACACTTTTAAATGAGTTAGCCAATTAACGTAACTGGCTAATTCATAATATAACATCCTATCTATTATAACATCTCACTTACTACAACTTCTCATATATTACAATATCTCATCTACTATAACATTACATCTGTTATAACTTCTCATTTATTATAATATCTTACTTATCATAATAACCAATCTATCACAATCTCAATCTATCATTTATAATTACCTATAAAATCTTTTTCAGGTTCATCTCCGGATGCTAAATACGTAACTAATACAAAAATAAAAATAGGATTACCCCTGATAGATAATATAAATGTGTTTGTTGATGCATATATTAATATTGCCGACACTATAAATAGCTTATACTTGTTACGTATATTTTTGAAGTATATCGTTGCAATTACCACAATAATGATAAAAGCTATGATTCCTCCAAACTGTATCAGAAATAAGCTATAGTTGTGCGGATTATTAATATTATAATGTGGACTATGTTCAAAATTCACAAGCCCTTTTCTTCCAAAAATCCATTGAAGAAAAGTTGAGTGTCCTATTAAACTATAATACATATTATACCATATTCTTGCTCTCAGAGTACTTGCCGTATTCAGTAGGTTTCTTATTGTCCCTGAGCCATAACTGTAAATGAAAATAACTATAAATTCATACAGCCATAACAAAACACTATATACTGTTTTGCTTATTTTGCTCTTACTAAAAGGCAATATAATAAGCGCTCCTACAATACTTAAAATTGGAGCTAGACTTGAAGTCCAAACCAACATTAGTAAACTCATTGTAATATAGAAATATTTGTTTCTCTTTTTATTAATAACTATGTTGCTAATTAAGACTAGTACGTAAAATATATCAGGACCTGCAGGACTTCCTTCAACCCCTATAAATCTATACAATAGATCCGGAAAAAATCTATTTACTACAAGTCTTGTATCATATATAGATAGAACCCTTAAAGGAGTATAACTAAGTAACACAGATAGTATTAAGTATACTATTGCTGATTTATTAATTATGGACAGTAATTCTTTATTATTAAACCTAAGCCCTCTTATCATAATAAAAGTTATTACACAATATATAATATGTACACTAAAGGATTTTATAAATATTGCATTTAATATAAGATACAGGCCAAATATAACTATAAGGTAAGTAGGTGGCCTTTTAAAATCAGGATTTTTGTATACCATATAAAGAAGTCCTAATACATACATAGCGAGTATTGATGCTTTTATAACATTTTCACCATGGGTATTTATATTGCTCAGAAAAAACAAAATAAATTGAACCCAGAAAAATGCCTCTTTTTTATTACATGAATGAAACCAATCTACAACTTCTTCTTTCATACATCATCTTCCTTGTACAATATTTTTACTCTTTTGTTTATCAATTTATAAACGAAGTTATAAACTCCGAATTATCGTCGCTTTGCTGTTGCGACCAATCATCAACTTTCTTATCTAATTCTACTGTTTCATCTATTTTGATAATAGAAAGTAGCTCTTCTTCATTTAGCGCAACTTTTATTCCATTTGCTTTAAACAGTTCTAATAAATCATAACATTCTAAAAATTTTGTAGCAAAGTATGGCAAGCTAATACAATTAAACTTAAAACTTGATAAGTTTAAAAGTGCAGATGATATTGGACTTATAATATAATCAAAGTTGTTTGCAGCACATAAAAGTTCTACTGGTATTGATTGATCTTCTATAACTTTTACTTCGCGAAACTTGTCTAAGTATATTCTTATGTCATCTATAGTTTCGTTAGCTGGATGCATTTTAAAGTAAATTTCTATATTGTTTTCAGATAAAATCTCAAAAAGTTTCATGGTACTATCAACTGAATTAGTTTTATCATTATTTTTTAAAATAAACGTTGGTGTAGATATAAACAAACATTTCTTTTTACTTGATTTTATTATTTCAGGTTTAACTTTTAATACATCTATTATCTTAGTGTAATCAAGTTTTGGCATTTGATATATTTTTTTATCCGTGCATTTTACTTTATCAGGGTAGTTAGCATATACTTTCAAAGTTTTTGAATGCTCTCCCATAGAACAACTCTCGTAATCCACGCCGTTTAATAATTTTCTTATTAATTTCCGTGCTAGAGATGACTCGGCAACTGTATTTTTATAATATAATGCTGCTCCCTCGTCCATAACTATGCAGTTATTTGTTACATTTTTATATTTAACAACTAGCTTCTGATACAATTTCCATGTATCACTAAATGTTATTATTCCATCAACCTGCCTATTGTTTTCATATATAGTATTAATACATGAATTTATTTTAATATTATTACTTACTACCTTTGCTACATTAAGTATATTTTTCTCAAAAAACAAGTTAAAAGAATAATATCTCTCGTCAAAAATTTTGTCATAATCGAAAAGATCATCCCAAAATTCATCTTTAGCATTTGATATGTATCCTATGCATTTAGCATCTGGATACTTCTTTTTAATCACTTGGATAATATTGTAGGCCGATATTATATGATACGGTCTAAATACAATAAATATAAAAGTCATAAAATCATCCTTCCCCCTGTAACTATTACACTTTACTAAGCATATTCTAAGCTTTTCCCCTAAGCATTTTAAGGTATAATATTTTTCTAAACTTATTTGGTACTAGTAATCGAGTAACAAATCTAATTGAATTATTATATAGATACTCAAATACATTAATCAATCCATTCTTTAACATATAATCAAATAAACGCTTTTGGGTTACAAAATATTTCCACCCACCACGCCGCAAGTATGTATCGTTCGTTGTCCTCATTTTTAATAAAGGCTCATCAATGTTTCCAAATGTGAAGTTAACTTGCCTCATTCTTATCCATAAATAATAATCTTCATTTAAAAACCAATGCTGGTAACTACCGACCTTCAACACATCACTTTTTTTAAACATTACACTAGGGTGATTAAAAGGATTTCTAAATTTCATTTGCCTTTTAATATCCTGATCACTAATTTTAACACCTTTATAAGCAATACTAACACTGGGATCATCTATAAACTCGGATACTGCAGTCCCAACAACGCAAAGTTTTTCATTATTCCTAAAACTTTCTAATTGTCTCTCGCATCTATTGTTAACTGATAAATCATCTGAATCCATTCTTGCGATTAATTCATTCTTGCAACTTTTAAGACCTATATTAAGAGCTTCACCTAAACCTTTATTTACGTCTAGTGCAATAACTTTAATAATCTCATTATCATGAAATTCTTCAAGAACCGCATTAAGGCCCTCTGTTAGTTTTCCATCCTTAACGATTACGATTTCATCAGGTTTAATAGTTTGTTCTAACATACTATTTATGCTATCCCTAAAAAAGCTTGGATTTTCTTTAAAATAAACAGACATTAAGACTGAATATTTTAATTCTTCCATACTTTTTAATTCTTCCATGCTATCCTTACTTTTTTTCAGTTTTGATTTATCATAAACCAAATTTCCAAAAACTTTGTTTACCATGTTAACTCTTTTACCAACCAATTTAACCATTGAGCCAAGAGCTTTAGACAAATGAATCTTTTTCCCATTGTCCTTTGCAATCTTTTCAACAAGCAAACTTGTATTTACATACTGATCATCTTGTGGTAAAAACAAACCTTCTGCCTCATTATCTATATATCCCTTAACAAACTCACTTAATTTATCTATATGTAGCATACTTCTATGGTTATCAATCATAGGGAAAATTGGCGCACTTACAGCTAATTTTTCAAGCCTTGCATAATTACCAGGACAAAAAGGTCCATAAATCATTGGAGGCCTTAGTATTGCAACCTTAAATTTATCATCATTAAGATTATTAAGTTCATTTTCAGCTAGTAATTTACTCTTACCATAATAAGTTATTGGATTACACTCAGTTTCTTTTTTAATTACAACATCACCGTCAATTTGTCCCTCTGTACCATAAACAGCCATTGTACTTACAAATATAAATTGTTTTGTTCCTTCTTTTTTAGCTTTTGTAGCTATTTCAATAGGTAATACTTTGTTCACTTTATCATACAAACTTTCCATTTCAGGTGTTTGCTTCTTGTGAACCACCGCTGCTACATGATATATAACATCGTATTGAGAAAAATCTTCTTTCTTCCATGCATCATCCCTTACCGAAATGGCATTTATTGTGTATTCATCAGGCCATTTACTTAGATACTTTTTAAGACTTGTACCAACATAACTATTTTGACCTGTAATTAGAATATTTCTCATTTATTTCCCCCTTTTTCAGAGTTATCATTGAATCTTTATTTTTACTATTTTAATTCATATATAGAAGTTTGAAAAGTATCTCTACATACAATAGCATATTATTATTTGCATGTAAATCTTTCGCTCTCCCTAAATACTAATCCACTTTACTAAACTTTCTCATAACTTTTTTTTTTACTTCTATCATCAAGGACGTCTTCTGCCTTTAAAACTTTATACACCGTTAGAAATAGTATTTTCATATCAAGAGCGAATGATTTATTTTCTTTATAATATACGTCATATTCCGTTTTCTCTCTATCATCATTATTATCTCGTCCATTTATTTGAGCCCATCCAGTAACCCCTGGAAGTAGTTTATGAACTCCTGCCTCTGTTCTCATCGCATTAAGCTCGTTCTGGTTATATAGAGCAGGTCTTGGTCCCACAAAAGTCATATCACCTTTAAATGTGTTGATTAATTGAGGAAGTTCATCAATGCTAGTTTTTCTTAATATTTTTCCGATTGCAGTTATATAACTTACTGAATTATCTAGTTTATCAGTCGCTACATTTGGAGTACCTATTTTCATTGTCCTAAATTTATAGAACTTAAAATGTCTATTGTCTCTACCTATTCTCATCTGAGTAAAAAATACTGGTCCTTTTGAATTCAGCTTAATTATTATTCCTAGAATTAAAAATAATGGTGATAAAACCACCAATATTAATAAACTAATTATAATATCCAGAAATCTTCCCATAATGTTCCTCCTGTTTTTCTTAAAATTACTCTGCTACTTTGGCAGGTTCACTATCTCCCACACTTCTATTGTACGTTGGAACTATTTCTTTTATTTTTTCAATTAATAATCCTACATCATCTTTTTTAATAATTTCAGTAAGTTGTTTAAGTCTCTCTTTAATCTCATCTAAATCAGTAAATGTTGGTCTTCCAATAAAAATCTTCTCATGTTTAGTATTTGTAAGTCCTTCTTCACTCATTAAAAGTTCTTCGTAAAGCTTCTCTCCTGGCCTTAATCCTATAATATTTATTTTTATATCTTCATTTGGAACAAACCCTGATAGTTTTATCAAGTCCCAAGCTAAATCATATATCTTAACAGGTTTCCCCATATCGAGCACAAATATTTCTCCACCTTTAGCATATGCTCCTGCTTGAAGCACTAATTGAGCTGCCTCAGGTATTGTCATAAAGAACCTAGTTATATATTTATTAGTAAGTGTAACTGGGCCACCATGAGCAATTTGCTTATTGAATAATGGAATAACTGATCCATTACTTCCGAGTACATTACCAAATCTAACTGCAACAAATTGTGTTTTACTTATGCTGTTCATTGATTGTATAATCATTTCACACATTCTCTTAGTCGCACCCATAACATTAGTTGGGTTTACTGCTTTATCTGTGGAAATCATTACGAACCTATCTGCATTATACTTATGTGCACAGCTTGCCACATTATAGGTTCCAAATACATTGTTTTTTATTGCTTCCATAGGACTCTCTTCCATTAGTGGAACATGTTTATGAGCCGCTGCGTGGAAAATTACATTTGGTTTATAAGTCTCAAATATGCCTTCAAGTCTTTGCACATCTTTAACCGATCCTATTAATACTTTTAAATCTAATTTAGGATATTTGTATTTAAGTTCAATTTGTAAATCATAAGCATTATTTTCATATATATCAAATATAATTAGTTGCTTTGGATCAAACTTTAAAATCTGACGACACAATTCGGACCCAATAGAACCACCACCGCCTGTTACTAATATGACTTTACCTGTAATATAACCTGCTATACCCTCCATATCAAGTGTTACGGCTTTACGCCCTAGTAAGTCTTCAATATCAACTTTCCTAATTTGATTTAAAGAAACTTTTCCATCCATGATTTCATACATTCCCGGGATAATTTCTATTCTACAATCTGTTTTTTTACATATTTCTAAAATTTGTTTTTTATTCTCATCATCTATAGTTGGGATAGCTAAAAGTATAATTTCTACATCTTTTTCTTTTGCTATGGTAAGTATGTCTTTTCTACTTCCAAGAACCTTTACCCCCATAATGCTGTTTCCTTGTTTTCGATCTTGATCATCAATTACAGCTACAGGTCTATATTTACTTTGGTCACTGCTTTTCATTTCTTTTATAACCATAGCAGCCGCCTGCCCTGCACCAACTATCATTACCCTTTTTTTATTACCTTTATTGGCATTCCAACTCATAATGCTTTCGAACCTACCATACACTCTGTAGGACATTCTAAAACCGCCTATAAAAATAATAGTAAATGCACAAGCTACTACACTTGCTCCATAGGCAAAGTTATGTCCAATAAGTCTAGTTGATATAATAGTTATAATATTTGCAGTAAGACAACTACCAATAACCAACATAAATTCATCTATACTTGCGTACCTCCAAAGGCTTCCGTAAATCTTAAAGATAAAAAAGCAAGCAATGTAAATAACAGTTACAATTAATGCTATTGATTTGTAACTGTCGAAATAAAACTCAAAATCTCTATAATTATATCTAAAATAGAAAGCTAACATATATGCTAAGTTTACTAGTACTACATCACTTAGTATTAATATTGGTTTTTCCCATTTTCCTAATGCCTTCATATTAACCACCTCTTATTCGATTTTCCCAAAACTCTTAAATTACTAATTCCTAGTTGCCCACCAATCTATAATCAATTTTGAAACTTCATTTTCTTTTTCTTCATTAATAATCCTGTAATCACCATGTAACCATGCTGTAGTCACCGTGTAATGATTGTTTTATGTATATATATATAGTATTTTCATTTTATCTCTTTCCTTAAATGTCGTTAAAAAGGTTCCTATTCCAATTTAATACATTTACCATTGTGCTCACTGCAATATTAAGTATACCATATTACCTTTCGATAAGTGTTAATATTTTATGAAAGATGTTTTGTTACAATATAAAACATCTTTTTTCGCTATTATATGAGATTACACTTATTATTAAATATAGACCTTTTATACAAAACAAGCTAGTCATAATCATTTCCAGTAAAGGGATACACTAGTGTATTTGCTGTGTTCAATGCGTGACTTCTAATAAGAGGTTGAAACGTGAAATTGAGTTAAGAGATTCTAATCTTTTGAGAATATAAAATTCTCTGACGCTCACATTCGCCTTCCTGGCTCAGGTTCGCTAGACTTCCGTCCTGGAAGTCTCACGACAATTTTATATTTACAAAAGAAGAATCTCTAAATCAATTTCAATGTTTCTGCGCTTCTTATTACAAGTCACTCCCTGTTAATTACATACAAATATATGTCGTTATATATGCGTTGAAAATCTAACATGGTGGAAAAGGATATTTAAATCAATTTGTTTTTATTTCAAGTCACTCTCTTTAAACCTACATATAAAGATATGTAGGTTTCAGACTCGTTAAGAGTTTTATATGGATAAAAAAGAATATCTAATTCAATTTTAATGTTTTTGAGGTTCTTATTGCAAGTTATTCTCTCTAATACATATAAATATGTATTAGAGAGAGTCGTAGTGTTTTGATGCAGTATCTACATTAATACCTCTTACATTTAGGCTTTTCTATTCCATCCCTTTGGAAAGCTAATAAGGCATTCAGTTCCCCACCTAATAAGATTATTATAGAAGTTATATATAACCACACCATGAGCACTATTACTCCTCCTATACTACCATAAATTCCGGAGTAGTTATTATAATTATTTACATAATATGCAAAACCTAAAGAAGATGTTAACCATCCTAAAGTACTAAATGTAGCTCCAGGTAACACTTCTTTCCAGGTTAATCTTCTACAAGGAGTAAAATGATATAATGCTGCAAATGTAAGTGCCATTCCGCTTAGAGATACCAAGTATCTTATAATATCCCAGTTCAATATAAAATTACTTGATAGATTCAAATATGTTGCAATGGTTCTACCTATCATTTGTCCAAATACTACAAGTGCTACTGAGGCAATTATTGCAACAGCAAGCCCTAACATAAATAATATGGATATGGCTAGAATTTTCCAATATGGCCTTGTTTCTTCCTCATCATAAGCTTTGTTTAATCCTTTTATTATTGCTGTGAAACCACTGGACCCTGACCAAATTGTACCTATTAAACTTATTGATAATAAATTTCCAGTCCTTGATTTCGACACACCTATAACTGTAGTATAAATTAAATCAAAAGCACTCTTGGGCATTATTTGGTGTAGATATGTCAAGACATCTGTGTTCTTTAGATCGCTATAACCTAAAATGGTGAGAAGCAGTAATAAAAAAGGAAAAAATGATAATAATAAATAATAA
Source organism: Clostridium algoriphilum (assembly GCF_020443705.1). Lineage (GTDB taxonomy): Bacteria > Bacillota > Clostridia > Clostridiales > Clostridiaceae > Clostridium_AD > Clostridium_AD algoriphilum. The sequence continues at coordinate 78,960 of NZ_JAIZZK010000012.1, forward strand.
GTGAGTTGAGCTGCTAAAGCAGTAATATCGTCGTCTATAATCCTTGAAGCAAATTGTTTCGCACATTTTAACATATATTCACCACTTTCTCTAATTACATTAAGTTATTGTTATCATTAACTCATAATTATAATTGTCCCAATGAAGGTTCGGCATTTAATCGGCTTAAATAATAGAGCATTCGTTATTTACTCATTATATACTATTTTTAACTACCCTACCTGGTTTCACCTTCATAAAGTGTAATTTATACTCTACTTTAATTCCTATACATTATATTGAAGCATTAATATTTATAACCTTATAGTTGAGTCCCTTGTGATGACTATGTGGGAATTGAGATACGCACCCATTACATCCCCACTCTGATATAATATGTAATATATAGAGATATTATTTATAAAACGTTTAGATTAAATAAGGAGATGATAATATGAAGTTAGCACTTGCTCAATTAGATATTACCTTTGAAGATAAAGATAAGAATAAAGAAACTGTGTTGCAATTCATAAAACAAGCTGTTGATGATAATGTAGATATAATCTTTTTCCCTGAAATGACTTTAACAGGGTTTTCTATGAATACTTCTCTTGTAGGAGAAGATAATAATGAAACTATTAAATTCTTCAAAGAAATGAGTTCTAAATTCAATATTTTTATAGGTTTCGGATATGTAGAAGGCACATCTCACTCCAAAAATAATTACTCTGTAGTGGCGCCTCAGAAAGTGCCTCTAGGCGTACCTCAATGCATAGAGCTTGTTAATTACAGCAAAATCCATCCATTCTCCTTTGGAGATGAAAGTAAATTTTATGAAAGTGGGGATGAAATCAAACTTTTCAATGCTTTTGATTTTACCATTGCCCCTTTTATATGTTACGATTTACGATTTCCAGAAATATTTCAGATAGCTTCAAGAACTGCTACATTAATTACCGTTGCATCTAACTGGCCAATGAAACGCCGTGAACACTGGATTACTCTTCTAAAAGCAAGAGCTATAGAAAATCAATGTTATATTGCGGGGATAAACCGAGTAGGTGTAGTTAGTGGATTAAACTACAGTGGTGACTCAATGATTATTGATCCACTAGGAAATATAATCAGTACCTTATATAATGAAGAGGGATTGGTAATAGCTGATATTAGCCAAGATGAGGTTCTTAATATTAGAAAAATGTTTAAGCTAAAAGATGATAGAAAAGAAGCTTTGTATCGTAGCCTTTATTAATATAACACTTATAAAAAAACATAAGAGTAAAATATCTATAAAATGGTCAAAATTAATATATATGATTAATTAAAGTAACCACTGTGGAGGTATAAGTGAAAAATGAAGCTATTTCAGAAAGACAAGCAATTATATTAATAATACTTTTCATACTTGGAAATTCTCTTTTAGTAGGAAGTGGAGATCAGGCAAAACAAGATGTCTGGCTAGCAATAATTATTTCTATTTTCGTATCGGTTATATTGTATCTTATGCTTTCTAGAATATTATCTTTATATCCTGGAAAAGATTTATTCGATATACTTGAAATTGTTATGGGAAAATATGTAGGAAAAATAATAAGTTTACTAATGATATGGTTTGCCTTTCATACTGGAACTTTAGTCCTTAGAATTATATCAGAATTTACTGTTACCTCAGTGCTTGATGATACACCAGTAGTAGTTCCAATGATTTTTTTTGCTATACTACTTATATGGTGTTTAAAAGCAGGCATTGAAGTCTTAGGAAGATGGTCTGAGTTCTTTGGTGTGATTATAATTTTAATAGTTATAATTGTACCGATGTTATCAGTTCCACAAATGGATATTAACAGATTAAAACCAATACTATATAATGCTGTATCTCCATTGTTAAAAGGTACTTTTGCAAGTTTTTCTTTTCCGTTTGCCCAAGCAATAATTTTTACAATGGTATTTTCAAATATATCTAAAATTAAAAATTACAACAAGACATTTATAGTAGGTTTATTAATAGGAGGAGGGCTTTTATTCTTAACATCGTTAAGAAATCTTTTAGTATTAGGAAGCAATACCATTTCTAATTTATATTTTCATTCTCCCACGGCGGTAGGTCTTATTGACCTGGGTATTCTTCAAAGATTTGAAAGTACAGTAATTATTGTATTTTTAGTGTGTGGATTTGTTAAAGTAAGTATATGCATTTTTGCAGTCTGCAATGGAATTTCAAAAGTTTTTGATTTTAATAATTACAAATTTGTTGCAACACCTGTAACTCTTTTGATGTTAAGCTTCTCTTTTTTTGTTTACAAAAACATCATGGAAATGAAATTCTTCGCTTCCAAGGTATGGCCATATTATTCTTTTCCTTTTCAGGTTATAATACCTTTAATTATTTTCATTATGGCAGAAATAAAGAGTAGAAAAACTACAGCTAAAATTGTAACTAAATAATTGTTTATATCGACTAAAATCATAGTTTTATAAGTACAAAATTGTCGTATGATTGCACAAGAATTTGTTTAGAGAAAATGAGTGAGGGCGCAGGGTTTGAAATATAAATATTTTTAGGTAGGTAAAACGGTTAAATTTTTCAATGAAAATTGTTGTTTTTAGTTAAAATCCAAGATATATAAGAGAAATATTTTAGTCACAATTATAATATATCTTAAAATAATTAAACTTTATCCACAGAATCAAGAAAGTTATCCACTAAAAGAGGATAACTTTCTTAAATTCTTCAATAAATAAACAATATTATGATAATAATGTAATATTTATGAAAATTCATTCTATTTTACAGAAAAGTTATCCACAGGCTTAACTTATTACTAAATTAATTCTGAAATATCATTTCTTATTTTTATTAGTTATTATTTTACCATTTGTCAATCTATCTTTCATTTCTTTAACCTGCAAAATTTATATTAATTTGTAGGTTAATCTCGACCTTCATTATAACCTCATTATATTAAAACTTCAAGGCAAATTGTGAAATTTAAATCACTTTATTTTGTCAATGAAAAATGTAAATATTATTCTTGAAATTATGATTAATTTAACATGATTTGAATAGAAAAGTTGAATTAGATTATTATATTTGGAGAAAACTTTAAGATTTTAGAAATGTAGGCAAATTTGTTTATCATACAAATAGTATTCAGATAATTAAAAATTCATCCACAATTTAAAGAAAGTTATCCACGGAATGAGGATAACTTTGTCTAATAACATGTTACTTAAACCATAATATGCTAATATATACAGTTTTTATAACGATTTATTCAATTTTGAAGTATATTTATCCACAGATATAAAATCTATATTACCTTGTATATGTATCTATAAAATATAAATATCTGTACTATAAGTATAACTGGTATACCTATTACAAACTTATTGTGTTTAGTTTTATGTCTAAACAAACGCATTCCTAAGAAAATACCCAAAGCACCATAAGCAACCGCTATAGTAAAAAGGGTGTTTTCCGGAGTTCTCCAACTTCCCTTTTGTGATTTCTTCTTATCTGAATACATTATAAAAATTCCATATAAATTAATAACCAAAAAATAACATAAGAAATATTTCATGTTTTCTCCTCCATCTAATTTCAAGTGGTTTAATTATATAATAAATACCAGGTGAAAATCAATGATGATATTTATTTAAATCACATAAAGTTCACATAAATATTTGATATTTTTTCTGTTATTCTTTGGTAATATAAATACATAGAAGAAATAAAAAGAAATCAATATTTATTGCAAATAGTGTTACCACTATTTCAATTAGGGGGGATCAATTATGAACATTAAAAAATTAAATTATCTAAAAATTGTATTAGACACCCTTATGGCAGTTGTTTTTGTACTATTATTCAATTATAAGATGCTCGGGATGCTATTTCACGAAGTAGCAGGGTTAGCTATAGGTGCAGTAATTTTACTTCATTGCGGATTAAATTGGAAATGGATAAAAGGTGTAAGTTTAAAAATATGTAATAGCAAATTACCAACAAAAACTAGAATTGGTTATTCCATAAACATACTTTTGTTACTTAACGTTATAATTATAATTATTAGTGGAATATTCATTTCTAAAACGCTATTTCCTGGTTTAGCATTAAGTGGTGGTAAGTCTCTACAGAGTTTACACATAACTTTATCCTATTGTTCCCTTTTGTTAATAGGAATTCATATAGGTCTTCACTGGAATTGGGTAATGATTACTTTCAGAAAAATATTTAAGATAACTGAAAAAAAGAAAATATATTCTCATTTCTCTAAAATTTTGGTGGTTTTACTATTATCCTTTGGCATTTATAGTACTTATTCAGTAAAATTTGTATCTAAAATTTCAATAACTCCAATAATTAGTAGTTTAACCTCAACTAGTAGTTCAACCTCACCTAGTAGTGGTGGTAACGAAATAAAAAAAGGAAATTCAAGACCAATGAAAGGACCCAGTGGTTCAAAACCAACACAAGGATCCAATGGTTCACCACAAGGAAATCATAAACCAAATGGAAGTGGATCAACTAACACAAGTATTTTAGGAGTGATAACTTCATACCTTAGTGTTATATCATTATTTTCTATAATCACATTTTATATAGAAAAACTACTCACCAGAAGGAAGAAGAAGATGGACGAAAAAAGTAGCCTAGATATGCTATAAGAAATTTTGGGTTTTCCATAAAATTATAAAAAAAAGCAGAAGGTTGTGTTTAAACCTTCTGCTTTTTTATATTGATATTCTTTTAATGGAATTTCACGTCTCGAGCTCTTATTGCGAGCACTCCGGAGAACAACAACCTTTTTTTACGTATACTCTAGTTTTACTTTGCTTCCACCTTGACCTTGCTGTGCTGGAGTTACTATTAGTTTTATTGGTACTCTATTACGAAGTTCCTCCACATGACTTATTATCCCTACAGACAATGTGCTTGAGTGTAGTTTTTCAAGTGAGTTCATTACTACATCTAATAGATCCGTATCTAATGTCCCAAATCCCTCGTCTAAAAAGAAGAATTCTAGAGGGGCACTACCCTTTAGTTGAATTTGCGAGGAAAGCGCAAGTGCAAGACATAATGATGTTAAGAAGGTTTCTCCACCAGATAACGTATTGGTTTCACGTCTTGTGCCTCCATTGAAGTCATCTCTCATTATAAATGCCCCATCAGCATCAAGCTCTAATGCATAACGTCCTCTTGTTATATCCTTTAAGCGTTTTGAGGCTTCCATGGATATATATTTTAACTGCTTTGTTGCTACATATTCTACAAATTTATTACCTTGGATTAAAGTATCAAGTTCCCTTAGGAGACTAAGTTTATGTTCTACTTCCTTTTTCTTTGTTAAAAGAGTTTTAATTTCTTTTATCTTTTTTTCCATTTCCTCAAGCGCCCTAATTTGAGCACCTATTGCTCCAGTTTTTTCTTCTAAAATTACTCCAATAGCAGCTCTTTTTTCTTTTAATTCTTCAAAGAGAGCAACATCTATTTCTTTTCCATTGAGTAATTTTTCTACTCTTAACAAATTATCTAGAATGCCACGCTTAACTTCTTCGTACTGCTTAATTTCCTTTTCTAATAACATTAGCGCCGGTCTTTTAATTAAGTAAATAACTACTTCTTCACTAGTTTCAAAATAATTTTCCTTAAGAGATTCTTCTAGCTTCTCTTGTCCCTCACTTAGCATCTTTAAAAGCATCTCTTTTTTGTCCTCTTCACTAGTCTTCTGTGTTTGAACCGATTGCTTTTCTATACTTTCTCTTTCATAAATATCTTTTAAACTAGCTTCTTTGTTAGTTATATTTTTTATTTCATTTCTTACCTTTTCCACTTCAATTATAGGGGTTTGCTGAGCCGTAGGAGTGAATCCACACAGTTCAACTATCTGAAGTGTCAAACGATCTATTTCTGCCCTTTTTTCCTTACCACTAGTTTCTATTTCTGTTTTTGAACTACCAAGGTCCCTTAAATACTTATCTATATCCACTCTTTGCTTTTCAAGGTTTACAAGCTCCACCCTAAATTTACGAGCTGTTCCCGTTAATTTTATAACTTCATTATCTATTACTTTGATTTGCTGTATTTTTTCTTTTATGGACATTAACACTTCAGCATTTGGTTTTTGCTTAAATGATCCCTCTTCTTGTAATAACTCTTCATTTAATAGTCTATACTTCTCCCCTAATAGCTTAAGTTTCTCCTCTGAAGTAGACAACTCTTCTTGTAATGCTAATAATGCTTCGCTTTCTTTTCTTAAACCTTCACCAAGTTTAACCTCATCCATATCTACTTTGCTTTTTTCATCCTTCAATTTAACTAATGATAAATCAAGTTCAATTTTTAGTTTATTGTAAACTTCAAGCTTTTCCTTAAACTGACTTAATGATAATTCACTTGTCTTCTTAGCATTTTGAAGCTCTTCAATATTTATATCCTTAAGCTTTAGCAAGGTTAAATCTAATTGGTTATTTAGATTTTCTTCATCTCTCAAAAGCCCTGCTAATTTTATTTGCTCCTTTTGAAACTCTCCTGATAAACCTTCTAAGTTAAGTTCTTCTATTTGCTTTAAACTTTTCTCCTCATCTAACGTAACATCTTCTATAAGTTCTGCAATTTGAGGATGATGTAGTGACCCACACACTGGGCATAATTTCTCATCTTCCAAACTAGATGCTAAAAATCCCGCCATGCGTCCTTTTTCTATATTTTTTATGTTTTCTTCTATGGCTCTAATCTTAACTTTCTTATTTTCTATAGTTTCTTCGGTATTTTTTAAGTTTAACCTAATTTTTTCACTTTCAATTCTGATAATATTATATTTTCCTGTAAGCTCATCCTTTATTTTATGGTTTTCTACAGCTTTTTCTAGCAGATCTCGTAGTGACCTATAAGCTTCCTGTTTTTCAAGCAACAAATTATTATCTCCCGGGAAATAATTCGCTATTTCCTCGCCTTTTTCTTCTAAAAGGACTAATTTATTCTGTTTACTTTTCTGAAGTATTAAAGCTTCTCTATGTAATAAATCCGAACTAGATATGGCTTTCTTTAAGGCTTCAACTTTATTTTTAAGCTGCTTTTCATTTTTTCCCGCAGCTGTTACTTCTAGCTCGCTGTTGTATGTGTTATAAAGTTTTTCCCTATATTCGGGCAATATTTCTATTTCATTTAACTTTCCCTCAGCTACTCCTAGTTGCTCCTCTATATTTCCCTTATTAGTGTTAACTAAAGCTGCGTTTAAGTTTTTCTCATTAATTAAGCGAGTAAGTTCTTTATGTTTTTTCAGAAGAATATCCTTCTCATTTGCTAGAAAATTTATTTTCTCTTCAATATAAGTAGCTTGCTTTAGGCTTACTTCTTTCTCAATTAAGGTAGGTAGTTTATCATTTTTAATTTTTAATGCTTCTTCATAAGATATTTTGGTAATATCTAGCTTTTTACATATAGCTTCAAAAGAACAAATTAGTTTCACAAGTAGATCTTTGTTTATAAGGAGGCTTTTACTCGCGCTAGTTACATTGTCCATATATGGTTTTACATTTAGTGCTAAGCTACCTTTTGTGAATTTCTCTTTTTTATTTTTTATATCATCCGCTTGCTTATTTAAGTCAACTTGTTTTTTTACGTACTGAGTTTTTTCTTGTTGCAATTCCCAGATAGTTTTATATTCTTCATACTCTTTATCTAGAGCACTTTTTTGAAGTTTTATCTCTTTTTCTTCTTCTTTTAAAGCAACTAATGTCTCTTTTAACCCAGTACGTGCTTCTTCGCCTACATTCTCATAGCCCTTCATTTCTCCCTCGAGCATAGTTTTAGTATTTAAATTTTTATTTCTAACTGTTCTAATTTTTTCATAAAGCTTTGTTCCGTATTTCTCTAGGGCAAATATTCTCTCAAGCATACTTCTTCTATCTTTTCCTGTAAGTTTCAGAAATTCATTGAATTTACCTTGCGGTAATACTACCGACCTTGTAAAATCCTCAACTTTTAGTCCTATAATATTTACTATGTTCTCTTCGACGTCTTTTGGCCCTTCTGCTAAAACCTTATTCTCATCAGGATTTTCCTTATTAACTTCTATAAGCCTTGCATAAGCAGTTTTGAAGTTTCCAAGTTTTAATCTTTTTATGCTTCTCTCTGCTCTATACATTTTACGAGTTTTCCCAAGTCCTATCTCAAAATCAAAACTTATCTCTACCACATTGGTTTCTGTATTTACAAACTCCTTTGTTTCCCTGGATACTTTTCCATAAAGGGCTATAGTTATCCCATCTAAAATAGTTGACTTACCACTAGCTGTTGGACCGAAGATTCCGAAAAGTCCTTTTTCTGTAAGCTTTGAAAATTCAATAGTCTGCTTTTCTACAAATGAATTTAATCCTTTTATTTTAAGATTTACTGGTTTCATCTTTCGGATCTCCCTCCTCGTCTAATGCTATATTTAAGAATAATTCCATTAACTCACTGCTTGGCTCTAGTCCACCTTTGGCGTGTATAAAATATTCTTTGAATAACTCGTCCATAGATTTCTCCCTTAGGATTTCCTTTAATTCGTCTGCGCTTTCAATGTCCTCGATTATTGGCTCAATAGAAACTATGTCAACCCTTAGCCTTTTCATTTCCTTTATGTTCTCTGTGCTTATAACTTCCTTTGTCTTTATTTCAAGGTATACCCAAATACTCTTTTCACCCTCGGCCTTACATTTCTCAAGTGCATCTTCTACGCTGTCACATTTCCATACTTCTATAGGCTTGTAGTTTCTAAATTTGATGTCTGTAATTATAGCATCTTCGCCAGCTTTAACATCTACTATATATGCTCCCTTACTATAATTTATTTCACTTTTACTATACTGAATTGGAGAACCAGAATATCTTATCTTGCCTTTGCTTCCTGGAACCTTTTGTGGTCTGTGAAGATGTCCTAATGCACAATATTGCGCCTTTTGTGGAAATTTAGATGGGGAAACTGAAAGACTTCCCCCCAATTGTATATTTCTTTCTGATCCACTTTCTTCTCCACCCATAACATATAGATGAGACACTACTAGGTTCACAGTATCATCTCTATATTTAACGTCAAGTTCTTCAAATAATTCTCCTATTCTATCTGAATAACTTTTTTGTCTATCCTCATCATTTAATTCCATTGATAGAACTTCATTTAATCTTTTTTCACTTGGATATGGAAGTGTTATTATAACTGTCTTTTCTCCACGTATACTAAGCTCTAAAAAACCTTCGCCGCTTTCTATTATTTCAAAATCATGCTTTTCCTCTGTATTATATTCTCCAAATACCCCTTGCCTTGCTATGCTTTTAGGCTCACCTAATAAAATTACTCCATGTTCATAGGCAAGTGGACTTGCAGCTACTAATCTCTCTGGGTTATCATGGTTCCCTGCAACTACTAGGACTGCAGTTTTCCCGCCACTTGTAATACCTTTAAGTGTGCTATAAAACATTTTTTCTGCTTTTGCTGGTGGATTTCCATTGTCATAGATGTCTCCAGCTATAAGTACTAAATCTATATCGTTTGCTCTAACTATCTCTATAAACTCTTCTAGAAATTCTTCCTGTTCATCCAGCCTACTATATTGCTCTAGGGTCTTGCCTAGATGCCAATCAGAGGTGTGAAGTATTCTCATATTACTTACCCCTTTCTTATTTAACTTCTACTTCTTCATCTGTGCTAAATGCATATAAATATCTTTCTTTAACATCTTTTTCAAGAGTAACCTGGAGTGCCTTTTCATAATAATCAAGCTGAGACTTATATTTATCTATTAAGGAGTTTACATCTCCATTTTTCACAATGTCCGTTTTATAATCTACAAGTATTATCTCACCGTTTTCCTCAAAGTAGCAATCAATTATCCCTTGAAGTATTATTTTTTCCTCTCCATATATATCTATAGGAAGGTTTTTGTATATATCTGTAGAGCTAATTTCCATATGGAAGGGAACTTCTCTTTTTAACATATTTAGAGCATATGCATTTATCATTCTTTGTCCAAGCTTTGTTTTAAACAACTTAACTAACTTATCGAAGCGTACGGCCTTCCCTTCTTCTTTTGAGATTAACAATTTCTCCACAAAAGTTTCAACCTGTGCTTCTATTTCATTTATTGTTGATACTTTAGTTAAATCTAATCTTTGAACTACTGAATGCATGGCCGTTCCTTTTTCTGCAGGCGATAAACCCTTGACTTCTTCTAAAAACTTAGGTTTATTTATAAGTCTTGGCGCATACATACTGCTAGAGTCTTCCTCTGTAAGTTCAACATTGAATTTTCTTTTAAGCTCTGTTACGGTAAGTACTGTAGGCATCTTTGTAGACATATCATATTTATAAATAAATCCTAGCCTTTTTTCTATCTCATCCATAAATTTGTCATCTGTTGGGTTTTCCTTAAGTCCACATAATTTTTCCTCAGTATTTTCAGTAATTTCTTCTATCTCGATTTCACTACTTTTTATGTGATCTCTTGTCCAAAAACGAACTGAAAAACTTGCAGGATGATCTAGCAAATGTACATTTTCATCCTCAATTTCTATACGCTCTCTTAGTGGTTTTCCATCTATATGTCTAATAACCGCTGGTATTATCCATTCTAAATAACTTTTGCCTTTTAGGATTTCATATTCTCCAAGCTTTTCGCTACTTTCATCTAAACTGGAGCTCATTCTAGTTAAATTTTTCTCTATATTTCTCATTGACCCAGTTATAATTAGTTTTTCCTTAGCCCTTGTTAAGGCTACGTATAAAACTCTCATTTCTTCCGCAAGACTCTCTATCTTTATTGTTTTTCTTAGTGCTTGTTTTAAGACTGTTGGATAGGAAATTCTTCTTATTGGATCCACAAAATCTGGACCGTATCCTAACTCATGATGAAACAATATACTCTTATTCATATCCATTAGGTTGAAATTTTTCCCCATTCCGCTTAGAAATACTACAGGGAACTCTAACCCCTTACTTTTGTGAATGCTCATTATCCTAACTACGTTTTCATTTTCTCCTAAGGTTTTAGCACTACCCATGTCTCCACTGCTTACTTTTAACTTATTTATAAAGTTTATAAAATTAAACAGTCCTTTATAGCTAGTCTCTTCATACTGCCTTGCCCTTTGGAAAAGCACTTTTAAATTTGCTTGTCTTTGAGATCCTCCTGGCATTGCACCTATATAACCGTAATAACCTGTGTCTGTGTATAAATACCAGATGAATTCATCAATAGGCATATACGTACAAATCTCTCTGAAGTGGTCTAACTTTTTCAGGAATTTACTTAGCTTTTCTTCGATTGATTTATTATCCATAGATTCCGCTTCATTATTAAGTACCAATTCCTTGTCTTCTTGCTCTGTTTCTTGATTATCCGAATTTGTATCTTTTGAACCTGAAAAGTGTACCATTGCCTCATAAAAGCTTAATTCCCTTTGACCAACTCTTATGTCCACTAGTTCCTCCGAGGTGAACCCCCCTATTGGAGAACGAAGTACGGCTAGCATAGGAATATCCTGTCTTGGGTTGTCGATAATTTGTAGGAGACTCATAATAATTTGTATTTCTATTGTGCTAAAATATCCTGTGCCCGTATCTGCATAAACCGGTATATTCTCAAGTTTTAATTGTTCTAAAAAGGAAGGTGCCCAAGCTGATGTGGCACGAAGTAATATTACAATATCCTTATAGTCTACAAACCTATAGTCCTTAATGTTTTTATCGTAAACTTTAAAAGCGTTATCATCATTATGAACCATTAGTTCTTTTATTCTTTTTGCTACAATTTTAGCTTCAAGCTCAATGTTGGTCGGGGTTTCATCTTCATTTGTTTTGCCCTGTCCCTCGGTTTCTGAACTTTCTTCATCGCTATTATTGTATTCCTCTGTGTTTTCTTCACTTGCATCTTTAACTTCTTTTTCAATTAGATGTAGCTCCACTGGTCCACCTATTATTCCTGGACCTTTAAGTTTATCAAAGTGAGCTCCCAAATTCAATGCTTCCTCATCTGTATAGTCAAGGTCTCCAATGTTTTTACACATTATTTGCTTGAAGATATAGTTCACAACATTGATAACCGTCCCTCTACTTCTAAAGTTTTTATACAGAGTTATCTTTCTTGTTTTTGCTCCCTCGTCTTTAGAATAACTATTATATTTTGCTAAAAAGAGTTCAGGCCTTGCTTGCCTAAATCTATATATACTCTGCTTTACATCTCCTACCATGAATACATTTGGAGCGCCTATTTTCTCTCTTGAAATTATATTTAGTAATGTTTCTTGAACCATGTTGCTATCTTGATATTCATCTATCAAAATTTCTTCATATTTATTTCTGAGTTGAACAGCTACGTCTGATGGTTTTGGTTTTCCATCAGTTTCTAATACTACTTCACCATCATCATCTTTTAGCATTAAAATGTCTAGGCAGTAATGCTCAAAATCGTTAAAATCTATAATTGAGCGTTCCTTTTTCTTTTCTCTATATTTAGCTTGAAGATCTATAACAAGCTGAGATAGCTCCCTCATTTGAAGATATAATTTCTTAATATCTATTAATGAGCTTTCAGAGTTTGCATTCATTAATTGCTTTTGCAATTCTTGTAATTGTTTTTTTACTTTATTTCTTATATCTTGAACAACCTTTTGTTTTTCCTTATCCTTGCAAGCCTTTATAGTTGGAAGTTTTGTAAAGCTTAGAACTTCAAAAGTAGTTGCTAAATTTTCAAAAGAGTTGTTTGCAGCACTTATTAAATCCGCAATTAATGCTAAATCTGATTTAAACACTTCATTATATATAGTTATGGCTTCATTATTTTCTATGATTTTTAATGCCTTTATCATTACTTTTTCAATGCCCGATAGTTCTATTTTAATATCTGCCATTAAAACCTTTGCCCAAGGGGTATCACTAAACCTATACCCATCTTTAATATTAAAATCTTCTGCCGCATCAATTAACCACTTGGTTGGATTTGTAGAACTCATGGCAAAATTATAAAGACTTAAAACTATTCCTTGAAGTCCTAGATCTTCTTTATTATTGCTATAGGCTTCAACTAGATTTATAAAGCTATTTTCTTCTATATTTAAAGTGCTAGGGGTTGCGTCTATATTTGTAATGCTAGAATTTTCATCTTCTTCATTTTTTTCTTCATTAATGGCTACATATCTATCTTCAAAGAGTTCTTCTAGAGCTTCTTGTTTTAATAGCACTGCTTCTGTCGTATCTGCTATTCGAAAATTAGGATCTAAATCTACAACATGATAATTATTACGAATAACCTCAAGGCAGAAGGAGTGAATAGTTGTAATGCTGGATTTATTTAATAGGGTTAACTGTCTTTGAAGTAATTTACTTTGTGGATTTTTATGAAGTTCCTTTGAAATTGCGGCAGCTATTCTCTCCCTCATCTCAGATGCAGCAGCGTTTGTAAATGTAACTACTAGGAGCTTGTCTATATCTGTTGGCCTCTCCTCGTCTGTTACTATCTTTATTATTCTCTCAACTAAAACTGCCGTTTTACCTGATCCCGCAGCTGCGGCTACTAGAATATTGCAGTCACGAGTTAAGATAGCCTTTTGTTGGTCCTCGGTCCATGAGACCGCTACTTCTGTTGGTTTGATTTCCTTTTCTCCTTTTATCATTACTCCTTGTCCACCCCACTTTCCTTGATATCTATATTTTCTATTTTATCAGGTTCATTAGTCTCATTAAATTCCTTAGATAAGATCTCCCATATTTCTTTGTCTCTCTTATCTTTTATTATTTTATAGGTATTTTCCTTTAACGTAGGGTCAAATTGGCAAATAGATGTGTACTCACAATAAGCACATGGGGTAGCATCCTTTTTCTTGTATGGTTTTATGTCTATCTCCCCACTTAGCATTCCCTCACATGTTTTTATTAAATTTTCTTTTACATGATTAAGTAGCATATCAAACTGATCCTTAGTTGCTACTGATGATCTTGATCCTAAATCACCATTTTTCTTAATAGATGCTGGTACAACTAGGGATGCACCTTCTATATTTCTATCCATTTCTCTTATTATCTTAGTATCAGCTAGAAGTAGCCCCTTCATTTTTAAAGCCTTCATTATTGCTTTTTCAAGTTCTTCTTCATCTAAATTGTTTTTAGCTTTTATAACTGGGTCGTCTATTTTAAAATACAGTATACCTGCTGGAAAAATTGGCTCATCAGTTACTGCACTTTCATTTCTAAGCATAGCATCTAAATAGGTAAGTAGCTGTATTTGAAGTCCATAATATACATCTGATAGTTTAAAGTCCTTATTTCCAGATTTATAATCTATTATCCGATAAAATTCTTCACCCTCATTTATTAGCTTATCCACCCTATCTATCCTACCAACTAGGTTTACCATTTCGCCTGTGGATAGTTTTATTTTAATTGGTGGATAATCTCCCTGTTCAAACCCAAATGATACTTCGTAGCCAAAAGGCTCAAAGCCACTATTCTTCATTTGCTCAACTATAACATATATAGTTTTCTTTAAAACTCTTTTTAATCTCTCTGTAAAGTACTTGTACCTAGGGGTGCTGTTTAATATATATCCACTAGAACCAACCGATGCTTCTTTTTCTACGATACTTGCTATGTTTTGCTCGCACCAGGATTTATCAAGATTAGCCCATTTTATCTCACTTTTATCCACAAGCTTTGAAAAATTATCAAGCACGCTGTGCATAAAACTACCTAAGTCTGGTGATGAAAATGTAAATGTTTTTCTCTCCTTTGCTTTTAAGCCATATTGAACAAAGTATGCAAAGGGACATTCTTCATATTTTTCTATTCTAGATACACTAAAATAATTTTTATCTCCATAAAGAAGTTTCACTTTTTCTTTTTCTAGCATTTTAACTTCATTTTTATAGTCAAACCCCTCAAACATAGTGTTGCTCTTTTCTCTCCATAAAGGGTTCTTTTGGTACCATTTGTAAACTGAAATCCAAAGAGGTGATATATGTCCTTCCTCTAGATATCTCCTTAATGCAAATATTAAATCATTAAAAGTTGGGACTTTAGCACATACTTGTCTCATTTCATGAGTCCCTTCTATATCACTTAACTCATCACTATATTGCGAAATATTACTTTCTTCTATTAAGCCTTTAAATAGTGATTTAAATCTTGTTATTATAATAGAAGGTCTTAATGTTTTCCCCTCATAATCCGCTATAGGATAACTAATATTTAAGTATTTACTTGGGATAGTAATGGTGGCATAAATTAAATACTGCTCATTAAACACCTCAGTTTTTGTGTCATTTGCTAGTTCTACGCCCTTTTCTTTGAGTATTATCCTATCATTATCTGTGAATATTCCCTCTTCCTTGCTTGCCTTTGGGAACACTCCATCATTTACGCCTATAATGTATAATGCCTTTATTTCATGACTTTTTATACGCTCAACGCTGCTGATTGTAACTCCATCAAGTGCCGGTGGGATAAGTCCCATTTGATGTTTGCTAAAGCCTATAGACATAACCTTTACAAACTCCTCAAGAGATAAGGTTTCATTTCCAATGACCTCAACCATCTGGTCTAATAACTCCATAACTAGGTTCCATATTTTACTGTACTCGGTAACAAGCTCCTGTTCACCTTGACTTTTGAAAGTCTCTATCCACTTTTCTAGTGTTTTATATACATTTATGGTTTCTAGAAATTCGAATAAAGTTGTGCAGATTTTCGTGGTAGTTTTGCCTCCACCCTTTAACTTTTCTTTGAATTGTATTAGTGGTGTTATTATAGTTTCCCTAGTATCATTTAAGATTTTAATGGTCTCTTCCACTCTTTGATTTTCCTTAGCAGATTTTTCTGAAATTTCGCCTTGTGCAGTTTTTAAATTGTCATAGTAATCTCTAAAATAATATTCTATTTTTTCCTGCCACAAATCAAGCTCTGTCCACTTGCGTTTACCCTTTATTCCTGCTGCAATAATGAAGTTTTCTAAAATGTCTATATGTTGCTTATCTATGTCTAAAAGCCCTGTCTTAAGATACCTAAACATTGACTCATAGCTAAAGTTCTTGGTAAATATCTCAACAACTCCTGTTATTAAAACTATTAAGGGGTTACTTGTTATATCTTTTTTCTTATCTATGAATAAAGGAATGTTGTATTCCGTAAATATAGCCTTAATTAACTTCTCATAAGTTGGTAAATCTCTAGTTACTACTGCTATTTTATTAAATCTTATATTTTCATCTCGGCATAATCTTAATATATCTTTTGCCACATGTTCAACTTCCGAATAACCATTAAAAGCTTTAAATATCTTTATATTTTCACATTTTTTAGTTGCTTGCGTGTATGGGAAAGCAAAATAATTTCTCTCAAGAAAAGAAAGCTCCCCATTGTTTTTGAATTTATATTCCTTGTTCTCTTGAAGCTGTATTGGTGATTCTATGCTTGTCCCACAGTCCTCGGCTAAACTTAAAAGCTTATCTTCTGTAAACTTTATAGAATAAAAAGCGTCAGAGTCTTCCATAGATTTTGAATGCTCTGGGCTCTTTAAGGGCAATGTTATATTTATTCTTTTAACCTTTTTATATAACTTTTCTAGTATTCCATACTGCTGCGGTGTAAAGCCAGTAAACTCATCCAGCCAGAACTCTGCTCCATCAAATATAGTACATTCGTCGAGTGCACTATTTAAACGGGTCAAATCATCATCAGGATCCACGTAGTTTAAATTTAGAATATTATTAAATTCACCATATATAAGGGATAAATCAGTTATTTTATCTATAAGTAATGGACTTTCCCCTAAATTATCTTTTACCTTATTTAGATCTTCCGCAGAAATACTATATTTCTTAAACTCTGTGATTGCACTTGCAACATTATCCACAAAGCCTTTTTGCCTGGATGCTCCTTTAAATACCTTGAATTCCTCTTGTTCCTTTTGAAGTATACTGTGAATAAGCATTGCCTTTCCTGATGAATCCATAGGTTTACGGGTTATGCCCCCTACAACACTTAATACTTTATATGCTAATCTATTAAAACTAAGTACTTGGACGTTTTTTATCCCTGTAGATCCAACTACTTTTATAAGATTTTTCTCAGC
Source organism: Clostridium algoriphilum (assembly GCF_020443705.1). Taxonomy (GTDB): domain Bacteria; phylum Bacillota; class Clostridia; order Clostridiales; family Clostridiaceae; genus Clostridium_AD; species Clostridium_AD algoriphilum. Next base: position 96,045 of record NZ_JAIZZK010000012.1, read on the forward strand.
TTGAAAGGAAAATTGTTCTGGAACCAAAAGTACTAGAGGTTTTTCAAGTTCGCTGGTGCTTCTTGATTTTATATCCTTTAAGCAAAAAGTACTTTTCCCTTTTCCAGCTCCTCCGTAAATAAATCTCAAACTCACAAAAACACGTCCTTTCTCTTTTAAATAGACCTATTTAAATAAATATACTAGCATATTAACTCCATATTTATTTGTTTGCGTCCGTATATATATTATACCATGTATGATTTTACATTATAGAGAATGAAGTATGTATAATTGTAAATTTATGGTTTAATCCATAGGATGGAGAAATTTCGTAAATCGCATAAATTATATATGATACATAGGAATGATTTGAAGTTTAGTAATCTTATAAATAAAAAATGTTGTTAAATTTTATGATATAATATTAAAAATACATTTGTTATAACGTATTGAAATTCAATTAGGTTATAATTTCAAACATTTCATTTTAACAGGAGGAATCTAATATTATGATTAAAGAAATTAAAATGCGTAGAAGTATAAGAAAATATATTAATAAATTGGTTGAAGATGAGAAAATAATTAAATTGATCGAAAGTGCAAGACTTGCTCCATCTGGCAGTAACACACAGCCTTGGCATTTCATTATAGTAAAATCAGAATTAAATAGACAGAAATTAGCTGAAGTATCTCATAATCAAAAATGGATGATTTCGGCTCCCGTTTTTATTGTATGTATAGCAGATATACGTAGTAGAATAGAAAAAAATGTAGATATATCATTAAATGAAGATAGTCCACAAGAAGAACTTAAACAGATAATTAGAGATACATCAATTTCCATAGAACATATATTACTTGAAGCAACCAACTTAGAGTTAGGTACTTGCGTGGTTGCATGGTTTATCCAAGAAGAAATTAGACCAGTTTTAAACATACCTGCTGATAAATATGTAGTTGGAATAATCACCCTAGGTTATGCAGATGAAACACCTAAAGATCGTCCACGAAAAAAGATTGAGGAAGTAATACATTATGAAAACTGGTAAAATTAATATATATTTATAACTTAACACTATTCTTAAATAATTAATAAAAAAGCATACAACATAATTAGTTAAATAAACCCACGACAATATTTATATAAGTATTGTCGTGGGTTATTTTAGTTTGTAGACATTTGAAAAGGTTTCATATTTTAAATCTCTATATGGTTATTTTTTTACATTCGGTTAAAAATTTCGCACATTATCAGAACAATACTCCAATAGATTTTCTAAATTAAGTATAATAATTTTATTACGAGAAGTTTCTAAAACTTTTTCATCCCTTAATTCTTTTAAAGCTCGCTCAATTTGTGCTCTTGATGCCCCTACAATATTAGATAGGAAATTTTGAGATATTTTGATAATATTATTTTCTATATGGGTACTGACTAAATAAAGATAAAGCACATCACATAGTCTTGTTATACAAGGATCAAAGGCTTGACTTACTGAATCATGAAATAAATAACTTGTAAAATCACAATCTTCTTCCAATAAATCTATAGCCAAATTATGATTATCACAAGCCATTTTACGCAATGTTAGGTATGAAAATTTATAAACATCTAAATCAGAGAAAGCTCTAAGAATTATTTCAAAATCCATTTTATATTTATGATTAGTTAACCCAATTGGAAATATTGATCCAGGACCAAATAAAGCAAGTGATTTTTCGCCACCTTTTTCATGAGCTAATGAAAGAAGTAGTATTCCACTATTTATATAATATGCGGTGTTATTTATTTTTCCATAGTTTGTAAGTAGAGAATCTTTAGGAAACTTAACTTTTTGTACATCATATTTTTGTATTATATCTTTATAATGAAAAAATTTATTTGAAAAATAAAAACTGGGTATAATTGTATTATTCATAAAGTATTCCTTTCAATAGATTAACAAACATGCAATATATATTAAACTAAAATGAGGTTAATATATACAATTATTATTAGTTTTCAGTGTAACATAATTAATATTAAGCATCAATAAGTTAATTCTAAATTGTCTTCCAAGTAATAGGAGAGTGTAATATTTATAAATGTGATTGTAAAAATAATAACTAAGTGTAGTGAGCATATTTTTTGTTATCCCTCATAAGAGGTATTCATGTAAGAAAAATATTAGTATGATTAGTTTAATATAAATGCTTATAGGATAAGAAAAATATAAATACTTAATACTAAAAGACAGATGTGAATAAATGGTTCAATTGATCAATCATCACCATGGAGTGAAGGTTGGTTTAAATAGAAGGAACAATAATAGGAAAGAAAGGAGAATTTTATGAAATATTCAGGTCCAGTTGTAAGACCACCTCATGAAGCAAATAGCGTTCTACTCGAAGTTACAGTAGGATGCACTCATAATCAATGCAGATTTTGTACGTTTTACCGAGGCACAAAATTTAAAATTGCACCAATGTCGCAAATTGAAAGAGATTTAAAACAAGTAAGTAGGAAAAATAATAAGGCAAAGCGAGTTTTTGCGGTTGGTGGAGACCCGTTTAGTCTGAGTGTGTCAAAATTACAGGAGATTGGAAGCAAGATTAAGGAATATCTGCCTAAAGCCAATATTGGGATGTACGCAAGAATTACGAGTATCAAAAACAAGAGCGTGGAAGAGTTAAAAGTGTTAAGAGCTATTGGAATCAATGATCTTGTCATTGGAGTAGAAAGTGGCGATGATGATGTTCTGAAGAGTGTCAACAAGGGTTACACATCAGATGAAATCATACAAGAATGTACCAAGCTTGAGGCAGCAGGTATATCTTATATAGTTATCTATCTTGGCGGACTTGCAGGGCAGGGGAAAGGTGAGGAAAATGCAATTAAGACTGCAAATGTATTCAATCAACTTAACCCTACATTTCTTTATCTGACTACCGTAACTATTTTTGAGGATTCAGATATGTACAAAGATGTCATAGCTGGTCGTTTTACAGAGTCCACCGAACAGGAACGCATACAGGAGATGTTGACTCTTATTAAGAATTTGAAAAAAAGCATCATTGTTGATGGACGAAGCGTATCAAACCCTATACAGTTCAGTGGAGAACTTCCTAGAGATAAAGGTGCAATTACAGAAATGCTTGAAGAAGTAATAAATAATTTTACAAAAGAAGATGAGTTAGCTTTAAGGCATCTCCGTGACAGCATAAATGTAATTTAATTTTGGTATGAGGTTAATATATACAATTATTTTTTGTTATCCCTCATAAGAGGTATTCATATAAGAAAAATCTTAGTATCATAAATGTATCATAAATGTTTTTATACTAAGGAAAAGGAAAATATAAAGGTTTAATGTTTAAAAAAGTTATGTGAATCAATGCTTATGGAATTCAGTAAGTAATTAATTGGGAGGAAAAAAACTATGAACAATCAAAAATTAGAAGTTGAACAACGTCTTAATCAATTAGAAGATTTGGAGGCTATTAAAAAACTTAAGTATACTTATGCATTATGTCTTGATGAAGGGTACGATGGAGATAAGGTTGCGGAGTTATTTATTACTGATAGTCTTTGGAGTATAACAGGCGTAGGCGGTACTGCAAAAGGCAGGGATGGAATAAGACAACACACTAATAATTTAGCTAGAGATATTATATGGGGGCAGCACAATATTTTAGCTCCTGTAATTGATATTGCTCCAGATGGTTTAAGTGCAGTGGGAAAATTTAAATTAATTTGTCTATTAACTATGGTGACTCCAGAGGATAAAAATAAAAGTGAAGCTTATATTCTTTCTGGAAAATATAAGGACAAGTTTGTAAAGGTTGATGGAAAGTGGTATTTTGAAGAACTTACTGGTTCAATTGATCAGTCAGCACCTTGGAGTGAAGGGTGGGTTAAACATCCATTTAAAAAGGAAACTTGGTAGAAGTATAAGTTCGTTATTAACAGATTTTAAATCGATAATTAAATATTTGGAATAAGTAACAGAAAGAAGGAGAGTATTATGTTTGATAAACTTTTTGAACCAATGAAAATAGGAAAACTTGAAATTAAAAATCGTTTAGTAGTTCCACCAATGCATAGTGGCTCAGCGACTAAAGAACATCTTTTTTCAGAGCAATCTTTTAATTACTTTGCTGCAAGAGCTAAGGGTGGTTTTGGCTTAGTTATTACAGAATTTTTATGTGTTAGCAAAGAAGGATTAGCAGATGAAACTCAAGTAGGAATATATGATGATTCATTTATACCTAATTTAACAGAGCTTACAAAAAGAATTCATGACAATGGGGCAGTTTGTTTTGCTCAAATCCATCATGCAGGAATTCAAAGTGATTTTAAAGCAACAAACCAAATATCAGTAGGTGCATCTAGTATTCCTGCCGAAAACAAATTACAACCAGTTCACGAATTAACTACAGATGAAGTTTGGACGCTAGTTGGAAAATTCGGGGATGCTGCAGTAAGAGCTAAAAAGGCTGGCTTTGATGGAGTTGAAATTCATGGAGCACATGGTTATCTTGTAGCACAATTTTTATCAAAATCAACTAATAAACGTATTGATGAATTTGGTGGTTCCACTACCGCTCGGGCTAGATTTGCTTGTGAAATAATTAAGGATATTAAGAATAAATGTGGAGAAGATTATCCGGTAACTGTGAGAATTAGTGGAGTTGAAGATATAGAAAATGGGAATACTATCATTGATTCTGCAGCACAAGCAATAGTATTAGAAAAAGCTGGAGCAGATGCAATTCACGTATCTATTGGAACAATTGTTTCAGGAACTATTATATTACCTAATTATGTTCAACCAGGATTTAATAGTATAAATTCAGAAAAAATTAAAGCTAGTATTAATATTCCAGTAATATGCGTTGGAAGAATTAATGATCCAGCAATTGCAGAAAGCATAATTCTTTCTGGGGCAGCAGATTTTGTTGCAATTGGACGTCAATCAATTTGTGATTCGGAATTTCCTAATAAAATTAAAGAAAATAGATTAGATGAAATTTTTTATTGCTCGGCATGTATGCAAAGATGTTTTGGTGGCTCAAAGTGCGAAGAAGGCGAAGTAGGCGTTTCTTGTATGATTAATCCTTTCAGTGGAAAAGAAGGAAATTGGAAGATTAAAAAAGCAGAAAAAACTAAAAAAGTAGTCGTAGTAGGGGCAGGTCCAACAGGACTACAAGCCGCATGGATTCTTGCTAAAAGAGGACATGATGTTACTGTAATAGAAAAAGAGAAATATGCTGGTGGACAGTTGAAATTAGCAAGTATTCCACCAATGAAGCAAGATTTAGCAAGAACCATTCACACATATGAAACTCTATGCAATAAATATGGTGCAAAAATCAAGTATGGAATAGAAGCAACAAAGGAATTTTTAGAAGCATATAATGTTGATACTATTATTCTGGCAACTGGCTCAACACCTATTATTCCACCAATTAAAGGAATTGATGGAGATAATGTATTTAAGGCTAATGATATATTAAAGGGTGATAAAATCATTGGAAATCAAAAGGTATTAGTAATCGGTGCAGGACTTGTTGGATGTGAGACAGCAGAATTTTTAAGTCTGTATAATAATGATGTAACAATTGTAGATATGATTAAAGAAATGGCTCCTTTACTTGGGAAAACTCCAAGAAAATATCTTTTATCACGATTAAATGATAGCAATGTCAAATTTTATCCAGAATCCAAAGTATTGGAATTTGTTTCTGATGGAATAAAATATGAACATAAAGAGGAACAAGGAACACTGTCAGGGTTTGATGCTATTGTACTTTCAATTGGCTCTAGAAGCTTTAATCCATTATTACAGGTTTCAGAGGAAATATGTAATGAAGTATATTCTATTGGAGATGCTAAAAAGGCAGGCGATGCTAAGATAGGAATATATGAGACTACAAAGATTGCAATGAAGATTTAATAAGTATAAATATTTATGAAGGAGCAAAGTTGGGAATTAACCTATAAATGAAATATTAATGAACGGGGTCTGTAGTAATGGAACGGAAAATAGACCCCTAAATATAAACTTCTTTATTTCTGTTGAAAATGTTTCAACTATAAAATAGAAAACATCTAAAAAAAATTTCTAATTTCAATAATATCATCTAAGGTGTGGATACTAGGAGCTAATTTTATTTCGACGATTATAAAGAAGGAGCTAAAAATATGAAAAGACTTGTATCAGAATCAAAATTAATTATTAGTGAAGTAATGCTACCTAATCAAGCTAATGTTGCAGGGAATATCCATGGTGGAGAAATCATGAAGTTAATGGATTTAGCAGCATATGCTGTAGCTAGAAGATTTGCTCATACAAATGTTGTTACAGCTCGAGTTGATGAGTTAGAATTTCATTTACCTATATTTATTGGTGATTTAGTTATTTGTACTGCACAGGTTGCTTACGCAGGCAAATCATCTATGGAAATAGTCGTAACTGTTGAAGTTGAAGATTTAGATTGTTATGATCGAAAAAAAGCATTAACTGCATTTTTTACGATGGTATCTCTAGATAAAAAAGGAAAAACCAATTTAGTACCGGAACTTATTTTAAATACCCCTGAAGAAATAACTGCCTTCGATGAGGGTAAAAAAAGATATGAATGGTATAAATCGAAAAGGAAGCAAAAAACAGATAATATGACAGATAAGCAAGTTAATAATTAACTGAATGTTTAATGTGTATTTGTATCATTTGGATTATAAATAGGACAAAAGTCATACATCATAAGATTAGTTATCTTGAATGAATGACTTTTGTCTTGCTTACATGACATCATTGAATCATATACGTTTTTGAAAGCGCTTTTTACAATGATCTATAATGATTGATAATAAATCTGTTTTTTTTACAATCATTGAATCAGTATTATCAAATAAAATTTCATTCTGATCTTTATAGGCGTTTTGAAGCCCTGCAATTCTTTTTATATTTTCTTCCATAGTTCCAATTTTTATAGAATGCTTTCTTAATTCTATTTCAATTCTTGACTGTCCTTCTAATATTTTAACTAACATAGCTTCTATTTCATTGTCCAATGCACTCACCTCATTATTTTAATAATATCATATTAACCAATTATATTAATAGTAAAAATTATATCCAATAATGGAATAGGTAAGGGGGTTTACCTACTATTATATAAGGAATAAACTGGTGTATCTATACTTTTTATAATAAAAGTATGCCTTTTCCTTAAATCTTAAACTTCTGTACCAATTCATTAAGTTTTTGTGCAAGCTCTGCCTGAATTTGTGATGTTTGTGCTACTTGCACCATAGCTTTTGAAGTTTCATCAATATTAATTTGAATATCTCCTGTATGTTCTGCAGAAAGCTGTGAATTTTGTGCTAAAGTTTGAGCTGCCATACTAACTTCATTTACTGTAGCTTCCACTTCTTCTGACATAGCTGCTATTTCTTCTGACATAGCGCTTATAAATTCTCCGTCCTCACCATATTGCTTTCCTGATGCAACATACTGTTCTAATACAGGTTTAATATCTTCTATAACGAATTTAAGTATATCATTGCTGTTTCCAGATAAATTTTTAAATGCATCTTGAACTTTAACTATGGTACTTTGAATGGTGTTAACAGTTTCTGATGATTGTTCTGCAAGTTTTCTTACTTCATCTGCAACTACTGCAAATCCTTTTCCATGCTCTCCTGCCCTCGCTGCTTCAATGGCTGCATTTAATGCTAGCAAATTAGTTTGTGATGCAATTGCCGCAATTCCATCCGCCATAACTTTAATTTCATCTACAACCTTTCCATCTTCTATAGCTTTTAATATTCTTTTTTCTTTTTCTTTATAAATACTTTCACTTTGTTCCAATGCTTTATTAGCCGCTGTCCTAACTTCTTCAGCTTTTTCTTTAATTTGTGTAGCATTACCGCTACCTTCCATAGCCTTAGAAGATAGTTCTTCCATGCTTGAATTAACCTCCTCAACAGATGCGGTTATTTCCTCTGATGTAGCACTAGCTTCTTGAACAGCTTTATTTATTTCCTCTGTTGAACTGTCTATGATTTCTATTTTAGAGGTTATTTCCTCAACGGTAGCTGAAAGTTCTTCGGAGGAGGCACTCATATCAGAAGAATTGAACAATATTTCTTTTATTAACTCTTTAACATTCTCTTGCGCAGTATTTAACGCAATTCCTGTTTGTCCAAATTCATCTTTTCTTGTAATGGTCATTATTTCAGAAAAATTATAACTTGATAATCGCCCTGCTAAATCTTTTATTTTATTTAATGGGTACATTATATTTTTACCTAATATGTAACCCATAAAGATTATAATCAAAAATGCTATAACTGTGTATAGTATTATTGTATTCCTTGCATTTTTAAATTGAGCTATATTATCTGAATTTGCCTGCTTCGCTGATTGACTATTAACAGTAATACATTCGTCTAATTTTTCGGCCATAGAACTTCTTATTGTTAACACATCTGTATTATAAATCTTAACTGCATCCGCATAGTTATTAGCTTTCACAAGTTCAATTACCTTCGTTGTTCCCTCAGTATATTTTAATAAATCACTCTTAAAATCAGCATAAGCTTTGTCCTCTTCTTTTGATGTAGAAGGTAGACTGTCATATTCCTTATCCAATTTTATATCTTTATTGGTTAAATCATTTATGCTTTTTATCTGCTCATCTAAATTTGCTTTATCAATTTGAAAAGCAATTGTAGTCATATTAGCGCTAACTTCATTGATATTTCCTTTAATTTCCTCTAAGTCTTTAATGGATGTTAAATAATTACTATATATAGTCTTAGAACCCTCATTTATCTTTGCTGAACTTAATATACCCTCCACTCCTATTAAAATCATGAAAATACAAATTACTGAAAATACTGATACAAGTTTTTTCTTTACACTCAAATTTACAAAAAACTTCATTTTACCGCTTCCCTTCCCTTTTCAAAATTATAGTCATTTATCATCTTTCAAACGTGAATGTATGAGCCTCACATGAAACAGATCTATGCTAAACAATTTATGCAATTGTTAAATAAAAATAGTTATATATATTATCATCGGTCAAATTACTATTTTCTTTACATAAATTTATACAACTGTATACTTATTTTTATATTTGTCCCATAAAGCGAACTTATACTGGACAAAACGTGAACTTATGTGTGAACGAGTAGGCTTACAATGCATAAAGTAGTTTCGGATAGAGTATACCGTAGACGAACGCGAACTAATAGCCTTGAAAGTGGCATTATATCGTGGTGGTAAATATACACATAAACCGTTCATGTAATATATGTACTTTAAACGAACGATTCAATATAATAAGTATATAGAGGTGATTAGATGCAAACATACTTTTATATAAGGCTAAGTTCAAAGGAACAAAATACTATTAGGCAAGAAATAAAGGCTAAAGAATATAGCATACCGATGGAGTGTGTTTATATAGAGAAAGTAAGTGGTAAGAACGTAACAGATAGACCAGTGTTAACTAATCTAATGGCATCATTAAAGAACGGTGATAAGCTCATAGTAGATAGTATAAGTAGGTTTGCTCGTAACACTAAAGATTTGTTGGAACTTGTAGAACAATTAAATAGTAAGGGAGTTATTTTTATATCATTAAAGGAAGCCATAGATACTACAACACCTACGGGAGTATTTATGCTTACAGTATTTGGAGCGGTTGCACAACTTGAACGGGACTACCTAAAGGATAGACAGATGGAAGGCATAGCAGTTGCAGTAACAGCAGGGAAATATAAAGGACGTAAGTCTATTGAAGTACCGAAGCTATGGGATAAGTATTACAAGATGTATAAGGACAACACTATAAAAGCGGTTGATGTTATGAAAATATTGGAATTAAAGAAAACTACATTCTATAAATTAATTAATCAATATAAAGAGAGCAATTAATGCGGAGCTGCTGCAAGCATTTGATATTTAGGACATCATTTATAGTACATTCAAAGTAAAGTGTCAACTCATTATGTTACATTCAAAATAAAATTTTTAAGGAATAGCCAATAGACCCAATGTGAAAGTAACACAATTATAGTTGTGTTACTTTCTTTTCTCATACTCTGTATGTTTAATCAAATAAGTAAAAGAATAGCTATCCCAATGACATTTGCTAAAAAATGTGAAATAGTGCAAGAGTAAATATTCTTAGTCTTTTGATAAATCATGCCGTAAATAATACTATCTATAAAAATAAAAAATAAATCATAAATAATAACTGAAATGGAGCCAGCCGAAAAATGTCCTATGGCAAAAAATAATGAAGTAATGATGATAGCCCAAATTGGTTTTGTAATATTGCAAAGCTTAGTCTGGAAAAACCCTCTAAATGCTATTTCCTCACCAAATGGTAAAATCAATAATTGAGGTATCAGTAAAAACAATTTATCAAATGATAACATCGGTTTTGTGCGTTCTAAAACATGCAAATAGAACTCTGGCAACACAAGTTTAGACAAACTAATTGATACAATACCCGAAACAACAGGAATCAAAATTAACCACCAATATTTTTTTATATCAGATAAAATGTTTTTTGGAATAAAACCGATGTCTTCCATTTCCCCTTTGTTCCTTTTGTTTTCAATAAATAAATACAATATTGAAAAAAGAATAGTTAATCCAGCAACATTAGTCAAACCTATACTTGTTAAGCATAGAAATCCAAAAATTGCAATTGGAATATAAGTTTTTGATAATTCATTTCTTTTTTTCATTTAAATACTCCTTTTCACATTATTTATAATCTTTACTTCGTCATATTTTACAATGTTGAATAAATCGTATTTTTAGGATACATTGTCGAGTAGGTAGGGAGCCTTACGGCTCCTTTCCCCTCTAAAAACCGTACTTGTGTGTTTCCACACATACGGCTCAAGCCTTCTTTTTACCTCAAACAAGTTGGTATTTAAACTTCTTAAATGCCTTCTTAATCAACTCGTATCCTTCTTTGCTGTTAAGTTCTACTTGATTATTCTTGAAGTGAGTGACAATTTTGGATAAATCTCTTCCTCCTCCATATTTCTCAAGTAGTATACGATGATATCGCTGACAACTTTTATGCAACAATTCCAAGTTGTCATCGTTCATCACCGCCTAATTTAGCAGGTACAATATGGTTAATATTTAAAGACTCTTCTCCAACTAATGATTGTTTACATACTCTACATTTGTAATTACTGAGTTTTGCTAACTTCCTTATGCTCGAAACATTATCCTTTATGAAATCTTTCTTATCTCTTTTTTCAAAATAATCTACTAAACTATCATCATCAGGGCTATTCCTATATTTCACTACAGCATGCCTCACTATTGGTATCCAGTTCATTTTGAATAGCTGGGTCTTTTTATCATGAGGGTCTGTTAGTATCCATTTATCTTTACTAACTCCTGTATAATCCGCTTTGAAATACTTTCTGTAAATCCATTTAAATGGTTTGTTGTTGTGTAGAATTTTCAGATGTTTTCTTGTCTTAATCCATATATAACTGTCGAGTTTTTCATACACCACAAGCAAGGCACAAAATCTTTAATTCCTTTAAATTCACACTAAAATTTTATTTTTCATATATGGCATTTTACCCCGTATTAACTATTTTTATTTTTTACTGGTATTGGAACATATTTCATAGTCATATATCTCTTTATTGTTAATTTCTAATAATACATCAAAAAATAATTGAGGCTGATCCATCATTGTCATATGTCCAGCATTAGGTATTAAATATAAATTTTTATGTGGAGCATTAATTCTACTAAAGTATTCTTGTGCAATAACATAGGGTGTTTGCCAGTCATTTCCGCCTAAAATATAATAAATTGGTACTTTATATTCACCTGATTCAGCATTCAAATCAAAAGGAAATAAAAATTCTAGTATTTCTTCGTTTACTTTAGGCCCTTTTATTAGTGCTAAAATATCTGACAACTTAAAAATAGGACTTTTAAGAGCAGCTATGATCATGGAGAGACCTATCTTCATAGCTAAATTATATTTTCCTTGAAGTCTGCGTATTTTCCCGCATTTTTTCATAAATTCACTATCAAATTTATCTCCAGGATAATCACCTAAAACTTGAAGTTTTTTTAGAGATTTTTTATCGTTAGACTGTAAAATCAATTCCTTAACTTTTTCGTAGCCAACACGCTCATTTTCAATCATACTAATAACTTGTCCAACCCCAATATAATAAGCTACTTCATCAGGATATTTCTTTATAAACGTGCTTCCTAAAACACTCCCCCAAGAATGACCAAGTATAATTATTTTTTGTTTATTATATTTTTTCTTTAAGTATTGAATAATTTCGAACAGATCCTTTAGCATCAAATCAATTGTAGGATATTTATCTGGATTGTTAGTAAGAGTTTTTCCAGAGCCACGTTGGTCCCAATGAACTACGGTAAAAATATCTTCCCATTTTTGTTGAAAAACATGTGCAAATAGTGATTCAGCACTGCCAGGGCCACCATGTAAAAATAACAATACTTGATTATCATATTTAGTACCAGAATGAAACAAATATTGGTTGATACCATTAATTAATACATATTCTTCAATATAAATTAACCTCTTTGACTTATTTTTCATAATTCAATTCTCCTTTTCTCCTTGTGACACTAAATTCGGCTCTAATCCTTTTATCTTATTAATCATTTATACAATATTTTACTTATTGTTATTCAAAATCTACACAAAATATAACCTAATATCAATATATAAACATCATGGAGACTACGTGATCTATTGTTAAATAAACCATTGATTTTAATTATAATAGTTAATATTAATTTAACATAACGTATCGAATTGTATAACTAAATTTATCTTTTACTATACTAATCAATGATATTAAAAAATGTCATGAAATTTACTTTTCACGACATTTAACTATATTATAGCTTTTCTAATAAAAATCGAAGCAATCAACATTGTGGCTTAATACAATTTTTTTTATAATTTTATCATGTAAATCTTCAAAAAA